>JBBQKN010000012.1:0-78616 GCA_038326945.1 Hyphomicrobiales bacterium
ATCAAGTCCTCTACGAAACCCTGAAGTCGGGCAAGGCGTCGCTCATACGCGCTATCTACAGCCGCACGGACGTAGTCAACGCCATGCTGCCGTTCTGCGGGCGATGCGATTTTCATATCACTCGGACCGCCAGCTATTTCATCAAGCAGGTTGCAGATGACGCATGCATCGAGAAAATCTACCTGCCGATGACCGAGGCTGCGGCCACCAAGAAAGTCCAGGTCGTGGGCTGCGCGCAACCCTCGACGGCAGTTGACTACATCCGGAGGTTCATCGAGGTCCATAAGGACGAGATCGAGCAGCGCCGGAAGGACCTCAACGGTGGAAAATCCAAGGATGCATTCCTCCTTATTCTGTCACCGTCGAAAGCGGTCGATTTCTACAAGCTGAACGACGCCAGGGACCAGCTGTTCGACCTCATTAAGCCGTACCAGCAGGAGAGCAAAGAATTTTCCGACGACTACTACAAGGTCTTGAACTATTACGCCCTCGTCCGGTATTCGAATGACAATTTCAACTTCCGGAAGGTGCTCTATCACGAGGGGGTCGGAGCGGATGACCTGCTCCCGCTCCTTCAGACATTCATCGCGGATAACAGGAGCTTTGCCGCGTTGGGTGCCGACATCACCAAGGCGGCGTTAGAGGCGGCAGAAGCGGTCCGGGACATCCTCGACTCGGACAAAGCAGTCGCGGAGAAGGTCGCAGCACTTCGGGAACATATCGAGATATACGACCCCGCGCAGCTGCAGCGAGACCTTGAAAAGAGCGCAATCGATCAAGCGCGCGTCGAAGCCATCCAGCATCAAGAGGAAGAAGAGGCGGAGCTCGAAGAGATCGCGGTCAAGCAAATGGCCACAGTCGAGCTAATAACCATCGTAGGGTCAAAGGGGCTCTCCGCCGACCATGTGATGATCATCGGCTTCGATAGCGTCAACATGGGCTGGATCACTACGAACGCGTTCTACGTCGCCATGACCCGCGCGCGCCGCTCGTTGCACATTATTACGGCGCTGAAGGCCGGCGGGGCAGCGCGTCCGCACGACTATCTCGACGCTCTCCCGGACGAGAATCTTGAATTCTCGAAATACACAAAGGGAGATCGCACCCTAAAGGTGTTCGGTGGTCGAAACGATCTCATCGGCTACCTTGAGTGCCTTGCGAGCCAGGTCCGCCGCCGACGGTGAGGATTCCACTTCAATTCATAGCCCGGATAGAGCCCAGCGCCACCTGGGTTTCTCGTGACCTCGGACAAAAACGAGATGCGATGGTACCAAGTGCTGACTAGCGATACTCAAGTACGGGCGAGCGGCAGCCACGATGAACAAAACGAACAGCGGCGCGGAGGAAGGAACAGCAGGCGACTCTCCCGCTCGGCTGATCGATGCGAGGATCGCGGCGCTGAGCGATTGGCGGGGCGAAACGCTGGCTCGGGTCCGGACGCTCATCAGAGAGGCCGACCCCGAAACGGTCGAGGAGGTGAAATGGAGAAAGCCGTCGAACGCGATGTTGGGGGTTCCGGTGTGGTCGCACGCCGGCATCATCTGCACCGGTGAGACCTACAAGGATAAAGTGAAGCTGACCTTCGCCAAGGGCGCCGCGCTCAAGGACCCTTCAGGCCTGTTCAACGCCAGCCTCGAAGGCAATGTGAGGCGCGCCATCGATATCCACGCGGGCGACAAGATCGATGACAAGGCGTTCAAGGCGCTGATTCGCGCCGCCGTGGCGCTGAACACGCAGAGGCCATGACGGGCGTAAGCCGCCGCGCCGGTGCAACAGCAGCCGCGACAGATCAAGCGTAACGAGATCGCAACAACCGAAATGGCTAGTGGAACACGACCGCTGACGGCGCGCTCGCCATGATCGCCGGCGCGTGCGCATCCTCGGCCAACACGCTCAGCAGCGTGAGCAGAAGCCCGTATGTGAGCACCAACGCCAAAGCTCTACCCAAAACGATGAAACTGTCCTTCATGGCAGTGTCCCCCTTGAGTCCCTGGCAGATTGACACGGAATTATGGCCTCCGCGTGCCTCGGAGGCTCTCCAGGTAGTCGCTTGACAGACGCGGACCGAAGCCGTCGCCACCATGGCTTGATCGGACGCCACGCCCCCTGACGATGGCGTGAGCGAGGCAACGGCTTTCTCGCGACCACGGCAACAGGGCCGCGCGCATAAAAATCTCGCGCGGCGCGAGAGGTTTAAAGCTTGGATCAGAGACGTGCTTGCGACCTAGAAAATCAGGTACAGGAGCACAATTACGATAAGCGGAACGCCCATCAACCACATCAGAATGCCTGCCATTGTCATGCTCCTTCCGCGCGAGGGTGTGGTTGGGAAACAATCCGGGGGCGGATTCGTTCCTCCCTACACGAGTTTTCATCACTCGTGATCCTCGCGATCACCGAAAATCAAGAGAGGCTGGGTCATGGCACACAATCCGAGCATCGCAGTTGCTGAAGTCGAAGAAGTGGTCGTAGCGGGAATGCCCGCCGCCGCCGGCGCCGCGACGGACTGGGGAGCGATCATCGGCGGCGCCTTGGCCGCGATCGCCGTGTCCATCATCCTCTTTACCGCGGGTTCGGGATTCGGGCTTTCCACCGTTGAGCCTTGGTCGTTTGCCAACCGCGCGCCTGAGACTTTCGCCATCAGCGCCGGCATCTGGCTGGTCGTGATGCAATGGCTTTCGGCCGGGTTCGGCGGCTATCTCGCCGGCCGCCTCCGCGCCAAATGGGTTGGCATCCGCACCGACGAGGTGCTGTTTCGCGACACCGCCCACGGCCTGCTCGCCTGGGCCCTCGCCACGGTGATCGTCGCCGCCTTGCTCACGCTCGGCACCGTGCTGGCCGGCACCGCCGCCGCGGTGACCGACGGCGCTGCCACGGGCGCCGCCGATGCCGCGGCCGCGGCCGCGGAACAGGCGCGCGAAGTCGCGGCCAAGTTCTCCATCTTTACCGCGATCTCGCTGCTGGTCGGCGGCTTCATCGGCGCCGTGGCCGGTGCCCTCGGCGGCTACCATCGCGACGAGGTCTAGGACTGAAGGGAAGCGCGGCGACGCGCTTCCGCAGTCTTGTTCTCGAATGCGGGCTAATAGCCCCTGAGCTAATAGCCCCTGAGCTGCGTGATCTGTTCGGCGCTCAGGCCCGCGATGTCCTCCTGGGTGAGGTTCTCGACGCCGACATCCGCCGCCTTCGCCGCCGCCGCCTTGAACGTCGCTTCCACATCGGGCTTGGGCGTGCTGGTGCTGGGTTTTTTCTTGGCCGCGTTGACCGTGGCCCAGCGCGGCGACGCGCGCCACTCCAGGCGAGCGTCCTGCTGCGGCCCCCCGTCCTGGGCGTAAGGTGACCGGCCATAGGGCGGCGGGGCCGGAGGCGCGTAGACGGGCGCCGGCGGACGAATATCCCGGGGTCCCTCATATTGAGCGGCGTTGGACCGGCCATAGGGCGCCGGCCCCGGTGCGTACCCACCTGGCGGGGGCGGCCCCGGCGCATAGCCCGACGGCGGCGGCGACTCATAGCCTGCCACCGGCGGCAGCGGCTCGGATTGGGCGTAGCTGGACCGGCCATACGGCGCCTGCGGCATGGAATAGCCGTCGGGCGCCGACTGGTCATAGGCCACCGGAGGCGGCGCGACCGGCTCGACTGGCCGCCGCGCGCAGGCGAGCAAAATCATGCCGACGGCGATGATGGCCGCAACGCCAAGGACTTTCCGCATGCGAGAGACCCCCTCGGGGCGCGCTCATGTGACCCGACCGGGAAAACACTAGGCCCGACTGGTTACCAGAAGGTCACGAAGCGAGGGCCCCGTCGTGGGGCCCGCCGGCAGCGATCCCTTGAGCCCTGCCGGGGATGTCTTTTGACATAGGAGTCACGCCTCCTGACGATGCCGTGAGCGCGGGCAACGGCTTTCTCGCCGGCGGCGTTGAACACGTATCTGAGATCAGAACGCCGCAAGGAGACAACCAATGCGATCCACTTTGATGATAGCGACAGCCGCTCTCATGGCCCTCGGCCTCACCGCCGCCAACGCCGCCGACAACACCGCGCCCGGCGGCTCGGGCGTGGTGCAGAGCACCGAAGGCCAAGGCGCCACCGCCAAGGACACCGAGACCATGACCCCGATGGGCGCCAAGGAAGGTCCCGCCACCGGCACCGAGCCGGGCACCGGCATCGAGGACAGCGTCCAGGGCGAAGGCGCCACCAACAAGGCCGGCATGGACGACATGAAGGAAGGCAAGGGCGCCAATATGGGCGGCGCTTCTTCCGGCGATGCGCCGGGCGGCACCGGCGTCGAAGACAGCGAAGAGGGCAAGGGCGCGACGCAGAAGAACTAGCCGCGCTTTCTTATGTGCGATCGAGCCGGGGTCCTGTTGCGGGCCCCGGCTTTTTTTTGGCGTCGTCTGGCGTTTCGCGAGATCGCGCCTAATGGCCCTGCTTCTTGCGGTGCTCGACCTCGGAACGGGACACTTCGCCGGCCGCGACCAGCGCATCGACGCAAGTCTTGGACAGACCGCCGCCGTTGCGGTCCATGCAGAGGCGTAGCGCCTCGGTGTCGATCCCGTATTCGCCGCAATGCTGCTTGTAGTCGTTGACGCAGGCCTGCTGCAGCGACTTGCTGTAGCGAGAGCTCTCAGCCCCCTCGCCGGTCGCGGCGCCGCCCGCGACGAAACAGGCGGCGAGCAATAAAGAAAGCGTGGTGGTCTTCATCGCATGGTCCCTCCGTTAGCCTGGGGTTAAGCACGGAGGCTTGCACTGAGTTCCATGCGCGCGTGTCGGCGGACGGCCAGGAGCGCCGTCAGATCGCGTCCGATCGCTAGCGGTGGAAGGCGAGGCTGGCGACGAGACGATAGACGCCGGTGGTCTCGTTGAGCTGCACGATGTTGATCTCGTGGCCCTTGTCGGTGAGCTTGATGCTCATGCGGCTGGAGAATTTGTCGCCGGCGATCCGGGCATGGATGGTGTCGGCATTCGCCGTTCCGGTCACGCCGCCATTGGCGGCGTAGATGGCTTCGCTCCAGGTCCCTCTGACCTTGCCGGCCTTGTCGGTCAATTTGGTGGTGGCGTCGATCTGGTAATCGTCGCCGGCGCAACGGAGATGCTGTGTGAGCTTGCTGCCCGCCACCTTGTAGGTCACCTTGCAGGCCACCTTCTTGGGCTCTCCATCCTTGGGCACGACCGTGCCGCCGCCCTTCCAATCGCCCGCCAGCGCTTCGAATGGATTGCCCGAGGCTGCCGGGGCGGCCACGGCCCCGGGCGCAGCCAAGGCCAGGGTGAGAACAAGAGCCGCGAACGGGATGGCCTTATGGATCGACATGTTCAACTCCTGCTCTCGATTGCGGGGCAAAGCCTAACCCGTGCGACGAAATCCTGGAATAGGGGCCGTAGCCTTAAGCCTTGGGTTTTAGCGGCGGCGGCTGGCCTCGGTCTTGCGGGATATCCGGGTCGATGGCGGCCCAGCTCGGCGCCTGCGCCGTCCAGATGGTCATCGCCGGCTTGCCGATCTCCGGATCGTCGAGGGTGCCGGCGCGGACCGAGAGCAGACGCGGGCGCGCTTCCGCCTGGATGGTGACATGGGTGCCACAGACCGGGCAGAAGCCGACATGCATGATGTTGCCGCTGTGGGCCTTGCTCGCATAGTCGGCGAGCGTGCCCTCAATGCGCACAGCCTCGCTCCGAAAGGCGACGTTCACCGTGGCGCTGCCGGCGCCGATATGCTGGCAGAAGCGGCACCAGCAGGTCCGCGCCCCAAGCGGCTTCTCGGCCTCGATGGCATAGCGCACCGCGCCGCAGAGACACCCGCCGGTGATGGCCATTTGCTCGACCTCCTCAAGCCCAAGGATGCCCGGGCCTTGGCCCGGGCATGAATTGCGGAAATGAGCGTGAGGCCTACATCCCCATGGCCGCGGCCTTGTTGAGCAAGGCCTCGGCCTGGCGGATCGAGGCGATGTCGATCAGGCGGCCGTCGAGCGAGACCGCGCCCTTGCCTTCCTTCGCCGCCTGCTTCATCGCCTCGACGATGCGCTTGGCCTTGGTCACCTCGGCCTCCGACGGCGTGAACACCTGATTGGCGAGATCGACCTGACTCGGATGGATCGCCCATTTGCCCTCGAAGCCGAGCACGGCCGCGCGTTTCGCCGCCGCCAGATAGCCCTCGGGATCGGAGAAATCGCCGAACGGCCCGTCGATCGGACGCAGGCCATAGGCGCGGCAGGCGACCATCATGCGCGACAGCGCGTAGTGCCAGGGGTCGTTCCAATAATACTCGCGCGGCTTGTCTCCATCCTTGTCGGCGAGGATGCCGTAATCCGGATGCGGCGCGCCGATGCCCATGGTGCGGGCGCGGGTGGAGGCGGCGTAGTCGGCGACACCGAAGCTCATGGCCTCGACGCGGGCCGAGCTCTGCGCGATGTCCTCGACATTGGCCATGCCGAGCGCGGTCTCGATTAGAAGCTCGAAGCCGATCTTCTTCTCGCGCTTCTTGCCCTGCTCGATCTGCGTCACCAGCATGTCGATGGCGTAGACATCCTCGGGCACCCCGGTCTTTGGGATCAGGATCATATCGAGGCGCGGGCAGTTCTCGACCACGTCGACCACGTCGCGATAGCAATAATGGGTGTCGAGGCCGTTGATGCGCAGCATCATGGTCTTGGCGCCCCAATCGAGGTCGTTGAGACCCTGGATGATGTTCTTGCGCGCCTGCTCCTTGTCGTCGGGCGCCACGGCGTCTTCGAGGTCGAGAAAGATGATGTCGGCCCCGCCCTTCGCCGCCTTCTCGAACAGAGAGGGGTTGGAGCCCGGCACGGCAAGCTCGGAGCGGTGGAGGCGCGGTGTCGCCTGTTGGATCAGAGTAAAGCTCATCTCGTCTATATCCTTTCGTGTGGTCTAAAGTTAACCCGTGGCCCCAAGGCCGGCGGCAATGGTGTTGATGGAGAGCAAGAGCGCGGGCTTGTACCGCTCCCGTTCGCTCTCCGTAGCGGCGCCTCTGAACCGGCGCAACAGCTCGACCTGCTCCAGATTGACCTCGTTGATCGTAGGCAGGCGTTCCTTCAGCGCTTCCCGATAGCGCGGGAAGCGCTCCGCGACCTCGGCGCCGCCGCTCACCTTCAGCGCCATTTGCGCGGTGAGCGCGAGCTCGGCCTCGATCATGGCGAAGATCGTGTCGCGCACCGAGGTGTCGGGGACGAGGCCCGAATAGTCTCGCGCGATGTCGTGATCGACGAGCAGCAACGTCTTCTCCACCTCGTCCATGATCAGGCGGAACAGACGCGAGTCGGTGAACAGGAGGGCCAGCATCGCCTCGCCCTCGCGTCCGCGCACCTCTATGAAGTTCTTCAGCGCCGAGCCGACGCCGTACCAGCCGGTGATGATGTGGCGGTTCTGAGCCCAGGCGAATACCCAAGGGATGGCGCGGAGATCGCTCAAGGAGCGCGCGCCGAAGCGGCGAGCAGGGCGCGAGCCGATATTGAGCAGCGAGATCTCCTCGAGCGGGCTCGCCGAGTGGAAATAGGCGACGAGGTCCGGATGCGAGATGAGCCGCGTATAGGCCGCGCGCGAGGCCCCCGACAGCGCCTCGAGCGCATCGTCGATCTCGGCCCGGGGAACGAGCGCATGCTCGCGCTCCGATTTCAGCGCGTGCTCGAACACACTCGCGGCGAGCAGCTCCATCTGATAGGCGGCGGTGCCTCGATTGGCGTATTTGGACGAGATCACCTCGCCCTGCTCGGTGACGCGGAAGCGGCCCCTGATCGAGCCGGCCGGCTGCGCCGCGATCGCGTGTCCCGTCGGCGCCCCGCCCCGGCTGACAGAGCCGCCGCGGCCATGGAAAAAGGCGATCCTGATTCCGGTCTCGTCCCCGAGCCTGGTCAGCTTCGACTGCGCCTTGGACAGCTCCCAATTGGAGGCGAAGAAACCGCCATCCTTGTTCGAGTCCGAATAGCCGATCATCACCTCCTGCACCCCGCCCTGCCAGCTCGTCGAGCGCCGGACCAGCGGCACGGCGAGCAGCTCGCGCATGATCTGCGGCGCGGCGCGGAGATCGTCGATGGTCTCGAACAGCGGCACGATCGGCAGCGGGCAGATCTCGGTCCCGGCGGCATCGAGAAAGGCGCCGGCTTCCTTGGCGAGGAGATAAACGCCGAGCACGTCGGCGACGGAGCGGGTCATCGACAGAATGAAACTGCCGAAGGCTTCCCGGTCGAGCTGCCCCCGCATCTCCGGCACCAGCCTGAACAGAGAAAGCGTCTCCTCGGCCTCCGGCGTGAGGCCTGCGAGCACGCGACCCGGATCGCGCGGGCGCGCGAGCTCGGCCATGAGCCAGGCCTTCCACCCATCCGAGCTGAGGGCCGGCGGCTCGCCTCCAGCCCTGCCCGCGGTCGCCTGCCAGATCGACTGCAAGGCCTCGGTGGTGCGCGTCGTATTCTCGCGCAGATCGAGCCTGACGGTGGAGAAACGGAAAATCTGCGCGGCGTAGCGGACCGGGCGCACGAGATCGGCGGCGATCGAGGCGAGATTGGCCTCCTCGAGCCCTGCCTCGAGCACGCGAAGATCGACGACCAGCTCATCCGCGTTGGCGTAAACGGGGCGCCCTTCGGCCAGGGTGTTGCCCTCGGTGCGCTCGATCGTGGCTTCGAGTTTGCGCAGCACGATGGTGAGATATTGGCGATAGGCCTCGCCTGGATTGCGGACGCGGATGGCGTCAGCTTCGCCGCTTGCCTCGAGCTCGCGCAAAAGCTCGGCGCGGAAGCTCTCCGGCACCGGCGCCGCCCGCTCGGTGATCGACAGGGCGCGCGCCAGCCCGGTGACCTTGGCTTTGTAGTGACGCAGACTCGCAAGCGCGTTCTGTCGCAAGGTCGTCCGCGAAACCTCCGTGGTGACGAAGGGATTGCCGTCGCGGTCGCCGCCGATCCAAGACCCGAACTGGAAGAAGGGGGGAATATCGAAGCGTTGGCCAGGGTACGAGGCCGCGAGCGCCCGCTCGACGCCACCGATCATCTTCGGCGCCATCTCGAACAGGGCTTCGTCGAAAAAGTGGAGCCCCCGCAGCACCTCGTGCTGAACCGAAGGCTTTTCCAGATGCAGCTCGCCCGTCATCCAGATGAGCTCGATCTGATCGCGCAGCTCATCGAGGATGGCGTCACGCTCGCGCTCGGTCCAGCGCGGAGTCTCGAGCTCGCGCAGCAGGAGATAGATCTTGCGGTATTTCTCCAGCACGGTGACGCGCTTCGATTCCGTGGGATGCGCGGTGAGCACCGGCCTGATGCGCAAAGTGGCGAGCAGTTTCTGGATCTCGCCGGCGCCGATGCCGTCTCGCGACGCGTCCGCCAGAACATTGCTGAAAGTGCCGCGCAAGCGCTCGCGCCCCTTCTCCCGCTCCGCCCGCCGGCGCCGCCGCATGGCCGCGTTCTGATCGGCGATTGACAGCAGTTGGAACCAAATGCCCTGCGCCTGAAGTGCTCGGGCCATGAGCTCGGGCGAAAAATCCGCGATGACGGACCCACCCTTGAGCACGGTCTCGACCTCTGGCCGATGCCGCCGCGCCACGTCTAGCAGCAGGCGGAACAAGAGATCCGCGACCTCCTTGACCGACGTTCCGGCGATCAGAGGCATTGCGGCGGAGGGGTCGCCCGCGCTGTCAGACTGCTTGACGTCTTCCTTCATGCAAAATCCCGGGCTCGTCCTATGCTGGCGGCCCGCATCGCCATGAGCAGGCGGGCGGCCCCGCATGCCGCCGGGCTGCCCGCACCTCTGTCCTCAACTCCGTGCCTTGCGATTCGGGCTTACCTTGACAGCACCTGCGCCACGGTTGAGCCGAACTCGCTCGGATTCGGCGCCACGGTCAGGCCGCAAGACTTCATGATCTCCGCCTTTTCCGCCGCGCTATCGCCCACCGCCGATATGATCGCACCGGCATGGCCCATGCGCCGACCCTTTGGCGCTGTGAGGCCAGCGACGAACCCGACCACCGGCTTCGACATGTGCTCCTTGATCCATTCCGAGGCTTCGGCCTCCTGCGGACCGCCGATTTCGCCGATCAGCAGCACGGCCTCGGTCTCGGGATCGTCCTCGAACAATTGCAGATGGTCGAGGAAGGACGAGCCGTTGATCGGATCGCCGCCGATGCCGACGGATGTCGTGATGCCGATGCCGAGATCCTTCATCTGCGAGGCGGCCTCGTAACCGAGCGTGCCCGAGCGCGAGATGACGCCGACTTTGCCCTGGAGATAGATGTGTCCCGGCATGATCCCGAGCATGGCCTTGCCGGGGCTGATGATGCCGGCGCAATTGGGCCCCACCATCATCGGGCGCTTGTCCTTGGGATAGCGGAACAGATAGCGCTTCACCCGCATCATGTCCTGCGCCGGGATGCCGTCGGTGATCGAGCAGATCAGCCTGATGCCCGCGTCGGCGGCTTCCATGATCGCGTCTGCGCAGAAGGCAGGCGCCACGAAGGTGATGCTGGTCGTGGCTCCCGTCGCCTCCACCGCGTCCTTCACCGTGTTGAACACGGGCAGCCCCTGATGCGTGGAGCCGCCCTTGCCCGGGGTCACGCCGCCAACGACGTTGGAGCCGTACTCGACCATTTCCTTGGTATGGAAGGACCCTTTGTCGCCGGTCATGCCCTGAACGATGATCGGCGTCTTCTCGTCGATTAGGATACTCATTGGTGCTCTCCTGAGGGGCGCCTAGGCCGTCGCTCTCGCCGGTTCCTGCATCTGTTTGTAGGCCGCAACAGCCTTGTCCGCCGCTTCCGCCAAGGTTTCTGCGGTGATCAGCTCAAGCCCGCTCTCGGCCAGGATCTTCCGGCCTTCCTCGACATTGGTTCCGGCGAGGCGGACCACCAGCGGCACCTTGACGTCCACGGTCTGGCAGGCCTGGACCACGCCCTTCGCCACCCAGTCGCAACGGTTGATGCCGGCGAAGATGTTGACGAGCACCGCCTGCACCTTCTGGTCCGATAGTACCAACTTGAGCGCCGTGGCGATGCGCTCCGGCGATGCGCCGCCCCCGACATCGAGGAAGTTCGCCGGGCTGCCGCCGGCATGCTTGATCATGTCCATGGTGGCCATGGCCAGTCCGGCGCCGTTGACGATGCAGCCGATCTCTCCGTCGAGGCCGATATAGTTGAGGTTGTGCTCGGCGGCCTGCGCCTCGCGCGGATCCTGCTGCGAGGGATCGTGCATGTCGGCGACCTGATGGCGGCGGAACAGCGCGTTGTCGTCGAACGACATCTTGGCGTCGAGCGCCAGCACACGATCATCCTTGGTCACCACCAGCGGATTGATCTCGAGCATGATGGCGTCGCGGTCGCGGAAGGCGCGATAGGCGTTCATGATCGTGGTCACCGCGCGCTGCACCTGCTTGATGTTGAGGCCAAGCTGGAAGGCGAGCTGGCGCGCCTGGAACGCCTGGAGGCCGACGGCGGGCTCGACCAGAACCTGGAGGATGGCTTCGGGCTCGGTGCGCGCCACTTCCTCGATCTCCATGCCGCCGCGCTTCGAGGCGATGACGCGAATGCGCTCGGTCTTACGGTCGAGCACATAGCCGAGATAGAGCTCGCGCTCGAACGGCTCGGCCACCTCGATATAGACCCGCTGCACGGGCTTGCCTTCGGGCCCCGTCTGGATCGTCACCAGACGCTTGCCGAGCAGATTTGCGGCTGCCTCGCGTACCTCGTGATAGGTCTTGCACAACTTGATGCCGCCCGCCTTGCCACGGGCCCCGGCATGGATCTGTGCCTTGACCGCCCAGTTCCAGCCGCCGAGCTCGGTGGCGGCATAGACCGCCTGGTCGGGGCTGAAAGCGACGGCGCCCTTCGGCACCGGCACGCCGAATTGAGCAAGCAATTCCTTGGCTTGATACTCGTGAACGTCCACCTGTTTCCTCCCTATGTTCTTGGCTCGCGGGGCTGCCGAGCCTTTAGCTCAGCTTGCCCTTGACCAGCTCGTAAGCATCCTCGGTCGTCTTTTCCGCTCCCGCCAGGAGCGTCTCCAATTCCTTCAGCTTAGCGTCCGCGAAGTCCTTGTCAGTGATCAATTTCACGTTCGTGTAAACATTCAGCGCCGCGCTTCGCAATGCAGCATAGGCGGCGAGCACGCCGACGCCGGCATCGGAGATCACGCCGAGATTGCCCTTGCCCGACGCGCTCGCGGCAAGGTCGATGACCTCGCGCGCGGCGTGGCAGCAGCGCATTGGCACCTCCGTCGCGAGCTTGAGACCTTCTTGGATGGCGGCGCCACGGGCGGCCTTTTCGGCGTCGGTCTCCTTCGGCATGCCATAGGCACCCATGACTGCATCGAAGGCCTTGACGTCGTCCTCGATCATGCCCGTCAGCCGAACCCGCAAGGCCTCGGACTTTTCGAGCAGTGCCTTCATCTCGTCCTCAACCTCGGCATATTTCTTCTTGCCGATGGTGAGATTGCACACCATGGCGACGAGCGCGGCACCCATGGCACCGATAATCGCCGCGGCGCTACCGCCTCCCGGCGTGGCGCTCTGGCCGGCCAGATCGTCGAGGAACGTCTCGATAGCGCTCTGCTTGATCATCTCTTACGCCATCTCCTTCGCCAAAGCGTAGATCTCTTCCGCATCGAACACCTGTTCGGAGCCCTCGAACAGCTGGCCGATGCAAGCGCGGTGCAGCTTTAACTTGAGCCCGCCGATGCCGAGCGCGCCGAAGGCGAGCTTGCCCGAATAATCCTTGCCTTTGTCGGTGGCCTCGATGCCCTCGATGCCGAGCGGCGGCTGCGCGTTGACGTCGGCCACAATCTCGACGTTCGGATTGTCCTTCCAGGCCGACAGCGGTAGGAGCTGGAGGCCGATGGCGCCGGCGGCATAGACGATATTGGCGTCCTTCACCGCCGCGGCACGGGTCGCATCGTCGGCGGCCTCGACCACCTTGACCTTGACCCCGAAGCGCTCCTCGATGGATTTGGCGGTGTCATCGCCCTTCCGCTTGGTGCGGGAGGTGATGGTGACCTCGGCGCCCTCTTTGCCGAGCAGCGCCGCGGCGCGCATGCCGACGGGCCCGGTGCCGGCCAGCACCACCGCCTTCTTGCCCTTGAGCTTCGCCGCTTTGGCGAGCAGCGCCACGCCGGCGGCGGCCGTGGTGTTGGAGCCGTTCGGATCGAGCATGACCGCGACGCGGAAGGGACCGAAGAATTTCTTCTTCACCGCCTTGAGCAGATCCTCGCCCTTCTTCATGTCGCCGCCGCCGATGAAGATCGCGGTCTTCTGTTTGTCCTTGCCACCCCGGGTGAAGATGGCGCCGTCGACCAGGCCCCCGACATTGTCGATCGTCACATTGCCGTAGCCGGTCACGCGGTCGGCGCCGCCGTCATAGGCGACCACCGTGTCGAACACGCTCGGATGGGGGTCGGTATCGAACAGGAACAGCAGCTTCTTCATGTGATCTCCCTTTAGTCCTTATTCCTGCACGACGTTGCGCGGGCTGCCGCCCACGAACGCCTCGATATTGTCGATGAGCTGGTCGGCCAGGATTTGCATCGCCTCCTGGCTGGCCCAGGCGACATGCGGCGTCAAAATAAAGTTCGGCAGCTTGAGCTCGAGGAGGACGTTGCCCTCTTTCGGCGGCTCCTTGGTCAACACGTCGAAGCCCGCGCCGGCAATGGTGCCGTCCTTGAGAGCCTGCGCCAGCGCCGCCTCGTCGACCAATCCGCCCCGCGCCGTGTTGATGAGGATCGCCGTCGGCTTCATCATCTTCAGCTCTTTCGCCCCGATCATGTTCTTGGTCTCGGGCGTGAGCGGCACATGCAAGGTGATGACGTCGCTCTCCTTCAGCACCGTCTCCAGATCGACAAGCCCCGGCTGGGGGAAGACGTCGAAAGGAAGGATGCGCATGCCGAGAGCTTCCGCGCGCTTGGCCACCGACTTGCCGAGCGCGCCATAGCCGATGAGGCCGAGCGTGGAACCTGCGACATCGCGGATCGGATGGTCGAAGAAGCAGAACTGGTCCACCTTGCCCCACCTGCCCGCCCGCACATCCTCGACATAAGCGAGGAGATTGCGGCGGAGCGCGAACATCAGCGCCATGACGTGTTCGGGCACGGTGTTGAAGGCGTAGTTGCGGATATTGACGACGGCGATGCCGTTGGCCTTGCAATAGGCCTTATCGACCACGTCCGTGCCGGTCGCCGCCACCGCGATCAGCTTGAGCTTCGGCAGCTGCTTCAGCGTGTCGGCGCGCATCGGCACCTTGTTGATGATGGCGATGGACGCATCCTTCAGGCGATCGACGATCTCCTCGGGCGTCCAGGTCGACTCATATTCTTTATAGTTGTGCGGGAAGTTCGGCCGCCGGACATTGGCGCCGACCGATTCCCGATCAAGAAACACTATCTCGTGCTGCACCGCCCACTCCCTGACAAAACGTACCCGCGTTCAGGCTGCCCGAACGCTTAACCACCAATCTCCCGCCGGCGAAACCGAAAGGCGGCGGCGGCAATGACCCCGAAGCGTTCGGTGGAACCGGCATCATCCGCCGCTGCTGCCCCGCTTCCGCGGGGCGAGCCCTACTCGGCGGCGATCCGGCTGAGCTGCGCGCCGCCACGAAAATGCGCCTGCGCCGCGGCCACGCCACTTCCGAGCTCGACCTCGATGCCCGTATCCCGCATGGCCATTTCCGCGCCGGCAATCGCGCCGAGCAGCATCAGCTCGTTCAGATCGCCGAGATGACCGATGCGGAAGAGCTTGCCCGCGACCTCCGACAGCCCGGCGCCGAGCGCGAGATTATAGCGCCTGTAAGCGACCTCGATGACGTCGGCGGCATTGAATCCAGCCGGAACCATGATGGCGGTCACCGTGTCGGAATGCCATTTTGGCTCCTTGGCGCAGATTTTAAGGCCCCAGGCCCTGACCGCGGCCCGCGCGCCGTTGGCCAGCCGATGGTGACGCGCGAACACAGCGTCGAGGCCTTCTTCGTCCAGCACGTCGAGCGACTCGCGCAAGCCGTAAAGCATCGGCAGCACCGGCGTGTAGGGGAAATATCCGGAGGGGTTCGTCCGCATGTGGTCGGTGAAATCGAAGTAAGCACGTCTCAGATTGCCGCCCTTCATCGCCGCGAGCGCCTTTTTGCTGGCGCAAGCGATGCCGAGGCCGGCCGGCAGCATGAGGCCCTTCTGCGTGCCGGTGATGGCGACGTCGACGCCCCAATCGTCCATGCGGAAATCGATGCTCGCGATCGAGCTCACCCCGTCGACATAAAGCAGGGCCGGGTGCTTGGCGGCGTCCATCGCCCGGCGCACCGCGGCAACGTCGCTGGTGACCCCGGTCGCGGTCTCGTTGTGGACCACCATGACGCCCTTGATGTCGTGGTTCTTGTCGGCGCGGAGGGCTTCCTCGATCCGTTCCGGCGAGACGCCCGTGCCCCACTCCTCCTCCTGCACCACAACCTCCAGGCCGTGGCGGCGGGCAAGTTCGATCCATAAATGGCTGAACTGGCCGAAGCGCGAGGCGAGCACCTTGTCGCCGGACGCGAGCGTATTGGTCAGAGCCGCTTCCCAGGCGCCGGTTCCACTGGAGGGAAACATGAAGACCTGCCCCTCCTCGGTCTTGAACACCCTCTTAAGGCGCTCAAACAGCGGCAGGGTCAGCTTGGGGAAGTCCGGGGACCGATGGTCCTCCATCGAGACGTGCATGGCACGCAAAATGCGCTCCGGAACGTTGGTCGGACCCGGTACAAATAGAAAATTACGTCCGGGCTTTCTTGCTCCCGACATGCACGTTTCCTCCAAGAAGGGGTATTCCTTTAAGAGCCACTGCCTAAGGCTTGGGCGGGACACGGTGGTGGTAACGCCCGCGTGACCCGCTGGCAACCCCCCCCCAGCGCGCTAGAACAGGCCGGCAATACGCCCGTCAGAGGCGAGTTCGATATTGTTGGCGGCGGGGACCCTGGGCAGGCCTGGCATGGTCATGATGTCGCCGCAGACGACGACGACGAACTCGGCCCCGGCCGAGAGCCTGATCTCCCGGATCGGAATGATGTGGTCGCTGGGAGCGCCCTTGGCATCCGGATTGGTGGAAAAGCTGTATTGGGTCTTGGCGATGCAGATCGGGAATTTGCCGAAACCCTCCTTCTCCAGCTCGGCGAAGCGGTCGCGCACGCTCTTATCGGCGCTGATATCGGCGGCGCCGTAGATCTCCTGGGCGATCGTGCGGGTCTTGTCCCAGAGCGACATGTCGTCGGGGTAAAGCGGGTGAAAATCGCTGGGCTTGGTCTCGATCGTGCGCACCACCGCATGGGCGAGGTCGGCGGCGCCCTCGCCGCCTTGCGCCCAATGATCGGCCAGCACGCATTCGACGCTGATTGCGGCGCAGAGACGCTGGAGCAGCGCCACTTCGGCCTCGGTATCGGTCGAAAAGCGATTAAGGGAGACGATCACCGGCAAATCGTAGCGCCTGAGATTCTGAACGTGTCGTTCCAGATTGGCGAAGCCCTTCTCCAGCGCCTGTAGATTTTCCTTCTTCAGGTCGTCCTTGGCGACTCCGCCATGCATCTTGAGCGCGCGGATGGTCGCCACCAGCACGGCGCAATCCGGCTTCAGCCCGGCTTTCCGGCATTTGATGTCAAAGAATTTCTCCGCTCCGAGATCGGCGCCGAAGCCGGCTTCGGTGTTGGTGTAATCGGCGAGCTTCAGCGCGGCCTTGGTGGCGATCACCGAATTGCAGCCATGCGCGATATTGGCGAATGGGCCGCCATGGACGAAGGCCGGGTTGTTCTCGAGCGTCTGCACCAGGTTCGGGGCCAGCGCGTCCTTAAGCAGCGCCGCCATGGCGCCGGCGGCGGAAAGATCGCTCGACTTCACCGCCTTCTTGTCGCGCGTTTGCCCGATTTGAATATTGCCGAGCCGCCGCTGCAAATCGGCAAGGTCGGTGGCAAGGCAGAAAATAGCCATGACCTCGCTCGCCACGGTGATGTCGAAGCCCGCCTCGCGCGGGAAGCCGTTGGCCGCTCCGCCGAGAGAGCTGACGATCTGGCGCAGCGCCCGGTCGTTCATGTCGACCGCGCGGCGCCAGGTGACGCGGCGGGTGTCGATGTCGAGCTTGTTGCCCCAATAGACGTGGTTGTCGATCAGCGCCGCGAGCAAATTGTTGGCGGCGCCAATCGCATGGAAATCGCCGGTGAAGTGGAGATTGATGTCCTCCATCGGCACGACCTGCGCGTAGCCGCCGCCGGCCGCCCCACCCTTCATGCCGAAGCAAGGCCCAAGGCTCGGCTCGCGCACGCAGACGAGCGCCTTCTTGCCGATATGATTGAGCGCGTCGCCAAGACCGACCGTGGTCGTGGTCTTGCCCTCGCCCGCGGGCGTCGGCGTGATCGCGGTGACCAGGATCAGCTTCCCGTCTGGTCGATTGGCAAGAGACGCGATGTAGTCAAGCGAGATCTTCCCCTTGTAGTGCCCGTAAGGCAGCACGTATTCGGCGGGAATATCGAGTTTGTCCGCGGCCACCTCGATAATCGGCCGCATCGTAGCCGCTTGCGAGATTTCGATGTCGGATTTCGGCCTGCGGTGTTGTTCGTCTGGGCGCCGGGTTTTATTGGCGCTCTCACGCGATTCGACTGACATTGAGGACTGCCCCTGGGAACTGACGTGCGGCAATTGCCACTGGAATAGGCAGGGTAATTCATTCACTTGCCATCTTGCAATCGTCTGTGCAGTTTCAGCGGCCGGAGGGAGACCCAAATGACGCCAGTCGACCTGTTGAAGTCCATGTTTCAGGCGGCGGTTGACGCCGCTCAGCCCGCGCTCTGCCTGCCGCCGCATTTGCCTGCACCGCCCAAGGGCCGCACCATCGTAATTGGCGCGGGCAAAGCCAGCGGGGCCATGGCCAAGGCGGTCGAGGACAATTGGAAGGGGCCGCTCGAAGGCCTGGTGGTGACCCGCTACGGCCACCGCCTGCCGACAACGCGGATCGAGGTGATCGAGGCCGCCCACCCGGTGCCTGACGCGGCTGGCCGCGAGGCGGCGGCGCGCATCCTCCAGCTCGTGCAGGGACTCTCATCCGACGATCTCGTGCTTTGCCTCATCTCCGGCGGCGGCTCGGCCCTGCTCGCTCTGCCGGCTGAAGGCGTGAGCCTCGAGGACAAGCAGGCGGTGAACAAGGCGCTGCTCAAATCGGGTGCCACCATCGGCGAGATGAACGCGGTGCGGAAGCATCTCTCGGCGATCAAGGGCGGACGCCTCGCGCTCGCGGCATCGCCAGCGAAAGTCGTAAGCCTGATGATCTCCGACGTGCCCGGAGACGACCCATCGGTGATCGCCTCAGGGCCGACGGTTCACGACTCCACGACATTCGCCGACGCGCTCGCCATTCTCGACAAATACGGCATCGTGCCGCCACCCTCGATCATTGCTCGCCTCAACAGCGGCGCCGAGGAAACGCCGAAGCCCGGCGACCCGCGTCTGGCACGCGTCGAGAACATCATGATCGCGACGCCGCAAGCCTCGCTCGAGGCCGCCGCTGCCGTTGCCCGCACTCACGGCGTGACCCCGGTCATTCTCGGCAACGCGCTCGAGGGCGAGTCGCGCGACGTGGGGCTCGTCCACGCCGGCATCGCGCGCCAATGCGCCGAGTTCTCGCAACCGGCCGCGGCGCCTTGCGTGCTGTTGTCCGGCGGGGAGACCACGATCACGCTCAAGGGCAAAGGCAAAGGCGGCCGCAACACCGAATTCCTGCTAGCGCTTGCCATCGCGCTCGAGGGCAAGCCCGGCATTTACGGCGTCGCCGCCGACACCGACGGCATCGACGGCTCCGAGGACAATGCCGGCGCCATCATGACCCCCGACACGCTCGCTCGCGCCGCCGCCGCCGGTCTCGACGCCAAGGCCATGCTCGCCGACAACGATCCTTGGACCTTCTTCAAGGGCATCGGCGATCTCTTGATGACCGGCCCGACGCTCACCAACGTCAACGACTTCCGCGCCGTGCTGATCGAGAAGGACTGAGCGCGCATAAAGAAACCCGCCGCGAGGCAATCGCGGCGGGCTCAGGCCGATGGCTTCCAGGCGGGGGGAAACCCGCGAAGCGGGGAAGCCGCGAAGCGATTAGCCGTGCATGAGCACGGTGTCGATCACATGGATGACGCCGTTCGACTGCATCACGTTCTTGACCGTGATTTTGGCGGAATCGCCCTTGGCGTCCCAGATCCACAACTCGCCGTCCTTGATCTGAACCGTGAGCTCTTCGCCCTCGACCGTCTTCAGCGTGGTCTTGCCGCCGTCCTTCTTGGCCATGGTCATCAGATCCTTGGCGGTGAGGCGGCCGGGAACCACGTGGTAGGTAAGAACACCCACGAGCTGGTCCTTGTTCTCGGGCTTAAGCAAAGTGTCGACCGTGCCGTTGGGCAGCTTGGCGAAGGCCGCGTTCGTCGGCGCGAATACCGTGAACGGGCCCGGGCCCGACAGCGTATCGACCAGGTCTGCGGCCTTGACCGCGGCGACGAGCGTGGTGTGATCCTTCGAGTTGACCGCGTTCTGAATGATGTTCTTGGACGGATACATCGCCGCACCGCCAACGGTGACACTCATCTCCTTGGCCACACTGGGAGCAATGGCGACAGCCGATACGGCCAGAGCCGCGGCGGCAACACCGGACAGCACAACACTTGAAAACTTCATCGTGATTCTCCTTAGCTGATTGGGGGCACCTCTCATTCGAGGTGTCGCCAGCAGTTACGGAGGAGTGCGCGCGGCGGACGCGGTGATGCGTGTTGAACTTTTCGTGAGGGAGGCGGGAACGCCGGGTCTAGAGCTTCGCCAAGGCGCGGCTCTGGGTTCCGAGGGTGGTGACGCGCCCCGGTATCGGTCTCAACCGAAAAGGGCACCCGCCGGAAAGCGGGTGCCCAATAAGGCAGGGGGAATAGGTTGGTGGTGGTCATGCGATCACCGAACCGGGAACCCGCGACGCCTACGGGTGGTAGGTCTGGGCGTAAGCGAACTGCTCGGCCATTGCCGGCGCGGCGGCGGCGGTGGCAATCAATGCGATGGCAAGGAAGATCGTCTTCATGGGGTTCTCCTCAGTTTGTTGGCGGCCTGTTGATCCAGGGGTCGAACCGGCTGGCCATTTTGTCCGATCGCCCATTTGATGCTGTAGCTACGGAAAACGGTTCGCCCGGACGCCTGGGGGCGAGTGAACTTTTCGTGAGCTCGATGATGGGACCTCTACCCGGATCGGGTCCGGGCGTGACGGGGCGGCAGAGAAGCCCCTACAGGCTCGCGAGCTTGCCGTTGGCGATGATCGGGCCGGTGGGCTGGCCTGTCGGGGAGCCTCCACGCGGCTCGAGGGTAATGGCGAGGGTCGAATCGACGCTCACATGCGGCTGCAGCTCGGGCGGAACCGCGACCTTCACCGGCCGCGTCGGATCGACCAGACCGAGCGAGTGCGGGGTGCCGCCCGGCGGGATCACCCACAATTCATAAGATTGCTGCTGCTGGCCTGTAATCAACGCTGCGGGCACGATGGTGACGCTGCCATCGGCGGGATTGGACGCGGCAAGGAACCCGGGCTGGCCCGACTTCTCGTCGAGCTGGGCGACCAGCGGCGGCCCGAGCGCAGGAATCTGGGCAAGATAGATGAGACCGGCCATGCTCGCGGCCGCGAGCCCCGCCGAAGCGAGGGCAACAGGGCGCCAGAAGGCGAGGCTCTGCCATAGGCCGCCTGGCTCGGGGGCCGGCTTGACGGCAATGCGCGCTTCGATGCGTTGCCACACCTCCGCCGGCGGCGGCACGGGCGCGACGCCTTCGGCGAGCACGGCGAGGCGCGCTTCCCAGAACGCAATTTCGGTCGCCAACTCAGGCTCGCGCTCAAGCCGAAGCTCGAGGGCGCGACGCTCCTCGGCGCCAAGCACGCCAAGGACGTATTCGGCAGCGAGAAAATCGCGATCCTCGCCCGCGCCTATGGTCTGGTCGTCGCTCATCGCTCCAAACACGCTCTCAGTTTCAACAACCCGCGCCTGATCCAGCTCTTCATGGTGCCGAGCGGGACGGCGGATTTGCGCGCAAGCTCGTCATAGGTCAGCCCGTCCAGGAACGCCGCTCTGATCGCCGCCGATTGGCGATCCTCGAGTTCTCGCAGGCAATCGTTGAGGCGCGCCCGCTCCTGGCCGGTTTCGATCAGATCGACGGCGCTTGGGCTTGCGTCGGCCACGTCGTCGGCGGCCTCGATCGGCAGGCTGGCACGGGCGACACGACCCGAGCGCAAACGGTCGATGGCGCGGTTGCGCGCGATGGCCACGAGCCAACTGATCGGGCTCGCCACGCTCTCATCGAAGCGCGCTGCCTTTCGCCACACGGTAAGATAGACCTCTTGCAACAAATCCTCGGCCTCGCTTCTGTCATTTAAGATACGCAGGCCGACGCCGAATAGCTTCGCCGAGGTGTTGGCATAAACGAGGCGGAGAGCGTCGCGGTCGCCCGCCGCCACGCGGCCGAGGGCGGCGACAAGCTGCCGGCGTCTCGTCTGTGCATCCATGCTAAAAATCCGTCCCGGGAGGGGCCACTCCCGCAACCAAGATACTCCGAATCGGGCGCGGCCGGGGCAGTACTCCGCCATGGCAGCGGCAAATCGCGATTTCCCGGTTGCGGATTGAGGGCGCTGCGCTACTCTCCGCCCGCGCCAAACCGGCTGTTTTCCCTTCACGCGGCATAAAAGCACCACAGGAACCGGTGAATGGGATCAATCCGCGCCGAGTGCCACGGAACAGTCGAATTTACGGTGAGTATAGGGCAGGAGAGCTTGACATCTAATTACGGGGGTTCCGAGCCAGCGCCCGGCTCGGCTTGGTGTGAGGCACACCCAAAATGAAGGGGAGCACATGATGTTGAGACGCGCGGGCCTCGGCCTTCTCGTGGGAGCGATGCTTTTGGCTCCGACGGCCGCCAGTGCCGGGCCGGCTCTCGTGTTCGAGCCCTACAATGGGACCATCTTCTACGCCGAGGATCTCGACGCGCCTTGGTTCCCCGCTTCGCTGACCAAGATGATGACGGCCTATGTCACCTTCCAGGCGATTAAGAAGGGTGAGGTCAAACTCGATAGCGACATCACCTGCTCGAAGAAGGCGGTGTCCCAGGCCCCGACCAAGCTCGGGCTTCCGGTCGGCGGCAAGATCACGCTGGAGACCGGGCTCAAGGTCCTGATCGTCAAATCCGCGAACGACGTCGCGATGATGATCGCCGAGGCCGTTGGCGGCAGCGAAGAGGCCTTCGTCCAGCGTATGAATGAAGCCGCGCACAAGCTCGGCATGACGCGAACCAAGTTCGCAAACCCCAACGGGCTCCCGAATGAAGACCAATTCACGACTGCGCGCGATCTCGCCAAGCTCGCCCGAGCCCTGATCGTCGAGTTCCCCGAATATGCTGACATCTTCGCCATGCCCAATGTGAAGGTCGGCAACAAGGTGATGCGGACCCACAACGGGCTCCTGATCTCCTTTCCGGGGGCCGACGGCATGAAGACCGGGTTCATTTGCGATTCCGGCTTCAACGTGGTGGTGAGCGCCACGCGCGACGGCCGCAAGCTCGTAGCCGTGGTGCTCGGCGAGCCATCGGTCGCAATCCGGAGCGACCGCGCCGCCAATTTGCTCGAGAATGGCTTCAAGCGCTATTTCTGGAAGTCGCTGTTCGGCACCACCATCGACGGCATGGCCATTCAAACCTCGATGAATGAGGGGCCGGCTCATCTCCGCAACGACATCTGCGGGCCGGGCCGAGCCAAGAAGAAGAAGCGCAAGCGGACCGCCGGCAGCGCTGCCAAGGCGCAGCCCCAGATCCGCAACCTCAACGCCGCAGCCAACTGAGCCATTTCGCCCTTGCTCCCGCCGGCGCGCAAACTGACACCACTTATCCCGAATTTGCTTACAGCACTGCTGATCCTCGGCGGGAGTCTCTGCGCCTTTGCCGGCGAAGCGCCTGACAATGTCGCGGCCGAAATCGCCTATGCGGCCCAGTCATGCAAGGATTTGGATGGCACCCCCCATGCCGATGCCGTACTCAGCTTCGACGATGTGAATGGGGACGGCGGCGAGGACTGGGTTGCCGATTACGCCAAGTTCGACTGCGAAGGCGGCATTAACCCGATGTGCGGCGCGGACGGCTGTGACTTGCAAATCTTCCTGTGGAACGGCGCCACCGCCTGGCCCCTCACCTTCGAGGAGACGGTGAAGAGCTATCGATTCGTCCGGCGCGGCGGCAAGCCCGAACTGCAAGTCGTCATGGCGGGCAGCGCCTGCGACCGGCCGGGCAGCGAAACCTGCCGCATCACCTACAGCCTCGACCACGACGCGATCGAGCGCGCGCGATAGGGCTCAGAAGGACGAGCCGGGCTCGGCGAGAAACGCCTGCTCCGCTTCCGTCGATGGCCGTCCGAGCACGGCGTTGCGATGCGGGAAGCGGCCGAAGCGGTCGATGATCGCCTGATGCCTTTCGGCGAAATCGAGATTGAGCGGAAGCCCGAGCATGGTGAACAGCGCGACCGACCGCTCCTGATCGGCCGCGTCCTCCGAATGCTGGAAGGGTATGTAGATGAAAGCGCGCTGCTCTGGCTGGAGCTTCACGTCGATCCCGTCGGCAATGGCGCGCTTGGCCAGTGTGAGCGCCTCGGCGTCGGTGGCGAAGGCACGCGGGTCATCGCGGAACATGTTGCGCGGGAACTGGTCGAGCACGAGGATCGCGGCCAGAACGCCCCTTGACGTTCCGAGCCAGGAGGCGGGTACGCCGGCGCTGAGCTCACGATAGGTCGGGCCAAAGCGCGAGACGATGGTCGCATCGATCGCCTCGTCCTTGCGGAACCAGTCCTTGGGCTGAAGCTCCACGAACCAGAAGCGGAGAATGTCGTCGATGCTGGCGGAGCTCATGGCTGCGCTCCTTTCGGCCGAAGGCGTTGCTTAGGCATTCGCGGACGCCGCGATCGCGGCCTTGATCAGAGCCAGCGCCTCGGGCGAATCCCATTTCGCCGGCCCGACGAGGCGGCCGATCTCGCGCCCCTCGCGGTCGAGCAGCAAGGTCGTCGGCATGCCGACCGCCCTCAGCGCGGCGAACAGCTTGCCGCTGGGATCGGTGTAGAGGGTTAGATGCGTGGCCCCGGTCTCGGCCAGGAACTTCTTGGGATTGTCGCCGCCGCCTCGATCGATATTGACCGCGACCACATCGAAATCCTTGCCGCCGAGGTCGGCTTGAAGCTTGTCGAGCGCCGGCATCTCTTCGCGGCAGGGCACGCACCACGTGGCCCAGATGTTGAGCAGCACCACTTTGCCCCGCCAGTCGCTTAACGATTCCGGCGCGCCATTAGCGCCGGCGAAATTGATTTCGGGCACAGCTTCAGGCTTCGACCTGATGACGAAAGGCGCCATCGCGCCCGTGTTCAGGCCGGCAAGCGGCCCTTGCCCCATGCCTCCGCTCGCCGCTCCCTCACTCTCCTTTCCGGGCGAAAGGGCAATGCGGCCATTGTCAGAAGGGGCAAAACTCCAATATACCGTGCCGAACCCGGCAATCGCCGCCAGTAGCGCGATGATGACAATGGTGGCCGGCGACCCGTCGCGGTCGCGTTTTTCGCTTCTGTTCACGTCTTCCTCGCTCACCCTCGCTTTGGACAGGGCTCGTTCTGTGACCAATACCATGTGGGGCGGCCGCTTCTCTTTGAGCCCCGCCGCGATCATGGAGGAGATAAACGCCTCCATCGGCTTCGACAAGCGCCTCTGGCGCCACGACATTCTTGCGTCCAAGGCTCATGCCGCCATGCTGGCCGAAACCGGCATCGTCACCAAGGGCGAAGCTGACAAGATCGCGCGCGGCCTGGACAAGATCGCGGCCGAGATCGAAGCCGGCAAATTCACCTTCAGCCGGTCGCTCGAGGACATTCATCTGAATATCGAGAGCCGACTGGCCGAGTTGATCGGGCCGGTCGCCGGCAGACTGCACACGGCGCGATCGCGTAACGACCAGGTGGCGACGGACTTCCGCCTCTATGTGCGGGACGAGATCGATATCGTCGATGCGATGCTCGCCGGGCTTCAATCCGTTCTGGCCGAGACCGCGCACGCGCACGCGGCGACGGTGATGCCGGGTTACACCCATTTGCAGAACGCCCAGCCGGTCACCTTCGGCCATCACTGCCTCGCTTATGTCGAGATGTTCGGCCGTGACCGGGGACGTTTCGCCGATGCGCGGACGCGTCTGAACGAATCTCCGCTCGGTGCGGCGGCGCTCGCCGGCACGAGCTTCCCCATCGACCGGGAAGCGACGGCGAAGGCGCTCGGCTTCGCGCGGCCCTCGGCCAATTCGCTCGACGCCGTGTCGGATCGCGACTTCGCGCTCGAGACCATGGCCGCGGCCGCCATCGCCGCCATGCATCTGTCGCGGCTGGGCGAAGAGATCGTGCTCTGGACCTCGCCGCAATTCGGCTTCGCCCGCCTCTCCGACCGTTATTCGACCGGCTCCTCGATCATGCCACAGAAGCGCAACCCCGACGCGGCCGAACTCGTCCGCGCCAAGACCGGCCGCATCTCCGGCGCGTTCCTCGCGCTGCTCATGGTGATGAAGGGACTGCCGCTCGCTTATGCCAAGGACATGCAGGAGGACAAGGAGCCGACCTTCGACGCGCTCGATTCGCTCAAGCTCGGACTCGCGGCCATGACCGGCATGGTTGGCGACCTGGAGCCTGATCCGCGCGCGATGAAGAAGGCCGCCGGCGGCGGTCACGCCACCGCCACCGACCTCGCCGACTGGCTCGTGCGCCAGGCCGGCCTGCCCTTCCGGGAGGCCCACCACGCCACCGGACGAATCGTGGCGCTGGCCGATGCCAAGGGTTGCGGCCTGGCCAAGCTCAGCCTCGCCGAATTGCAACAGATCGAGCCCCGAATCACGGAAGGCGTGATCGCCGTGCTCGATATAGGCAAATCGGTCAAAAGCCGGACATCTTATGGTGGTACGGCCCCCCAGAATGTGCGGCGGGAAGCCCGGCGCTGGATAAAGCGTTTGAAGAAGGATGGCTTAACGCGATAGAAAGGACCAAAGGGCCGCTGCGTAAGGGCCCGGTCAAAGGGGCACGACCATGGGAAGCGCTTTGCGCGTCCTCCTAGCTATTGCGCTGATCCTCAGCCTGGGCTTGAGTGCCTGCGGCAAGCGCGGCTCGCTCGACCGGCCGAAGCCCAGCTATCCCGAGACCAAGGCCGATCCCGAGACCAAGATGTCGCAAGCGCCGGCCCGGTCGCTTTGGATTGACCGACTGCTCGGGGCTCCATAAGCCTTCCCATGCACCACTTTGCTTACCGGCAAGGACTCCTCCACGCCGAGGACGTTAGCCTTGCCCTGATCGCCGAGGCGGTCGGCACGCCCTTCTATTGCTATTCGACCGCGACGCTGGAGCGCCATTTTCGCGTCTTCGCCGACGCCTTCGCGGGCACCGACGCCGAAATCTGCTACTCGGTCAAAGCCAATTCCAGCCTGGCCGTGCTCGCCACGCTCGCCCGCCTCGGCGCCGGCATGGACGTGGTGTCAGAAGGCGAACTCCGCCGTGTGCTCGCCATCGGCGTTCCCGCCGGCAAGATCGCCTTCTCCGGCGTGGGCAAGACCCAAGACGAGATGGCCTTCGCGCTGAAAGAGGGCATCTTCGCCTTCAACGTCGAGTCGGAGCCGGAGCTTCGCCTGTTGAGCGAGACGGCAGCCGCGCTCGGCCTGTCTGCCCGCATCGCGCTCAGAGTGAATCCCGACGTCGACGCCAAGACCCACCATAAGATCGCGACCGGCAACGCCGAGAACAAATTCGGCGTGCCCTTCGCGCAAGCGCTGCCGCTCTATCAGCTCGCGCGCGCGCTGCCGGGGGTCGAGCCGCGCGGCGTGCACATGCATATCGGCAGCCAGATCACCGACCTTGCCCCCTTCCGCAACGCCTTTGCCCTGTTGAAGGAACTTGTCGGCGTGCTTCACGCCAACGGCTTCGCCATCGATTTCGTCAATCTCGGCGGCGGCCTCGGCGTGCCTTACCGAAGCGACGCGCCGGCTCCACCTTTGCCGCAAGCCTATGGCAAGCTGGTGATGGAGGCGGTCGGCGGTCTCGGCTGCAAGCTCCTGTTCGAGCCTGGGCGCATGATCGCCGCCAATGGGGGCATCCTCGTTTCGCGCGTCATTTATGTGAAGCACGGCCAGCCTAAGAGTTTCACCATCATCGACGCGGCGATGAACGATCTCATCCGCCCCACTTTGTACGACGCCTATCACGAGATCTGGCCCGTGGCTGAGCCCGCGGACGGGTCGGCGACGGCGGTCACCGATGTCGTGGGCCCCATCTGCGAGACCGGCGACTATCTCGCGCTCGCCAGGCCCTTGCCCGAACTCCGCGACGGCGATCTCGTTGCCATCATGACGGCGGGGGCCTATGGCGCCGTGCTCGCCTCTGAATATAACAGCCGGCTCCTGGTGCCGGAGGTGCTGGTTGCGGGCGACCGCTTTGCCGTGACGCGGCCAAGACCAAGCTACGACGACATGCTGGCGGCGGAGCGGCTGCCCGATTGGCTCTAGGCCGCGAGGCCCGTTAGGGCCTCCGTTTCGCCCCCATCGCTCCCCACATTACGTGCATCACGCTTGTATTACCCGCCCGCTCCACGCTTTATGCTAAGCCTCGACGATGATGCGAAACGTGACTGATCAGAACCGAACGCCCCCGGAAACGCCGGAGGACAAGTCGCTCGCCCGGCGCTTTGAATGGCGCGTGCGCTTGAGCCGGCTCGCGCTGATCGGCGAGGGCGTCTGGGAAGCTCTGCTCTGGCCTTTCCTCGTGCTCGCGTCCTTCCTCATCCCGTCGCTGTTCGATCTGTGGCGTTTTCTGCCGCCGCTCGTTCACCGCGGCCTGCTCATCGCCTTCGGCCTCGCGCTGCTCGCCTCGCTTCTGCCGCTTCTGCGCCTCCGCTTGCCGACGCGGGCCGAGGCGCTCCGCCGCCTGGAGCAGAACGCCGACATCAAGCACCGGCCGGCATCGTCCTATGAGGACCGGCTCGGCACCGCCCCGCGAGCCGAGACCACCATGCTCTGGGCCGCCCACCGCGAGCGGCTTGGCCGGCTCGTGTCGAAGCTGAAGCCGAGCTGGCCCGCACCGCGGACCGACCGCAAGGACCCTTACGCCATCCGCTCAGCCCTGCTGCTTCTCCTCTTCGTCGGCGCGCTCGCGGCGGGGCCGAATGGATGGAACCGCATCATGTCAGCCTTCGCACCCGCGCCCCCGACGGCCACAGCGCTGCTTCGTCTCGACGCCTGGGTCACGCCGCCGGTCTATACCGGCATCGCTCCCATCGTGCTCGCCGACGGCAGCGAGCCCGTCGGCGCCGGGGCCGAGACATTCCGCGCCCTGTCCGTGCCGGAACGGAGCGAGCTCGTCGTCAGGGCCTATTCGCCGCGAGGCGAAAGCGTGAGCCTCGTTTCCCATCCCGACGATGGTTCCCAGCCGCAGGCCGCGACGCCCAAGACCAGCGGCAGTCAGGGGCTCATCGAGTTCAACCTGCCGCTGATGACCCCCGGCGCCGCCGATGTTGTCGTCGCCGGCAACGTTGTCGCCAAATGGCGATTCGAGCTGATCGCGGACGAAGCGCCCCATATCGCCCTGTTGGGCAACCCGACCACGACGCCCCGCGCCGCCTTGCGCTTGAGCTACCGCGCCAGCGACGATCACGGCGTGGCGAGCGCCGAGGCAAAATTCGAGCTCATCGACGCTGCGGGGACCGTGACGCCGCTGCCGGAACTCGACGGCGGCAAGCCGGAAGCCGACCCCTTGCGCGAGGCCCCCGTCATGCCGCTGCAATTGCCGCGCAGCAACGCCAAGCAGATCGAGGGCAATGCCTCCCAGGATCTGACCGCTCACCCCTGGGCCGGGCTCAAGGTCCACATGACGCTGGCCGCGCGCGACCAGGCCGGTCAGACCGGGACTAGCGAAGGCTACGAATTCATTCTGCCCGAGCGCAAATTCACCAAGCCGCTGGCCAAGGCGGTGGTCGAGCAGCGCAAGAAGCTCGTGCGCGAGCGCGATTCAGTCGACGATGTGTCCCGCGCCCTCGACGCGCTGACGCTTGGCGGCGAGCGGGCGATCCAGGACAGCTCCATCTATCTTGGCCTGCGCGATGCCTATTGGCGGCTCAACACCGATCCCTCGCCGGCGAGCGTGGCGAGCGTGGTCGACCAATTGTGGGATCTGGCGCTTCGCATCGAAGATGGCGACCTGCCCGAGGCCGAGCGCGACGTGAAGTCGGCGCAGGAGCGGCTGATGCAGGCGCTGAAGGACAACGCCTCGCCCGACGAGATCCAGAGCCTGGTCGAGGAGCTGCGCGCGGCGCTTTCGCGCTATTTGCAGGCCCTGGCCGAGCAGGCGCAGCAGAAAGGCAATCTGCCCCAGCAAGAAAGCCAGGACGGCGACCAGCTCGTGTCCCAGCAGGACCTCGACAAGCTCCTCAACAATATCGAGGAACTGGCCAAGTCAGGGTCCAAGGATCTCGCCGAGCAGATGCTGAGCGAGCTGAAGGATATTCTCGAGCGCATGCAGACCGGCACCTTCGCCGATGACGCCAAGCAGCAGCGCGCCACGAAGATGATGCAAGACCTGAACGAGCTGGTTCAGAATCAGCAGAAGCTGCTCGACGAGACCTTTGGCGCCGAGCGCGAGCAAGGCGACAGGGATGGCAATGAGTTCAAGGTGAGCCCGCCGGGCCAGCCGATGCAGTTTGGCAACGGCATGTTCATGGAGCCATTCGGCATGCCCCAGGAGCAAAGCTCGAACACCGGTCAGAGCGCGCAAGGCAACGACGCCGGCCAAGGAAAATCGGGCGGCCAGGGCAAGCCCGGTCAAAGGCCCGGCCAGCAAGCCCGCGGTCAGCGCCCAAGCCAATTCGATCAGCTTGGACAGCGGCAAGGTGACTTGCGCGAGAAGCTACAAAGCCTGCTCGACCGCTTGCGGATCGACGGCGCGAGCCCGCCCAACCAGCTCGAGAAGGCCGGCGAGGCCATGGGGGAAGCCCAGGAGTCCATCGGACAGAAGAATCTTTCCCGCGCCACCGACGAACAGGGCCGCGCGCTCGACCAATTGCGCAAGGGCGCCGAGTCCATGGCGGAGCAGATGATGGATGGTGGTCAGGCCCAGGCGGGCCAGGGCAAGGGCAATAATGGGCGCGATCCGCTCGGCCGGCCCGACCGCAGCAACCGGCCCGACCTTGGTCTCAGCGTTCAGGTTCCCGACCAGATCGACATTCAGCGGGCGCGCCAGGTCCTGGACGAGCTCCGGCGCCGGCTCGGCGATCCGTCCCGGCCGACGATCGAACTCGACTATCTTGAGCGCCTGATCCAGTCCTATTAGTCCGCCACCGCCATCTCGCCGATAAAAGGCAGTTCGCGGTAGCGATTGTGCAGATCCATGCCGTAGCCCACCACGAACACCGGCGGGCAGACGAAGCCGCTGAAATCCGCCGCGATCTGCGCCTCGCGCGGCACCTGCTTGTCGACGAGGACGCAAGTAAGCACGCGCTTGGCGCCACGCGCCGACATCAGCCCCTTGGCGAAGGCGAGCGTGCGACCCGAATCGAGAATGTCGTCGACGATGACGACGTTGCGATTGTCGAGATCGCTTTCCACGTCGCGCACCACTCTGACCTCGCCCGCGGATGTGGGCGCGCCGTCATAACTTGCGAGATAGATAAATTCGATCTCTGGGCTTAGTCCCTCGCGCTGGAGCGCCCGGACCAGATCGGCGGCGAAAACGAAGCTCCCCTTGAGCACGGCCACGATGATGGGGTCGTCAAGCCGTGCCGCGGCGATATCGCGGGCGAGTTCGCCCACCCGCATAGCGATCGCCTCGGCACTGAACAGCGGTTTGATCGCGCTGTTCGGGGCCGACATCATGATCGTCAGTCTGCCTTGGCGAGGTAAACCTTGACGCTACGGACTGTTTCCGGCGTGGAGCTGATCTGCGCGGTGAAGGGCACGCGTGCGCCGGGAGCGATCGGGGGCACCTTGGTGTTGAATTCCTGGAGCATTTTGCCATCTGGATCCTGTAAGGCGATCACCACGGTCGGAACCGTCAGCTGCTGCGAAGCGCGATTGGCGACATAGCCCGCGATCTCCAGCACCTGTTGCCCGCCGGCGACGCCCCAGCCAGAGGTGACATCGACAATGACCAGATCGTTCATGTTCACCGGGTTGCCCATCATCGCGTAGAGCCGGTTGGCTCCGGGCAGGACCGAGACCACGGCCTTCGGCACGAGCGCCACGATGGCCGCCAGCACGGCGAGCAGAAGCGCAAGGCCGCCCCAACCCATGGCGACCCGCGATGGAAGCTTAAGCCTACGACGCCCGGCGGCGCCGGAGGCATCCGCGCTCTCGGCTACGGGCTCGGTAGAGGCCTCGGCATTGAAGCTGCCGAAGTCCTGACCCGAAGCGTCGGAACTCGACCAGGAGCTGATGGTGCCCTGGCCATCGCCCCCCCCGACGTCAGGCTGAAAATCCTCGTCGCTGCCCAATGAGGCATCGGCGCCGGCCGCGGCGATCGGCCGGCCGCCAGGCAATGGCCCATTCGGCGACTTGGGTGGGAAAGCTGGGAACTGATCCTTTGCTCCCGAAGGCGCCCCCCGAGCGGGCCCCATCGGCGCGGGCCGAGGTGGCGTTGGTGCTGGGCGCGGCGCCTCGACTGGAGGTCGCGGTGAGGCCGCGACTGGAGGTCGCGGGGCGAGAACGGCAGGAGGCATCCCAGGCTCGACGACCGCCTTCGCCTGCCAAACATGAGCGCATTTGCTACAGCGGACGCGCCGCCCTTCGGGTGGGATAATTGCAGCGATCTCGTAGCGCGCGCCGCAAGCAGGACAGATAATGACCGTCATCGTTCCAAAAACCTTCGCGGGCCTATCTCCGCATCCTACGAAGCGGCCCACGCCTTTGCCCTATTCCATTGATACCGGACAGCGAGTTCCGCATAAAGACGCAAGTTGAGCCGAATGTTAAGAGGGTCGAGGACTAAGCGTGATCCGCTTTGAAAATGTCGGCCTGCGCTACGGCACTGGTCCCGAGATCCTGCGCGACGTCACCTTCCACGTGATACCGGGGTCGTTTCACTTCCTTACCGGCCCCTCCGGAGCTGGCAAGACGTCGCTGTTGCGTCTCCTGTTCATGTCGATACGCCCGAGCCGGGGCTTGATCCATGTCTTCGGCGAGAACGCCTTGGAGCTCACGCCAGCTGGCAGGGCCGAGCTCAGACGGCGAATCGGCATCGTGTTTCAAGACTTCCGGCTGCTCGACCATCTGACCACGTGGGAAAATGTCGCTCTGCCGCTGCGGGTCATGGGCAAAAAGGAATCCGACTATCGCGAGGACGTGACTGATTTGTTGCGCTGGGTGGGATTGGGAGACCGCGTCGATGCCTATCCCGAGATTCTATCTGGCGGCGAGAAGCAGAGGGCGGCGATCGCCCGCGCCGTGATCGGCCGGCCGGAGCTGCTGCTGGCCGACGAGCCGACCGGCAATGTCGATCCGTTGATCGCCGACCGCCTACTCAGGCTCTTCGTCGAGCTCAATCGCCTCGGCACGTCGGTGATCATCGCCACCCATGATTATGCCCTCATGGATCAGCTCGACGCCCCGCGTCTTGTGCTCTACGAAGGCCATCTGGACCTCAGATGATCAGCGCCCGGGCTTTCATCGACAATCTGCGTGCATACCCTTGGGCCAATCTCCTGGCCGGGCTCCTGCCCGCGCGCTTTCAGCCGAAGACGGCGCAGATCGTGCCCTCGGCCTCCATCGCCGGCAACGCCCTCACCGTGGTGATCGCCATCATGTCCTTCCTCGCCTGCCTCACCGCCGGCGCCGTCTACATGGTCAATCAATCCGCGCGCGCCTGGGTCAACGACATCGCGAGCGAGATCACCATCGAGCTCGATCCGGTCAACACCGCCGACATCGAGAAGAAGATGACCTTGGTGTCCCTGTTCCTCGCCAAGCAATCGGGGATCACCAGAGTGAAGCCCTTGACCGCAGAGGATTCGGCCAAGCTGCTCGAACCCTGGCTCGGCCGCAGCGACGCACTCTCGGCCCTGCCGATCCCCCGCCTGATCGCGGTGGAGATCGACCGCTCCAATCCGCCGGACATCAAGACCATCAGCGCGGCGCTGTCGCAGAATTTTGAAGGCGTGACTCTGGACGATCATCGCCGCTGGCGCGCCGAGATCAGGACCTTGACCCGGTCGGCGGCGCTTGGCGGCCTCGCCGTGCTTGGCCTCGTCGCCGCGGCGACGGTCGCGGTGATCGTGTCGGCCACCCGCAGCGCCATGGCCTCGAACCGCGAGATCATCGAGGTGTTGCATTTCGTCGGCGCCAATGAGCGCTTCATCAGCCGCGAATTCGAGCGCCATTTCCTCGGGCTCGGCGTGCGCGCCGCACTTGTCGGCGCGATCAGCGCGATGCTCGTGTTCCTGCTGCTGCCGGTCATGATGCATTTGCTCGGCGGCGGCGGCACCTCGGTCACCGAGATGAGCCGGCTGGTAGGATCTGGCGAGCTTGACTTCCCCGGCTATCTGCTCTGCGTGCTCGTGGTCTTCGTCGTGGCGTCGCTCTGCGTGATCACCTCGCGCCTCGGTGTCATCCGGGTGCTCAAGTCCTACGCCTAAACTCCCCGGAAGGCGGACGCCTTCGGTACTCCCAAGCTGATTTGATATTGACTTAATTAAGCCTATTCTTGCGGCCGCTTGGACGGAGCACAAGAGTGACGGAAGAGGAGCCGAAATCGAGGGGCAGATTTCGCGGCTTCGCCGGCGGCGTGCGGCTCCTTTTCGACGCACTCCTGGGAGTGGTGGTCCTGCTCGTTATCGGGTTTTTCCTCTTTGTCGACACCATCGAGCGCGAACAGCGCGACCCGGCGCGCTCCGCCGACGGCATCGCCGTCTTGACCGGGGGCGTCGCTCGCATCGACGAAGCGATGAAGCTGTTATCGCGCCAAAAGGCAAAGCGCCTCCTGATCACCGGCGTCAATCGCACCACCACGACGGAAGAGCTGAAGCAGCTCTCTAGCCAAGGCGACCAGTATTTCTCCTGCTGCGTCGATATCGACCACGAGGCGCGCAACACCATCGACAATGCCACCGAAACGAGCCAGTGGGTGGCGCGGCAGCACTATGATTCGATCATCGTCGTGACCTCGAACTACCACATGCCCCGCGCGCTCGCGGAGCTGGCGCGCGTCATGCCCGACGTGACGCTGATCCCCTATTCGGTCGTGGATAATAACGCCCATCTCGACCGGTGGTGGACCTACCCCGGGACCACTAGGCTTCTTCTCGGCGAATACATCAAATATCTGCTTGCGCTCGGTCGCCTCGGCGCCACCCATTTCGTCGGCAAGTTCTTCTTGGGCGGAACGGCGATCGCGGTGCAGGATGCCTCCGAACCGTGACGGACGGCCTGGCCATGGCGCGTTCGCTTCTGTTCAACGCCCTCTTCTATGTGACCACCACGCTGTTCTTGGTGCTTGGCTCGCCGCTCTTGTTGGCGCCGAGGCGCTGGGCCATGGCCACGCTCGACCTGCATGCGCGGGTCGAGCTTTTTCTCCTGCGCGTCATCGTCGGCACGAAACTCGAGGTCCGTGGGGCCGGAAAGCTGCCCAAGGGAGCCTGCCTCGTCGCTTCTAAACATCAATCCGCCTGGGAGACCTTTGCCCTCATTCCGCTCTTCCGTGACCCGGTCTATCTGATGAAGCGCGAGCTGTTCTGGATCCCGTTCCATGGCTGGTTCTCCCGCAAATTCGAGATGATTCCCGTCGACCGGGATAAGGGAGCGAGCGCGCTTCGCCGCATGCTGCGCGAAGCGAAGAAGCGGGTGGAGGCGGGGCGTGAGATCATCATCTTTCCCGAAGGCACGCGCCGCGCGCCGGGCGACCCGCCCAGCTACAAGACCGGCGTGTTTCTGCTGTATGAGGCCCTTGACGTTCCTTGCGTGCCGGTCGCACTCAATTCAGGGCTGTTCTGGCCGCGGCGAAGCATCGCCCGCCGCCCAGGCACCATCGTCGTGGAAATCCTCGATCCGATTCCTCCAGGTCTGGGCAAGGCCGAGTTCCTATGCCGACTGGAAACAGCCATCGAAAGCGCCACCAGCCGCCTCGTAGACGCGTCAAGGGCGGAAATTCTTCCCCCGGGCAGCAGCGATTAACCCTTCATTAACTCGATCCGAGCCAAGGTTCTGTTCTAGCTTTGTTCTTGCGAATCGCCGCCACCCAGACTTGATTTTGTCATCGCGACGCCCATGTGACAGTCAGGTTCAAAGGTTAAGGCGGGAACGGGACCATGTGGATGCACCAGTCAGATTTGACCAATGAAGCCCCGTGGGGGCCTCCGGACGAGCCCGCACTCATCTGCGCCGAGGCGACCTTCGCCCAGGCCTTCCATTATTGGCGCGGCGCTTCGAGCCGGCGCTACCTCCATAGCGTCTATACCCTGATCGGCTGCCCGGCGCTGCCTCGGGCCAACTACATCCTCGTCCGCCGCCACGACGACGGCACGCGATCCCCCCTGATGTTCGGCCAGACCAAGGACGATGCCGTCACCTTGAATCTCGCCCATCTTCGCCATGAGGGCGCCAAGCTTGGGGCGAACGAGGTGCATATCCACCTCTTGGCCGAGACCCCCGAAGAACGGGGCAAGGTCGAGGCCGACCTGACAGAGGCGCATTTCCGCCACCGCGCCGCCAACGCGGCCTAGGGCCTTCTCCTTGTTTAGGCAGCTATTTTAGCCAAGCTCCCCGGTCTGGCGAACCCACGTCGGTCCCCCCGGAACTTGGCGACCTCCCCAATTGTTTATGGGCAAAGCCCGTCGCGTCAATGCGGAGCCGAAAACTGCCGCGGAAGCCGTCGGGATAAGTCATCGCCTCCTGGGAGGAGACCACATGCTGATCCGCACCCTGCCCATCCTCGTCCTTACGATGCTTGCGCTCGGCTGTTCGGACGCGGAGAAGTCCGAAGCTAACGCCGCCAAAGACTCGACGCCGGCGGCGAACCCGGGCGCGGTTCCAAACGCGGCGCCTGCTAAAACGGCCCAGGCTGACCAGCCCGCCGCCACGCCAACGCAAAGCGACGGCGATCGCCCGGCGCCAGCCGAGGCAAGTGAGGCAAAGGCTTCCGCTGAAGCATCCGCCGGCGCTGGCGGATCGCCGAAAGCCGTGGCTGAAACGGCCGCCAAGGGAGAGCTCAAAAGTCCCTATGCCGACTACGCCTCGGTCGCTGAGGAGGGCCATAAGAAATACATGTCCGCCGGCTGCAATGGCTGCCATGGCGGGGGTGGTGGTGGCGGTATGGGGCCGCCTTTGACCAACCCGGTGTGGGTCTACGGCAAGGATGACGACACCTTGTTCCGGCTGGTCGCGCTTGGCAGCGACGCTCTGCAGAAGCAGGGCTACGTCCGCAAAGGATCGGAGAATGTGGTCGGGCCAATGCCGCCAATGGGTGAGATCGTCAAGAGCGACGACGATCTGTGGAAGATCATCGCCTGGATCAGGTCGGTAAACCCATCATCGGCGTCCGCAAGCCCCGGAACCGCACCGCCGCAATAGCCTCGATTATCAAGCGGCGCGGGGCCGCTTGCCGCGCGCACGCCGCGGCGCATTCGCTTATCAGTGTGCGTTGTAGCGACGCTGCTCGCGCGGCCTTGCGTCGTGAGCGCGCGGGTCTATGCTCTTTCCGCGAAGCTGGAGTCGCCATCCTTAAAGTGGATGGCCTCCGCAAGGCCCGGAAGGCAGATCCGCAGCATGCCAGAGCTCGATCCCCTACTGCTCTCGCGTATCCAGTTCGCCTTCACCATCTCCTTCCACATTCTGTTTCCCACCTTCACCATCGGCCTCGCCGCCTGGCTGCTGGTGCTCGAAATGCTGTGGCTCCGGACCGGCAAGCCGGTCTATCTCGATCTCACGCAGCAATGGACCAAGATCTTCGCCGTGTCCTTCGGCATGGGCGTGGTGTCGGGCGTGGTGCTCTCCTACGAGTTCGGCACCAATTGGAGCGAGCTGTCGCGGCGCGGCGGCAACGTCATTGGGCCGCTCCTGTCCTACGAGGTGCTGACCGCCTTCTTCCTCGAAGCCGGCTTTCTCGGCATCATGCTGTTCGGCCATAAACGCGTGCCGAGAGCCGTGCACGCCTTCGCCACCGCCATGGTGGCGCTCGGCACAGTGATTTCCACCTTTTGGATCCTGTCGGCCAATAGCTGGATGCAGACGCCCACCGGCCATGTCGTGGGCGCCGACGGCGTACTCCGCGTCGCCGATTGGTGGCAGGTGATCTTCAACCCTTCCTTCCCTTACCGCCTCACCCACATGGTTGCCGCAGCCTACATCACGACCGCCTTCATGGTGGGCGGCATCGGCGCCTGGTACATCCTGCGCGACCGCAGCGTCTCGCATGGGCGCGTCATGCTCGGCATGGCCTTGAGCCTGCTCGTCTGGCTGGCGCCGCTGCAAATCTTCATCGGCGATCTGCACGGCCTCAACGCGCGGGAGTATCAGCCGGCCAAGATCGCCGCGATCGAGGCCCATTGGGAGACGAAGAAAGGCGCGCCGCTCATCCTGTTTGCGTGGCCCGATACCAAGACCGAGAGCAACAAATACGAGATCGCCGTGCCGAAGCTCGGCAGCCTGATCCTGACACATGAGTGGGACGGCGAGATCAGGGGCCTCAAATCCTTCCCCCCCGACGACCGGCCGAATCCCATCATTCCCTTCTTCGCCTTCCGCATCATGGTCGGCATCGGCCTGATCATGGTCGCGCTTTCCAGCATTGGTGCGGTGCTGTGGCTCACCGGGCGCCTCTATTCGACCCGCTGGTTCTTGCACGCGATGATCTGGGCATCGCCGCTCGGCTTCGTCGCCGTGCTCGCCGGCTGGTTCACGGCCGAAGTGGGCCGTCAGCCCTGGGTGGTCTATGGCGTGTTGCGCACGGCCGACGCGGTCTCGCCCGTTGGCGGCATGAGCGTCCTCGCCTCGATCATCCTGTTCGTGATCGTCTACGGCATCATCTTCGGCGCGGGCGCCTATTACATCGCCAAGCTCGTGCGCCGCGGACCCGACCAGACGCCTCCGGTGCCGGAAGAAGAGGACGCGGACGTTTCGCGCAGACCCATGGCGGCGGCGGGTAACCCATGACAGCAGCAAGCAACATGACCGAGTTCCTTCCCGTCATCCTGCCGCTCGCCTGGGCCGCCATTCTTGCGCTCGCCGTGTTCCTCTATGTGCTTCTCGGCGGCTACGACCTCGGTCTTGGCGTGCTGTTCCCGTTCGCGCCAACGCATCAAGACCGCGATGCGATGATGGGCTCGGTCTCGCCCTTCTGGGACGGCAACGAAACGTGGCTGGTGCTGGGTGGCGGCGGCCTGCTCGCCGCCTTTCCACTCGCTTATTCGGTGATGCTGCCTGCCCTTTATTTGCCCATCATCCTGATGCTGATCGGGCTGATCCTGCGCGGCGTCGCCTTCGAGTTCCGCTTCAAATCCAGCACCTATCGCTGGGTCTGGGATCTCGCCTTCACCGGGGGCTCGATCACCGCCGCGCTGATGCAGGGCATCGTCATCGGCACGTTCGTGCAAGGGTTCAAGGTCGCCGACAATAAATACGCCGGCGGCGCCTTCGACTGGCTGACGCCGTTCACGCTGGTGACCGCGCTCGCGGTCGTGTCTGGTTACGCGTTGCTGTCGGCGGGATGGCTGATCATGAAGGGCGACGAGGCCTTGCGCGAATGGGCCTATGGCGTCGCCCGCGTTGCCCTGATCGCGGTCACGGTCTTCATTTTGACCTTCAGCCTGTGGACGCCGCTGGCGCACCCGAACATCGCCGCGCGCTGGTTCTCGCCCGGCAATATGGTGATGCTGAGCCCGGTGCCATTGTTCACCGCCGCCACCATTGGCGCGCTGTGGCTCTCGCTCGATCGCCGCATGCGCTACGCCCCCTTCCTGCTGGCGACTGGGATCTTCCTGCTTTGCTATACCGGGCTCGCGGTGAGCCTGTTCCCCTTCATCATCCCGCCATCGATCACGCTATGGCAGGCGGCCGCCGCGCCTGAATCGCAGCTGTTCATGCTTTACGGCGCCATCCCGATCCTGCCGATCATCCTCGGCTACACCGCCTATTCCTATTACGTGTTCTGGGACGCGACCGAGCACGAGGGCTACCACTGAGGGCGCGAAGTAGCGGCGTGGGTTACCCGGCGTCATACCGGCATAAGCCGGTATCCATTCTTTCCTTACGCTCTGGATTCCGGCTTACGCCGGAACGACGGAACCCTTCGCTACCACTTCCCCGGCAGATCGTGCTGCATCAGGCGGCGCTTCAACAGCAAGATCTTGCCATAGGCCTGCTCGATGCGCGTCCTGTCGATGCGCCCGTCGCGCGCCGCCTCACTCATGATCGCGTGGATCTTGACGCCAAGGTCGGTGTCGCGCGACTTGACGTTGGAGAAGACGAGAAGGTCGGTGCCGGCATTGACGGCGAGGATCACGCGATCTTCGAGCGAGTGATCCAATCGCACCGCACCCATCTCCAAATCGTCGCTGACGACGACGCCCCTGAAGCCGATATAGCCCTTGGCGCGAAGCGCATCGATCGCGCGCGCCGAGAGCGAGGCCGGCAGTCTGTCGCCGTCGCTGAAACGCGGATGGTAGAGGTGCCCGACCATGACCATGTCGAGCAGACCGTCGCGCGACAGGTTCACATAGGGGTCGAGCTCGACCTCGCGCCAGCTGCGCGTAATGTCGGGAAGCGACTTGTGGCTGTCGCTCCAGCTCGACCCATGGCCCGGGTAATGCTTGGCCGCGGTGACGACATTGGCTTCGCGGTGGGCGGTGATGAAGGCGCCGGCGAGCAGGGTTACGGCCTCGGGGTCGTCGCCGAAACTGCGCTTGCGGCGGACGATGACCGGATTGCCGGGATTGACGCTGAGATCGACCACAGGGCCGAAATTGACGTTGATGCCGGCTTGCGCCAGCTCCCGCGCCATCCGCGCATAGAGCCGATGCGCGCCTTCCGGGGTCCGAAGCGCTGGATCGCGCCCGACCTTTCGAGCCGACGGAAATTGGCTGAAGCCGTTTCGCCGCGTCAGCCGCTGCACCAGCCCGCCCTCCTGATCCACCGCGATCAGGGGCACCAAGCTCGCATTCGCGTTGTTGAGATAGGCCGTGAGCAGACGAAGCTGGCGGGCCGATCGGATATTGTCGGGATAGAGCACCACCCCGCCGATCTCGCCTTTCGCCAGTTGATCGCGCACGGCGATGACGCCAGGGGACCGTTCGCCGTCGCCCTGGAAGCCGACCATGATCATCTGGCCGATCATGCGGTCGAGCAGATCGTCCGCCTCGACCAGCTGCCGCAAGGTTTCGAGGCCGTCGGGCTCCGCCGCGACGCCATGACGGGCGCCAAGCGCGAGCATGGCCCCGAACAGAAGGGCGCCGGCCGCAAGCGGCGTCAGTTTCATGGTTTTGCACCAAAGGCGATCATCACAGGCCTATGGCAGTTCGTTCCGTGACGCGCCACTCAAGATGGCTGGATTGCTGATTTTCGGCGGCTGTCGGGGTCGACCGTCCGCCGCGGCATGGTATGGTGCCCCTTCCGAGCCCTAAGGAGCGGGCCATGCTATCGCGCATTCTCTCCCTGAAATCTGTTGCTACGGTTGCAGCGGCTTTGGCTGTGATCTTGGTCTTGGTCTTGAGCGCTGGCGCCGGCGACAAGAACAAGAACCGTAATGGCGGAGGCGGCGGCAACAAGCAGGGGCAGAATTGCCCACCGCCGCTGGTGAAGAAGGGCGGCAACTGCGTCATGCCTGGCCAGGGCAAAGCCAACAAGCAGCAGGGCGGCGGCAAAAACCAAGTCGGCGGACCGCCTGATCGCAACAAGCAAGGCGGCAGGCCGAAGGGGCAAAAGAACCAAGCCGGCGGACCGCCGGATCGTAACAAGCCGGGTGGCAAACACGGCGGCAAGAACAAGGATAAGGCTGCCGGGCCCCGCGACGACAAGAAGCAGGTCGGAAAGCCCCCTCGCAACACCCTCGCCGGGGATCGCCAGGGCGGCAAGCCCGATGGCAAGGACAAGGATCAGGCTGGCGCGCCAACTGACGGCAAGAAACAAGGCGGCAAGGACAAAGACAAGGGGCAGGCCGGCGGGCCCCCTGACCACAACAAGCAGGGCGGCAAGGACCACGGCGGCAAGAACAAGGACAAGGATCAGGCCGGCGGTCCCGGCGACGACAACAGAGACGGCAAGAAACACGGCGGCAAGGATGGCGACCGGGACCGCGACAACGACAAGGTCGCCGACTGCAAGCGCCCCTTCGTCTACCGCCGTGGCAAAGGCTGCGTGAAGCCCAATCGCGAGCCCGAGCTCGTCAAATGCCAACATCCGAAGGTCTGGCGCCGGGGCCGGGGCTGCGTGAGACCCGGGCGTGACCAGGTCTTTTGCGGCTGGCCGATGATCAAGCGCGGCAACTCTTGCGTCTGCGGTCCGGGATTCATCCCGCGCCATGGGGATTGCTACCGGCCGCCGATTTTCGTGGTGCCGGTTGGACCGGAACCCTATCCCGAAGGGCCTTACCCCGAGGGGCCTTATCCGGAAGGACCTTATCCCGAAGGGCCTTATCACGACGGACCGCCGCCGGGTCCTGGGCCTCGACCCGGCCCCGGTCCGGTCGATGACGGACCGCCGGATTACGCGCCGGAGCCGCCGCAACAGGCAGAGCCTGCCCCACCGCCTGAACTGGAGGCCGAGCCGCAACCCGTGGCCGCGCTCGATCCAGCGATCACCAGATGTCTCGCCGACGATCTCTATGATCTCCTGGCGAAAACCTACGGCAAGCCGCGCGACCTCGACCGCTGCCCTTCCGCCTGCTTGCCCAAGCCGGCATTCTTCAGCCCGGGCGAGCTCGACGACATCGCCGAGCAGAACGGCATCGATTGGTGCGAGAACTGCGTGCAGGTCGGCGGTTACATCCCGCTGAGTTCGGCTCTGCGGCTCGAGCGCGGCGCCGGCGTCACCATCTGCGTCAACCCCGATATGTGCCGGCTGCCAAGCGCGATCCCGGTCGAGCGCCGGTCGGAGATCCGCACCGTGTTCAAGGATTTGCCGGTCGGGGTCCACAACGAGGGCAATATCGCCGTGGTCGTGGGCAACCAGGATTACCAGGGCGATCTGCCCGCCAATCCCGACGGCTCCGCCGATGCCGATGCGGTCATGACGCTTCTGATCGACCAGCTCGGCTACAAGCAGGAGAACATCATCGACCTCCGCGACGCCACGCTCGCCGAGCTGGAGCGCGTATTCGGCGGACGCGGCGAACCCGGCGGCGAGCTTGCCAAGCGCATCGACAAGGACAGTCCGGGCGATGTGTTCATCTATGTCGCGAGCCACGGGCTAGTGAAGAACGGCAAAGAAGCCTACCTGCTCCCGGTCGATGCCGACATCGAGGCTCTCGACCAGACCGCCTATCCGATGCAGGGGCTCTACGACAACCTCGGCAAGCTCGGCGCGCGCACAATCATGCTCATGCTCGAAGCCAATTTCGCCCGCAATCTCGACGAGCTGATCGATCCGCCCAATCTGCCCGAGCTCGAGGTCGAAGTGATGCCCGCGACACCGGTGCCGGGGCTCGCCGTGTTCAAGGCCTCGGACCGCGATCAGAAGACGATCCTCGACCCCGAATACGGCATCGGGCTTTTCACCCGCTACCTGATCGAAGGCCTGGCCGGCAGGGCCGACGCGGCGCCGATCGGCAATGACGACAAGCGCATCGATACGGTCGAGCTCTATGTCTACACCTCCGACGCGGTGAGGACCGCGGCGCGGAAGTCGTTCGGCCTGGAGCAGAAGCCGCTCTTGAGCAAGATCGACAATCTGCTGGTCGGCCAGCTCAGCTCGAACTGAGCACCTACTCCAGCGGTCTGGCGACGCGGAAGCCGATGACGTTGAGGCGTGACCCCTTGGGGAAGCTCATGCGCGCGGAGGGCCGCGCGAACTCCGCCTCGTAATACCAGGCGCCGCCCTTGGCCATCCGGCGCTGACAGTCGCCGCCACGGGGAGAGGCATCGGCCGGCGCGCCCGCATGGGTCTGGTTCGAGCAATCCTCCACCCATTCGAACACATTCCCCTCCATGTCGTGGAGGCCATAGGGGTTGGGCGGGAAGGAGCCGACCTCGACACTCATGCCCTGATAGGTGCCGGGCTTGCGGCTCGAGGTCTGACTGCTCGCATCGAAATTGGCTTGCGTGGGTTGAAGCGTCTCGCCCCCAGCGAAAGACGTCGAGGTGCCGCCCCGCGCCGCGAACTCCCACTCCGATTCCGACAACAGGCGATAGGCCTTGCTCGATTTCTGGCGCAGCCAGTCGACATAGGACTTGGCGTCGTCATGGGAGACATAAATCACCGGGCGGCGGCCCCGGCCCCAGCCGCCATCCTGCGGGCGATAATTGGCGCAGCCGCCTTCGAGCGCACAAGTCTCCCACTCATCGAAAGTGATCTCGAATTTGGCGATGGCGAGCGGCGCCGCGACCGTCACCTCGTGCTGCGGCTCCTCCGCCGGCTGATGTCCCTTGTCCGCTTTCGCCGCGCCCATGAGAAAGCGCCCCGCCGGCGCCACCACCATGTCCGGGCAGCTCTCGCAATCCCTGAAAGTCGAGCCGACCTCATGCTCGAGCGGGCCTGAAATAATTGGCGCGGAGGTCCCCGGCTTCGGCATCACCGGCAGGGCCCCAATTTGCGTCTTGGTCGCGCGCAACACCGCGAGCAGGCTCGGGGTGACCTGCCCGTCGGCGGTCAAGCCGGCCTTGGCCTGGAAGCGCTTGACCGCGTCTTCAAGCGCATCGTCGCCGCTACCCCGGCTCGTCTCGCTGATGAAGCCGAGCTGTTTGAGAATGGCGCGCGTCTCGGTGAGCGCGGCCTGATCGCTGAGCACGCCTTCGGGCGGGAGCGCGAGCGTCGTCTCGCCGCAGCCCGTGGCGTCCAGACAAACTTTCGGGGAGCCGCCACGCGTGGTGATCTCAGGCACCTGGCTGCCGCGCGAGGCGACACGAACGTCCCTCGCCGTGAGCTCGAGCAGATCGCGCAGGAACAGGCGGGGATGCTCGTCGAAATTCTTGAGCAGGGATTGGGCGAAGGGCGAATGACTGCCTGAATCCCCATCCGCCGCGAGCTGACCCGACAGCGTCGCGTTGGCGATCAGAAGCGCGCGGTCTTCCTCCGTGAGCCGGGAGAAGCCGCGAAAGCCACTGCCGGCATTGGCGCCGCGCGACGGGCATTGCGGAAACGGATTGTTGCGGCAAGCATCGAGCAGCACGATCTGCTGCGGCGCGGGGCCGGCGGCGGCGAAGAGCTGATCGAGCTCGATCGCGCGGATCGTGGTCTTTTTCGCGCATTCGATCTCCATGTCGGTCGGCGCCACCACGTTCTTGCCGTCGATCTCCATGCCGTGCCCGGCGTAGTAGACGAGCGCCACCTCGGCGCCTTCCGCCTCGCGCTTGAACCCCTCCAGCGCGTCGAGCAGATCGGCGCGGGCGAGGTCGTAATGCTCGGAGACGGCAAAGCCGTGTCTCTTCAGCTCCGCCGCGATGGCCTTGGCGTCGGACACGGGATTGTCGAGGCTGGAGAGATGCTGGTACGCGCCGATGCCGACGATAAGCGCCACGCGCTTACCTTCCGCGGCGGCCGGCAGCCAGGCCGAGACGACAAGCATTAGCGCTGCGATCAGGGTACGAAACATGACGGTTCGCGCCTTTCGACTCGCGCAAAGCCGGGCCTCGGCAAGCCAGCTTTGAGGATGCGAACCTAACATTGGCACGCCTCGGCGCCCAGACCAGAGGGAAGGTGCCGCTTTTGCCATGATTGTGAATAGACTGGCGCGGCAGGGGCTTCTGAATCCCCGCGGCATGAAGCGTAGGGAACCCGCGATGCAGCGCACTCTTTCCCAGCTTATTCCCCTGGCGGCTTTGGCCGCCTCGCTCGCGCTTCCGCCTGGGACCGCACGCGCGGAGCCCAAGCCGCCGAGCGAAGAGGAATCCGCCGACGCCGATTTCGCCAAGAGCTTCATCGGCAAGAATTACGACGGCGACCTCGAGATCGAGGGCTGGGGCGATTTGGGCGGCGGCCTCGTCTCCGCCCAGGTCTTTGTCCACCAATATCAGCGCGAGGATGGCACCTTCCTGGTACTGACCAGCCGCCAGCTCGACAAGGGATCGAGCGGCTCCCCCGCCAATTACGAAGTCGCCGATGCCCTGATCGTGCCGCCGCCGCAATCGGGCGTCGAGTTCACCATCTCCTGCGTACAAGGCCAGGACCCGACGCTCCGCTTCATGGGCGAGGCCAAGGGGCCCGAGACCAAGGAATGGTGGACCGAGGTCCGGCGCGCCTGGGAAATCTCGATCGAGACCGGCCAGATCTCAGCGGCCAAGACCAAGGGCGTGCGCTGCACCAATGTGAGTTGGGGGCAGTAGCGAGGAACGGCGATGGACCAATTGCTGTTCGCATCGACGTTTCTTGCCGCCATCGGCTTCGGCCTGATCGGCGGGCTGTTCTTCGCCTTCTCGGCCTTCGTCATGACCGCACTTGGGCGCTTGCCGCCGGCCGGAGGCATCTCCGCCATGCAGTCCATCAATATCGCGGTGTTGACCCCGCTGTTCTTCGCGGCCTTCTTCGGTACCGCCGCTCTGTGTCTCCTGTTGGCGATTGCCGCCCTGGTGCGTTGGGCCAGTCCCGGCGCCGCCTATTTGCTCGCAGGCAGCCTGCTCTATCTCCTCGGCACCATCCTGGTGACGATCATGGTCAATGTCCCACTCAACAATGAGCTTGCCGCGGTCAAGGCGGATAGCCCCACCGGCGCGAGCTCGTGGCAGCGATATTTACGCGTCTGGACCGCCTGGAACCATGTGCGCACCGTCGCCCCGCTCGCAGCGGCGGTGTGTTTCATCATGGCGCTGATCGAGCAGGCTTGAGCTTGCTCACTCCCAAGCCGGCAACTTTTCCTCCGCCGCGAGCGCGGCCATGCGTGCTTCTAGCTCGCGCACGAAGGCATCATAGGAGTCCTGGCCGTAGATTGGCTCGCCGACGCTGACGGTGCAGTTGAAGGGAACGAATAGGGCCGAGCCTTTCGGCAGCGCCTTGCCGAGCCCATGCATGAACACCGGATGCACCGGCACTTGCGGCCGAGCCTTGGCGAGATGGCCGATGCCCTTCTTGAACGCGGCCGGCGTCTCCGGCTCGCCGCGCGATCCTTCCGGAAACAGGATGAGGATGTCGCCGCGGTCGAGCGCCTCCTCGCAAGGTGCGAGCGGATTGCCGCCATCCTTGGCGCCGCCGCGCGCCACCGGAATGATGCCGATGATGTTGAGCGCGAACCAGCCCATCGGGCCGGGCTTGAGGAAATAATCCGCCGCCGCCACCGGCCGGAGATGCGGCAGCAGGCGCAGGGGGAACAGCGACATCAGCGCCAGCGTATCGAGATGGGAATTGTGATTGGCGGCGACGATCGCAGGCCCCTGCTTCGGCAGCTTTTCGCGATGGCGCACGGTCAAGCCCAGCGCCACCAGGATCACCGCCCGCACCACGATGGCGAAGAACACGAAGCGCAGTATCTTGGTCATCGGTCCGCCCATCACGAATAGAAGAAGTAGCGGATGAAATGCGTGAACACCGGCGCGGCGTAAGTGAGGCTATCGACGCGGTCGAGAATGCCGCCATGGCCCGGGATCAGCCCGCCGCTATCCTTGACCCCGAGATCGCGCTTCATGGCCGACATGGTGATGTCGCCGAGGAAGCCAGAGACGCCGATAATGGCGCCTGCGAGCCCCGACCAGCGAAAATCCATCGGCGTGAGGTAAGGACCGATCAGGGCGGCAACCAGGGTCGTCGTGGCAACGCCGCCGACAAGCCCCTCCCAGGTCTTTTTTGGGCTCACGCTCGGCGTCACTTGGTGGCGGCCAAACAGCTTGCCCCAGACATATTGCGCGACGTCGTTGAACTGAGTGAGCATGACAAGGAAGAACAACAGCCCGAGGCCGCCGGCGAGCGGATTCTCGGCATCGCCGGAGACGAGCAGCATCGCCATGTGGCTCAAGGTGAAGACCGTCATCATCACACCAAAGATCAGGGTGCCGACGGCGCGCAGGAAGCCGTGGGTGTCGCCGCGAAGCGCCATCAGCATCGGGAAAAACAGGAACATCCAGACCGGAATGAACACCACGAACATGCCGTACCAGTCGATCGCCGCCCAATAATACTGAATAGGGATGGCGAGATAGGCGAACAGCAGAACCTCGCGGTCGATGCGCCGCGTCGGGATCAGGGACAGATATTCCTTCAGCGCGAGATAGGAGATGAAGCCGAGAAAGACGATCGCCGCAGTGCGGTTGAACAGCATGGCGCAGGTGAAGGCGGCGATCATCCACCACCAGGAGGCGATCCGCGTTTGCAGCTCGTGATAGCGCCCGCTGGCGTCGCGCTGCTGCAACACGAAGGCGATCACTGTGGCCGCGATCAAAACCGCATAGATGCCAGCGGTGGCGTAGACCACATGGGCCGGGATGCCCCATATCGTGCTCATCGGCGCGGAGCCTCGGCGCGAAGCGTCTTGGCGGCGGCGGCAATGAAGCGGGCACGATTGACAATGGTGAGCACGCCGAGCGCGAGCAGCACGGCGAGATAGGCCGTGGTCCACATCCCCGGCGCGATACCAACGCCGATGAGAACAGCCAGGAGCCCGAAGGCAAAGGCGCGGTCGCTCTTGCCGAGTGGCCCGTCATAGCGCCGCTCCACGCCAAGCATCGGTCCGAGCGCGCCGGCCATCTCGCCGATAATGGCCACGATCACCACCAGCACCACCAACGGCGCGTTCACGCCCGTGACCAGGGCGAAGGGAAGATAAAGTGCGGCATCGGAGACGACGTCGCCGAGCTCGTTCAAGATCGCGCCCTTCGGGCTCGCTTGGCCATGCTCGCGCGCCATCATGCCATCGATGGCGTTGAGCGCCATGCGCACGAACAGCGTCACCGGCAAGAGCAGGAATGGCCAGCGCGATTGCGGCAGCAGCGCCAGCCAGGCGCCATGAGCGAGGCTCAAAGCGAGCGCGGCAGACGTCACGCCATTGGCGGTGATGCCGGCGCGAACCAAAGCGGCGGCCACCGGGCGCAGCAGGGCCTGAAAGCGCGATTTCAGATCGTAGATGGTGGGCAAAGCGCGACACCCCGCCCTCGCATGGACCGTGCCGTTTTAGAGCTATTCGTGCCTAGCGACCAGCCGTTACTCTGATCGTCATGCCCGGGCCATGACCCGCTCGATCTAGTCCTTGCTTTCAACCCGGGCCAACAGCTCCTCCACCTTGGGCAAGATGCCCTCTACGATGCGGGCGACGCCTTGCGCATTCGGGTGCAGCCCGTCGTCAAGGGTGAGACCGTCGTCCAGCGCGACGCCATCGAGAAAGAAGGGGTAGAGCAGGAGATCGTAGCGGGCGGCGAGGTCCGGATAGATGGCGCCGAAGGCCTCGACATAGTCCTTGCCCATATTGCGCGGCGCTTCCATGCCTGCGAGCAGGATCGGCAGCCCGCGCGCCTGCACCTGGGCGATGATCTTTTCCAGCGTCGCCTTGGTCGCCTGCGGGTCCAGGCCCTGGAGCGCGTCATTGGCACCAAGCTCGATGATGACGGCGCTCGCATCCTCCGGCAGGGACCAGTCGAGCCGCGCCAGCCCCGCCGCCGCCGTATCGCCGGAGACGCCGGCATTGACCACCTTGACCTCCTGGCCGCGCGCGCGCAGCGCCTGTTGCAGCCGAGCCGGGAAGGCTTGATCCTGGGCCAGGCCGTAACCGGCGGTCAGGCTGTCGCCGAAGGCCACGATCACGGGCGCGGGCAGCCGTGCCGCATTCGCGTGCAACCCGGTTGCAGCCAAGAGCGCGGCGATAGCGACCATCACGACCATGTGGCGTTCCATCTTTTGACCTCTTTCGCTCTTCTCTATTCCAAGCCGTCGTGCCATGTCAGGAGTGCGACGCTATTCCATGGATCAAACACTTAAACCACCCCATCCGCCCGCCATCAGGCTTAAGGGCGTCCGTGTCACCCTCCCGTCGCGCGCGGGGCCGGTCGCGATTCTGCGCGGGCTCGATCTGAACGTCGCCGCGGGCGAAGCCATCGCCGTGGTCGGGCGCTCAGGCTCCGGCAAATCCACGCTCCTCCTCGTCATCGCCGGGCTCGAGCGCGCCACTGACGGCCACATCTCCGTGCTCGGCACCGACCTCACCGCGCTCGACGAGGATGACCTCGCCCGGCTCCGTGCCGCCAATATTGGGATTGTGTTCCAATCCTTCCACCTCGTGCCGACCATGACCGCGATCGAGAATGTCGCGTTGCCGCTCGAATTCCTTGACCGCGACGACGCCTTCACCGCCGCGCGCGATGCGCTGGCAGAGGTGGGGCTCGCCCATCGCGAGACTCATTTTCCCGGACAGCTCTCGGGCGGCGAGCAGCAGCGCGTCGCCATGGCGCGCGCCTTGGCGCCGCGGCCCTCCCTCATACTGGCAGACGAGCCGACCGGCAATCTCGACGACACCACGGGGGCTGAGGTGATGGACCTGCTCTTCACCCTGAAGCAGAAAAGCGGCGCGACCCTCCTCCTGATCACCCACGACCGGGCTCTGACCAAACGCTGCGACCGCATCGTCACCCTCGTCGATGGCCGCATTCAGGGCGCAGGCGCCAAACGGAAGGCCGCCGCCTCGTGACCGCGGCGAGCCCAGCCAATACGGGGGGGACGAGAGGCCTGAGGCTGCCGCTTGCCATCGCCATTGCCTTTCGCGAACTCCGCGCCGGTGCCGGCGGACTTCTGGTTTTTGTGCTCTGCATCGCCCTTGGCGTCACCGCCGTCGCCGCCATCGGCTCGCTCGGGGCTTCTTTCGACGCGGCGCTGGCCCGCCAGGGCCGAACGCTGGTCGGCGGCGATCTCGCCTTCGAGCGCGTGCATCGCCGCGCCGGCGCCGAAGAGCGGAAGGCGCTCGATGCCGAAGGCCTGGTCAGCGAGTCTGCGAGCCTTCGCGCCATGGCACGGCTTCCGGGCGGCAAGAGCGCCCTCATCGAAGCGAAGGCCGTCGATGCGGCCTACCCCCTTTATGGCGAGGTCGATATCGCCGATCCCAAGGACGCCGGCGCGCTCTGGCGCGAGCCTGGCGTGATCGTGGTGGAGCGGTCTCTACTCGAGCGTCTCGATGCAAGCATCGGCGGCACGCTTCTGATCGGCGACGCCAAGGTCAAGATCGGCGGGGTCCTCGGCGGGCAGCCAGACCGTCTTGCCGACCGCCTCGCTTATGGCCCGCGCGTGCTGATGTCCCTCGACACGCTCGACCTGACCGGGCTGGTGCAGCCTGGGAGCCTCATCCGCTGGATCTATCGCCTCAAACTTCCTGCGCCGCAGGCCGACGACAAGAAGGCGCTGAACGCGGCCAGGTTCACCATCGAGGCCAAATTTCCCGAGAGCGGCTTCGCCATTCACGACTGGACCGACCCCGCGCCGTCGATCCGCCGCGAGGCGCAGCGCTTCACCCAATTCATCAGCCTGGTCGGGCTCGCGGCGCTGCTCCTCGGCGGCATCGGCGTCGGCAACGCCATCAGCAGCTATATGGCGAAGAAGCGGACGGTGATCGCCACCTTCAAGAGCCTCGGTGCCTCGAGCCGCCTCGTGCTTCTCGTCTATCTAATCCAGGCGCTGATGCTCGCGGGCCTCGGCATCGCCATCGGGCTCACGCTCGGCGCCCTCACCCCAGCTCTGATCTCCGCCACCTATGGCGACGCTCTGCCGATCGCGCTCGCGGTCGAGCCGCATCCCCGGTCGCTACTGACCGCCGCCGGCGCCGGGCTCCTGACCATGCTCCTCTTCGTGCTGCTGCCCCTGGGCCGCGCCGCCGCCGTGCCTCCGGCCGTGCTGATGCGCTCGCACCTCACCGACGAGGGGGAGCGCCCCGGATGGGCGTTCGTCGCCGGCGCGGCCGCAAGCGGGCTGGCGCTGTTCGGCTTGGCCCTCGCCGCCTCGGAGGAGCGGGTGATCACCGCCTCAATCTCGGCCGGCATCGTCGCCGCTTTCGTGCTGCTATGGGGATTTGGCTGGGCTCTGCAACGGCTCGCGGGCCGCTTCCGCCGCACGCGGCCCCCAGCCTGGGCCATGGCGCTTGCGAGCATCGCCGGGCCGGGGTCCATTGCCCGCCAGGTGGCGATCTCGCTCGGGCTCGGCCTCGGTTTCCTCGTCGCCATTGCCCTGATCGACCGCTCCTTGATGGCGGAATTCGCCAACACCATCGAGGCCGAGGCTCCCGCCTATTATTTCCTCGATGTCGACGCCAACGAGCTGGACGCCTTCCGCGACACCGCCAAGGCCATCGAGCCGGACGCGAAACTCGCCGACGCGCCGATGCTGCGGGGCCGTATCGTTGCGGTCAACGGCGTCGCGGCGGAGAAAATCGAGGCGTCTCCGGACAGCCGCTGGGTGCTCTCCAGCGACCGCGGTCTCACTTACGCCGATGAGGTGCCGAAAGGCTCGACTGTCGCCGAAGGCAAATGGTGGCCAAAGGACTATGCCGGTCCGCCACTCGTGTCCTTCGACGCCGAAGCCGGGCACGGGTTAGGTATCAAGCTCGGCGACACCGTCACCGTCAATGTTCTCGGCCGCAATGTCGAAGCGCGCATCGCCAATCTGCGCAAAGTCGATTGGGAATCGCTTGCCATCAACTTCGTCATGGTGTTCTCGCCCAATACCCTGTCGAGCGCGCCCCACCGCATGCTCACCACGCTTGAGCTGCCCGAGGGCGCCACGCCGGCGCGGGAAGCGAAGATCGTGCAGGCGCTCGCGGACCGCTTTCCCCTGGTCACGGCGATCAAGGTCGGCGACATCGTCAGTGCCGCCAAGGACCTCCTTGAAAAGGTCATGACCGCGATCCGGATGACCGCGGGCGCAATTCTCCTGATCGGAGCCTTCGTGCTCGCCGGCGCCGTGGCCGCGACCCAGCAGCGGCGGAAATATCAGGCCGTGCTCTACAAGACCCTCGGCGCCACGCGCGGGCGGATCGTCCGCGCCGAGCTCATTGAGTTCGGGCTTCTGGGATTTGCCACCGCCGCCTTCGCCGTCGCCGCCGGAACGGCCATGGCCTGGGTGCTGTGCACATGGGTGTTCGAGGTGAAGTTCAGCTTCTCTGGCATCGCTGCCGCCGAGACGGTGATCTTGGCCTTGGCCCTGGTGCTCGGCCTCGGCGCGGTCGCCACCTGGTGGGTGCTTTCGGCCAAGGCTGCGCCCTATTTGCGTGGTGAATGACGGGCTGATGACAAGCGTGGGTTTGCCGGAGGCTCAGCTTGCGCTTGCGAGCCTCAGCACCCATATTCAGTTCAACGTGTGTTCCATCGAACCAATGTCGGATCAGCAAGGGCGAAAGGACTATCAATGGCGGACCTAGACAGACGATACGCGCAAGGCACGACCATCGGCCGCGCCGAGACCGGCGTGATCGATCAGGGCCTCCGAGCCTATATGCTGCGCGTCTACAACTACATGGGCATCGGCGTCGCGATCACCGGCGTGGTCGCCTATCTGACCTTCGCCATGGCCGTGGTGAATACGGATTCGGGCATGCAGCTCACGAGCTTCGGCTCGTTCATCTATGCCAGCGCCTTCAAATGGGTGGTGATCTTCGCCCCCCTGGCGATGGTGTTCCTGATCTCCGCCCGCATCAACAAGATGAGCCTACCGGGCGCGCAAGCTGCGTTCTGGGCCTTCGCAGCCCTGATGGGGATGTCGATCTCGACCATCTTCCTCGCTTACGCGCATGAGAGCATCGCGCGCGTATTCTTCATCACAGCGGCGTCTTTCGGTGCGCTCAGCCTCTACGGCTACACCACGAAAAAGGACCTGTCGGCCTGGGGCTCGTTCCTGTTCATGGGCCTGATCGGCATCATCATTGCGATGCTGGTGAATCTGTTCCTCGCCTCTTCGGCGCTGCAATTCGCGATCTCGGTCATCGGGGTGCTGATCTTCGCCGGTCTCACCGCCTATGACACCCAGCAGATTAAGGAGATGTACTATGCCGGGGATGACGGCACCGTCGCCGGCCGCAAGGCGGTGATGGGCGCGCTCAGGCTCTATCTCGACTTCATCAACCTGTTCATGATGCTGCTCTCGCTGTTCGGCGACCGACGCTAGCATCGAGACAACGGGCACAAGTCAGGGCCCCGGCCATTCGCCGGGGCCTTTTCTTTTTTACGCTCATCCTGCGTGAATTGGGAAGCGGCACCCCCACCCCGGCGACGCCTAAGGCCAAAGATATTGCCCTTTGCCTAGGCCTCAACCAAGCGTAGGCCCTTGTCGAGGGCGCGGAGCACCCGGGCGAGATCGTGGCCGCGCTTGAGGATCAGCCCCGTCGCCGCGATCACGCTATAGGCGCCCTGGCGGCGTGCGAGCTTGGGCGATTTCTCGATGCGGTAGAGCGGGACCTCGGTCGTGCGCCGGAACACGGAAAACACCGCCTTCTCGCGCAGAATATCGATGGCGTAATCGCGCCATTCGCCGCTGCGGACCTTGCGTCCGTAAACATTGAGGATTTGAGACAATTCCTGGCGGTCGAAAGCGATACCGCCGCGCCGGGAGACAACCTCGGACTGCTGTGATTGGCCGCCGGCCTTGCGAGCCAGCGGCAAGACTATGGGCTCGGTTTCGCTCAACGGCGCCTCCTGTAATGAAAGCGTCATGATGACCCGCGATGTGAGGAAATTCAAGCTAATGCCTACGGCCGCACGACTTGAAATACTTCGAAACACAAATCACAGTTCCGCCCAGTTTCAGCCCTTGGCAAGCCCCAAAGAGCCGTTTCATTAGCCATGTTGCCTCTCGGCCCGGTCCAGGTAGAGGCTTCGGAATTTCAGCCCCCCAGCCCCCCGGGGTCTTCTCTCGGACCGGGCCATTTGGCTCAATTCTTCCACAGCGTTCCTCCCGTGGATGCATCAGCGGGTCGGGTCTTCCGGCCCGCTTTTGTTATGCGCGAGAGCTTGGAAACGACGTTTGGAGAGCGGTGAGCCCGGGAGGCGCTAGGCCTTATGGCATGAACTCGGCGGCGCCGAGGATGGGTCCGGTATTCTCCACCTGCAGCAGCGCGAACAGACAATCGCCCCCCATGGTCTTCAGGTCCTTGAGCGGCAATCTCAGCGTCATCGCCTCGCCGTGCCAGATGCCGATCGGGGTGAATTCGCGCACCGGATGATGGTAGCTGAGCGCGCGCCCGCGATTCTCGCCGCGCACGACCTCGACCTTTTCCACCTCCTTGGCGATGGCAAGCCAGACCGCGGCCGCGCGGCGGTCGGAGCCCGCTGGCGCGGCGCCGATATCGACGATCAGGGTATCGCCTTCGGCATGCATGCTGACCGGCACCTTGACCTCCGCCAGCCTCTTCTCGGCCGCCTTGACCGCGGCGCGCACGGCGCTCTCGTCGGCGCCGTTCACATGGGCGACGCCGTCGACCACGATCTGCGGTGTGTAGACCCGTCCGTCGCCACGGGACCGCGCGTAGCCACGTTGGCGGTCGCTATTGGCCGGGGTGCCGAGCGTATCGCGCCAGCCGAGATAGTCCCAATAATCGACGGAGAACGAGAGCGCGACAAGGCCAGGCTTATCGACGAGCCGTCCGAGCAGCGCATCGGCCGGCGGACAGGACGAGCAACCTTGGCTCGTGAACAGCTCAATCACGGCGCTGGTCTTGCTTGCCGGTGCTGGCGATGGATCGGCCAAGGCCGGTCCGGCGAGCAAGGTGGCCGTGGCCGCGAACGCCAGGAGAGCACCGCCGCGCGGGAATAGGAGCCGCTTCATGAGAGGTACAATGCAGGAAACGAGCCCATCTTTCCGACGAAAAGCGCTCACCCATGGGTCACAACTCGGTGACTGGTTGCAACCTCGGTGAAAGCTTTGGCCCAAAAGCCCGGCCAGCCTTGACTCAAGGTCACGCTGCCGCGCGCGCGAGCGAGCGGAGCACGTAGTGCAGGATGCCCCCATTGCGGAAATAATCGAGCTCGTCGAAAGTGTCGATGCGCGCCTGGAGCGGCACCGCGCGCCTCTCGCCATTGGCATAAACGATGTCGGCCTCGATCCACTGCCCGGGCTTGATCTCGCTCACGCCAAGCAAGCTCACCGTCTCGTCGCCCTTGAGCTCGAGCGATTGCCAGGACATGCCTTGGGCGAAGACGAGCGGTAGCACCCCCATGCCAATCAGGTTGGAGCGGTGGATGCGCTCGAAGCTTTCCGTGATCACCGCGCGCACGCCGAGCAGCCGCGTACCCTTGGCCGCCCAGTCGCGCGACGAGCCGGTGCCATATTCCTTGCCGGCGAACACGACGAGCGGCACGCTCTCTTTGGCGTAGCGCATCGCCGCGTCGTAGATCGGCAGCTGCTCGCCTGAAGGATAATGCGCGGTCACGCCGCCCTCGACCCCCTTCACCATCATGTTCTTGATACGCGTATTGGCGAAGGTGCCGCGCATCATCACCTCGTGATTGCCGCGTCGCGAGCCGTAGGAGTTGAAGTCGTGATAGGCGACGCCGTGCTCGGCGAGATAACGCCCCGCCGGGCTGTCGCGCGTGATCGAACCCGCGGGCGAGATGTGGTCCGTGGTGATAGAGTCGAGGAAGAGTCCGAGGATGCGCGCGTCGACGATGTCGGTGACCGGCGCCGGGGTCGAGGCGAGGCCGACGAAATAGGGCGGCTCCTGCACATAGGTTGAGGCCGTGTCCCACCCATAGGTGAGGCCGCCCGTGATCTCGATGCCCTGCCATTCCTCGTCGCCACGAAACACGTCGCCATAGCGCCGCTTGAACATCGACCGCTTCACCGCCTTGCGTACGAGCTTGGCCACGGCCTTCGACGACGGCCAGATATCCTTCAGATAGACCGGATCGCCCTCGGCATCGGCGCCGATCGGATCGGTGGCGAGGTTGACGTTCATCGAACCCGCCAAAGCATAGGCGACCACGAGCGGCGGCGAGGCGAGATAGTTGGCCCGCACGTCGTGATTGACCCGGCCCTCGAAATTGCGGTTACCGGACAGCACCGAGGCGACCGCGAGCTTGTTCGCGTGAATGGTCTTGGAAATCTCCTCCGGCAGCGGCCCGGAATTGCCGATGCAGGTGGTGCAGCCATAGCCGACGAGATTGAAGCCGAGCGTGTCGAGATGTTTTTGCAGGCCGGCCCTTTCCAGATAGTCCGTCACGACCTGCGAGCCCGGCGCCAGCGAGGTCTTCACCCACGGCTTCACCTGGAGCCCACGCCTCACCGCGTTCTTGGCGAGCAGCCCCGCGGCCACCATGACGAAGGGATTTGAGGTGTTGGTGCAGGAGGTGATGGCGGCGATAACCACGTCGCCATGGCCGAGGTCGAAATTCTTGCCGGCGACCGCGACTCGCTTTTCCGCCTCTTGTCCCTTGCCATATTCCTTGTCGAGCGCCTGGGCGAAAGAGCCGGGCGCGGTCGCGAGAGCCACGCGGTCTTGCGGCCGTTTCGGTCCCGCGATCGAGGGCTCGACCTCACCCAGATCGAGCGCGATGGTTTCGGTGAAGACGGGGTCTTGCGTCTCTGTGTGCCGGAACAGCCCTTGCGCCTTGGCATAGGCTTCGACCAGAGCGATACGCGAAGGCTTGCGGTCGGTCGCCTCGAGATAGGTCAAGGTCTCCGCGTCGATGGGGAAGAAGCCGCAGGTGGCGCCATATTCCGGCGCCATATTGGCGATGGTCGCGCGGTCCTCGACCGGGAGAGTGTCGAGCCCGTGGCCGAAAAACTCGACGAATTTGCCGACGACACCGGCGCGCCGCAGCCGCTCCGTGACGGTCAGCACCAGATCGGTGGCGGTCACGCCTTCCTTCAATTTGCCGGTAAGGCGGAAGCCCACCACCTCGGGGATCAGCATCGAGATCGGCTGGCCGAGCATCGCCGCCTCGGCCTCGATGCCGCCGACGCCCCAGCCGAGCACGGCAAGCCCGTTGACCATGGTGGTGTGACTGTCGGTGCCGACCAGCGTATCGGGGAAGGCCAGCGTGGCCTCGCCGTTCTCCGCCTTGCTCCACACCGCCTGCGACAGATATTCCAGATTCACCTGGTGGCAGATGCCGGTGCCTGGTGGCACCACGCGGAAATTGTCGAAGGCGCCAGCGCCCCAGCGCAAGAACGCATAGCGCTCGCGGTTCCGCTCATATTCCCGTTCCACATTGGTATGGAACGCGGTGCCGGAGCCGAAGGCATCGACCATCACCGAGTGGTCGATGACTAGATCCACCGGAACCAGCGGATTGATCTGGCGCGGGTCGCCGTCAAGCGTGCTCATCGCATCGCGCATGGCGGCAAGATCGACCACGGCGGGGACGCCGGTGAAATCCTGCATCAGCACGCGCGCTGGCCTAAAAGCGATTTCGCGGTCACTTTTCCGCTCTTCGAGCCATTGCGCCACGCCGCGAATATCGTCGGCGGTGACGGTGCGGCCGTCCTCATGGCGCAGCAGATTTTCGAGCAGCACCTTGAGCGAGAAGGGCAGACGGCCGATGCCGGCGAGACCGTTCGCCTCCGCCTGTTCGAGGCTGAAATAATCGTAGCTGCGCTTGCCGACCTTCAGGGTCCGGCGGCATTTGAAGCTGTCGAGCGCGGTCTCGGCTACCGATGTCAACAAAGAACTCCTTGGGCGCAAATTGATCTTGCGCAAACGAGGCGACATGCAGACGACATGCCAAGGCTTGGCCAATCTCTTGGCGGTGAGGCGCCGGCCATGCCCCCTGGATAACGTGGACCATGCCCGGACTATTGGAGGCGCGCTCACCTCTATATAAGAGCCCTTGCGGCGAAGAGACAATGCGCGGGAAGCGCAAAGACAAGCCGCGCCGGTTTCCTTGCCTTGCTTCTCTTCATGCCAATCTTCATGCCAATCTGAGCGAATTCCAGGCAAATGCCTCAAGCGATCAGCCTCTCAGCCCATGAGATCAGTTGCCAGCGCGGCGGCAGACTCCTGTTCGAGGGATTGAGCTTCTCGCTCGGACCCGGCGAGTCTCTGCTCGTCACCGGGCCGAACGGCGTCGGCAAGACGAGCCTGCTGCGCATGATCGCCGGCTTGTTGCCGCTTCACGCCGGCAGCCTCGACGGCGGCGACGCCTCGATCCCGCTCCCCGAGCTTTGCCACTATGTCGGCCACGCCAATGGCAGTAAGAGCGCGCTGAGCTTGAGCGAGAATGTCGAATTCTGGGCCGACTTTCTCGGCGGCGGCAGGTCCGATCTCGATGGCGCCTTCCGTACCTTCGGGCTTGCGAGCCTCGAGGCGCTGCCGGCGGGACTGCTCTCGGCCGGGCAAAAACGCAAGCTGTCGCTGCTTCGACTGTTCGCGGCGGAGCGCCCCATCTGGCTGCTGGACGAGCCCTCGGTCTCACTCGACGCGCCGTCGGTCACAGCCCTCGGCCAGGCGATCGCCGACCATTTGGCGCAAGGGGGCATCGCCGTGGTTGCCAGCCATACGCCGCTCAAGCTGCGCTTCTCGCAGGAGCTCGCGCTCAAGCGGGAGCATGTGTCGTGAAATCAGCCTGGGCTCTGTTCCGCCGCGACGTCGTGCTCGCCTGGCGCGAGGGCGGCACCACCGGCACCGCGCTTGGCTTCTACCTCGTGGTGGTCGCCATCATTCCCTTAGGGCTGGGCCCAGATCTCAATCTGCTGTCGCGCATCGCCCCCGGCGTGCTGTGGGTCGCGCTCCTGCTCGCGAGCCTGCTCTCCGCCGACCGCATCTTCCACAACGACTACGAGGATGGCGGCCTCGACGTTCTGGCGATGGGCCCTTTGCCGCTCGAGCTCGTCGCGGCGCTGAAGAGCCTCGCCCATTGGGTCGTGACTGGCGTGCCGCTGGCCCTGCTCGCGCCCCTGCTCGGGCTTCTCCTCAATCTGCCGATCGAGGCTTTCCCGCTGCTGGTGCTGGCCATGCTGGCCGGCACCCCGGCCGTCAGCTTCGTCGCCGCCATCGGCGCGGGCCTCACTTTAGGCTTGCGACGGAGCGGCGTGCTGCTCGCGCTTCTGGTGCTGCCGCTCTACGTGCCGGTGCTGATTTTCGGCGTGGCCACCGTGTCCGCGGCAAGCGTTGGGCCGGCCTCGCCCTGGCCTCCCTTTCTGATGCTTTGCGCCCTCAGCCTGGCGAGCCTGGTGCTCGCGCCCATCGCCGCCGCCGCGGCGCTGCGCACCGCGCTCCGCTGAGTCCCTGCCTTGCCGGGCCCCCTCGCCGCGGCAGCGCCGGGTCACCCTCTCCCACGAGGGGAGAGGGGAAAATTTGCAGCGCTTATCAAAACCCCTCGCCCCTTGAGGGAGAGGGCTTTCGCCGCGATCTTGCCGGCGCAGCCTTGGCAAGTCGCATGGGGGGAAGGGTGAGGGGTGAAGTGATTGCGCTGTTTTATCAAACCAACTAGACCAACCGCCATGTGGAGCCTCGCCAATCCGACGCGTTTTCTGGCCCTCGCCGGCCGCGTCATTCCCTGGCTCGCGGCGCTTACCTTCCTCCTCATCGGCATCGGCCTTTACCTCGCGCTGTTCGTGGCCCCGCCCGACTACCAGCAAGGCGAGACCGTGAAGATCATGTTCCTGCACGTGCCCGCGGCGTGGCTTGCCATGTTCGGCTACACCCTGATCGCGCTTGCAAGCCTGGGCTCGCTGATCTGGCGCCATCCCCTGGCCGAGGTCGCGGCCAAGACCGCCGCACCGATCGGCGCCACCTTCTGCTTCCTCGCCCTCGTCACCGGCTCGCTCTGGGGCAAGCCGATGTGGGGCACCTATTGGGTGTGGGACGCGCGATTGACGTCGATGCTGGTGCTGTTTCTGCTCTATCTCGGCCTGATCGCGCTGTGGCAATCGATCGAGGAGCCGAGCCGGGCCGGGCGGGCCGCGGCCATCCTCGCCCTGGTCGGCTTCATCAACGTGCCCATCATCAAATTCTCGGTGGATTGGTGGAACACGCTGCACCAGCCAGCGAGCATTTTCCGCGTCGGCGGCCCCACCATCGATCCGTCGCTGCTCATGCCCCTCTTTGTCATGGCCGCCGGCTTCACGCTTCTGTTCGTGCTCCTGCACCTCATCGCCATGCGCGCCGAGATCCTAAGGCGCCGCGTGCATGCGCTCCGTCAGGTGCATGTCGAGCGCGCCGCGGCAGCTTAGCCAAGCCCCGCCTCCATGCCCGATCTCGGTCCCCATGCGGTCTTCATCTGGGCAGCCTATGGCATCACCTTCATCACGGTGACCGCGCTGGTGCTGTTCATCCTGCGCGACGACCGGCGGCAGCGGCAGATTTTGGCGGAGCTCGAGCGCCAAGGCTTCACCCGGCGCTCGGCCAAGCCCGCAGCGACAACCGAGCCGGCTGCCACAACCAAGCCGAAGCCTAGACAAAGAAAAGCCCGAGCCAGAAAGCCGAGCCCATGACCGAGCCAGAAACACGATCCTTCTGGCGGAAATGGAGCCTGGCGCTGCCGCTCCTCATCTTCGCCAGCCTCGCCGGACTGTTCTGGCTCGCTTTGCATGGCGGCGACCCCTCCCACCTGCCCTCGGCGCTGTTAGGCAAGCCCGTCCCACCCTTCGATTTGCCCGAGATCGAAGCGCTCACCGGCGAAGGCGGCGGGGCGGAAGCCTTCGGGGCTGCGGATCTTGCGACCGGTCAGCCGACGATCGTGAATGTATGGGCCTCCTGGTGCGTGCCCTGCCGCGAGGAACACCCCTTGCTCATGCAGCTGGCAAAGCAGCCGGGAGTACGCCTCTACGGCATCAACTACAAGGACGATCCGGCCGCGGCACGGCGGTTTCTCGGCCGCTATGGCAATCCGTTTGCGCGCGTGGGCGCGGACCGCACCGGGCGCGTGGCCATCGACTGGGGCGTCTATGGCGTGCCGGAGACCTATGTGATCACGGGCGACGGCAAGATCGCCTACCGCCATGTGGGTCCGCTGACCGAGGAGGCGATCCGCGAAAAGCTCTTGCCCAAATTGACGGAGCCAAGCTCCAAGCCTCAGGGCTGAGCCGCGTCCACCAATTGAGGCCCGCTATTTGCGCGCCGCGGTCACAATCGTGTGAAGAGTGTCGAGGAACTCCTGCCGTTTGGCCGGCGGCAGCGCCGCGAGCAGGCGCGAATCCGTCGCCGCCGCCCCGGGCTCGGCCTCGCGTAGGCCCTTCCAGCCCTGGGAGGTCAGTTTGATGGCGTAGGCCCGGCCATCCTCCTTAGCCCGGCGCCGATGGATCAGCCCCCTCGACAGCAGCCTCGCGACAATGTCGGCAAGGGTCGACCTGTCGATCCCCGTGCGTTCCACCAAGTCGGTCTGGGTCAAGCCTTCCTCGTCCGCGATGGTCATGAGCACGGCGAATTGGCGGGGGGTCAGGCCACTGGAGCGAGCCTCGACTTGAAAAATATCGGCCGCGCATTGGCCGGCTCGATGGATCAGATGGGTCACCGAGCGCTCAAGCTGACTGATATTCTTAGACGCCATTCCGAGCCCAGCCTCTTTCGCGCAAAAAGGGCAACACCGTAATCTTCACCCCCGCTAATCCAGCATTTTTAAGTTGTTTACCACAACTCGCACGCGGCTTCAGCAACCACAGAACTGTATTCTCCCCAACGCGAAGGGAGGCCTGTTACTCAACTCGTAAGAAAAGTGGCAGCCCGCGCGAGGCATATTGGTTGCAGGCACGCAACCCACAAGGCCCAAGCTGACAAAGCTTCGGCAGACCTTTGTCGTAAGCTTAAGAGCCGTTTAGGGGCGCGGCAGCTCGTCGTGGCGCGGAGTCTCGGCCCCCTCCTCCGACGTCAGACCGTAACGCTGCATGAGCGGCATCTGGGAAAGGGCGAAGGCGAAAGTGAGTGGCAGAAAGCCGAAGGCTTTGAAACTCACCCAGGCATTTGTGGAAAAGTTGCGCCATACAAGCTCGTTGACCAAGGCCATGGCGATGAAGAACACGGCCCAGCGCAGCGTCAGCTTGCGCCAGCCTTCCTCGGTGAGATTGAACACAGGGCCGAGCAGAAGCTCGAGCACCGGCTTCTTCATCAGTAACCCGGCCCCAAGCACCACGGCGAAGATCATGTAGACGATGGTGGGCTTGAGCTTGATGAAGGTCTCGTCGCGCAGATAAAGCGTCAGCGTGCCGAAAACGAGCACGACCGCGCCGCTGACGAGCGGCATCACCGGCAGCTTGCGATAGCGCCACCAAGCCACGGCAAGCGAGATCAGCGTCACCACCATGAACGCCGCCGTCGCCACATAGATGCCGGCCGCCGCGTTGGCACCGAAGAACACGAGCAAGGGTCCGAGCTCGATCGCAAGCTTGGCGGCAAGCGCCTGACCGCTTTGGGCGTTCTTGGTCTGGATCGCCGGCGAGGCCTTAGGCTGCTGCGGCATTGTTGTGGTCCACACCGGCAATGGCGCCGGCGAAGTCTTGGGCGTCGAAAGCCTGTAGGTCGTCCACGCCTTCGCCGACACCGAGGGCATTGACCGGCAGGCCGAAACGCTCGGCGATGGCGACAAGGATGCCGCCGCGGGCGGTGCCATCGAGCTTGGTCAGCACCAGGCTGGTGACGCCTGCGATCTCCTGGAAGATCTGCACCTGATTGAGGGCGTTCTGCCCGGTGGTGGCGTCGAGCACGAGCACGACACTGTGGGGCGCCTTTGGGTCGAGCTTCTTGAGCACGCGCACGATCTTGGCCAGCTCCGCCATCAGGTCCGATTTGTTCTGCAGCCGCCCCGCCGTATCGATGATCAGCACGTCGTGGCCCTCGGCTCTTGCCCGCTCGAATGCCTCAAAGGCGACGCCGGCGGGATCGGCCCCGACATCCTTGGCCACCACTTCAGCCCCGACGCGCTGGCCCCAGACCTTCAACTGGTCGATGGCGGCGGCGCGGAAGGTATCGGCGGCCGCCAGCATCACGGATTTGTCCGCGCGCATGAACTGACGCGCCATCTTCGCTGCCGTCGTCGTCTTGCCGGTGCCATTCACCCCAACGAGCAGGATCACATGCGGGTGCGCCTCGGGCGCAAGCTTGAACGGCTCGGCCACGGGCGCGAGCACCTTGGCGATCTCGGCCGCGAGCACCTCGCGCACGCCTTGCGGCGAAAGTCCCCGCTCATGCCGCGCAGCCGCGATCGCGGACCGGATGCGCGCGGCCATGGCGATGCCAAGATCGGCCTTGATCAGCGCTCCCTCGAGCTCGTCCAGCGTCTGCTCGTCGAGCTTTCGGCGACTCAAGGCGGAGGTGAGATTGTCGCCGAGCGCCGCGGACGTCCGGGCCAAGCCTTGGCGAAGCTGCGCGAACCAGCTCCGTCCACGCGTCTCGCCGACGGCCGAGCCCTTGGCTCTGCCGTCGTCCTCGGGCTCCGGCTCTGAGGCCGCCGGTTCCTCGTCCGGTGCTGGACTTTCGGCGTCGTCGGGGGCGCCGTTTTCCTCGGTCCGAGGCAATCTCTCCTCCGGCGGAGCGGCCCCCGGCTCGCTGGCCGGCCCTGCCGGCGGCGGTGCCGCCGGTGTGTCAGCTTTGGGCTTTTTGGCGGCGCGGGACTTACTTCCAGCCTTCGGACCACGACCAGGCCCTGTGGGCTCGCCGTCGCCAGGCGGCGGATGCGGGCCGGCAGGAGGTGGTCCCTTCGGCGCGGTCGCCGTCCTCGCCGCCGTGCGTTGCGCCTTTTTTGGCGGCCGCTTGCGGTCCGGTGGTTCCTTTCGCGCCGGCTTTGGCTTTGGCGGTTCCTTCTTGGTCGGTGAGGAGGCCGGCGGCTCCTTCTTGGCCGGCTTTACGGCCTCAGCCTTCTCCGGTGCCGCGCTGCCGCCCAGGCCAAACAGTCGCTGCCAAAAGCCTGACTTCTTGTCGCTACTCATGCCGTATCCTCGCCATCAACGCGCTGCCGTCATGACCCCTCACAACGGCATCAATCAGTCGGCCCGCAGCTTCGTTCCCCTCGATCTTCACGGGCGTGAAATCGGCGGCGCGGCCGCGGCCGTCGCTCTCCATCAACACCTTGATGTGCCGGCCCTCGGCGCCGGCAAGATGCCGGCGGAGCGCCACGACCCCTTTCTCCCGCAGGCGAGCGGCGCGCTCCGAGACGATCGCGCCATTGAGTTGCCGCATCCGGGCCGCCGGGGTTCCGGGCCGCGCCGAGAACGGAAACACATGCAGGAACGTCAGCCCGCAATCGTCGATCAGCGCGAGCGAGCCTGCGAACATGGCGTCACTCTCGGTGGGAAAGCCGGCGATCAGATCGGCGCCGAACACCATGTCGGGGCGCAAGCGCCGCACCTCGTCGCAGAAACCGACCGCATGCTCGCGCGAATGGCGGCGCTTCATGCGCTTGAGGGTCAAATTGTCTCCCGCCTGCAACGACAGATGCAGATGCGGCATCAAACGCGCCTCCTCGGCGATGACCTTCAGCAGCGCGGCGTCGGCCTCGACCGAATCGATCGAGGATAGCCGGAGCCGGGGCAGCTCCGGCACGAGCTTCAGCACCTTGGCCACGAGCTTGCCGAGCGTCATCTCGCCCGGGAGGTCGGCGCAATAGGCGGTGATGTCGACGCCGGTGAGCACGATCTCGGCATAGCCGTTCTCCACCAGCTTGCGGATCTGCGCCACCACCTCGCCCGCCGGCACCGACCGCGAGGGTCCGCGCCCGAAGGGAATGATGCAGAAGGTGCAGCGGTGGTCGCAGCCATTCTGGATCTGCACATAGGCGCGGGCCTGGCCGCCGAAGCCTTCGATCAGATGACCCGCGGTCTCCTTCACCGACATGATGTCATTGACCCTGACCCGCTCGGTGTCGCCGCCGAGCGCACGGAAGGTCGCGCCTTGCGTCTTCTCGTGATTGCCGATGACATGGTCGACTTCCGCCATGGCGGCGAAGGCGGCCGGATCGACCTGTGCGGCGCAGCCGGTGACCACGATCTTGGCGTCGGGGCGCTGGCGGCGGGCTTTGCGGATGGCTTGCCGGGCCTGGCGCACGCTTTCTCGCGTGACGGCACAGGTGTTGACGATCACCGCGGACTGAAGTCCTGCGTCCTCGGCGTGCTTGCGCATGACCTCCGACTCATAGGCATTCAGCCTGCAGCCGAAGGTGATGATCTCGATCTCTGACATTCCAGGCTTCTAACACGAAACTGAGCGATAAGTCAGACCCCCACCCCGCCGCCTGCCTTCACAAGCAGCTGGGGCGGGAGCGTGCCCTCGTAGTCAAGCGCGTAGGGGCCGGTCATCAGGACGTGGTCATCGTCCTCGCGCCAATCGATGACGATGTCTCCGCCCGGAACCGTCACCGTCACGACGCGGCTCGTGAGCCCGCGCCGCACCGCCGCGACCGCGGCGGCACAAGCCGCCGTCCCGCACGCTTTGGTTAGGCCGGCGCCACGCTCCCAAGTGCGCAAGCGCAGGCTGCCGGACCCGGTCACTTGCGCGAGCGACATGTTGGCGCGCTCCGGGAACAGGGGATGGTGCTCCAGCATCGGTCCGAAGCGGGCAAGATCGTGCGCCTCAATGTCATCGACGAAGAAGATGCAATGCGGGTTGCCGACATTGACGACGGAAGGCGAATGCAAGGCGGGATCGCCGAGCGGCGGCTCGATCTCGATCCGTTTCGTATCGGGGAAAGGCCGCGCGAGCGGGATCTCGTCCCAATTCAGCCGTGGCGCGCCCATGTCGATGGTCACGGTGCCGTCGTCGTTGACGGAGGCGCCAAGGACCGCATTTTCCGTCTCGATGGTGACGCTGGCCGTGCCGCGCTCCTCGGCGATCAGGCCCGCGACGCAGCGCGCGGCATTGCCGCAAGCGCCGACCTCGCCGCCATCGGCGTTCCAGATACGCATGAACACGTCGGCATCGGCGGACGGCTCGAGCGCGATTAATTGATCGCAGCCAAGCCCGCGCTTACGGTCGGCGATCGCCGCAACCTCTTCAGTCCCAAGCGCAAGCGGCCGCGCGCGCAGATCGAGCACGACGAAGTCGTTGCCGAGGCCGTTCATCTTGCGGAAGGACATGGCGCTCATGGGATCCTTTTAGCGGATCTCGCCTGCTTGCCCAAGGAAGAGAAAGGCGATGAGCGCCGCGGCCGCAAGGCCCGCCCCTACGGCGAATGTAGCGTCCGAGCCGATCTCGACCCAGATCAGCCCGGCCGACACGCTTGCGAGCAGGGTGAACAGCCCCGTGACCAGACCGAAGAGGCCGAAGGCAGTCCCGCGTAAGCGCTCCGGCGCGGTTGCGGCGATAAGGGCCGCAAGCACCCCTTGCGTCAGCCCCATATGCAGCCCCCAGAGTGCGATGCCGGCAAACACGGCGCCGAGCGACTGCCCAAAGCCAAGCGCCAGATCGGCCGCGATCAGGGCCGCGAGGCCAGCAAGCAGCAGGGGTCGGGCGCCAGTCTTGTCCTGGACGCGCCCGGCGGGATAGGCGCTTAGCGCAAAGACGATGCTCATCACCGCGATGACGGCGGGAGCGAAGGCGATGGCGAGACCTGCATCCTGCGCCCGAAGCACGAGAAAGGCCTCGCTGAACCGGGCCGACGTGAAGATCGCGCCGGCGCCGAGCACGAGCCAATAGGGACGGCCGAGCAGCGCGAGTTCTTTCAGTTTGAGCGGGACCCTCTCGGCTCGCTTAGGAGCCGGCGCCGGTTCCTTCACGCCGACGATGAGAATGACGACGGCGATCAGAGCTGGCGGCACCGCGAACCAGAGGACGATGCGGATGTCGTCATTGAACAGAAACATCAACCCGATGGCCGCCAAAGGGCCCAGCACCGCGCCAATCGTGTCGAGAGACTGGCGCAAGCCGAAAGCGGCGCCTCTGCTTGCGCGCGGGGTGACGTCGGCGAGGAGGGCATCGCGCGGCGCGCCCCTGATGCCCTTGCCGACGCGGTCGGCAAATCGGGCGAAGAGGACGGTGCCGACAGAACTCGCGAGCGGAAACAGCGGCTTCGTCACCGCGGCCAGGCCGTAGCCCAGCACCGTGAGCAGCTTCCGCCGTTGCAGCACATCGGACAGCCAGCCGGAGAAAACGCGCGTGACCTGCGCCGTCGCCTCGGCGATGCCTTCGATCGCACCGAGCACCGCGGCCGAGGCGCCGAGATTGATCACGAGGAACAGCGGCAGGAGCCCGTGGATCAGCTCCGACGACATGTCCATGAACAGCGAGGTCAGGCCGAGCGCCCACACCGTTCGCGGCAAGCTCCTGTCTTTTGGCTTATCACCCGGCACGCCGCTCTCCACACATTGCCTGTCTTGCGCTCGCTGTTATATGCCGTGAACGCGCGCAAGCGTTACTCGCGAAAAGCGATCCCCGCGCGTTGAGGAGACATCCCATGCCCTCGGTTCCGATCAGCGATCCCGTCGGCGCCCTTGTCCCCCACACTGTCCCGAAGCCGATCGAGGGATGCGCCACCGGGCCTCTCTTCGGGCGGAGCTTCATGATCAAGGATCTGTTCGCGGTCGAGGGCCACAGGACCGGCAACGGCAATCCGGATTGGTATCAAGCGGCAAGCCCGGCGCAAGAGACCGCGCCCGTCATTCGCCGCCTGCTCGCGGCCGGGGCGACGCTCACCGGCATCACCATCTGCGACGAGTTCTTCTACAGCCTGCTCGGCGGCAACGCTCATTATGGCACGCCGGTTAATACGCTCTGCCCCCGCCACGTCACCGGCGGCTCCTCCTGCGGCTCGGCCGCCGCCGTGGCGGCGTCCATGTGCGATTTCGCGCTTGGCAGCGACACCGGCGGCTCGATCCGCGTGCCGGCGTCCTTCTGCGGACTTTACGGCCTCCGCCCCACCTATGGCCGCATCGGCATGGCCGGCGCCACCCCGATGGCGCCGAGCTACGACACTATCGGCTTCCTCGCCCGCGAGGCCGAGCTGTTCCGCACCGTCGGCCGCGCGATCCTCGACGGCAATGCCGTGGCGGCGCCGCTCGAACGCGTGGTGGTGGCGCAAGACATGTTCGACCGCGCCCAATCGAGCATCGACGAGGAGCTGTGGCGGGTGCTCGATAAGATCGCGCACGCGCTTCCGACCCAAGAGCGGCTGGATGTCGCGGGCGAAGCGTTCGACGCCTGGCGCAACGCCTTCCGCGCCATCCAAGGTTTCGAGCTGCAATCGACGCTGATGCCCTTCGCTCTTGCTCATGCCGAGGGACTGTCTCCTGCCATCAGGGAGCGCTTCGACATCGCCGCCAGCGTGACCCCCGAGGACGAACGGACTGGACGCGAGATTCGCGCTCTTGCGGCGAAGCGCCTGCATGAACTCGCCCGGCCCGGCACCTTGATCGTGATGCCGACGACGCCGACGCTGCCGCCAAAGCGGGACATCCTCGACGGGGCATCGACGGTCGAATTCAGGTCCATGACCCTTGGCAGCACCTGCCCCGCTGGCCATGCCGGCCTGCCGCAGATCTCGATTCCGGCGGGGATAGCGGCCGGCTGTCCGGTTGGGCTCTCCTTCATCGGCTGGAAGGGTGGCGACGAGGCCCTGCTCGATCTCACCGTCAGGCTGGAGCCGCTGTTGCGGATTTAGCCAAGCAAACGCATCGTCCGGCTCCACGCTATCGCCTATAGTCACGCGCGGGACCGACTTTGGGAGGGGCTCCATGACCGCGGCGGCCATTCTGGGAAATTTGGGGAGTGTCATCATCGTGCTCGGCGTTGCCATCGTGGTCTTTCAGACCGCCAAGACCTGGTCGAAACGCCGCGTGCCCGAGCTAGACCCAAACGCCCCGAAGCCGAATATCGCCTATTCAGGCATCGTGGTCCTGGGCATAGGGGTGCTCATGGTCGCGGCGTCGGCGTCCCTGTCTCCCTGACCCGGTCCCCGGGCTTGACTTGCGGGGCCGGCTCGACGACATTCCGGCCTGAAATCAATGGCCGCTCAAGTTTCGAGCCGCCGCCCTGCACATGAACTCACGCTCAAGTAGCGCGAAGCGCGGTAGCGCCAATTAAGTTCAGGAGGCAGGGAGGTCAACACCCGACAGCGCGATGCGCCCTCGGGTGCTTTTGTCGTTTGCGCTAACGCGTGAGTGTCTGGAGAGAGGGACGATGTTCGAGACCCTGTCGGAGCGCCTTGGCGCCATTCTCGACAAGCTCACCCGCCGGGGTGCGCTGACCGAGACCGACGTGGGCGAGGCCATGCGCGAGGTTCGCCGCGCTCTAATCGAGGCGGATGTGGCGCTCGACGTCGTGCGCGACTTCACCGACGCGGTAAAGGCGAAGGCGGTCGGCCAGGACGTGGTGCGCTCCATCACGCCCGGCCAGATGGTCATCAAGATCGTGCATGACGAGCTCGTGCGCGTGCTCGGCTCGGACGCGACCCCCATCGACCTTGGCGCCTCGCCGCCGGTGGTGATGATGCTGGTGGGCTTGCAGGGCTCGGGCAAGACCACGACTACGGCCAAGATCGGCCGCCGCCTCCAGACCCGTGACAAGAAGAAAGTGCTGATGGCCTCGCTCGATACGCGACGGCCCGCGGCGCAAGAGCAGCTCCGCGTGCTGGGCGAGCAGACCGAAATCGCCACGCTTCCCATTGTCGAGGGCCAAGACCCGGCCGGTATCACCAAGCGCGCGCTCGAAGCGGCTAGGCTCGGCGGCTTCGACGTGCTGCTGCTCGACACCGCCGGCAGGACCCATATCGACGAAGAGCTGATGGCGGAGACGCAGACGATCGCGGCGCTCGCCAAGCCGCATGAGACCTTGCTCGTGGCCGATGCGCTGACCGGCCAAGACGCGGTCAACCTCGCGCGCAATTTCGACGAGCGTCTGCCGCTCACCGGCATCGTGCTCACCCGCATCGATGGCGACGGCCGCGGCGGCGCCGCGCTCTCCATGCGCGCCGTCACCGGCAAGCCGATCAAGCTCATGGGTGTGGGCGAGAGGGTCGATGCGCTCGAGGATTTCGATCCCGCGCGCGTATCCGGCCGCATCCTCGGCATGGGCGACGTGGTCGGACTGGTCGAGAAGGCGATAGAGACGATCGAAGTCGACAAAGCGGAAGCCATCGCCCGCAAAATGCGCAAGGGCGCCTTCGATCTCGAGGACCTCGCCGAGCAATTGAAGCAGATGCAGAAGCTCGGCGGCATGGGCGGCGTGCTCGGCATGCTTCCCGGCGTCGGCAAGATCAAGAAGCAGATCGACGCCGCCAAGCTCGACGACACCATTCTCAAGCGCCAGCAGGCGATCATCGGCTCGATGACCAAGGGTGAGCGCAAGAACCCGAAGCTGCTCAACGCCTCGCGCAAGAAGCGGGTGGCCGCCGGCTCCGGCAGCTCGGTGCAGGACATCAACAAGCTGGTGAAGATGCACCGCCAGATGGCGGACATGATGAAGTCGATGGGCAAGAAGCGGGGAATGCTGGGGCAGATGTTCGGAGGCGGTCCGCCGCCGGAGCTTCCGCCCGCGCTGCCCGCCGACGCCGGCTCTTCCTTACCCCCTGGCCTGCCTCCGCTGCCCCAGGGCGGACTGCCCGGCCTCGGCGGCGGCATGCCGCGCGGTCTGCCGGGACTCCCGGGCATGCCCCGGGGCATTCCCGGCCTGCCCAAATCGAAAAAGAGATGAAGCGAACAGTCAGTAGGTTTTTGAAGAGAAGGATGTGACATGTCACTGAAAATCAGACTGGCGCGGGCCGGCGCCAAGAAGCGGCCCTTTTACCGGATCGTCATCGCCGATTCGAGAAGCCCGCGCGACGGCCGCTATATCGAGAAGATCGGCACCTTCAACCCGCTGCTGCCGCAAGATTCAAGCGACCGCGTGATCCTGATCGAGGAACGCGCGAAGCATTGGCTCGGCGTCGGCGCCCAGCCGACCGACCGCGTGCTCCGGTTTCTGGACAAATTGGGACTGGCGAAGCGCGACGCGCGCCTGAACCCGACCAAGGCCCTGCCCGGCAAGAAGCGGCTTGAGCGCGAGGAAGCGAAGCTGGCCGCCGAGGCCGAGAAGGAAAAAGCCGCGGCCGAGGCCGCTGCGGCTCCGCCCGAGCCCGCTCCGGCCGAACCGGTCGACGAGCCCGCAGCCGATGAGCCGGCGTCCGACGACGCCGCTCCGGTCGAGGCCGAGCTGCCGCCAGGCGCTTAGTCTTGCAGGAGAGACCGGACCGCGTGCTGCTCGGCGAGATCGGCGCCGCGCAAGGGTTGAAGGGCGAGGTTCGCATCCGCTCCTTCACCGCCGCGCCCGCCGATATCGCGAGCTACGGCCCGCTCGAGGACGAGAGCGGCGCACGTCTGATCGAGTTCGCTTCGGCGCGGGTCACGCCGAAGGCGTTGATCGCGCGCATCAAGGGCGTCGGCACGCGCGAGGCGGCCGAAGCCCTGACCGGAACGAAGCTCTACCTCGCCCGCTCCCGCCTGCCCGAGCGGGAAGAGGGTGAGTGGTATCATTCCGATCTGATCGGGTTGGCCGCGATCGACCGCGATGGCGCGGCCATCGGCACCGTAATCGCGGTCCATAATTTCGGCGCCGGTGATCTGCTCGAGATCAGGCCCTCGGGCGGCGGCGCGGACGTGCTGGTACCGTTCACGCAAGAGGTGGTGCCGGAGGTCGATATGGAGGCCGGCAACCTCACTGTCGTCCCGCTCGAAGGCCTGTTCGACTAGGCCGCGATCAAGCCCGCAACGATAAGGGTGCAATATGTGGCGCGCCACCGTGCTCACCATTTTCCCCGAGATGTTCCCGGGACCGCTTGGACTTAGCCTCGCCGGCAAGGCGCTGGCTGAGGGCTCCTGGTCCCTGTCCGTCGCCGACATTCGCAACTCCGCCACCGACAAGCACCGGTCCGTCGACGACACCCCGGCCGGGGGCGGTCCGGGCATGGTCATGCGCGCCGATGTCGCCGCAGCTTCGATCGATGCCGCACGCGCCACCATGCCGGCCGAGACGCCGACGATCTATCTGTCGCCGCGGGGACGCCCCCTGACCCAGGCGCGCGCGCGGGAGCTGGCGCAAGGACCGGGCGCGATCCTGCTTTGCGGCCGGTTCGAAGGCGTGGACGAGCGCGTGCTGGAAGCGCGCCAGGTCGACGAAATCTCGATTGGCGATTATGTGCTGTCCGGCGGCGAGCTTGCCGCACAGGTGCTGATCGATGCCTGCGTGCGCCTCCTTCCCGGTGTTGCCGGCAACGAGGTCTCGCTCTCCGAGGAAAGCTTCACCTCGGGCCTGCTCGAATATCCGCATTACACGAGACCGCGGGAGTGGGAGGGCCGGACCATCCCGGAGGTGCTGCTCTCCGGCGATCACGCCAAAATCGCCGAGTGGCGCCGCGAGCAGGCCGAGAGCATCACCAAGGTCCGCCGCCCCGATCTGTGGGAGAAGCTGAAGAAGCAGTGACCTCCCTTCCCGGAAAGGGGAGGGCCCGGGTGGGGTCAACCAGTCGCGCTCAGGGGAGGGATTTTTGGGCCAGATCCATCGACAAGGGCGGGCGCTTGAGCTAGGAACACCCCTTCGCTGGCCTCCGAGTCTGGCGAAATCACGATCAAGATCAATTAAAAAGAATGGCGTTCGCTCCTATGGCCACAAGGCCAAGGCAGGCGCCCAGGAAAGGTTATCGCTATGAATATCATCGAGCAGCTCGAACAAGAGCAAGCCGCGGCCCTGGCCAAAAAGCGCAAGGTGCCGGAATTCGGCCCCGGCGACACGCTCCGCGTCAACGTCAAGGTGGTCGAGGGCGAGCGCGCCCGCGTCCAGGCCTATGAGGGCGTCTGCATCGGCCGCGCGGGCGGCGGGCTGAATGAGAACTTCACCGTGCGCAAGATTTCCTATGGCGAGGGCGTCGAACGCGTCTTCCCCATCTACTCACCTTTGATCGACTCGATCGAGGTCGTGCGCCGCGGCCGCGTCCGCCGCGCCAAGCTCTATTATCTGCGCGGTCGCCGCGGCAAGTCCGCGCGCATCCCCGAGCGCCAGATCGCGCGCGGCAAGCAGAAGGAAGTGTTCAAAGGCTTCACTAAGCCGAAGGGCGAGCCCGACGATCTGAAGCTCATTCCGGGCATCACGCCGGAGCTCGAGAAGAAGCTGAGAAAGCTGGGCTTGATCAAATTCGACCAAATCGCCAATCTCTCCGATGACGACATCATCAAGCTCGACGACGCGCTCGAGCTCGATGGCCAGATCGAGAATGACGATTGGGGGGCAAAGGCCGTCGCGCTAATGGCCGAGACCACCGCCGACGAGGTTCCGGCCGAGGACGAGGCTGAGACCGCGACCGAGACCGGCGGAGACGACGCCGCGACCGAGGCGCCCAAGGCCAAGCCCGCCAAGAAAGACAAGAAGTAGCGAGCCTCCGCAACTACCGACAGCGGACTCCCCGAAGCTCCAGCTTTGGGGAGTTTTCCGTTGCCGTCGGCTTCAGCGCAAAAAGCCAGAATCTGAACCAAATCCCCGTGAAGCTTGGCGTCGACGCCCTTACAGTCGTTGCGGGGGTGCAGCTCGAAGCGCTCGATTAAAGAGCGGAGCGCGTCAGCCGCGTCATCTGCGAATGGTCGGATCCTTGCTAATCATTAGCAACAGGGGGAACGTCTTTGTGCAATGCAATAATTGATCGCAGCCATTGTGCAATGCACCATAACATGCCATATGAATCCTCACCCGCAACATCCCCGCGCCAAGCGGGGGTCACAGAGAGGTATTGAGATGTTGTCTGACGTTCAAAAATTTGGCGATGAGGTTCAGAGAGCGAGCAAGGACGGCTTCGATGCCGCTGTCAGCTCCTTTGGTGAGGCGAACAAGGGGTTCCAGACTATTGCCGCGGAGATCACCGCTTATTCGAAGAAGTCGTTCGAGGACGGCACCCGTGCCTTCGAGCAGTTGCTCGGTGCAAAGTCATTCGAGCACGTTATCGAAATCCAGTCTCAGTACGCCAGAATGGCTTATGAAGGCTATGTTGCCGAGTTGTTGAAGCTCGGTGAGATGTATACCGGTCTTACGCGCAACGCCTACAAGCCGGTCGAGCAAGCCGCTGCTAAGGCCGGAGCACCCAATCGACTTAGAAGCGCCTAGTTCCACGAAAGACCTGAGGTCAGCCTCGGGTCTTTTAATTTCCTGTCTGAATTGCTCGGGCTCTATGCATTTTTTGCGCTGCTCGCAGGGCGCCCCTAGTTCGGGGCTTTTTACAAATTTGGAGGAAGACGCATGGATACCACGACACTTCTGATCATCATCGTTGTGCTACTGTTACTCGGCGGCGGCTGGTACGGCCGAGGGCGCTGGTTCTAGTCAACCCTCCGACCATTAGCGAGCAGTCGAGTCATGACTAAGCGTGACGATCCAGCCGGGTCGCAGCTTTACCGCTTCCTCGCCGCCAGCGCTATCCGGGAAGAGCTCCGCGAATTTCGTCGGATTCCAGGGCTCGCCTTGAGAAGAAGAATGCTTGCGATAATCTGAAGGCTGTTGGCGACGCGATGCTGCATCCCTGCAGCAGAATTTCCTTTGTTGAAGTAGCTCGTCTTTTCCCGTTCAGTATCGCGGCGTTGGGTTACGTCGTCTATCGCCAGCAGCAGCGCCGAGGTCGAGGCGTCTTGGTCGAACACTTGTCGGGCGTTGAGGAGCATCACGCGTCGGCCATCGTTGGAAATTCGTGCTCCACCTCATAAGCCTCGACGGTGCGGTGTTTAGGGATCACTCCTTTGAGAACAGTGCGCAGAGCCGGGATGTTCCACTGCCCATCGCCCAGTTCGTAGGGCTTTCGCCCTCCTCCTGAATGGCTTGGATGAACTCACGCGCCAGTCGTTGTGATTGCATCGGCGGTCGCGAACGTTCGAACCTTACGGGCCCGACCGGCGTTAATGCTAGACCAAGGTCTGAGTCTGAACCGCCGGCCGCACCAGCGTCCTCGGGCGGCGTGGGTCTTGCGTTGCGCTGTTCAATCTATCGTCGACCGACGGTGGATCGGTTAAAGGTTTGCAAGCAAATGCGGATTGCCCAGATTGCTCCTCTCTACGAGTCTGTTCCGCCGAAACTCTATGGCGGTACCGAACGGGTTGTTGCTCATTTATGCGATGAGCTTGTGCTGCGAGGTCACGACGTATCACTGTTCGCGAGTGGAGATAGCAACACTCTTGCCGAACTGGTGCCTTGCCGGGACGTGGCCTTGCGGCTCGACCCGAATAAGCTTTCCTGGGACCTGCCGGCGCATTTTTCCATGCTGGCCGAGGTGAGGCGAAGAATCGACGAGTTCGACATCCTGCATTTCCACCTCGACTGCTGGCATTTTGCCGCCTTTCAGGGCGTGGCCGATCGCACTTTGAGCACCATGCACGGTCGCCAGGACATCAAGGATTTGCGCCAGCTACACGAGTACTATCCGCACTTTCCGCTGGTCTCTATTTCCGATAGTCAACGGCGTCCCTTGCCGCATTTGCGGTGGATCCGCACCATCCACCACGGCTATCCCAAGTCGCAATACCGGTTCTCGCCGGAGGCGCAGGGCGGCTACCTCGCCTTTCTCGGCCGGATCGCGCCGGAGAAAGGCGCTGACAGAGCCATCGCGATCGCCAAACGCGCGGGGCTCCCGCTCCGCATTGCGGCCAAGATCGACTTCGCCGATCAAGGCTACTTCGACAACTGCATCAAACCGCTGCTCAAGCGATCGGTCACCACCGAATATATTGGCGAGATCGGCGAGGCCGAGAAGGCCGCCTTTCTTGGCAATGCGCGGGCGCTTCTCTTTCCCATCGATTGGCCGGAGCCCTTTGGCCTGGTGATGATCGAGGCGATGGCCTGCGGAACCCCCGTGATCGCGTTCAACCGCGGGAGCGTAGCCGAGGTGATCGAGCACGGGGTTACCGGCTACATCGTCGAAACGATTGAAGAGGCAATCGAGGCGACCGACCGGGTCGCAAGTCTCGATCGGTCGCGCATTCGGTCCACCTTCGAACGGCGCTTCTCGGCAGAGGCTATGGCGATTGGCTACGAGGCCGCCTACGCCGACGTGCTCGCAATGTCGACGGGTGCCGATCTCAATCCTGCGACCTATCCCGCCTCAATCTCTGCGGAGATCGAAGCTGCGGCCTGATTGGGGCTTGTCGGACATGGCCCGTCGGCTTAAGCCCGCAGCCATGGTCAAAGAAGTGACAGCACGAGCACTCGAGCTCGCCGAGCATGCCCCGGCGCAGCGCGAGCTTCTGCGCGTCCTGAAGCATGACGACCTGTTCGCTGTGTTCGACGCCAAAGGAGATTTCCGGGGTGACTTGCATCCGGTAGGACCAAGCATCGGGGCCGACGGTTTATTTCAGGACGACACCAGAGTCCTGTCGAAGCTCATTTTGCGCATTCAGGGCCAAATGCCTGAATTGCTGAGCGGCGACATCGGGCGCGACAACGTGGTGTTTACGGCACATCTGACCAATGCGGCTTTTCAGGATCGGCAGCAACGGCTGATCCCGCCTGGCCAGATCTATATTTTGCGGCGCAGGCTTCTATGGCGACGGAAGTTGTATGAAGCCTTGCTCGTGCGGAGCTTTTCGGCAGAGCCCGTGCTGTTCGATTTGACATTCGACTCCGACGCCGATTTTCGCGACGTGTTCGAGATCAGGGGTCTGACCCGTGCGCACCGCGGCCAAGGCTTGCCGCCCTACGCTCATGACAACTGCCTTTCCCTCGCCTATCACGGCCTCGACGGTCAAATGCGCATCACGGCAATCAGCTTCTCGGCTCCAGTGGCGATCCGTGACCGCCTTGTCGTCGTCCCGGTCGATTTGAAGCCCGGCGGAAGCCGGAACATTCTGATGACCATCGCTAGCGATGGTGATCGTACGCGCCCAAGCCGTGGCGCCTATCTCACCGCCTTCAGAGGAAGCAAGCGCGAAGCCCGCCGGCATATCCAGGCGCTCAAGCGCATCGTTACCTCGAACGCCGCCTTGGACAGCTGGGTGGAGCGCGCCGCGGCGGATCTTTCGCTCCTCGTCACCGATCTTGAGACCGGACCCTACCCCTATGCCGGCATCCCTTGGTTCAGCGTGCCCTTCGGGCGCGACGCCGTGGTCACGGCGTTGCAAACTCTGTGGGTTAACCCAGCGATCGCGCGAGGGGTGCTGGCGTTTTTGCGCACGCAGCAAGCCATCGAACGGTCGAGCTTCCATGATTCGGAACCCGGCAAGATAGTCCACGAGACCCGAAAGGGCGAGATGGCGGCGCTGTTGGAGGTGCCGTTCGGGCGCTATTACGGCGGAGTCGATACCACGCCTCTCTTCGTCGTGCTCGCCGGGGCCTATCTCAAGCGAACGAATGACGTCGCGTTTTGCGAGGGATTGTGGCCCGCGCTTCGCGCGGCGCTCGACTGGATCGAGCTTTCGGGCGACGCCGATGGCGACGGTTTCATTGAATACAATCGCGGCGAACCTGGGGGCCTGCAGAACCAGGGCTGGAAGGATTCCGACAGCTCCATCTTCCACAGCGACGGCAATTGGGCCACGGGGGCGATCGCCCTCGTCGAGGTGCAGGCCTATGTCGTCAGCGCCAAGCGCGCCGCCGCCGACATTGCCTCGGCGATCGGCCGAATCGAAATCGCGGAGACTCTGAACGCCGAGGCCGATCGCCTGTCGGAGGCCATCAACGCGCGGTTCTGGTCCGAGGACCTCGGCACTTACGTTCTGGCGCTCGATGGCGCCAAGCGACCCTGCGCCGTGCGCGCCTCGAATGCTGGACACGTGCTGTTCTGCGGCGTGGCGGATGCGGAGAAGGCGGCGCGAGTGGGCCGTGATCTGATGGACCCGCGTCTGTTCAGCGGCTGGGGCGTCCGCACCGTCTCCTCCGACGCCAGCCTCTACAATCCGATGTCCTATCACAACGGCACGGTGTGGCCGCATGACTGTTCGATCATTGCCGCAGGTCTTTCGCGCTACGGCATGAACGACGCGGCAGGCCGCATTTTCACGGGCCTATTCGAGGCCGCCTGCCGCTTCCCCGACTTCCGCCTGCCTGAACTGTTTTGCGGGTTTCCACGTCACGCCGGCGACGGCCCCGTCGGCTACCCTTCGGCCTGCACGCCCCAAGCCTGGGCTAGCGGCGCCGTTTTCCTGCTGCTGCAAGCGAACCTCGGCATCGATATCGACGCTAGGATTGGCACCATTGTCGTGACCAATCCGTTTCTGCCCGACTGGCTCGACGAGGTCACAGTGCGCGACGTCTCCGTCGGCGACGGTCTGGCCACGCTCCATTTTCGCCGCGAGCGCGACTCCGTCTCGTTGCGTATCAGCGATGTGGTGGGCGATTTGCGCGTCGAGGTGAAGTGAGAGGCTAAAGCAGGCAAAGGATGTCTCACCCGGATGACCCATGACTGATGCCAATCCTGTTTCAATCATCGTTTTCGACGTGAATGAAACTCTTCTCGATATCACCACGCTCGAACCTCTGTTTGATCGCGTTTTCGGCGACCGGTCCGTTCTGAGAGAGTGGTTCGCGCAACTAATCCTCTACTCCCAAACAATGACGCTTTCCGGCCTTTACACAGCCTTCGGCGAGCTGGCCGCGGGAACCCTGCGAATGGTCGGGTCAATCCACGGCGTAACAGTAGCCGACAGCGACATCGATGAACTGAAGGAGCGGATGAATACGATGCCGGCGCATCCCGACGTCGTTCCGGCTCTCACCCAGCTGCGCGATGCGGGTTTCCGGC
>JBBQKN010000013.1:0-77979 GCA_038326945.1 Hyphomicrobiales bacterium
GGCGCAGGACCCCATCGAGATCACGTAGCGCGGCTCGGGCATCTGGTCGTAGACCTTGCGCAAGGCCGGGGCCATCTTGTTGCAGAGCGTGCCCGCGACGATCATCACGTCGGACTGTCTCGGGCTGCCTCGAGGCGCGAACCCGAAGCGCTCAAGGTCGTAGCGGGGCATCGAGGCCTGCATCATCTCCACCGCGCAGCAAGCGAGGCCGAAGGTCATCCACATCAGCGAGCCGGTACGGGCCCAGTTGATGAGATCGTCGGCGGTGGTGAGCAGGAAGCCCTTGTCGGCGAGTTGGTCGGAAAACTCGCCGAAGCGCCCTTGCACCGGCGTGATGAGCCGTCCGCCACCGCCCTCCTTGGGCTGCTCAAACTTGACCTCGGGCCCTAATCCCATTCGAGTGCCCCTTTCCGCCACTCATAGATAAATCCGACGGTAAGAATGGCGAGGAACACCATCATCGCCCAGAAACCGAAAACGCCCACATCCTTGAAGGCGACGGCCCAGGGAAAGAGAAATGCAATCTCCAGGTCGAAGATAATGAACAAGAGCGACACCAGGTAGAAGCGCACGTCAAATTTCATCCGCGCGTCATCGAAGGCGTCAAAGCCGCATTCATAGGCCGAGACCTTTTCCGGGTCCGGGTTGTTGGGCGCAATGATGAAAGGTGCGACAAGGAGCGCTCCGCTGATGACGAAGGCGATGGCGATGAAGATGACGAGGGGCAAATAGGCTTGCAGGAGCTGGCTCATGGCTTGATGCCTTACGCTGACTCCCGATGGCAAGGGCGGTTCGCCGTGGGTCAGCGGCGGCGGGTCTCGTTAACGCCCGAGGTCAGGCTTAGCGCAGCAAATTGACCCTGGCAAGAAAGCCGGGGGCTACAATGCATTTTCAGCCCTACAGGGACGCTTAGAAGCGCCAAAAGGGGAAAATGTCGCGCCCCAAGCAGGCGATTGGATTGAAGCTTGAAGGGAAAGCAGCTGGATGTCTGTTGCCAAGATTAGGGGCTTTGCTGGGGCGGTTGGAGCCGAGCTCGGACTCATCGCCGGCGCCGTTACCACCGTTATTTTTCAAACGGTGGGAACTGCGTGGTTTGTCCGCTTCGAGAACCCGGCCTGGTTTGCTCTCATGTTCATCTGGCTGTTCGGGGTGATGATCTGGTGCGCATTTGGCGTCGTGCGGCACGCCGATGCCTTGGCGGAGCTTCTCGGGGAACCCTATGGCACATTGATCCTCACCATCTCGGTCATCAGCATCGAAGTGGCTATCATGGCTACGGTGATGCTCAGCGGCGACCCAAATCCGACGCTGCCCCGCGATACCATGTTCGCCATTCTGATGATCGTGTTGAACGGCATGGTGGGGTTGACGCTGGCGATCGGCGCGTGGCGTCATGTGCAGCAGGAGTATAATTTGCAGGGCGCGATTGCCTTTCTCGCGGTGATCTCCCCGCTCGCCATCATCGCTCTGGTCGTTCCCGCGTTCACGCAATCGACCGCGGACCACTCGTTCACGCCGCAACAGGCGGTCGTGCTGGGATTGCTCACAGCGCTACTGTACGTGGCGTTTCTGGTCATTCAGACGACACGCCACCGCAGCTTCTTCACTCAACCCCAAGCGGCGGCGAAGCGAGGGAAGCGGTCTCCCGAGACCCTGCCGCACTCTCACAGGGCAGGCGCCCGCTCCGCGGCCTTTCACGCGGTCCTGCTGGTCGCGACCCTGCTCCCTGTCGTGCTGCTGTCGAAGCCATTGGCGAAGCTGCTCGACTATGGAATTGGGCGATTAGACCTGCCCACCGCGATCGGAGGCATTCTGATCGCTATTCTGATCCTTTCGCCGGAAATTGGCGCAGCGATCCGGGCCGCGGCCCGCGACCAGTTGCAGCGGGCGGTCAATCTCAGCCTCGGTTCGGCCCTCTCGACCATCGGCCTCACGGTGCCGGCGGTACTTGCGATCAGCGTATTCACCGGCACGCCGCTCGAGCTTGGCCTCGAGCCTGTGGAAATGGTCCTCCTCGCCATAACGCTGTTCGTTTGCCAGATGACGTTCTCAGGGGCACCGACCAACATTCTACTCGCCTCGGTCCACCTTGTGCTCTTCCTCACCTATCTCGTGCTGGTGTTCCAGCCTTAAGCGGCGCGGGCCATATCGTGGTGATTGTCGCGGGCAAACGCGCAGATGGCGAGAAGGCTGGCTATGATGGCTTGGCCACGGTCAGCAGGACGGCCCAGGTGACACGCTCAAGCCTTGCATTTCTCATCGCCGCCGCATCAGCCCTCGCGTTCTCGACGCAAGGGGCGCGCGCTGCTTCCCTCAACCCGGCAGCTGTCGTGATCACGGCAGGCACCGCCCGTTTGGCTCTCAGGCAAGAGATCCATAGCTGCCACTACACCTGCGAGTGTGGCCCGCTCAAGGATTTCGGCTGCGAGCAGGTGTACCACCGCCACCTTCATATGCTCTGCCTACCTGTCCGCTGTGGCGGGGGCACGAAATGTGAGGAAAAACCGCCCGAAGGTCTTTGCCGTCACCTAGCTCCGCGATAACGCGGCGGGGGCCTGCTTCGGGCTTCAGAAAGAAATGGCGGGAGTGACGGGCGTATCCCGTCTTAATGATATCAGAGCGTTAGCATTACAAACGGCCTTGTCGGCTTGCTTTGGCGTTAAAGGCTTTTTCCAGACAATTACAAACTTAGATGAGGATCGTCCCAGCGTCCCTTCATCGGAAGCATAGCCGGGCTGGCTTTACATGCCAGCTCACTGAGAGCTTGGGTCTACGAGGCTAACCAGGTCCTGTTGTAGGGCGCCCAATCGCAAAGACCGAAGGGCATCGGCAAAGGGCTTCTTCCGAAGCTCAGGAGTGGGCTCCGCTGAAAATTGCGACCCACAGGTAGCCGCGAAGCTGGCGGATCGGCGAGCGGTGTTCCCGCGCCATTAAGCGGGACGTAAAGGCCGACAGCGTGACCCCGGCCTTCCTCAGTTGAGGTTGTCTCGATCCGCCTATGTCGGCTCCGGGCTTGGCTCCGAGGGTCAGTAGCTTGGCCCGATCAGGCCAAGCTATGCCTTCCTAACTTCCACCAAGGGTCAGGATGAGGTGGTAGGACGACGTGAAGTGGGTTCCGAAGGAGATGTTAAATGGCAATTTCGCTGCCGTTGGCCCGGTTGATACACGAAAATCTTTCTGTGGTTATGACGCACGTCTTTTCCCGCAAGTCGTTGGAAGCGCTTTTCGGGACCCGACTTCGCGGAGAATGGGATGATCTGCAAAAGGCGGTCTTGGATATTGCTGAGGAGCGCGCGACCCGAGCCTGCTTGGAGTTGGCCTATTTGCTTCGAGTGCTCGGTGATGAGCAGGGTGTCAACTATCGTCGAGCCACTGCCCTTGGCCGTCTCGTAAAATCCGACAAATCGGAAGAACCACTGAACCTACGAGAGGTTAGCAATAAAATCATTCACGCGTCGTCATGGGATTGGGACGTTTCCGATGCCGACGATCCGAAACTCGTGTGCAACGGAGGTCAGAATGAAAGGTGGAAAACTGCGGAGATCGACCTCATTTCTCTGGCCGCCTTTTGCGCGATTGTCACTCGAGACGAGCGCTGGACCGCACTGGGTTAAAGCACAGAGAAGCAAGGATGGCTCGGTGGCCTTACTGCACGTCACGATGGAAGCGGCTGCGCATGGCGAAGCTCGCGGCACAGCCGGTATGCGAGTATGCGCTGCCCGGCTGCACGGAACGAGCGACGCAAGTCGATCATCGCAGGTCGATCAAGGGTGGGGGTGATGTATGGGACATACAAAACCTTGCGAGTGTGTGCGCCACCTGTCACTCGCGTAAGACAAATCGGGACGATGGCGGAGCCTTCAAGGGTATGCGCTATGGCGTCGATCCGGCGACAGGCAAGCCGCTCGATCCTGAGCACTATTGGAACGCAAAGGCGGCCGCGACGAACACTGAAAAAATCTCTCAGAGCTGCCTTCCTGGGGATCGGTGTGGGCGTCAAAACGAGAGTTAGTAATTAGTCGCGGGACAACTGATTGGCGCAGATGTTGCACTGATAATCGGCCTCACCCAATGCCTCCTTTACCGCTTCCAAAAACTCTTCGCGTGTGCCGTCTACCTCGCGGGCCTTCACCATGTTGGTGGCGATTGCATATGCCATCTTCTCGCCGTCGCCATCCCCCCGATCGATCAAAATCTCTTCATGAATTTCACAACGATCTGCGGCTCGCGCCTTCACAAGCACTGTCTGGGCTGCGGCCTGTAAATCCCAGTGCTTTTCCAACTCTCGCTTTGTTTGGCTCATTCCAAACTCCTTTCCGCTTTCGGGCTCAAACATATGGGGAGCGCCACGAGTTTTCGCCAGTAGCCATTCAATGGATCATCTCCAATGGGTCTTAGGGGGCCAAACGCGAGGCCCGTAAAGCGATCGCCGATTGGCCCGGCCCGCACCCTCGCGCCAAGGCGCGGGCTACGGGGTCAGTTGCGGCACTCGCGCGCAGACCGCGTGATTGCGTTCATTGAGGGCTTGCCGATCACGAGCGGCATCTTCGCGGGCAAGAAGATGCGGTTGCGGCCGTGGCAGCGCGAGATTGTTGAAGCGGTCTATGCGACCGACAGTGAAGGCCGCCGCATGGTGCGGACGGCTCTGCTCACCATGCCGCGCAAGAACGGCAAGACGCAGTTGGCGGCGGTGCTCGGCCTGGCGCACTTCGTCGGGCCGGAGGCGGAGCCGCGTGGCCAGGTTTACAGCGCGGCGGCGGATCGTGAGCAAGCGAGCCTGATCTACCGCGAGATGAAGGCCATCGTCGAGGCCGTGCCGAAGTTCCGCAAGCGGGTGATCGTACGCGACTTCACCCGCGAGATGGAAGACGTCGAGACCGGCTCGATCTTCCGGGCGCTCACGGCAGATGCCAAGACGAAGCACGGCCAGAGTGCGAGCTTCGTGGTCTACGACGAGCTTGCCCAAGCGCCCGACCGCCGCCTCTATGACGTGCTCACGACCTCGACGGCGGCGCGCTCGGAGCCGTTGACGGTGGTGATCTCGACCCAATCAGCCGACCCCCATCACGTCATGAGCGAGCTTGTGGCCTATGGCGAACAGGTCAATGCGGGCATCCTGAGTGACCCGAGCTTCCACGCAACAATCTTGACCGCACCGCTCGATGCCGATCCGTGGAACGAGGCGACGTGGCGCGCCTGCAATCCGGCCTTGGGCGACTTCCGGTCCCTCGACGAAATGAAGACGGCGGCGCTCCAAGCTCAGCGGATGCCGACGCGCGAGAACACTTTTCGGCTGCTCTATCTCAATCAGCCGGTCGAGGCCCATGCGGGATTTGTGAGCGGCGAAGATTGGGATGCTTGCCTTGGCAAGATCGACTTGGCGGCACTGGGGGGGCGACCGTGTTTCGCCGGGCTCGATCTCTCAAGCGTGCGGGATCTCAGCGCATTGACCCTGTTCTTCCCCGACGATGATGGCGCGGTGCTGTCCTACTTTTGGGCACCGGCCGATCAACTCGACAAGCGCGAGGACGAGGACAAGGTGCCCTATCGCACCTGGGCGCGAGATGGATGGATTGAGCCCACGCCGGGGAGGTCGATCAACAAGCGCGCGATCGCGCTGACGCTCGCCGGGATTGCCGAGCGCTATGACGTGCGCGGCATCGGCTTCGACCGCTGGGGCATCGACGAGCTAAAGCGCATTCTCGACGAGGAAGGGATCGACTTGCCGCTGATTGCCTTCGGGCAAGGCTACAAGGATCAGGGACCGGCGGTGTCCGCGCTTGAAGCTGCAATCCTCGATCGGAAACTCCGTCACGATGGCAACCCGGTACTGACCTGGAACCTCGCCAACGTGGTTGTCGAGACCGATCCAACGGGCGCTCGGAAGTTCACCAAGTCGCGGGCGAAGGAAAGGATCGACGGAGCCGTGGCGCTCACAATGGCTATCGGGCTTCATGCTCGGACGCCTGCCGAGCCCGAAATCGGGATCGACGCGGCGTCAATGGTGATCGCTGTCTGAGGACACTGTTGGGGCGTGATAGTGTGCCGAGAGAATTGAGGAAGCGGGTTTTCAGGAGACTTTGCTATGAAGCGGAGCGCGCAGGTACTCGTTCTTTTGGGTGCATGTGTCATTGCATACCAGGCCCTGGCCGTCGATGAAGCGGGATTTATGAAGGGCGGAGGGGCCGGCAGCCTTAGCTGCCCTGAATTTCTAAACGCCATGGCCACAGCGAGACAAAAGGGCGGCGCTCAAAAGCTCCCCGGGGTGCACGAAATTGATGGCTTCGCACAGTACATCCTCGGGTTTCAAACCGGCTTTAACTCCCAAGCCGAGGGCGTCTTCGATATTTTTTCTTCCTTCGGGTCAAATCCTGCCTTCAAGGCTCTCTACGCAATCGAGCCGTGGTGTGCGAGCCATCCCGACAAAAATTTTGCACAAGGCTTGCTCGCTCTTGCGGCCACTCTGCGAACCAAAAATCAGTAGAGGGTTAGCCAAGACCCAGAGCGGATAGTATTGCTATGGCGTGAGGTGCCAGTATTCCGCCGATTGCTCCCTCGGTAATGTTTCTCAGGGATCGGCCCGCTTCGGCGAGAATAACAGATGATGGCTTCGGCTTCGCAAGCTGCGCTTTGATCGTGTCAAGCTCGGGTCTAATTTTGGCGAGCACATCGGGAGGCACGGCTACATCGGAAAGCGCCTCCTCGAAGCATTGTAGCGCGACTTTAGCAGCCTCAATGTTGACATTGATCACCACGTTTTGGGTCGAGTGACTTGTGCCCTGTTGGACAGCACCACCAGCCATAAGTTCAATGTTGATGCTGTTGCCCGTCGGGGGAGAGGCGTCTGGCTCCTGCGGCCTTAAATGGCCAACATCAAACTGACGGAGATTGAAGTCCAACTTGCTGTCGAATTGCGCCATACGCTCGTTGATGATCTTTTCTGGACCCCAGCTCAGATACCTTTCCGGCTTAATTGTCTCCTTAATTGCATCTACGAACGCTCGCAATCTGTCTTCCGTTTCTTGACGGAGGCTTTTCCCATCAAGCTGTCCTCGCTGAAGAGCGCTGTTAAGGGCGCCTAACGCCGCTGCGATACCGCGATCAACCTCCGCGTCAGCAGCGCCAAAAACGGCAATGATGGTCCCCCCCGACCGGAAGCAACCTGCCGCGTTCCGCCTGCGCTCGATAGCTTGGATCGCTGCCCTGGCGCCTTCTGTCGCCTTGTCGAGATGCGACTGCACCCAATCCGTGAAGTCTTCGATGGTCGGCTGACGAGACATTTCCACAACCTATGTTATTTGGCTTGAGGTAGTGACGTTTGTAAAATATAGTGAACTGATGTCCATTGAGGCGCCTATGTTCGACCGTACAAGCCCGATCTTTACTCAACCCGAGATCGCCAAGGTCACGGGGCTCCCGGCCGAGGTTATCACGGCATGGATCAGACGTGACCTCGTGCATACGTCATTTCGCCCCGAGGCAGGAAAACGCAAAGCGCGCTTCTTCTCTGCGCAAGACGCGCTGCTTTTTGCCTCTATGGCTGAACTCACCCGCCTGGGAGTTTCTGTCGGTTCAGAAAGTGTGGAGGCCGCGAAGGACATTGCTGCGGGAGGCGAGGGTTTCCATCTGAAGAGCGCCGGAGCGGCAAGTCTGTGGGGCTCTTCCTCGGCAGAGGTGATGGCGGATCGCCGCTTCGTGGTGATCTTTCAAGACGGGGATGGCGAGATCACAAGTGAGGCCGTTGCCGATCCTGGGATGGCTTTCAAGGAATGGGAGGGCACCCGTGCCGACGGCGACCCCAATCGCGGCAATGGCTATGGCCTCACCGCAGCCATCATCATCGACACGCACGCGTTAGCTGACCGCGTACATCGCGGGCTGATGGCCGCGCTGGCGGCCCGCGAGGGGATAACCCAGAAAGGAAACTAAGACATGGCCCGACTGAAAGACCTCTTGGAGGCCCGTGCAAAGCATGTGGCCGACATGCGCGCTCTGACCGACGCGCCCTCCGGGGAAGGCGGCGATCTCAGTGACGAGCAGAGCACGCGCTTCGATGCGCTCAAGACAGAGCTTGAGGGCGTCGAGAAGCGCATTGCCCGACAGCAAGTCCTCGACGACGTGGAGCGGCGGATGCAAGGCCAGCAACTCACTGGCAGCGGTGATGACTTCGAGCGCGAGAAGCGATCGTTCAGCATCACCCGAGCAATCGCGGCACGGATCGAGCCGGGCTCTGTTGACGCCGCTCGTGAGATCGAAGTCGGGCAGGAGCTTGCCCGACGCGCGGGACGCCCGGTGACGGGCGTCCTCGTGCCCATTGAGGCGCTGCTTCCTCAAACTGAGAGGCGCGTGTTGACGGTTGCAGGCGACGGCAGCAATCTCGTCCAGACGACGGTGCTTGCCAACGAGTTTATCGACGCCTTGAGGCCGTCTTCTGTGGCGGTGAGGTTGGGCGCGCGGACGATCACCGATCTCCGGGACAGCATCAGCTTGCCGAAGATGGACGCGCTGACGCCTGCGGCCGCGTGGGTTGCCGAAAACAATGCACTGATGCCCGGCGATCACTCATTCACGCAAGTCACCGGCACGCCGAAGCACCTTGGGCTCTTGACCGAACTCAGCCGCAAATTGGTGCTGCAATCCAATCCGGCGATCGAGCAGATCGTGCGGGCGGATTTCGTGGCCAAGCTCGGAGCCGGTGTCGATTTCGCCGCGCTCAAGGGCGGCGGCGCGCCCCAGCCGACGGGCATCACCAATAGCAGCCCTGGCACGAAGAACAGTGGCAGCGCCGCTCCGGCCTGGGCCGATGTGGTCGAAGTCATGGCCGAGGTCGAGACGGCGGACGTGCCGCAAGCAAGCCTCGGCTGGGCGATGAATGCCTTTGGGAAAAAGAAATTCCGCTCGGTCGAAAAGACGACGAACGAGCCGGTCTATCTCATGGGCGACGATAACCAGATGGGAGGCGCGCCGGTAGCGGTCACGTCTCAGCTTGACGGTGATCCGGGCGTGTCACCGGCCGAAGACGGAGAGGTCATTTTCGGCGCGTGGAACCAGATCATCATCGCCTTCTGGAACTCGCTCGAAATCTTGGTCAACCCGTATGAGAGCACGGCGTACAGCAAAGGCAACATCCAGATCAGGGGCTTCATGGATGCCGACGTGCTTGTGCGCCATCCGCAAGCCTTCGTGCATTGGACTGCGATCGACCTGACCTAATGACCGAGACGGGCAACATAGAAAGGCGAGCCGTCGCTGAGGTCCGGGCTACGGGGCGGAAGCTCCAAGGCTACGCCGTCCGGTATGGCGTCGAAACGCGCATCGGCAACATCGTGGAGAAGGTGGCGAAGGGCGCGTTCGATGCCAGCCTTGCCTCCGTTCGTGATGTGCTCGCCCTGGTCGATCATGACCCGGCCATGCTACTCGCCCGAACCCGTAGCGGCACTCTGCATCTTCGGAGCGACGACGACGGCCTTGGCTTCACCATCGACCTGCCGAACACCGGCCTCGCCAATGACGTGCTCGCCCTGGCAGAGCGTGGCGACATTGGCGGTATGAGCTTCGGCTTTCAGGTCGCTCGGGATGGTGAGCGCTGGCAAGGCAACGTGCGGGAGCTACGGGCCGTCACCTTGCACGAGGTCTCAGTGATCCACTCGTGGCCTGCTTATGAGGGTACGTCAGTCGAGGCCCGCCGACGATTGCCTGCCCGCCTCGCGCTCGCCCGTCGTTTCTTGGAGACCGTCTGACCATGGTGCAGGGCGAACTCCCATTCGATGCTGCCGCACCATTTGAGGTCAGGCGCGATGACCTGAGTTGGCAGGCGCTCGCCAACCTTGCCCCCACAGGTGTCGGCATCAACGCCCGCCTTGCCGAAAACCTGACGACAGTTCTCGCCTGCGTCAGCGCGATCTCGACCGCGATCGCGAGCCTCCCCGCGTATCTATATCGGCGGGATGGCGACGACAGGCTTGTCGATAACGCACACCCGCTCATGCGCTTGGTGCGGCAGGGGCCGAACCAATGGCAGACATGGCCCGACTTTATCGAATGGCTGCTCGCGAGCACCCTGTTGAGGGGCAATGGGCTTGCCGAGATCATCGTGGACGGTGCTGGCCGCTTGACCCGCTTGCGCCCAATCCCTTGGGACAATGTGAGCGTTCAGCTTTTGCCGAACCAACGGCTCGCCTTTGACGTGACCGAGGTCAGCACCGTTTACGGCGGCACCGGCCGCGCCCGTCGCCTGTTGCAAAACGAGGTTCTTCACCTCAAGGATCGCAGCGACGATGGCCTGCTCGGGCGCTCTCGTTTGCAGCGCGCCACGGCGGCTGTCGGCGCTGCCATGAGCACGCAAGAGTTCGCCGGAAGCATGTGGAGCAACGGTGTGCACCCCTCCGGCGCGGTGAAGTTTCCAAGAGTGCTCACTGCCGAGCAAAGGAACCAACTGCGCGAAGCCTTCCAGGCAATGTTCACCGGTCCGCGTAACGCGGCCAAGGTCATGATCCTTGATCAGGGCCTAGACTGGCAGTCGATCAGCGTCTCGCCGGAAGATGCGGAGTTGCTGGCGTCGCGCCGGTTCAGCGTCGAGGAACTGGCGCGCATCTATCAGGTGCCCCCGCCGATCATTGGTGATTTGAGCCATGGCACTTTCACCAACGCCGAGACTGTTGGCCGCTGGTTTGCGCAACAGACCCTCTCCCATTGGATCAGGAAGCTCGAAGCGGAATTTGTCCGGGCAGTGTTCTCGGAAGCGACAAGGGCAACGCACGAGCTTGAATTTGACCTGAGCGGTTTCCTGCGCGGCGACCCTGAGACCCGCTGGAAGTCCCATGAGATCGCGGTCAAGAACGACATCCTCACCGTGGACGAGGTGAGAAGCATTGAAGGTTGGAACCCGAAAGGCGTGGAGGCCGCCGCCTAATGGCCAAACGCCCAAGCACCTTCCTCCAGAGAGACGTGACCCGCGCGCTCAAGGCGACGGTCGCGGCTGGTATCGAGGTTGCTCAGTTGCAGATCGACAAGAACGGCAACATCGTGATCGTCGTCGGCAAGCCTCAAGCCGAAACCAACGGGCACGATAATACCTCGTGGGATGAGGTGCTACATGGCAACTATTAGGCTCAAGCACGTAAACACCTTCCGGGACCGGAATGGGCGTCTCTGGCACTACTATCGTCGTCCCGGTTGCAAGGCTTTTCGTCTGCCGGGGCTACCCGGCTCCCCCGAATTCATGACGGCCTACAATGCCGCCATCGAAGGTGTCGAGCCGACGCCCAAGAGAGGGTTAGGTCTTGTTAAGGCAGGTAGCTTTGCCGCCCTCGGTGTCAGCTATTTCAACTCGGGCACCTTCAAGGGGAAGCGCCCCGAAACACGTCGATCGGAGCGCGGCATCATTGATCACCTCATTGCCAAACACGGCAGCAAGCTCGTGGCCGAATTGAAGCTGGCGCACGTCCAGGCAATGGTTGACGCCAAGGCTGAAACGCCGTCCGCAGCAAGGAACCTTTTGGCAGTCATGCGTACGCTGGGTGAGCACGCCATCGCCCTCGGCTGGCGCAAGCCGGGGGACAACCCCGCCATCGGCGTCAAGCGCCCCAAGATCAAGGGCAAGGGCTTCCGATCTTGGAAGGACGAGCACTGCGCCAAGTTCGAGGCAGAGCACCCGCTGGGCACCAGGGCGCGGCTCGCCTACGAGCTTCTCTCCTGCACCGGCTTACGCCGAAGCGACATAGTTCGCGTAGGCCGCCAGCACGTCCGCCCCCTCGATCAACCCGTCTTTGTTGGCTCATACAAGGTGACGCACGAGTTTGACCTTGGCCAGCAAAAGACCGACCAGGACGTTGGCGGCTTGCTGATCCTGCCGCAGCTACAGGCGGCAATCGACGCCATGCCCGCGGACAATCTGACGTTCATCGTGGCGAACAAGGGCAAGCCCCTCACCAAGGAGAGCTTCGGCAACTGGTTCCACAACTGCTGCATCGAGGCAGGGCTTAACCCCGAGGTTGTCGATGCCTCTGGCAGGCCCAAGGGGCTTGCCTCGCACGGCCTTCGGAAGCGGATGGCCGAGAGGCTGGCGCATCTTGGCTGTGGCGACGAGTGGATTGCGGCCGTCCTGGGCCACAAGGATACCCGGCAGGTGAAGGTCTACACCAGGGACGCGAGCAAGCGGCGGATGGCGCGCTCCGCACTGGTCGCCCTGCTCAATTCGGAACAGTCGCGAACACCGGACTTACAAACGTCGGGGCCAGATTTACAAACGGGCACCCAAGCCCTTGAAAAGAAAGGAGCGTAAAATGAGAGTGGCGGGAGTGACGGGACTCGAACCCGCGGCCTCCGGCGTGACAGGCCGGCGCTCTAACCAACTGAGCTACACCCCCTTCGCCAGCCGCTAAAGCGGCAAGGGGCAATCCTTACGGCATGTACGGGTTGGGATTCGCCAAGTCAAGCTGACGGCCCGCCGGTTGAGCAAAGTCGCCAAACCTTTCGCCTCTCCCGCTCGTCCGCGTGTATCCGGAACTGGTGGGCGGTGACAGTCTCGAACTGCCGACCTCCTGGGTGTAAACCAGGCGCTCTTCCAGCTGAGCTAACCGCCCCGCCAAGCGCGCGCGAGAAGGCACCTATCGGCGGCCGTCTGCAAAATAGATGGGCGGAGCCCGCGACAGCGAGACCCCGCCCAGAAAGATCAGTCGCGTCTCTGAAGCCTAAGTATTGCAGGCCTCTTTGAGGGCTTTGCCCGCGCGGAATTTGGGTACGCGCGAGGCGGGAATTTGCACCTCGGCCCCGGTGCGCGGATTGCGTCCGACTGAGGCTTTGCGTTGTGCGACCTGGAAATTCCCAAAGCCCACGATGCGGACGGTATCGCCGTCCTTCAAAGCCTTCTCAATATTCTTGAATGTCGCGTCAACGGCCTTTTCAGCCGCATCCTTCGACAGCTCGGATTCCTTCGCCACATGGGCGACAAGCTCAGCTTTGTTCACGGGTGTTCATCCTTTCGCTCGGGTGCTCGGCCCTAACTTGCGGAGGTCCAATTCCCCCACGGCCGTTTGGGTACGCTCCGATTCACAAACAAGTGGTGTATGACTGAGACAAAAAGCGAGGAAAATCAACAAAAATGGTCCGACTCGTTTACCGAGCCGGACCATGGAAATAGGGCAAATCGACGGTAATCCGCCGTTTTTTTGACCCTCAATGCGCGGTCAGGGCCGTGGGAGCCTCATCTTTCGGGGGGACAAGCTTGCCGGCCTCCTCGCCCTCCTCCTCCCAGGCAATGGGTTGAGGTGGCCGCACAAAGGCCATTTTCAGCACCTCATCCATGCGCGAGACGGTGCGGATATCGAGGCTGTTCTTGAGCCCATCCGGAATTTCGGTGAGATCCTTGGCGTTCTCGTCGGGAATGATAACCGTCTTGATTCCGGCCCGGAGTGCCGCGAGCAGCTTCTCCTTCAAGCCGCCGATGGGCAGAACCCGGCCTCTCAGCGTGATCTCACCGGTCATGGCAACATCGCGCTTCACCGGAATTCCGGTCATCGTCGACACGATGGCCGTCACCATAGCGACACCGGCCGAAGGACCGTCCTTGGGGGTTGCGCCTTCAGGCACGTGCACGTGGATGTCGCGCTTCTCGAACAAAGGCGGCTTGATGCCGAACTCAACCGCGCGCGAACGGACATAGGCGTTCGCCGCCTGGATCGACTCCTTCATCACATCGCGCAGATTGCCGGTCACGGTCATCTTGCCCTTGCCCGGCATCATTACGCCTTCGACGGTCAGGATCTCGCCGCCAACCTCGGTCCAAGCAAGGCCGGTGACCACGCCCACCTGATCCTCGAGCTCGGCCTCGCCATAGCGATATTTCGGCACGCCGAGATAATCTTCGAGGTTGTTGAGGGTAATGTGGATCGCCTTCTTCTTGGTGGTGAGCAGCTCCTTCACCGACTTCCGCGACATCTTGGCGATTTCGCGCTCAAGACTGCGGACGCCAGCCTCGCGCGTGTAGCGGCGAATGACTTCCTTCAGCGCGTCGTCGTCGAGGCTCCATTCGCCTTCCTCCAACCCATGACCTTTGGTCTGGGCCTCGATCAGATGGCGCCGAGCGATCTCAATCTTCTCGTCCTCGGTGTAGCCCGCAAGGCGAATGATCTCCATGCGGTCCAACAAGGCCGGAGGAATATTGAGCGTGTTGGCCGTGGTGACGAACATCACGTTGGACAAGTCGTAATCCACCTCCAGATAGTGGTCGTTGAAGGTGTGATTCTGCTCAGGGTCCAGCACTTCGAGCAGGGCCGAAGCCGGATCGCCGCGGAAGTCGGCGCCCATCTTGTCGATCTCGTCGAACAGGAAGAGCGGGTTGATCTTCTTGGCCTTCCGCATCGACTGGATGACCTTGCCCGGCATCGAGCCGATATAGGTCCGGCGGTGGCCCCTGATCTCGGCCTCGTCGCGCACGCCGCCTAGGCTCATGCGCACGAATTCGCGGCCCGTGGCGCGGGCCATGGACTTGCCGAGCGAGGTCTTGCCGACGCCGGGAGGGCCGACCAGGCACAGAATTGGGCCCTTCAGCGTATTGGTCCGGTTCTGCACCGCGAGATATTCGACGATGCGGTCCTTGACCTTCTCAAGCCCGTAATGGTCCTGATCGAGGATCACTTGCGCCTCGTCGAGGTCGCGCTTGACCTTACCCTTGGTGCCCCATGGGATCGACAACAGCCAATCGAGATAGTTGCGCACGACCGTGGCCTCGGCCGACATTGGGCTCATCTGGCGAAGCTTCTTGAACTCGCCCAGGGCCTTCTCGCGCGCTTCCTTCGACAGTCTGGTCTTGTCGATCTTCTGCTCGATCTCGGAAAGGTCGTCACGGCCTTCCTCGCTGTCGCCGAGCTCCTTCTGAATCGCCTTCATCTGCTCGTTCAAATAGTACTCGCGCTGCGTCTTCTCCATCTGACGCTTCACGCGGCTTCTGATCTTCTTCTCGACCTGCAGCACCGAGATCTCGCTCTCCATGAGCGTGAACACGCGCTCAAGGCGATCCGAGATCGTGGTGACCTCCAGAAGCTGCTGCTTTTCGGCGATCTTGATGGCGAGATGCGAGGCGATGGTGTCGGCGAGCTTCGAATAATCTTCAATCTGTGCCGCCGTGCCGAGCACTTCGGGGGAAATTTTCTTGTTGAGCTTCACATAGCTCTCGAACTGAGAGACCACGGAGCGCGACAGGGCCTCAATCTCGTCTTCCGAGCCGGTCACTTCGTCGACGCGGCTAACCTCGGCCTCGAAATAATTCTCGTTCTCGATGTAGCGGTCGATCGTGGCGCGCGTGGTCCCCTCGACCAGCACCTTGACGGTGCCGTCGGGGAGCTTCAAGAGCTGCAGCACCGAAGCCAGCGTGCCCATGTCGTAGATGCCGTCGGTCGATGGTTCGTCGTCGCTCGCATTCTTTTGGGCGACGAGCAGGATCTGCTTGTCGGTCCGCATGACCTCCTCAAGCGCCGCGATCGACTTCTCGCGGCCGACGAAAAGCGGCACGATCATGTAGGGGAAGACGACGATGTCGCGAAGCGGCAGAACCGGGTAGCTCTCCGGTGCCTCTGCTTCATCCGTTTGTGGCTTGAGTTCGGTCATGTCAGTCCCATTGTTTTAAGCGAGCGACGCGCCAGTTTGCGTCACTCGCACCTCTTTTCCCCTCGCCTGAGTGCCAGCCCGCCTCCTGCCGGGTTATTAGCCCCATTGTCTCCGCAATCGAGTGCGCGCGCGCTTGCGGCTGTGTGGGGCGCCTATGCTAGTTGGCGCGTAGGAGGGTCCCCGTCAAGATGGCCATTGCCCAGCCTATAGCCAAGATTCAGACCATTTTGAGTGGGATTCGAGCCGACGGGCAAGCGGAAAGGATTATCGGCTCAGGCGCTGGTGCCGAGCTCCTCGTGCCGCTCGGAATAGATGCGCAAGGGCCTGGCCTTGCCCTCCACCACCTCGGAGCTGATCACGATCTCCTCGACCCCGCGCAGGCTCGGCAGCTCGAACATCGTGTCGAGCAGGATGGCTTCCATGATCGAACGGAGTCCGCGGGCGCCGGTTTTGCGTTCGATCGCCTTCTTGGAGATGGTGCGCATGGCTTCGTCGGCGAAGCTGAGTTGCACGTCCTCCATCTCGAACAGCCGCTGATACTGCCTGACGAGAGCATTCTTGGGCTCCGTCAAGATGCGCATCAGGGCTTCCTCGTCGAGGTCGTCGAGGGTTGCAATCACCGGCACGCGGCCGATGAATTCCGGGATGAGGCCGAATTTAAGCAAATCCTCGGGCTCAACGCCCTTGAGGACATCGCCGGTGCGCCGGTCATCGACGGACTCGACATTCGCGCCGAAGCCGATCGAGGTCGACCGGCCGCGGGCGGCGATGATCTTCTCCAGTCCGGCAAAAGCGCCACCGCAGACAAACAGGATGTTGGTGGTATCGACCTGGAGGAATTCCTGCTGCGGGTGCTTGCGGCCACCCTGCGGAGGAACGGAGGCAACCGTGCCTTCCATGATCTTCAGCAGGGCCTGCTGGACCCCTTCGCCCGACACGTCGCGGGTGATCGAGGGATTGTCGGATTTGCGGCTGATCTTGTCGACCTCGTCGATATAGACGATGCCCCGCTGCGCCCGCTCGACATTGTAGTCGGCAGCTTGCAGCAGCTTCAGAATGATGTTCTCGACGTCCTCACCCACATAGCCGGCTTCCGTCAGCGTGGTGGCGTCGGCCATGGTGAAGGGCACGTCGAGGATGCGCGCGAGCGTCTGGGCGAGCAGCGTCTTGCCGCAGCCCGTCGGTCCGATCAGCAGAATGTTCGACTTGGCGAGCTCGACGTCGGCGTTCTTGCTGGAGTGGTTGAGGCGCTTGTAGTGGTTGTGGACGGCAACCGACAGCACCCGCTTGGCATAATCTTGGCCGATGACGTAGTCGTCGAGGACAGCGCAGATCTCCATCGGAGTCGGCACGCCGTCGCGCGACTTGACGAGACTGGACTTGTTCTCCTCACGGATGATGTCCATGCAGAGCTCGACGCATTCATCGCAGATGAATACCGTCGGTCCCGCGATGAGCTTGCGGACTTCGTGCTGGCTCTTGCCGCAGAAGGAGCAATAGAGGGTGTTTTTCGAATCGCTTCCGCTCACCTTGCTCATACGCTTATCCAGTTCCCTTTGGCCGAAAATTTGGGGCAAAACTGCCCCCAACGAACCGCTTTTCGTCCATACCGCAAAAGACTCTGATCCTCCAGCAGACGCTGTTCGAAAGCCAATCTCAGCATGCTAGGTGTCACTGATCAAGGATTGATTAATCCTTGGCCGGAACCGCCGGCGGTGGATGGTTGTGCGAGGCTTGCCTTGCCTGTGGCAGTTAGGATACGGGCGCCAGCCGTTCAAGTTTCTCGTCGACGGGATGGCGCTTGGCAATGACCTCATCGACGATGCCGAAGTCGCGAGCGTCGTCGGCCGACATGAAATAGTCGCGGTCAAGCGTGCGCTCGATCGTCTCGTAGTCCTTGCCGGTGTGACGGACATAAACTTCGTTCAGCCGCCGCTTCATCTTGATGATGTCTTCGGCATGGCGCTCGATGTCGCTTGCCTGCCCCTGGAAACCGCCAGAGGGCTGATGCAGCAAGATGCGGGAATTGGGGAGCGAATAGCGCATGCCCTTCTCGCCGGCCGCAAGCAGAAGCGACCCCATCGACGCCGCTTGGCCGATGCAAAGCGTCGCGACGGGAGGCCTGACAAATTGCATCGTGTCATAGATCGCCATGCCCGAGGTGACGACCCCACCCGGCGAGTTGATATACATGGAGATCTCTTTCTTCGGGTTCTCGGCCTCGAGAAAGAGCAGCTGGGCCGTGATCAACGAGGCGAGATGATCCTCGATCGGACCGGTCACGAACACGATTCGCTCCTTCAGCAGGCGCGAATAGATGTCGTAGGCGCGCTCGCCGCGGTTGGTCTGCTCGACCACCATGGGCACCAGCGTATTCATGTAGGTCTTGGCCAAATCGGTCATTGCTCTCTCAGAGGTTCAAAGCGTCTGGCGCCGTCGATTCGGCGCGCCTGAAAACGCGAAGCCTTGGGCTACTACATAGTGCGCCGACCGCGCAAACGGAAGGGTCGCCCAGGAACTGGTTAGCCATGGCGGTGGCCGTGATCCCCATGGTCATGGTCGTGATGATCGTGGTCATGATCATGATCGTGACCGTGATCGTGGTGGTGACCGGAACCCTGCCCGACGTCCAGTTCGGCGTAAAGTTCCTCGGTGCTGACCGGCTTTTCCGTGACTTTGGCGAGCTCGGTGACGAAGTCGATCACCTTGTCCTCGAAAATCGGGGCACGCAGCTCCGAAAGCATCTGCGGATTGTTGCGGTAGAAATCGTAGACCTGCCGCTCCTGCCCAGGGAATTGTCTAATGCGCTCGAGCAAGGCGCGGTTGACCTCCTCGTCGGTGACCTCGATCTTGTTGCGCGTGCCAACCTCCGACAGGATCAGCCCGAGCCGGACGCGGCGCGCGGCGATCTCACGATACTCTTCCCGCGCCTTGTCTTCGGTCGTGTCTTCGTCCTCGAAGGTTCGCTTGGCCTGCTCGAGGTCGGCCGTCACTTGGCGCCAGATGGCCTCGAATTCATTCTCGACCAAGGTTGGCGGCAGCTCGAAATCATAGCTCGCATTGAGCTGATCCAGGAGAGCCCGCTTCAGCCTCTGCCGCGACGCCACGACGCGATCCTGTTCCAGCCGCTCCTTCACGGTTTCCTTCAGCTTGTCCAGCGACTCGAATCCCAGCCCGGTGGCGAAGGTCTCGTCGATGGCAGGCGTCTCTGGGCTCGCCACCTCTTTGACCTTGACCTCGAAGCGTGCCTGCTTGCCGGCGAGCTTCGCCTCGGGATAGCCCTCGGGGAAGGTCGCGTGGATGGTGCGGTCCTCGCCGGCCTTGGCGCCTTTGAGTCCATCCTCGAAGCCAGGAATGAAATTGCCGCCGCCGAGCACGATCTGCGCGTCCTCGGCGCTGCCGCCGTCAAAGGCCACGCCGTCCATCACGCCCTTGAAGTCGAGGGCCAGCCGGTCCCCGTCGGCGGCCGCGCCCTTTTTCGGGTTGTAGCGAGGATTGGCCTTGCTCAGCCGATCCAACGCGTTGTCGATGTCGGTCGACTTGACCTCGGCGACCGGCCTCTCGACCTCGATCTTGCTGAAGTCGGTGACGTCGAATTTGGGCAAGACCTCGAAGGACATGGTGTAGGCGAGGTCGGCGTCGCCGTCGAAGATCTTGTTGATCTCGGCTTCATCCTCGGGGAGCGCAATCTTGGGTTGAAAGGCCGGCCGCTCGTCGCGTTGAGAAATGGCCTCGCGGCTCGTGTCGGTCACCGCCTGCTGCACCACTTCGGCCATCACCGACCGGCCATAGACCTTGCGCAAATGCGCCTTTGGCACGTGGCCAGGCCTGAAGCCCCGGAGTTTCACCCGGTTCTTCATCTCGTCGAGGCGTGCCGACAGGCGCTGCTCGAGTTCGTCCGCGCCGACGACCACCTTCAATTGGCGGCGTAGGCCCTCCGTCGTCATTTCAGTGATGTCCATCTATGCCCTGATCCGTTGCCTCGCGCTTCGCGTCGCGGCCCGTGCTCCCACGCCTTGACCGAAGCTCTCGTTCTGTCTGCCGATTGGTGCGGGCGGAGGGACTTGAACCCCCACGGCCGAAGCCACCAGAACCTAAATCTGGCGTGTCTACCAGTTCCACCACGCCCGCTCATCCTGCATGCGCCCGGGGTCTATAGCATGGCTTACGGGAGAGGGAAGAGGAGCTGAACCGGCCCGGGAGGCGTATCCTCGGCATGGTTTTGCCATGTTGGCGGGCTCAATGACGGGCTCGGTTCGAACGCCACGCCTCCGCCGAGGGAATGGCCCCAAATCCGAGGAGTTCCCACCATGGCTGTTGCGTCCGTTGCCCGCATCCTCGCTGTGCTGCTCGCCATGGCTGCCCCGGAGGCGGCGATCGCGGCCGGTCCCGCGAGCATCGGTCTCGTCGACAAGGTCGAGAACGAGGCGAACATTGTCACTGGGGACACGGTGGCGCCCGCCGTCGTCGGAACGCCCGTGCATATGAAGGACGAGCTTCGCACCGGACCGGAGGGGCGCCTCCAAATCACGTTCCGCGACAACACCGTGCTCACGCTGGGCGAGAAAGCGAGCATCGTCATCGATCGCTATGTCTATGACCCCGACGCCAATGTGGGCGAGACCATGTTGCTGGCCACCAAGGGCGCCTTTCGCTTCGCCTCGGGGCACATCAAGGAGCTCACCCGCAGCAAGATCAGGGTCTCGACGCCCGTGGCCGATATCGGCGTCCGCGGCACGGAGTTCTGGGGCGGAGCGCTCGACGGCAAATATGGCGTGCTGCTGCTCGAAGGCGAGGTCGTCGTCTCCAATCAGGCGGGCAGCGTGACGCTTTCGGCGGAGGGGCAAGGCACCGACATCCCCTCGGCCTTCGATCCGCCGGGACCGGTTCGAGCCTGGAGTCCCGAGAAGATCGCCAAGGCCGTGGCCACCGTGACCCTGCACTGAGCATTTGCGCGGGCCGATTGGGCTTTATAGGGTGCCCCCTCAGAATCGAGAAAATGGAAATTTTCCGTGCATTATCGTAACGGCATCGTCGAGGCGATTGGCAACACCCCCCTGATCAAGCTCAAGCGCGCATCGGAGGAGACGGGCTGCACGATCCTCGGCAAGGCCGAGTTCATGAATCCCGGCCAGTCGGTGAAAGACCGCGCCGCCCTGTTCATTATCCGCGACGCGCTCAAATCGGGTAAGCTTCAGCCCGGAGGCACCGTGGTCGAGGGCACCGCCGGCAATACGGGCATCGGGCTCGCTTTGGTCGGCAATGCCATGGGCTTGAAGACGGTCATCGTCATTCCGGATACCCAGTCGGACGAGAAGAAGGACATGCTCAGGCTCAGCGGGGCCGAGCTGATCGAGGTCCCCGCGGTTCCTTACAAGAACCCCAACAATTACGTGAAATATTCGGGCCGGCTGGCCGAGGAGCTTGCCCGCACGGAGCCGAACGGCGCGGTGTGGGCCAATCAATTCGACAATGTCGCCAACCGCCAGGGCCATATCGAGACCACGGCGCAGGAAATTTGGAACGACACGCAAGGCAAGGTCGACGGCTTCGTTTGCGCGGTGGGGACCGGCGGCACGCTGGCCGGGGTCTCCATGGGGCTCAAGGCGCATAATCCCGGGGTAGCGATCGGCATCGTCGATCCCCTCGGCTCAGCCCTCTACGAGTTCTACGAGCACGGCGCGCTGAAGGCGGAGGGAAGCTCGATCACCGAGGGCATCGGTCAGGGCCGCATCACCGCCAATCTCGAAGGCGCCGTGATCGACAAGGCCTATCAGGTCTCCGATGCCGAGGCGCTGCCGATCCTGTTCAAGCTGTTGAGCGAGGAAGGCCTTTGCCTGGGGGGCTCAAGCGGCATCAATGTCGCCGGCGCCATCAGGCTCGCCCGCGACATGGGGCCGGGCCACACGATTGTCACCGTGCTTTGCGATTATGGCACCCGCTACCAGAGCAGATTGTTCAACCCGAAATTCCTGCGGGAGAAGGGATTGCCCGTTCCCGGCTGGCTCGAGGCCCTCGACGCGGGGGCACCCGCGGTTTTCGTCTAGTAGGATTGCAGATGACCGAACACCTTAGGTCTTGGTTGACCGAGACCGATTGGCTCGCAGCCGAGCTCAACGCGCCGGATATCGTCATCATCGACGCGTCCTGGCACATGCCGGGCGACGGCAAAGACGCGCGCGCCGACTATCTGGAGGAGCACATCCCGGGCGCGATCTTCTTCGACATCGACGAGATCGCCGACACCAACAGCCCCCTGCCCCACATGCTGCCGCCGCCGGAGAAATTCTCTTCGCGTATGCGCAGCATGGGCATCGGCGACGGTTCGCGCATTGTGGTTTACGATTCGAAGGGCCTCTACAGCGCCGCGCGCGTCTGGTGGACCTTCCGCGTCATGGGCGTCGAGGATGTTACCGTGCTGAACGGCGGGCTGCCCAAATGGAAGCGCGAGGGGCTGCCGATCGAGAGCGGCGAGCCCAGAGTTCGCGGCACCCGGCACTTCACCTCGCGCCGCAATGCCGACCTCGTTCGCGACGTCGACGATGTGAAGGCAATCCTTAAGGATCATTCGGCCGAGATCCTGGATGCCCGATCGCCTGAGCGCTTTGCCGGGCGCACCGCCGAGCCTCGCCCTGGTCTTCGCTCCGGTCACATTCCGGGCGCTCATAATCTGCCTTCGGGCCAGCTCGTCAATCCGGACGGGACGCTCAAATCGAAGGAGGAACTCGCCGCGTTGGTCTATGAGGCCGGCATCGATCTGGCCAAGCCCGTCGTCACCAGCTGCGGCTCGGGCATCACCGCGAGCCTGCTGGCGCTGGCGCTGGCCGAACTCGGCCATCGCCGCACCGCCGTCTATGACGGTTCCTGGGCTGAGTGGGGTGCCGATCAAAGCCTCCCCATCGAAACGGATTAGGTGGCGCCCATGCGCGCGCTCTCCCCGCGCCTTCGCCGATGAGCAAGAAGCCGCCCCGCCAAAAGCAGGATACGCGGCTCGCTCATGTCGGGCGCGATCCGAAGCGCTTTCACGGCTTCGTCAATCCGCCGATCTATCGCGGCTCCACCGTCCTGTTTCCGAGCGTTGCCTCACTCGAAGCCGACGATCAGGAATATAGCTATGGCCGTTTGGGCACGCCGACGGTCAAAGCGCTGGCGCAAGCGATCGCCGAGCTTGAGGGCGGCCACTCCACGGTGTTGACCCCGTCGGGCCTCACCGCCATTGCCGCCACGCTCATCGCGCTCGCGTCCGCCGGCGACCACATTCTGGTCTCCGACAGCGTCTACCGCCCGACGCGCCGCTTCTGCGACCATGTGCTGAAGCGGCTGGGCGTGGAGACGACGTATTACGACCCGCTTCTGGGCGCCGGCATCGCCAGCCTGATCAAAGCCAACACCAAGGTCGTGTTCGCCGAATCGCCGGGCTCGCAGACCTTCGAGGTGCAGGATATTCCGGCCATGGCCGAAGCCGCGCATGCGGGCGGCGCGCAATTGGTCTTGGACAACACTTGGGCGACGCCGCTCTACTTCAGGCCGTTTGCCCATGGCGTCGACGTGTCGATCCAGGCCGCGACCAAATATATCGTCGGTCATGCCGATGCGATGCTTGGCGCCATCACGGCGTCGGAGGCCGCCTGGCCCGCGATCGCCAGGGCGCATGACGAGCTCGGTCTCTGCCCCGGCCCGGAAGACGTCTATCTCGCCTTGCGCGGACTCCGCTCCCTCGGTGTGAGGCTCGAGCGGCATCAGGCTTCGGGGCTTGAACTCGCGCGCTGGCTGCAAGCCCGGCCGGAGGTTGCCCGCGTCATCCACCCAGCCCTCCCGGGAGATCGGGGGTACGCTCTGTGGGCTCGCGATTTCACCGGCGCGTCTGGCCTGTTTTCGATCGTGCTTGAGTTGGTGCCGAAAAAGGCGGTCGCGGCGATGCTCGACGGCTTGGAGCTGTTCGGCATGGGCTATAGCTGGGGCGGTTTCGAGAGCCTGATCATCCCCTTCAATCCGAGTGCCTACAGGAGCGCCACAGTGTGGAAGGATAAAGGCCCCGCGCTTCGCCTGCATGTTGGGCTTGAGGATATCGACGACCTTAAAGCCGACCTCGATTCCGGCTTCGCCCGTCTCGCCGCGGCTTGAAACGGCTGATCCGCGACGGTTCAACGCGGGCCCCGGCCCTTAAGTTTGGCCCCGTCCGCGGCGATATGAGGGGCAGCCAACTCAAGCAAGGATGTTCACATGGACCTGAAACTGAAGGGCAAGCGCGCGCTGGTCACCGGCTCGACCGCAGGCATCGGCTTTGCCATCGCCCAGGGCCTGGCGCGAGGGCACCGAGGTGGTGATCAATGGGCGCAGCGAGGGGAAGGTGCAGGAGGCGGTCAAGCGGCTTGTCGCCGAGGAAGGGCCGGTCAGCGGCATCGCCGCCGATCTCGGCACCGCCGCCGGCGTCGACCGGCTGCTGAGCGCGCTCGGCCACGTCGACATCCTCCTCTACAATCTCGGGATTTTCGAGCCAAAGCCGTTTCTGGAGATTCCCGACGCGGAGTGGTTTCGCTTCTTCGAAGTCAATGTGATGAGCGGGGTGCGCCTCTCGCGGGCGCTCCTGCCCCACATGCTGGAGCAGGATTGGGGGCGCATCATCTTCGTCTCCAGCGAGTCGGGGCTCAACATCCCGGCCGAGATGGTGCATTACGGTATGACCAAGACGGCGCAGCTCGCGATCTCACGGGGGATCGCTGAGAGCATCGTCGGCTCTGGCGTCACCGTGAACGCGGTATTGCCCGGGCCGACCCGGTCCGAGGGCGTGCTCGAGTTCCTCGACAAGATCGCCGAGGACCGCGGCATCGATCCTGAAGACATGCACAAAGAGATCACCGAGAGCCTGCGCCCGAGCTCGCTGATCAAGCGCATGGCCGAGCCAGCCGAGGTGGCGAGCCTCGTCGTCTATCTCTGCGGCGAGCCGGCGAGTGCTACCACGGGTGCTGCACTTCGTGTCGATGGCGGCGTGGTGCGCAGCATCGCCTGATATAAAGGTGGTGATCCCGGAAGGATTCGAACCTTCAACCCTCTGCTTAGAAGGCAGATGCTCTATCCCTTGAGCTACGGGACCATCGCTGGCGAGTCAGGGTCGGACTCTATCGCCTAAATGTATAGCGATTGGATGAAAAAGCCACCGGCCGGCTCAGGTCCGACTTAATGCGTCCAGCGGTCGACCCGGCCGAATTTGAAGTTCTCGGCGTAGGATTTCGGCTTCAGCTCGGTCTTGGGCGGCTCATCGATGCGGAACGGAATGCCCTCGCGCGTGGCGTAGGCGACGGCCTCACCAAGCGTGGCGAACTGCATCCGCACCTGCGATCTCATATCGTCGGAGCTGGTCCAGCCCATGAGCGGCTCGATCACGCGGGCCGAGGCCGGGGCATAGACCAGTACCCATTCACGCGTGCCGGCCTTGCCTTGCTGCATGGCGGTCATGGCTGGCTTGTAGATGCGGGCGACCATGTCTGTTCTCGTCCAAGCGTTCAGCGATGTTGGTCGGGGCAGCAAGATTCGAACTTGCGACCCCCTGCTCCCAAAGCAGGTGCGCTACCAGGCTGCGCTATGCCCCGATCGCTCAGCACATACAGAGTTCGCGCGCGGGCGGCAAGCCAGGGGAGAGGCCTAAGGCGTCCGGCCGAGCGGCGGAAAGTCGACCTCGTCCCCGACCTTGAGCCCGATCGCGGCGGCGGTGCCGGCGTTCAGCTCCAGCACGGCCTTGACCTCGCCGTCGGAGGAAATGATGTCGGTGGAGAACGGCTCGGTGTGGGTTTCGATCCGATGCACCCTCAGATCGGCGCCGATGAAGACCATGTCGAGGGAGATCAGGGTGTTCCGCATCCACATCGTCAGCGGCTGTGGGGAATCGTAGAGGAACAGCATGCCGGCATCGGCCGGCAGGCTCCTGCGGTACATCAGCCCGAGCGCCTTCTCTTGCGGCGTGGCGGCCAGTTCGATGGTGAAGCTATGAGGACCGGACTCGGTCTTCAGCACCAAGGTTGCGCTCCCCGCCGCCATGCCTCCCGGCGGCGGCAGAAGCAGGGCCAATGTTAGCCCCGCGCCCGCCGCCAGGCGTCCCAATCGCCAAAGATGTCCGCTGATCAGTGAGAGGATGGACCCGTCGACGTGTCCGGCTTGAGTTCCGCCGCCATCAATCCTTTGCCGCCGTGGCCGTAACGCACCAGCACGGTCTGGCCGGGCCGAAGCTCGGTGAAGCCGAAGCGCCGCAGCGTCTCCATATGCACGAAGATATCCGGTGTCTCCGGGCCCCGGGTCAAAAACCCGAAGCCGCGAAGACGGTTGAACCACTTCACCATCGCGCTTTCCCAGTCGCTCTCGGGAGTCACGGCGACGTGAGTCCGTTGCGGCAGTTCCGACGGGTGAACCGCCGTCGTGTCGTCCATGGCGCGGATGCGGAAGGCCTGCAGGCCCTTGGGCCGGCGCAGCACCTCGCACACGACCCTGGCACCCTCGTAGGCGGTCTGAAAACCGTCCCGCCGGAGGCACGTCACATGCAGCAAAACGTCTGGAAGCTGATCTTCGTCTGGAACAATAAACCCATAACCCTTGGACGCGTCGAACCACTTGATCGATCCCGAGACCTCAAAGACATCAACTGTGGCTTCCTCGTCGCGTTGGGTATGGCCTTCAATATGTGGCGGTTCTTTCGCCCCCATGCCGCATTCCCCCCGCTAAACTTTAAGAGCCCAGACGAGTGTTACCCCACACGAATCGCCTGGAAGCTGCTCACCCAAAACATAGCATCGCCGCCTTACGAGGCCAGTGGAATTTTCCGCGCGCCTTTCCCTTCTCCACAGTTCGCCCGGCAAGTTCGACGCGGGTCACCGTCCCGGGTCGCAAGAGGCTGACGAGAAAGCGATTCTTGCGTGAACAAGGGCGTCCAATGCACTATCGATTGTGCTTGCCTGCGCGCGACGAAGAATCGGGCAAGCGTCTCTGCCAACGAGCAAAAATTCACTTTGCGGGTGCGCTTCGCCGGTGCGGTGTGAATCTGTGGGCCCCGGGCAACAATGGCGGGCGAATCTGCACCACGCGGTCGCGGGAAGCGTCGTTTGCGTCACTGGCTTGTCATGGGTCGCATCCCCGAGCTAAGGGGTATCGAGCCCGTCAGGCCACAGCCAGCGAGAGGTGATCCATGAAATATTTGCACACGATGGTGCGCGTTTCCGATGCCGACCAGTCGCTCGATTTCTATTGCAACAAGCTCGGCCTCAAGGAGGTCAGGCGCATGGAGAGCGAGCAGGGCCGATTCACGCTCTACTATCTTGCCGCTCCGGGCGACGAGGATGCGCAGATCGAGCTCACTTATAATTGGGATCCGGAGACCTATGGCGAGGGGCGCAATTTCGGCCATATCGCGTTTGAGGTCGACGATATCTACGACACCTGCGAGCGGCTCATGAAAAATGGTGTGACCATTAACCGTCCGCCACGCGACGGCTGTATGGCGTTCATCCGCTCCCCGGACAATATCTCGATCGAGTTTCTGCAAAAGGGCAAGCCCAAGCCGAAGCAGGAGCCTTGGGCGTCAATGCCGAATGTGGGGAAGTGGTAGGTGTTGCGGGAGAACGACTGCCCTCGAACCGATCGGCAGCCGCCTCCGCAACAGGTTTCTAAGCCGGCTGGTTATGGGCAGTACCAGACCGGGCCAACGACGATGCAACCGAGAGCCTGCCAGTTGTAGGGGCGATAATTATAGCGGTGACCCCAATAGCGGTTGCCGTAGTGGTAGCGGCCGCGATACTTGTAATTATGGTTATAATGCCGGGAGTTCCTGTTGTAGTGCTTGTAATTCTTGTTGTAATGCTTGTTGTAGTTCTTCTTGCCGACCTGAACGATGTCGCTCGAGGTCAACTGCGGGAGCGTTGCGGTCGAGGAGACCGGCAGCGCCCATGCTCCCGATAGCGCCAGGAGCGACACGATCGCTGCTGACAGAACAGATCTCATCATCAGTGCATTCCTCTTGTTGGGTGCCACCGTCGCATCGACCTTCAGAGCAGACGATCGGGGAGAAAGCGGCACGTGCAAAGGCGCCGGGATTATCCCCGACGGGGCCTAATAAGGAAACGTGAAACCCTCTCAGTGGGTTCCCGAAAGCGTTTCCTAGTTGGATTGGTCCCGCAATCCAACGGAAAGAGATGGTACTCCCTAGGGGAATTGAACCCCTGTTTTCAGGTTGAAAACCTGACGTCCTAACCATTAGACGAAGGGAGCTTCGTCAGCCCCGCTGATATAGAAAGCTTTATGCACACGGGCAAGCTAGCCGCGCGCGGCTGAAGGCGTCGCCGCGTCCTCGATCACGAGCTCGACTCCATCCCGGCCGTTCCAATTATCGCGGCGGAGATGCCCCGCGACATGGAGCGGCGCACCATCGTCCGCGAGCAGCAGTCTGGCGAGTGGCGTGTCGCCGACGCGGAAGGCCACCGCCCCGATGCGGCCGCCGCCGGCGGCAATCAGGGTGCAGCGTATGTGCTGGCCGTTGAGCGGGCGGACCCGGGTCAGGCGGTGGGCGGGAAAGGCGAAGCGGGGTTCCGGATGGCCCTGACCGTAGGGGCCGGCCTTGTCCAGGAGCCCCATCAGCTCCTTGTTGGCTCCGCCGGAGGACAGCGCGCCATCGATAGCCAAAGAGCGCAACGCGGTGGCCGCCGCCACGGGGATGGCGAGGCGGTCGCCGATAAAGCCAAGCACCTCTTCCTGCTTGCCGCGCTCAAGCTTGAAACCTGCGGCCATGGCGTGGCCGCCGCCTTGCAACAGCAGCCCCTCATGCACGGCGTCTCTGATCGCGAGGCCAAGGTCGACGGAGGAGATCGAGCGGGCCGAGCCGACGCCGTGGCCGTCAGGGCCCCAGGAGATGGCGAAGGCGGGTAAATGGAAGCGCTCGGTCACGCGCCCGGCAATGAGCCCCAGGAGGCCCTTATGCCAGCCTTCGACGCCGAGCCAGATATAGGGCCGGCCGGTATCGACGGCTTGCTCGGCCAGCGCGATCGCTTCCTCCAACATGCGTTCTTCAATTGCTTTGCGCTCGGTGTTGAGGTGGTCGAGCCGTGCCGCGATCTCGCGCGCCTCGCTCTCATCGTCGGTGGCGAGAAGCTTGGCGCCAAGATTTGACGCGCCAACCCTGCCACCGGCGTTGATGCGGGGGCCGAGAATAAAACCAAGGGTGAAGCAGGTCGGGACGGAATCGATGCGTGCGACATCGGCGAGCGCGCGCAAACCCGCATTGTGCCGGAGCCGCAGCACCTGCAATCCCTTGGCGACCAAAGCGCGGTTAACCCCCTTGAGCGGAACCATGTCGCAAACGGTGGCCAGCGCCACGAGGTCGAGTAGCCCGAGCAGATCCGGTTCGGCGCGCCCGCGATAGAAGCCCTGGCACCGGAGCACCCGCGCCGCAGCGACGAGAAACAGAAACACCATCCCCGCTGCGGCCAAATGGTTGAGACCCGAAAGGTCGTCTTGCCGGTTGGGGTTGAGGATGGCAAAGGCTGGCGGTAGGACCTCGTCAGCCTGGTGGTGATCGATGACGATGATTTCGGCGCCACGTCCGCTCGCGGCTTCGATCGCCGCCGCCGCCGCCGTACCGCAGTCGACGGTGAGAATGAGTCTTGCCCCCGCCTCGGCCAGTCCCGACAGTGACGACGGCGTTGGTCCATAACCCTCGGTGAGGCGGTCCGGAATATAGGTCGCGGGCGTCTGGCCATGGGCGCGCAGAAAGCGCACGATCAGCGCGACCGAGGCGGCGCCATCGACGTCGTAATCGCCGAACACGGCGATCGGCTCGGCTTCGCGGATCGCGCGCGCGAAACGCTCGGCCGCCTGTTCCATGTCCCGCAAGCTTGCCGGATCGGGCAGGAGATGGCGGAGAGACGGATCGAGATAGTGGGCCAGCGTCGCCGGCTCGGCACCCCGCGCGGCGAGGACCCGGCCGAGCAGCTCAGGCAGCCCATTGGCTTGCGCAAGGGCCATCGCCGTCGAGGCGCGTGAAGGTTCGAGACGTTCGGTCCAGCGAAAGCCGCGCACGGACTGCTCCACGCCGAGAAAGGCGGATTGAACCCCGTCTTGGACTGTTTTGTAGCTGAGAGCCGCGGTCACGCTTTAGGCACCTACCGACAACCGATCTGGTCAGGTGCCTAGCCTAGCTGATTCGGCGGCCGTCCCCGGATCAGTCGGGGGCGCTCGGGTCCCGGAATTCGGTCCTGATCCAGCGCACGGTGCGGGTCTTGGCCCGCATCACCACGGAATGGGTGAAGATCGCGTTCGGGGTGAAGCGCACCCCCTCCAAAAGCGAACCGTCGGTGATGCCGGTCGCGGCGAAGCTCACATCGCCGGAGGCCATGTCGCGCATCAGATATTTGCGGTCGAAGTCGACGATGCCGGCAGCTTGCGCGCGTCCACGCTGCGGTGCGCTCATGGCCACGAGCCTGCCCTGGATCTGGCCGCCGATGCAGCAGAGCGCGGCCGCGGCGAGCACGCCCTCAGGGGCGCCGCCCACACCCAAATAGATGTCGATGCCCGTATCTTCCGGCTCGGTGGTGTGGATCACCCCGGCAATGTCGCCGTCGCCGATGAGGCGCACCGCCGCCCCCGCGGCCCGCACCGCCTCGATCAGCTTGGTGTGGCGGGGGCGGTCGAGGATGCAAGCGGTGATCTCGGTGACGGGCACGCCCTTGGCCTTGGCCAGCGCGTTGACATTGTCCGCGGGCGAGGCATCGAGATCGACGAGACCCTCGACGTAGCCTGGCCCGATGGCGATCTTATCCATATAGGTGACGGGGACCTTCAACAGGCTGCCGCGTTCGGCGATGGCGACGACGGCAAGGGCGTTGGGGAGCGCTTTGGCGGCGAGGGTCGAACCTTCGATCGGATCGACGGCAATGTCGACCTTGAGTCCTTGAGCCGATCCAGCGCCAACCGTCTCCCCGATATAGAGCAGCGGCGCCTCGTTCTCCTCTCCCTCGCCCACGACGACGACGCCTTGGATCGGAAGGCGCGCGAGTCCGCGATACATGGCGCCAATCGCCGCCGTTTCGGCGACGGCTTCGTCGCCACGGCCGCGGACGCGCGCCGCCGCGATCGCGGTCGCCTCCGTCACCTGCACAATCTCAAGGCCGAGGGTGCGGTCAAGCTCGGGTTTCGGTTGAGCTTTCGCCACTCGGCACCCTCCTCCCTAGCGCCCGGCGCAAGGCTATGTTCGCGGCCCACTGACTATCACAATTTCTCGATGCGGATCATCTGGGGCTTTGCATCCACGTGACCGTCGCGCTCGATCGCTGACAGGGCCTTGCGAATGGCCGCCTCCGTCGTTTGATGTGTGACCATAACCACGGCCGCGGGCGAGCTCACGTCCCGGCGTCTGAATCCCGGGAGCTCGGCGCCGCGGCGGCGCTGGACAATGCTCTCGATGGAAATGGCCTGCTCCGCCATGCGGCCGGCGATCGCGGCAAAGGCGCCGGGGCGGTCGAACACGGAGAGCCTGATGTAGTAGCCGCCTTCATGCGTGCGCATCAGGGCTTTCTTGTACGGCTTCAAATCCTTCGCCCTGATGACAAAGGGGGGCAGGATGAGTCCCCTGGCGATGTCGATCAGATCGCTGACTACGGATGAGGCGGTGGGGCCGGCGCCGGCGCCTGGTCCGATCAGCATGATATCGCCGACAAAATTGCCGTCGATGGCGACGCAATTGGAGACCCCGTCCACATCGGCGATGGCGGTATGCTTGGGCACCATGGTTGGGTGTACGCGCTGCTCGATGCCGCTGTCGGTGCGGAGCGCAACGCCGAGAAGCTTGATGCGGTAACCGAGATCGTCGGCCGCTTCGATATCGGCGGGAGTGATGTTCTCGATGCCTTCCACATAGACCGATTCAAACGAGGTGCGGGTACCGAAGGCGAGCGTGGTCAGAAGCGCGAGCTTGTGCGCGGTATCGAAGCCGCCAATGTCGAAGGTGGGATCGGCTTCGGCATAGCCTTGGGCTTGCGCTTCCTTCAACACGTCGGCGAAGGCCCTGCCCTCTTTCAGCATCAAAGTGAGGATGTAGTTGCAGGTGCCGTTCAGGATGCCATAGACGCGGCTGATATCGTTGCCCTGGAGGCTCTCGCGCATCACTTTGACCACAGGAATGCCGCCGGCGACGGCGCCTTCGAAATTGAGCGCCACTTCGTGCTTCTCGGCCAGTGCGGCGAGGCTCGGCCCATGATGGGCGAGCAGCGCCTTGTTGGCGGTGACGACATGCTTGCCGGCGCGAAGCGCGGCTTCGACCGAGTCCTTCGCGGCGCCGCTCTCGCCGCCGATCAATTCGACGAAGATGTCGATCGAAGGATCGCGCGCCAACTCGACCGGGTCATCGACAAAGCGAAAGCGAGAGATGTCGGCGTCGCGGTTCTTGCCCTGGTTGCGCGCGGAGACCGCCACGATCTCAATCGGCCTGCCGATGCGGGCGGTCAGCGCGGGACCGCGCTCGGCGAGCAGACGCAGAACCCCGCCCCCGACCGTTCCGAGCCCGGCGAGCCCGAGTTTTAGAGGCTCCGTCATTGAGGGATCAGAGCGTCCTCGACGCCTTAGACGCAAGTGGAATGACGTTGTGCAGGCTTTTCGCCGATTCGGCGAAGAACTTGCGAATATTGCGCGCGGCTTGACGAATGCGCTGCTCGTTCTCGACCAGCGCGATGCGCACATAGCCCTCGCCATACTCCCCAAAGCCGACGCCGGGCGCGACCGCGACCCCTGCTCTCTCCAGCAGCAGTTTGGAGAATTCGAGCGATCCAAGATGAGCGAACATGTCGGGAATCGGCGCCCAGGCGAACATGGTCGCCGGCGGTGACGGGATCGGCCAGCCCGACCGTGTGAGGGCGTCGACCAGGCAGTCCCGCCGGCGGCGGTAGATGCCGCGGATCTCGTCGATGCAGTCTTGCGGCCCATTCAACGCGGCGGCGGCGGCGACCTGAACCGGGGTGAAGGCCCCGTAGTCGAGATAGGACTTGACCCGCGTCAGAGCTCCGATCAGGCGCTCATTGCCGACGGCAAACCCCATGCGCCAGCCAGGCATGGCGTAAGTCTTGGAAAGCGTGGTGAACTCGACGGCAATGTCGACGGCGCCCGGCACTTGAAGGATCGAGGGCGGCGGCTCGCATTCGAAATAGATCTCCGCATAAGCGAGGTCGGACAACACGATCAGATCGTGCTTCTTGGCGAAGGCGACGATCTCCCGATAGAAATCGAGATCGGCGACGACGGCGGTGGGATTGGCCGGGTAGTTCAGCACGAGCGCCGACGGCTTCGGCACCGAATGCTTCACCGCCCGGTCGAGGGAGGCCATGAAGGCGGAGTCGGTCGAGGCCGGTAGGTGCCTGATGACGCCGCCAGACATGATGAAGCCGAATTCGTGGATCGGATAGGTCGGGTTGGGTACCAGGATCACGTCCCCAGGGGCCGTGATCGCCTGAGCCATGTTGGCGAAGCCTTCCTTGGAGCCGAGCGTGGCGACGATTTGAGTCTCGGGATTAAGTTTCACCCCGAAGCGGCGCTCGTAATAAGCGCCTTGCGCTCGCCGCAGCCCCTGAATACCGCGCGAGGCGGAATAGCGGCTCGAACGGGTGTCGCGAACGGTCTCGATCAGCTTCTGCACAATATGGTGCGGCGTCGGCATGTCGGGATTGCCCATGCCGAAATCGATGATGTCATCTCCACGAGCGCGTGCGTGCGCCTTGAGCTTGTTAACCTGCTCAAATACGTAAGGCGGCAGCCGCTTAATTCTGTGGAAATCGTCGGTCACGAGCTTCTAGATCCCGCTGTCGCCCCGGCCTGGCCTGGTGCCTAACGGGTGGGGCATTTGAACCACAAAAACAGGCTCCGGGGCAAGATACCCGGTCGGGCGGGCTTAGTTGGCCGGTTTCACCGAGGGCGTGGCGTCTTGCGGGGTCTCGCCGCGCTTGGCCTGCTCCCCCCGCAGATCGGCGATCACGGCTTTTTGCTGTTCGGGGGTGAGTGTCTTCTCATAGCCTGCGGCGGAGGCCTTGAAGGTGGAGGGCGACGGGCCGGTGCCGAAGGAATCGGAGCATCCGGCGAGAATGATCGCGGGAAAGGCAAAAAGAGCGAGAGCTGCACGCTTTGAGAGCAGTTGAAGCATCATTGGGCTCGCAAAATTTCTATTTTGTTTCCGCGCAATTGGCATGGCCCGTCCCTTGCTATATTGCATAGCACAATGAGCCATAAACGTGAGTCGTCGCTACCGCGCAGATGCTCCGTTCACCTTGGCATCATTGTGATTAACCGGGGGTAAAATAAGGGCGCCAGCGTCTATGCAGGAACGCAACGAAGACATGACCGAGGAAAAAGGCGACGGTTCCCAAGTCAATCAGTTCGGCGCTCTCGCGCGCAACATGGTGCGCCTATTCGACCAGGGCGCCAAAGTGCTTGGCACCTTGGCCGAGAAGCAGAACGGCTCGGGCCCCTACAGCATGGCGACGGAGGCCGGCGAGGCAACCAAGCTTCTGGGCGAGATCGCCCGGCAATGGGTCAGCGAGCCGGCCAAATTGGCCGCGGCGCAGAATGAGCTCTTCAAAGACTATGCCGAGCTTTGGGGCCGCTCGGTGCGCCGTTTTCTCGGCGCCGAGGTCGAGCCTGTGATCGAGCCTGCGCCCGGCGACAACCGTTTCAAGGATCCCGATTGGTCGAACGGCCAGTATTTCGACTTTTGGAAGCAGGCCTATTTGCTCACCTCACGCTGGGCGGAGGATCTGACCCGCAAGACCGAAGGGGTGGACGATAAGACCCGCAAGCGCGCCCTGTTCTATCTGGATCAAATGCTGGCGGCCCTATCGCCGTCCAACTTCGCGTTGACGAATCCGGAGGTGGTGCGCGCCACGCTGGCCACGAATGCGGAGAATCTGGTCCAGGGCATGGCCCATCTCGCTTACGACCTTGAGCATTCAAATGATTTGCTGCGCGTCAGTCAGACCGATCTGTCGGCCTTCGAGGTGGGCAAGAATCTGGCCATAACGCCGGGCAAGGTGGTTTTCCAAAACGACCTGATTCAGCTGATCCAATACGCCCCGAGCAAGGGCAAGGTGTTCGAGCGGCCTCTGCTCGTGGTGCCGCCCTGGATCAACAAATTTTATATTCTCGATCTCGTGCCGGAGAAAAGCTTCATCAAATGGGCGGTCGATCAAGGGTTCACGGTCTTCGCCGTCTCCTGGGTGAACCCCGATGAGCGGCTCGCGCAGAAAACCTTCGAAGACTATATGCAAGACGGTCTTCTCGCCGCGGTCGACGCTGTTATCCGCCAAACTGGACAGCCTCAGATCAATGCGCTCGGCTATTGCGTCGGCGGCACGCTGCTTGCCTCGGCACTCGCTTATATGGCGGCCAAGAAGGACGATCGCATCGCCTCGGCCACCTTCCTGGCGGCGCAGGTCGATTTCAGCGAGGCCGGCGACCTCCTCGTCTTCATTGACGACGCGCAATTGAAGTCGCTCGAAGAGATGATGTCGGAACACGGCTATCTCGACGGCTCGCGCATGGCGGCGGTGTTCAACATGCTCCGGCCGAAGGATCTGATCTGGCCTTACGTGGTCAACAACTACCTTCTCGGCAAGAAGCCGTTCCCCTTCGATCTGCTCTATTGGAACGCGGATTCGACCCGGCTGCCGGCGGCCAACCATGCCTTCTATTTGCGCGAGTTCTATCACCTCAATCGCTTGAGCAAGGGCGAGATGGTGCTGGGTGGCGTCAAGCTCGACCTCGGCAAGGTGAAGGTGCCGATCTACGATCTCTCGACCAAGGAGGACCACATCGCCCCGGCAGCGTCGGTGTTCAATGGCTCGAAGCTGTTCGGGGGTCCAGTCCGCTTCGTCATGGCTGGCTCCGGCCATATTGCCGGGGTCATCAACCCGCCGGCGAAGAAGAAGTATCAATTTTGGAGCGGCAAGTCCGGGCCATCGCTGACCGAATGGATGGCGAAGGCGGCGGAAACGCCGGGCTCATGGTGGCCGGACTGGGCCGCGTGGCTCGCCAAGCAATCGGGACCCAAGGTGCCGGGTCTCGACCCGGCCAGCGGCCCACTCAAGCCGCTCGAAGACGCCCCCGGATCCTATGTGCGGAGTCGTCCCTAGGCGGACTGATGCCTTACGCGGCACGCAGGACTTAGGGGAACAGCGGCAGTTGTTCGAGCCCAAGCGTCTCGCTGAAGCCATGCATCAGGTTGAAGTTCTGCAAGGCCTGACCGGCGGAGCCCTTCACCAGATTGTCGATGACCGAGACCACGATGGCGCGGCCCTCGAGGCGGTCGGCGAAGACCCCGATGTGGCAGAAATTCGAGCCCCGCACATGCTGGGTAGCCGGGGTCACGCCATCCTCCACCACATGCACGAAGGGGCTCGCGGCATAGGCCTGCTTGAGCGCGTTCCGGAGATCGCCCGCCGTCGCCTTGCCGGCGAGCTCGACATAACAGGTGCAGAGTTCGCCCCGGCTCATCGGGGTGAGGTGCGGCGTGAAGTTGATGGTCACGGCTGCCCCAGCGGCGATCCCGAGCTCCTGCTCGATCTCCGGCACGTGCCGGTGATTGCCGATGCCATAGGGGGAAACCCCTTCGCCTGCTTCCGAAAACAGGATGTTCTGCTTCAACGTCCGGCCCGCGCCAGAGACGCCTGACTTCGCGTCGATGATGAGGGCGTCGGTCTTGACCAGTTTCGCCTCGGCCAGCGGCAGCAGCGCCAGCAGCACGGCGGTTGGGTAGCAGCCGGGACAGGCGACCAGCCGCGCCCCCTTGATCTCGTCGGCGTAGTGCTCCGTCAGCCCGTATACCGCGGTCTGGAGCAACTCCGGCGCGTTGTGGTCGCCGCCGTACCATTCGGCATAGACGGAAGCGTCGCGCAGCCGGAAGTCCGCCGACATGTCGATGATTTTAATCCGCGCCGGAAGCTTCGCGATCTCGCCATGAGCGGTGCCATGGGGCAGGCCACAGAAGACCACATCCACTTGATCCCAATCCGCCTGGTCGGAGGTCACGAGCGGCGGCAGGTCGAGGCTCGAAAGATGCGGGAACACTTGCGCCAGCGCCTGGCCCGCATGCGCCTTGGCGATCAGCGCCGTGATGGAGACCTTTGGGTGACGGGCGGCGAGCCTGATCAAATCGGCGCCGGTATAACCGCTGGCCCCCAGTACCGCAGCTCTGATCTTGGTGTTTGCAGCCATGGTCGACACTCTTGCGCCCGCGCGAGCGGTCATGCTCGCGGGCTTAGCCGAATTCGAAGGATTGCGAAAGCCAATGGATGCGCGCTGTCGCGCGCAAGGTCATTGGTGGCCCGGGTAAAGCAGCTGGCAGGCGCCGAGCCGGCTAGCGCTTGGAAAACTGGAAGCTCTTGCGGGCCTTGGCCTTGCCGTACTTCTTTCGCTCCACGGTGCGCGCGTCGCGGGTGAGGAAGCCAGCCTTCTTCAGCACGCCGCGGAGCTCGGGCTCGTAGCGCGTGAGGGCCTTGGAGATGCAGTGGCGGACAGCGCCGGCCTGGCCGGAGAGGCCACCGCCGCTGACGGTGCAAATAACGTCATATTGGCCGTCACGCTGGGAGGTGACGAGGGGCTGCTTCAGGATCATCTGCAGCACGGGCCGCGCGAAATAGGTGGCGTGGTCTTTACCGTTGACGACAATCTTGCCGGGGCCCTGCTTTACCCAGACGCGCGCCACGGCATCCTTGCGTTTGCCGGTGGCGTAGGCGCGGCCCTGGGGGTCGACCTTCTGCTCATAGACGCTGACCGGAGCCACATCACTGTCGCCCTTGATCGGGGCCAAGTCCTCAAGAGTCTTCATCTCAGGGGCCATGGCTTCAAGCGCTCCTTGCGTTCTTACTATTGAGGGCGGCGATGTCGAGCTTCGTCGGGCTTTGCGCCTCGTGCGGGTGCTCGGCCCCCGTATAGACGCGCAGATTCTTCAGCTGCTGGCGGCCAAGGGGCCCGCGCGGCAGCATCCGCTCCACCGCCTTGTGCAACACCCGCTCCGGGTGCTTGCCGTCCAGAATCTTCTCGGCGGTCCGTTCCTTGATGCCACCTGGATAGCCGGTGTGCCAGTAATAGACCTTGTCGGCGCGTTTGTTGCCCGTGAGCACGACCTTTTCGGCGTTGATCACAATGATATTGTCGCCACAGTCCATATGCGGCGTGAAACTCGGCTTGTGCTTGCCTCTGAGTCGCGTGGCGATCAGAGCCGCGAGCCGGCCCACGACGAGGCCGTCGGCATCGATGACGACCCAGGACTTTTCGATGTCCGAAGGTCTGGCTGAAAAGGTCTTCATGGCGTAGCGCTCTCCCGACCGGATTGGCGGGCTTCTAGCGGCTCGACTTGGCATGGTCAAGCGCAAAGCGGAATTCTCGTGTTAATTCCTTGGATTACGCATGTGGTATTAGAGTACCTTTAGTTCGCTTGCCGCGATCCTTTCTCGACGCGGAAGGAAGCGTAGATTGCACAGATAGGCGATTTCGGGCAGAAGCTTGAGCGCCTGCAACGATCGATAGGCGAATGTGACAGTGACGCAGGCTCCCTCCATAGACATCGAACCGGGACGCGACCAGGGCCCCGCCCCGCTCCTGCGCGAAGATCGCGGGCCCATAACGCTGCTCACGCTCAACCGGCCCGCGGCGCGCAACTGTCTGTCCGAGGATTTGATTGCCGCCCTGCATGGCGCCATCAAGACCACCGGCGGCGACGATGCTGTTCGCGCGGTAGTGATCACCGGAGCGGGCTCGGCCTTCTCCTCAGGCCATGACCTCAAGGAGTTGAGCGCACGTCGGAACGATCCGGATCGCGGCCAGGCTTATTTCACGAAGATCATGGAGGCCTGCTCCGATCTGATGCTGTCGATCGTCCATTCGCCAAAACCCGTGATCGCGGCGGTGAACGGGACCGCTACGGCCGCCGGCTGTCAGCTCGTTGCCGCGTGCGATCTGGCCGTCGCCAGCAACGATGCCCGCTTCGCCACGCCGGGGGTCAATATCGGGCTCTTCTGCTCCACCCCCATGGTGGCGCTGAGCCGCAATCTTTCGCGCAAGGCCGCCATGGAGATGTTGCTTCTCGGCGATATGGTGAGCGCAACTGAGGCCAAGGAGCTTGGCCTCGTCAATCGCGTCGCGAGGCCGGATGAGACCGTCAACGAGGCCATCGAGCTTGGACGCCGAATCGCCACCAAACCCAAGGCCACGCTGAGTATTGGCAAGGAGGCTTTCTATCGCCAGCTCGAGATGCCGCTCAAGGAAGCCTACGCCTATGCCGCCGCGGTCATGGTAGAGAACATGCTCCATGCAGAGGCGGAGGAGGGAATTGGCGCCTTCCTGGAAAAGAGGGAACCGGTATGGCCGCGATGAATTCGCGCGGCCGGCGGAGACATAGGGCCGTATTGGCCTAGTTTCGCCATTCTTCGTGATATATTCCGCTCACACCGGACAGCCTGCCCCCTCTATCGCCATACGTCTTGTTGTGTAATCGGGTTCGGGTATGGACCACGTCATTATTCTCAAGCATTGGAGTCGACACGCATGAAGCAGCTCTTCGCGTTGATCATGATCGCGTTCTTGGTGCCCACTGCGGCTATGGCCAAGAACAGCCCCTGCAAAGAAGACAAAACCAAATTCTGCAAGGAAGTGAAGGCAGCCGGAGGTAAGGTCAAAGCTTGCCTCAAGGAGCACATGGAAGAGGTGAGTGCTGCCTGCAAGGAGTCGCTGTCTAAGCCGAGAGCGGCAAAGCCGGCCGATGCAAAGAAGCCGAGCGACGCCGCGAAGCCGGCTGACGCGAAGCCTGCCGAAAGTGCCACGCCCCCCTCCGCCCCGGCCTCGCCGGGCGCGGCAGAGAGCAAGCCATAAAGAATCCCCCTCGCGCCGTGCCGTCTCTGAGAATTGGCACGGCGCGAGACCGCCCTCCCTTTTTCAGCTGAATTGTTTGCTAGCTTGACCGGCTCGCTGGCTCGCGTGAACCACGACACCTATAGCGACGCCTATATCAGGGGCATTCTCGCCGGGTGCCGAATTTTTGCGTTTGTAGGGGCGAGCCCAACGGCGTCACGACCGAGCTACTTCGCCATGAAATATCTCATGACGAAGGGCTTCCAGATCCTTCCCGTCAATCCCGCTTATGCCGGCAGCGAAATCCTGGGGCAGAAGGCCTACGCCTCGCTCGCCGAGATCGAGAGGCCGGTGGACGTCGTCGATATTTTCCGGAATTCCGAAGCAGCACTCCAGGTGACGCTAGAGGCCATCGCGATTGGCGCCAAGGTGGTTTGGATGCAACTCGGCGTGCGCAACGACGAGGCGGCGAAGTTGGCCGAGGACGCTGGATTAAAGGTGGTCATGAACCGCTGCCCCAAGATCGAATATGGGCGTCTCTCGGGCGAGATCGGCTGGATAGGCGTCAACCGGCGTCTGATCGACAACCGCAAACAGCCGCTGTTTGGCGAGGGCGGCACCATGAAGCACAAGCGGTGACCTTGGGCGCGGCACGCTGGCCAATCCGCTGACCGCCTGTATAGTCGCCCTTCCGAGCCAACCAGCCTAGAGGGAGTACGATGTCAGCCGAACCAAAGCCCGGCTTCAATACTCTGGCGATCCACGCCGGCGCCCATCCGGACCCCGCCACCGGCGCCAGAGTCACGCCGATCTATCAGACGACCTCATTCGTGTTCGAGGATACGGACCACGCCGCGGCGCTGTTCAATCTCGAAACCTTCGGCAACATTTACACGCGGATCATGAACCCGACGCAAGGTGTGCTCGAGGAGCGCCTCGCCGCGCTTGAGGGCGGCACCGCTGCACTCGCGGTTGCCTCGGGGCACGCCGCGCAGGTACTCGTCTTCCATGCGCTGCTCGAGCCCGGCGACGAGTTCATCGCCGCGCGCCAGCTCTATGGCGGCTCGATCAATCAGTTCACCCAGTCATTCAAGAAATTCAACTGGAACGTCCGTTTCGCCGACACGGATGACGCGGAGAGCTTCCGCGCGGCGCTGAGTCCAAAGACCAAGGCTATCTTCGTCGAGTCGATCGCCAATCCCGGCGGCATCATCACCGACATCGCCGCGATCTCGGCGATCGCGAAGGAAGCCGGCGTGCCGCTGATCGTCGATAACACGCTTGCCACTCCCTATCTGATGCGGCCGATCGAGCATGGCGCCGACATTATCGTGCATTCCCTGACCAAGTTTCTCGGCGGTCACGGCAATTCAATCGGCGGCGCCATCGTCGATTGCGGCACCTTCGATTGGATGAAGAGCGGGCGCTACCCGACCTTGTCCCAGCCCTCGCCCAGCTATCACGGCATTACCTTTGCCGAGACCTTCGGCAATTTTGCCTTGGCCCTTGCCTGCCGCGCAATTTCCTTGCGCGATCTGGGGCCGGCGATCTCTCCCTTCAACGCCTTTCTCATTCTCACCGGCATCGAGACGCTGCCCTTGCGCATGCAGCGGCATTGCGACAACACGCTCGCAGTGGCGGAGTGGCTGTCCGGCCACGACAAGGTCGCTTGGGTGAATTATGCGGGGCTTCCCGGCAACAAATTCCATGCGCTGGCCAAGCGCTATAGTCCGCTGGGCGCCGGGGCGGTGTTCACCTTCGGGCTCAAGGGTGGCTATGATGCCGGCGTCAAGCTCGTCGGCAACGTCAAGCTGTTCAGCCATCTCGCCAATATCGGCGACACGCGAAGCCTAATCATTCATCCGGCCTCGACCACGCACCGGCAGCTTTCCGACGAGCACCGCCTGCGTGCCGGCGCCGGGCCGGACGTGGTGCGGCTTTCGGTGGGCTTGGAGGATGTCGCCGACATCATCGCCGATCTCGATCAGGCACTCGCCGAGGTCTGAGGCGCGCGCGCCGGCATTTCGGGGGCGAGCGTCAGCCACAGATGGTAGAGCGCCGCGCCGAACAACAGCACGGCGCCCGCCTGGTGGGCGAGACCAAGCGGGATCGGTACGGCGAGGAGCAGCGTCCACACGCCAAGCGTGGCTTGCAGGAGCGCGAAACAGGCGACGGCGAAGGCGCTCGCAATTAGCGCGGACGGACCGCGCGCGGCAGCAAACCAGGCCGCCTGGGCAAGCGTGGCTACAACGACGGCGTAGCCCAGCATGCGGTGATCGAACTGCACCGTGAGCCGGTTCTCGAACAAGTTCATATACCAAGGTGCGAAGCCGCCGAGACCGTCGGGCACGAAGGCGCCATTGATCAGCGGCCAAGTGTTGAAGCCGAGGCCTGCGTCGAGGCCGGCAACGAGCGCGCCCGCAAGAATTTGTAGATAGACCAGCCCCAGCACGACCGCGGCGAGCCAGGCGGTGGTATGCGACCCTGCTCTTGCGACTCCCCTCCTGCCCTCGCGCCCGAGCCCGAACAGGAGCCAGAGCGTGTAGCCCAAGATGGCGACGGCGAGGCCGAGATGCGCCGCGAGCCGGTACTGGCTCACGTCGAGGCGATCGACGAGACCGCTCTTCACCATGTACCAGCCGACCACGCCCTGAAGACCGCCGAGCGCGAATAGGCCGAGCAGCCGCGACATCAAGGGTTTGGGAATGACGGCCGCAATCCAGAAGAAGACGACGGGCACGAGAAAGACGAGGCCGATGAAGCGTCCGAGGAATCGGTGCGCCCATTCCCACCAATAGATGGCCTTGAATGCATCGAGGCTCATGCCCCGCTTCAAATGCACATATTCGGGGATTTGCTGATAGGCCGCGAAGGCCTTCTGCCAGGCCGTGTCGGAGAGCGGCGGCACCACACCCATGATCGGTTGCCACTCGGTGATGGAGAGGCCTGAATCGGTGAGACGGGTGGCACCTCCGACCAGGATCATGGCCACAATCAGGAGCGCGATGGTCGATAGCCAGAGGCGCAAGGCTTCGAGGTGCCAGGCCTTCGCCGGCCCCTTGTCCAGGCTGGGGGCGGTCACGCTTTGGGCGGTTGTGGTGGACATGATGGCTCTGATAACCGGCCCCCCGGCCGAACTCAACGCCGTGAGCGGACCACGATGCCGCACAGGCTCGCGTCCGCAAGTCCCGATTTACCCTCGAGCCGAGACTTTCTCGCCAGGCGAAAATGGTTTAGCTAGCAATCTCGACAGCCAGGCCGCCCTTCGGCCTCAAGGACATCGGAAGGCAGCCATGGTGGATGTGCGTTTGGTTGGGGCAGCTTTGTTGGTCGCAGGGCTCGCTATGGCCGCCGGAACGGCGGAAGCGGCGCCTTGCGGCAACAATAGCGCCGGGTTCGAAGCCTGGAAGAAGGCCTTCGCCCGCGAGGCTGAAGCCAATGGTGTGGGCGCGAAGGCGATCTCGGCCTTGATGACCACGAGCTATTCGGCGGCGACCATCAGGGCCGATCGAGGCCAGAAGAGCTTCAAGCTGTCGCTCGACGCCTTCATGGCCAAACGTGGCGGTCCCGCCATCGCCGCCAGAGGCAGGTCGCTCAAAAAGTCCAATGCCGGGCTGTTTGCTTCGATCGAGAAGCGTTACGGCGTGCCGCCTGGACCGCTGCTCGCGATCTGGGGCATGGAGACGGGCTTCGGCTCGACCATGGGCAATCAGAACACACTCTCAGCCGTGGCCACGCTCGCCTATGATTGCCGCCGGACGGCATATTTCACCGAGAATCTCTATGCGGCGCTGAAGCTCATCGATCGCGGCACGCTCAGCGCCTCGCAGCGCGGCGCTATGCATGGCGAGGTTGGTCACACGCAGTTTCTGCCGAAGAGCATTCTGCTTTACGCGGTGGACGGCGACGGCGACGGCAGGGTCAATCTCAACTCGAAGGCCGACGCGCTCGCTTCGACCGCCAATTTCCTCAAAGGACATGGCTGGGCACCCGGCGCAGGCTATCAGCCGGGTCAGCACAATTTCGCCGCCATCCAGGGTTGGAACGCCGCCGGCGTCTATCAGCAGGCGATCGCCATCATCGGCATGCGCATCGATGGGTAATGTACCGCCGATGCCTTAGGGGGCTTCGGCGCGTCTCTCAGAGCGGGCAATCGGATCAAGCAGCTTTGGCGTAGTACGACTTCAGCTGATTCATCACCGCAGCCTTGTCGAACTCGGCGCCCATGCCGAGCATGGCGTCGGCGAAGCGGCTCGTGATCTCGCCAATCTGCTCAGGCGAAAGCTGGTTAAGAATGCCGATGCGAACCTGAACCGGCTCGGACAGGGTCGGCCAGATGCCGAAGCCGGTCTCGCGCGCGCCAGCCACCAGTTCCTTCTCCTTGCCGGCGAGCTTGCCCGGCAGATTGAGCACCACGAGGCTCGACATGTTGGAGGTGACGTCGCAGCCCATGGCCTCGACCGCCTGGCGGAGCGCCTTCTCGTGATAGGCGTAGTCCAAGGCTTTACGCCGCCGCCCGTAGCCGAGAATGATGCGCAAGGCCTCGTGGAACGCGGCCACGGCGTAGCAGGAATGGGTTTGGTGATAGGCCGGTGTCGGTGTGTCCTTGCCGTCGATGATGCCCCAATGGCGGGCGTCGAGGATCGGGTGGTGCACATAGGTACGGCAGCCGCGCTTGCGCACCATTTCGATCGCCTTGTCGGTGAAGCTGACCGGCGCATAGGTGAGCGGCAGCGAGAGCACGCCTTTTTGCGGACACGACGCCCAGGCGACGACTCCCGGATAGTCGTCGATATTGAAGTCGCCGACGCCGAGGCTCGACACCGCGTCGACAATGCCCATCACGCCGTGCTTGAGGCAGGCGTCGCTGAAGCCCTTCAGGTCGTTGACGCGGCCGGAGCCCGTCTCCCAATGGGCCATGAACGCCCACATCGGCTTGTGCTCGGCCAGCGCCTTGTCGACGGTCTCGCCCGACACCGACTGACCGTGGGGGGTCTCGACGGCGATCACACTTTTAGGTTGGGGGTTCAGCGAATTAGCCGCAAGCTCCTCGGCGGTCGCGGCCTTCATGCGGATAGTGAGACTGTCGATGCCAGAGAAGGTGCCGTTGGGGAAGGCCACGACCTTGTCGCCCGGCAGGATCATCGAGAGCACGCAGTCGAGACCCGAGAAGCCGGTCCCGGCGACGCCGTAGGTATAGACGTTCTTGGTGCCCCACAATTCGCGCAGCATCTCCTTGGCCTCGATCATGCCGCGGAGCACGTCCTTCTGCATGTGGTCGGCCACCCCCGTCTTGGCGAAGCGCTCGAGCACTCTGGGGTCGGTGTTCCCCGGTCCGGGGCCGGCAGCCAGGGTCTCAGGAATTTCAAGGGGTGGGAAAATCGTCATGGGGATACCTCGGAGAGTTACGACAGTCGAAACCTAAGCCGTTCGAGATACCGGATGGCGGACGCAACGACAACACAAAAAACGGCTCAAATCAGAGCTTTCCTAGAAGGCAACGCGGCCAAAGAGGTATCTTTGCTGCAACCTGGAGGGTCGAAGCATGCGCATGAGGAGCCGTAAGCTCATCGGCGCGGTGGGGCTGCTGCTGTTTCTCGCCGCCTATGCCATGGTGGTGGCGAGCGTTGGAGCCGGGCGCATTGTCGACGCGTCACCCCTGGCGCGGCTTGCTTTTTTCATCGTTGCGGGCCTCACTTGGGTGTTGCCGGCCGGCTTGCTTATCCGTTGGATTCAGCGTCCCGACGCTTCGAACGGGCTCACGCGGCCCTGACCTGCTGGAAGCCGTTCCGAAGGGCGAAGGGCGCGCCGGAGAGATAGAGGGCCGTACACGCCAGCGACTGATAGTCGCCATTGAGCGCGACCCGGGGTAGCGCCGTCACATTACGGCAATGGCCGGGGAACAGCACGCCCCTCCGCGTCGTCACCCCCGTCCGAAAGCCGAGTTCCTTGGCCAAGGCGAAATCCCTGCCCCGCGTGCTGTCTTCATCGCCATAGGGGAAGCTGAGATGGATCGGCCTCGTCCCAAGCTCCCGCTCGATTGCATCGGCGCTTTCCTCCATCTCGCTTATGGCTTTATCGGTGGAGAGCTTGGCCATGGCGTAATGGCCCTTGCCATGGGCGCCGATGGTAACAAGCGGATCGGCGGCAAGAAGCCGCAGCTCATCCCAATTCATCACCAGGTCGCGGCACATAGCGGCCATGTCGATCTCATAGCGCTCGGCGAGCGAGCGCACGATCTGCCGCTGCGTGGCTTCGTCGATGGCGCGGAGCCACCAATAGATCTGATCGTGACTTCGCGCCTTTTCCGCCGCGGTGGCGGTCGGCAGGCACCAGAGGTCGCGATGGCGGCAGAGCTCGATCTCGTCGGCTCTGCGCACGATCTCTTCCAGCGCGAGCCACCAAAGCTCGCCCCGGCCGGACGCGTAATCGGTGGGAACGTAAATGGTGAGCGGCAGCGAGCGGCGCTTGAAGACGGGATAAGCGTGCGTGAGGACGTCGCGGTAGCCGTCGTCAAAGGTGAAGCAGACAAATCGCCTGCCCTCGCCGTCCCGTAAGCGCCGCACGGCCTCGTCAAGAGAGACGACATCGAGCCCGGCCTCTTCGACCTGGTCGAGCACAGCCTCAAGGAATTCCGGCGAGACCTCCAAATTGCGGTTCGGAGCAAAGGCCATCTCTCGCGCCCGCCGTACATCCGGCCGGACGTGATGCAGGGTGAAGATCATGCCCTCGCCTTGCGTGTAGGGCGCGAGCAGGCGATGGGCGCCGGTGTGATAGAACCCCGACATGGCCGCCTTCATCACCGCGGTCTTCATTGCTGTCATCGCTTGAAATTCCTTTCTACTCCTGCACGCATCGACGGCACTCAGAACGCGGCGCGGCCAAACAGCCCGGATCGACGCGACAGACGTTCCCCCGCGCCTTGTTCGTGACGCAGGACGGGGCAGCCGAATGCAGTGAGATCGGCCAAGGCGCCGCTATTTGCGGCCGCGCCGGCCGCCAGCACGGCAACCACGACGCCGACCCGGCCTTCCAGCGGGGATTGAATCTTAGCCGCCGTGTCGCGATCGATGTGCATCACGACGAAGTCATAGGCCTGCGCCAGCGCCGCGAAGATGCCGGTGAGGCGAAGGCTGCTGCTGCCTTCGGTCCCGACTGTCGGATTTCCGGCCGGGATCACCTGCAACAGCGTCTCATCATCGACATGAACGACGTCCTCGAAGCCCACGCGGCCTGCGGCGAGATCGGCGAAGCCCGGAGCGCGCGGGAGGCCGAGCCGTCCCGACACGGCCGCAGCACCGCGGGCAAGATCGACCAGGACGCCGCGTTGCTCACGCGATAGCAGCGAGCGGGCGATGCGAATGGCTTCCGGGGTCGCGTCGATTTCACGCTTGCCGGCCACCACCAGCACCGCGCCGACTGCGTTTCCGGCCGAGCGCAGGCGGATGTGGTTCAGCACCGCGTCGATCGATTTGAGTACCGGTCCGATCCGGCCCTGGCTTTGCGCTGCCGGAGCGTGCTCTTGGCGCCGCGGCTCCTTGGCAGTCTCTCTCGCGCGCAAAGTCGCTCGCCGCTGTTGGAGATAACTGCGGAGGTCGTTCGGGGCTCCGGCCTCGCCTTCCCGTCGCGTCGGGGGTGGAGACGAGTTGCTGCACTGCTCCTCAAGCTGATGCGATTCGCGAAGCTCGGCGGCGAGGACTCTCTCGAAGAGGCCTCTCGTGTTTGCCGGTTTAGTGGCGACTTTGGCCTGGGTCCTGTCAGTGCCGCTTGCCAGGGCGGGAAGCAGGTCCTCGGTCGAGATCTTGATCGTGCTCATGGAATCCTCGATCGGCTTGCGTGCCGCAGCAAGCCGAGAATGGCGTAAGTCCATTACAGCGCCTCTTCGTAACCAAGTTCTTAAGTCCCGCCCCGCTTCGGCACGGCCGCTCAGCTCTCATTAAGGATCGGATGGCGGGAAATCGGCGCGATGGACCGACGCGAGCGTGCTTACCGAAGTCGCGGCGGACCACACTATTTACCTGTCCGAACGGTTCTTCTAAACAGCCGGTAACCTTAAACCCCAACCGTCCGTCTCCGTCCGTGATCTCCTCTCTTCGCATTCTGCATTGCCTGAGAGCGCCCATCGGGGGTTTGTTCCGCCACGTTCACGATCTGGCCAAGGGCCAGGCGGAGCTGGGGCTGCAAGTCGGCGTGATCTGCGATTCCGAAACGGGTGGCGAGGAGGCGGACCGCGCCCTCAATCGCTTGGCTGATTTCTGTGCTCTTGGCGTGACGCGCTGCCCGATGCCACGCCAGCTTGGGCCCGGCGACTGGCGCGGCTATCGCCACGTGAGGCGGCTTGCCTCGAATCTTGGCGTCGATGTCCTGCATGGCCATGGCGCCAAGGGAGGCGGCTACGCCCGCCTCGCGGCGCGGTGGCTTCAACGCAGAGGCAATCGGGTGGGCGCGTTCTATACCCCACACGGCGGCAGCTTGCATCATCCGCCCGGGACGCTGGTGGGGCGCCTTTATCTCCAGGCTGAGCGCAAGCTCGCCTCCTTAACCCATGGCATCATCTTTGAAAGCACGTTTGCGGCGCGGAGATTCAGCGATCTCATCGGCGCGCCGAACTGCCCCATCTGCGTCGTCCCGAATGGGCTTTATCGCCATGAATTCTATGAGCCGACCCTGTCCGACAACGCGGCGGACTTCGTCTTCGTCGGCGAGCTCAGGCAACTGAAAGGCGTCGACATTCTGCTGGCCGCGCTCGCCGCGCAGAGAACCGTCTATCCCGCGACCGCGGTGATCGTCGGCACGGGCCCGGACGAAAAGGAACTCAAGAAGCTCGCGCGGAAGCTTGGCCTCGAAGGCAAAGTCTCGTTTGCAGGGTCGCTGCCGGCAAGAACCGCATTCGCGCGCGGACGCTGCGTGGTGGTGCCGTCGCGGGCCGAGTCGTTCCCTTATGTGGTGTTGGAGGCGGCGGCGGCGCAGATGCCGCTGATCGCAACCGAGGTGGGCGGCATTCCCGAGATCGTGGCCGGCACCGACACGCCTCTGATCAGCCCCGGCGACATTGGCGCCCTCGCCGGCCAGATGCGGGCCTTCCTCGCCAACCCGCAGGCATTTCTTGGCCGCGCCATTCAGCTGCAACGGCATGTGGCGAAGCGCTTGACCGTGGACCGCATGACGAGTGAGATCGTCCAATTCTACGTGTCGGTGCTGGGCGACGTACCACCGACGGCCGGTGCAGCGCGCAGCCCGGTTGGCACCTGAGCGAACGGAATTCGCAGTCAGAATTCGAACGCCCGTTTTGCGCCTCGCTACCGAAGACGATCAATCAAGTAAAATTGGACCCTTGCTGCTCTACCCTCGGGTCACGCCTGAGAGCCTTAGCCCCAGAAGGCTCAGTTCGAAGCCAAAACGGGTCAGCAATCAACCTTTTCGCATCGATGAATTGCCGTTGTCCTTGAATCGGCATTGCCCACCACTTAACTCTGAGACAGACGGTGGGGCACGCTCGGGAAGCGTGCCATGAAACGGCTTCTTTTATCGCTGGGTCTCGTCGGCATCGTGTTCGCCGGCCACGCACCCAACGCGATTCAAACGCAGCAAAATTCTTCCGACGTGGCCAAGCAAAGCCGCGCGCCGCGGGCGGTCGGGCTTACGCCTAGCCGCGCCCGCGCGGCGGAAAGCGCCCAGAGCCAGCCGAATCTCCAACGCTTGGGCGTTCAGCGCATCGCCCTGCGCTCGACGGACGGCCATCCCCAATCGGATGGTTTGCCCGAGGCGAAGGTGGAAGAGATTTTTGCGCCGGCGCTGCCGCAGGCGGCTAGCCGCGGCACGGCTAGCCGCAACGAGGAGGCTGAGCCCAGCGATCAGAACGCCATGTGGGTCGTCGTGATCCGTGGGGCGTGGCTTCATAGCGGCCCGTCGGTCTCGACTCCGATCGTAGGCCATCAATCTCCCGGCACGGAATTGCATCTGGTCGGCTCCGCTAGAGGCTGGTTCGAAGTCTTCGATCCGGCGACGAGCGAGCGGGGCTGGGTCTACGGAAAATATTATGTCGAGCCGATCGATCATCCCGGCAAGAAGCGCGTCGTTTCGGTCGAAGAGACGCAAGCTCCGGTTGTTAAGGCGGCGCCCGTGGCGGCGGTGGCGTCAACAAAGACTACTCAGCGCGTGCTGCAACAGCCGCATTTTCTCGCCCCACCGCAAGTCAAGGCGGAGAAAACGCGGCCGTCTCCTCGCCGCCGGGACAATGGCGTCGCGGCTCTGCTGGAGAGAGCCCTTCAGCGCTAGGCAGGTATTGTTTCCAGAATCCAAAGGGAAGATTGGTCGGAGCGGGGAGATTTGAACTCCCGACCCCCGGTCCCCCAGACCGGTGCGCTAACCGAGCTGCGCTACGCTCCGAAGCCGTTCAAGGCAATGAGCTTGGATATACACGCTCAAACGGCCGAGACAAGTCCAAGAGCGGATCAGCCCTTGGCGGCGCGCAGAAGCCGGTAACAATCCTCGATCTCCTTGAGCACGGCGCCGAGCCCATCGACATCCATTTCGTCGCCCGGAATCTCGAGTTCCCGTGGGCGGCCTAAGCTTCGGCTCTGCGCCGCCTCGGCCGCGACGTCGGGTATCTCGCGCTCGATCCTCGGGCCCTTCTTGTCGGGGTCGAGATGGGGCTTCTGCTCCATGACGAAGCGTGGCCCCTGCTCCTTGAGGATCTTCTGCACACCCCTGATGGTGTAGCCGTCGTCATAAAGGAGGAAGCGGATGCCACGCAGTAGGGCAACGTCCTCTGGCCGGTAGTAGCGGCGACCACCCCCACGCTTCATCGGCTTGAGCTGGGCGAACTTCGCTTCCCAGAACCGAAGCACATGCTTCGGCACTTTGAGCTCATCGGCAACTTCGCTGATTGTACGAAAGGCCTCGGGCGCTTTGTCCACCGCTCCAAACTCCCCGCCGCTAAGGTTGAATACTCAAGTTACCGCCGCCTATTCGGCCGCCTTTCTCCGGGACAGCGTCTCGTTGATGCGCTGCTTCATGATGTTGCTCGCCCGGAACACAAGCACACGCCGCGGCGTGATGGGAACTTCCTGACCCGTCTTGGGGTTGCGGCCAATGCGCTGGCCCTTGTCGCGAATGCCGAAGGAGCCAAAGGAGGAGAGCTTGACCGTCTGCCCGCGCTCGAGGCTTGCCACAATCTCGCGAAGCACAAGCTCCACGATTTCGGCGGACTCGTTCCGCGGCAAACCAACCTTTTGGAACACCGCCTCGGCGAGGTCGGCGCGCGTCAATGTCTTCCCGCTCATTGAACGACAGCTCCCCCAGGGTCGCGGGATAAACCAAGATGCTAAACGAGCAGGCGCAACGCGGTCAATCGCTCCGGCGATCAAATTCCTGATATTGCGTCACTTTTGGTGAAAGGTGTGACTTTCGCGCGGCAGTTTGCACAATAATTCACCAGCGGACCAGGACTGCTCCCCAGGTAAATCCGCCCCCCATGGCCTCCATGAGCACCAAATCCCCCGGTTTGATCCGCCCGTCCCGGCAGCCGCTATCGAGCGCCAGGGGGATGGATGCGGCGCTGGTATTGGCGTGCTTGTCCACCGTGATGATGATGCGCTCAGGGTTGAGGCCGAGTTTCCGGGCCGCTCCGTCCAGGATGCGCTTATTCGCCTGGTGGGGCACGAACCAGTCGATATCGGAGGCCTGATAGCCACCCTTACGCAGGGTCGCGTCGATCACCTCGCTGATCTTGGTGACCGCGTGGCGAAAGACCTCGGGGCCGTCCATGCGGACCTGGCCCACGGTGCCGGTGGAGGACGGACCGCCGTCAACATAGAGCTTGTCCCGGTAACGGCCATCGGAGCGAAGGCAGGAGGCGAGCACGCCCCGGTCGGTCGTGGCGCCGTTCTGCATCTCGGCTTCCACCACGAGGGCGCCCGCCCCGTCGCCAAACAGCACGCAGGTGGTCCGATCGTTCCAATCGAGAATGCGGGAGAAGGCTTCAGCGCCGATGACCAGGGCCCGGCGGAATTCACCACTCCTCAGATAATTGTCGGCGGTCACCATGGCAAAGACGAAGCCGGAACAGACGGCCTGCACGTCGAAGGCGGCCCCTGCCGTGATCCCGAGATCGGCCTGAATGGTGACGGCGGTCGCGGGAAATGTCTGATCGGGGGTGGAGGTGGCCAGAATGATGAGGTCGATTTCCTCGGGGTCCATCTTCGCGTCGGCTAGCGCCGCTCGCGCCGCGGCGACACCCATGGCCGAGGTGAGCTCGCCAGGGGCCGCGATGCGCCGCTCCTTGATGCCGGTGCGCGCGGTGATCCATTCGTCGTTCGTGTCGACGATCTTAGCGAGGTCTGCGTTGGTCAACACCCGTTCGGGCAGGTAACCACCGCAACCTTTGACGACAGTCCTTAACCGGCTCACCTGAACCAACTCCAAAGCCTAGGCCGCACCATCAAGTTCCAGCTCGGTGTGAAAGCGGGAGATATCGGCGGCCAGCCGCTTCACCACGCCGCTCGACGCCATGTCGTAGGCAAGATCGACGGCGCTGGCGAAACCCGTGGCGTCGGTTCCACCGTGGCTCTTGACGACGATGCCGTTGAGCCCAAGGAAAATGCCGCCGTTCAGCTGGCGGGGATCCATCTTCTCCTTGAGCGCGCGGAATGCGCCTTGCGCCAGAATTGCGCCGGTGCGAGCGAGCAAGGACCGCCCCATAGCGGCCCGTAAATACTCGCCGATTTGCTTAGCGGTTCCCTCCGCGGTCTTCAAGGCGATGTTCCCGGTGAAGCCGTCGGTCACCACCACATCGACGGCCCCACGGCCGACGTCATCGCCCTCGACAAAGCCTCGGAACTCGATCGGCAACGGGGCGCGTTTGAGGGTCGCCGCGGCGGTCTTGATATCGTCCAACCCCTTGATCTCCTCGACCCCGATATTGAGAAGTCCGACGGTGGGCCGCTCCATTCCGAACAGGGCCCGGGCCATGGCGGCGCCCATCAGGGCGAACTCAACCAGCTGGCGGGCGTCGGCGCCGACATTGGCGCCGACATCGAGCACGATGCATTCGCTGTCGATGGTGGGCCAGATGGCGGCAATCGCAGGCCGGTCGACGCCTGCGATGGTCTTCAGACAAAACTTGGCCATGACCATCAGCGCCCCGGTATTGCCGGCGGACACGGCGGCGTCCGCACGCGCGTCCCGCACCGCCTCGAGGCTGAGCCACATGCTCGAATGCCAGCGTCCCTTGCGCAGGGCCTGGCTCGGCTTGGCGTCCATAGCCACCGCAACGTCGGTGTGAACAATCTCGGACTTGGCGGCGAGCGCCGGGTGCTGTTTGAGTTCCGGCTCGATACGCGCGGTGTCGCCGACCAGAAGGAACCGGGTCTCCGGATGCCGCACCAAGGCGATGGCCGCACCGCCGACGATAACGCTGGGTCCGTGGTCGCCGCCCATGGCGTCGAGCGCGATCGTGACTGGAGCAGCCATGCTTTACCGTGCCGATTAGGAAAGACGATTGCAGATCACGGCCAAAATGGCCGGGAAAGCCCCCAGGAGCGGACCCCGAACATACTCAAATGGGACTTGGTGACAACCTGAATTTGGCAATGCCAAAGGATGCTAACGGCGCTGTTTCAGCTGCTCCAGCGCGGCAAATGGTCCTTTGGGCACGGGGGGACTCCCATCTTCAGGCCAAGCAAAGCTCACGCATTCGCGTTTTGGATAAGGGTCAAGGCCGGTGGCGAGTGTCTGGTAGATGATGGGCCCGAGATCGATTTTCCCATCGACAATGGGTTCGGGCCAATCGCGTAGCTCATGATCTGCCGTCTCGCCCGCAGTCTCGTCAAAGGTCTCGACTAGCCTCGCCGGCCAAAATTCGAGTTCGACCGGGATTTCGAGCGCGCTCTCCACCGAATCGAGCGAGACGACGCAAGTCTGGGTCACCGCGGCGAGAAGCTTGCCATGCAAGACGAACCGGCCCTCCCCGCGGCCCTGAAAGCGAAAGACGAAGCTCAGGCGATCGAGGCCGGCAAGATCGAGCAGGGTGGCAATCGACTGCCGCTCGGCCTGACCGATCTCGATCAGCCGCTCGTCCCCATCCTTGATCTCCTCGACCCTGAAAATCCTCGAGAGGGGTGGAGGGACGGTGTCCTGGTGCAGATCCTTGGCCGCCGGTGTTTTCATCGCTAAGACCTGGCAATCTCTGGGAAATCGAGCGCGCCTTGCTGCAACAAGGTCAGCGGCTGCCGCTCGAGCTCGGTTACGCACCGCATTAGATAGGATGTCAGAGCCTTGTTACTAGACTCGGCCGTGTCGGATCGAAGCGATAGGGCCGCGGTGATGGCGGCGGCCAAGGGCGCCTCGCCCGCGGCGAAGGCCTCGTCATAGGCTTCGAGCTGGCCGCGGGCGGCGGCGGCCAGGTTGCGCATCCGCTTCGGAATGCGGACGTCGCTGACCCCGAGCTCCCTCAGCACCGTCTCCATGTCTTGGCTGAACCGGTCCACGAGATGCTGGGCCAGAGCGAGACCGTCAGCCCCTTCCCGCTTCAAACGGTGAAGCAAGGTGAATAAGTGGAGCGACAACAACCCGAAACGCCCCTCCAAGTTGTCGGGCACGCCGAGGTCGCGGTAGAAAACCGGGAGCCGCGTCTGCGCCACAATCGCGCCATAGAGTTTTTCGCTGTTGCTCGTCTCCGAGCGTCGGCGCCTCAGGCGAATGAAGGGGTTCAAAGCTGGGGCCACTTCGCTTAACTTCCGCTATCCCAATGGCCGACGACGGCCTTGGGGGCGCTGTCGAGCAGCTTCCGGACGGTTGGATTGAGCGAGCTGATTTCGATCTGTCGGTTATCGTTGAACGGGGTCATCGGGGGCGATTTCGGAGTGATCAGGGACAAGGTACCAAGCCCGCGGGCGAGACGGTCCGGCGTTGCGTGTCTAGCGGCACTGCTTGCCATGTCTGTTATCGGCTGTGCCCAGATCGACCGTCATGGCCACGTCTTCATGGATGTCGACCTTGCTCAGGTTCAGCCCGGCATGTCGAAGGACGAGGTGACGACTTTCCTCGGGTCTCCAGACACCACGAGCACGGTCGGAGGCGATGCCTTCTACTATATCTCGACCACGCAGAAGTCCTATGCGTTCTTCAAGCCCTGGGAGATCGACCGAAAAGTCGTGGCCGTCTATTTTGGCGGCCATGGGGCGGTCGACCAAGTCGACCAATACGGCCTGAAGGACGGCATCGTTGTCCGATATTCGAAGGACGAGACTCCGGCGCGCGGCAAGGATTTGGGCTTGATCGAGCAGCTCTTCGGCAACATCTCCCAGCGCAAGATGTTCAAGCAGCAAAAGGATCAAGCGGCCGGCGGCATCCCGGGGTCGGGCCCCTGATCGCTTAAGCAGCGCAGCGGCCTCGGCCCTCCGGTCTGTCTCCAATCCTAATGAGCGAGCACGGCGAGTAGCAGCAGTGCCACGATATTGGTGATCTTGATCATTGGATTGACGGCTGGGCCGGCAGTGTCCTTGTAAGGATCCCCCACCGTATCGCCCGTCACCGCAGCCTTGTGGGCCTCGGAGCCCTTGCCGCCGTAATTGCCGTCCTCGATATATTTCTTGGCATTGTCCCAGGCGCCGCCGCCGGCCGTCATGGAGATGGCGACGAAGAGTCCGGTCACGATCACGCCAAGCAGCATGGCGCCAAGGGCGGAGAACGCCGCGCTCTTGCCCGCGATCGCGTCCACCACGAAGTAGAAGGCGATCGGCGACAGCACCGGCAGAAGCGACGGCAGGATCATCTCCTTGATCGCGGCGCGGGTAAGGAGATCGACCGCGCGCTTGTAATCAGGGCGCTCGGTGCCCTTCATAATCCCGGGCTTTTCCTTGAACTGGCGGCGTACCTCTTCGACGATGGAGCTTGCGGCGCGGCCGACTGCGGTCATGGCGATGCCGCCGAACAGATAGGGCAACAGGCCCCCGAGGAAGAGGCCAACGACGACATAGGGGTTAGTCAGGGAAAAGGTCGGATCGACGCCCTGGAAATAAGGGAATTTGTCGGAATTCGCGGCGAAATATTTGAGGTCCTCGCTGTAGGCCGCGAACAGCACGAGCGCGCCCAGGCCGGCCGAGCCGATGGCATAGCCCTTGGTCACCGCTTTGGTGGTGTTGCCGACCGCGTCGAGCGCATCGGTGGTCTGGCGGATCTCTTTCGGCATGCCCGACATCTCGGCAATGCCCCCGGCATTGTCGGTCACCGGACCAAAGGCATCGAGCGCCACGATCATGCCGGCGAGCGCCAGCATGGTGGTCACGGCGATGGCGATGCCGAACAGGCCGGCAAGGCTATAGGCGGCGATAATGCCGGCCATGATCACGAGCGCCGGTAGCGCGGTTGCCTCCATCGACACGGCGAGGCCCTGGATCACATTGGTGCCATGACCCGTGACCGAGGCCTTGGCGATCGAGTGCACCGGCCGGTAGTTGGTGCCGGTATAATATTCGGTGATGACCACGATTAGGGCCGTGACGATCAAGCCTACCAGGCCGCAGAGATAGAGCGACTGGCCGGTGAAGGAGAGATCGCCGACAGTCATCACCGTGTCCATGCCGATGAGCCATGAGGTGACGGGCCAGAGCAGCACGATCGAGAGGACGCCGGTCGCGAGCACGCCCTTATAGAGCGCGCCCATGATCGACTGGCTCTTGCCGAGGCGGACGAAAAAGGTGCCCGCGATCGAGGTGATCACGCATAGGGCACCGATGGCCAGCGGATAGACCATCATCTCCATGACGCGGTCGCCGCCGGCGAAATAGATCGAAGCGAGCACCATGGTGGCGACCACGGTCACCACATAGGTCTCGAAAAGATCGGCGGCCATGCCGGCGCAGTCGCCGACATTGTCACCGACGTTGTCGGCGATGGTCGCGGGGTTGCGCGGGTCGTCCTCGGGGATGCCGGCCTCGACCTTGCCCACCAGATCGCCACCGACGTCGGCGCCCTTGGTGAAGATGCCGCCGCCGAGACGGGCGAAGATGGAGATCAGCGAGGCGCCGAAGCCGAGCGATACCAGTGCGTCGACCACCTGGCGCGAGGCGGGCTCGAAGCCCATCACAGTGATAAGAACGAGGAAATAAACGGTGACGCCAAGAAGCGCGAGGCCGGCGACGAGGAGGCCGGTGATGGCGCCGGCGCGAAAGGCGATGGAGAGACCGTCAGCGAGGCTCTTGGTCGCGGCTTGCGCCGTACGCACATTGGCGCGGACCGACACATTCATGCCGATGTAACCGGCGGCGCCGGAGAGCACCGCGCCGACGGCGAAGCCGATGGCCTGCGGCATGCCGAGCAGGAAAGCGAGGATGACGAAGATGACGGCGCCCACGACCGCGATGGTGGTGTATTGCCGGGCGAGATAGGCTTGCGCGCCCTCTTGAATGGCGGCCGCGATCTCCTGCATGCGGGCCGAGCCAGGATCGGCTGCGAGCACGGATCGCGTGGTGAAGATGCCGTAGACGATCGAAAGCGCCCCGCAGGCAATGATAAGATAGAGAGTTGTGATCATAACGGAACGGTCCCCGTCGTCGGTTGAAATTGCAGGATTTGAGGCAATGTCAGGCATGGCACCGATTCGATGCCGCTATCCCGTCGTCCCCAGCGTAAACCCGGCCGGAAAATGGCAAAGTTGAAGCCGCTACGCAACAGCTTGCCTAAGTCATGGGCAAACCTTGATTCGGTCAAGTGAGTGGGTTCAGAAATGGGCGAAGCCCTTGCGGCCAAGCTCGAGGGGCTCTCCCCTTTTTCCCAAGACCGAAACCTCGCCGTCACCGGGCTGGATCGCGCCGATGATGGTCACCTTGACCTCATGTTGCTGCGCCTCGGCTTCGAAGCCCCGGCAATGCGCCTCTTTCACCGTCACCAGGACTTCATAGTCGTCACCGGCGGTGAGCAATTCCGGGAGCAGTTCGGGGGTGCTGGCGACGGCCTTGGCCGCGGCGGCGGAAAGTGGAACGAGGGTCGCCTCGACCGTGGCGCCGACGCCGGAGGCCGTGCACAGCTTTTGCAGATCGCCGACCAGTCCATCGGAGATGTCGATCGCGGCGCGCGCCCAATGCCTGAGCGGCACGGCTAGCCCCCCTCGCGCCGAGGGGCGCCGATAGCGCTCGGTCAGAAACGCCCCCTCCTCGTCGCTCAGACCCCAGTGCGCCGCCAGTCGAGGGTCCCGTATGAGCTTAAGCCCAAGGGCGGCGTCGCCGATGGTGCCGCTGACGCAGATGCGATCCCCGGCCACCGCCCCTCTTCGCAATAGGGCCTCGCCCTGCGGCACGAGCCCAAGCGCGGTAATCGAGATGGTAAGGGGACCTGGGGTCGACGACGTATCGCCGCCGACGAGATCAATGCCGGCTTCCTCCTGCAGCGCGCGGAGGCCCACAGCAAAGTCTTCGAGCCACCCGGCCGAAGGCGGCTCCGGCAGGGTCAGGTTCAACAGATAGGCTACGGGCCTCGCGCCCTTGGCCGCGAGATCGGAAAGGTTGACGGCCAAGGCCTTGTGCCCGATCGAGTCCGGTGGGTCGCCGGCCAAGAAATGCACGCTTTCGATGATTGTATCGGTGGTGACGATGAGCTCATGCCCCTCGGGCACGGCGAGCACCGCTGCATCGTCCAGAAGCCGAAGCGCTGCTGGGTTGCGCGCAAGCGGCGCGAAATAACGGGCGATGATTTCGAACTCGCCGAGCCTGTCGCGCTTGGCGCGCTCGACGCCCTTAATCATTGCCGGCTCCCTCGCGCGCGAATTCCTCCGGGCGGACCTCGTGCGCGAGTTTGTCGAGGATGCCGTTCACCACCCGCGGCTCTTCGCCTTCGAAAAAGGCATGGGCGAGGTCGACATATTCGGTGATCGCCACGCGGGACGGAACGTCCTTCCGCATTAAGATCTCATAGGCCCCGGCGCGGAGGATGGCGCGCAGGATCGAGTCGACGCGGTTCAACCGCCAACCTTCAGCCAAATGCTGGTCGACGAGGGGGTCGATGCGGTGCTGGTCGCGCACCACGCCCTCGACGATGTCGCGGAAGAACGCGGGCTCCGCCTCGCGATATTGGCAGCCTTCGACTTCTTGTCCCAGGCGATGGGTCTCGAACTCGGCGATCACATGACCGAGGTCGATCGACGTCATGTCCATCTGATATAGGGCCTGGACCGAGGCAAGACGCGCGGCGCTCCGGGCCGAGGGGCTTCGAGCAGATGCCTTCCGGGCCGGAGAGGCGACCTTCTTTGGCCCGGGGGTGGTCATCGCGCTCAGCGCCGGCTAGCTGAAGAGAAATGGTGCTCGAGTTGCATGAGCGCCAGGCAGGCGACCGCGGCGTCGCGGCCCTTGTTGCGGCCGTCGACCTTCGCCCGGGCCCAGGCTTGTTCGCGGGTGTCGCAGGTGAGAACCCCGTTGCCGAGTGGCACCGCATGCTCGACCGCGAGCGTCTGCAAGCCGGCGGCCGATTCCCGCGCCACGATGTCGTAATGGCTGGTCTCGCCGCGGATGACGCAGCCAAGCGCGACGCATCCACGATGACGCCCGGCGCGCCCGACAAAGCCGTTGGCGAGCGCAAGGCTGAGCGCCAAGGGGATTTCGAGGGCTCCCGGCACCTCCAAGCGCTCGAACTCTACGTCTTGAGCTTCGAGCTCCTGGACCGCGCCCCGAGCCAGCTCGTTGGCGATGTCCTCGTAGAAACGAGCCTCGATGATGAGCACCGAGCGTGAAGTTTTGAGACTCATGCGGTTCCGCCTCCGGCGTTTTCCGGTTCCAAGCTGTGATGGCCAACGACTTTGAGGCCATAGCCTTCAAGGCCGACAATCTTTCGGGCCGGAGAATTGCTCATCAGCACCATCTCGCGCACGCCAAGGTCGAGAAGTATCTGGGCGCCAATACCATATTCGACCAGCCGCCGCTGACCGGTCTGCTCCGGCGCCTCCTCGCGCTTGAGACGGGAAGAGACGGCATCCGGTCGGCTCTCGCGGATTAAGACGATGACGCCGCGGCCCTGTCGTCCGATGATGTCCATGGCCTTATGCACCAAGGTCTCGCGATGCGGGCCGATGCCGAACAGATCATCGACGGTGTTTACGGCATGGACGCGCGCCAGCACGGGGCCGCCGCGGCCGACGTCACCCTTGACCAAGGCCACATGCTCCACAGAGTCGACCTTGGTGGCGTAAACCTTGAGGGTGAACGCCCCGCCATGGGCGCTTTCGATGGCGGACTCGGTGACGACATTGACGAGATGATCGTAGCGCAGCCGGTAGGCGATGAGGTCGGCGATGGTGCCGATCTTGAGCCCATGGCGTTGGGCGAAGGCGACAAGGTCAGGCAGCCGCGCCATGGTGCCGTCGTCATTCATGATCTCGCAGATCACGCCTGCCGGATAAAGTCCGGCGAGCCGCGCGATATCGACGGCGGCCTCGGTATGCCCGGCGCGAACGAGAACGCCGCCCTCCTTGGCCACGAGCGGAAAGACGTGACCGGGGGTCACGACGTCGCGATGGTCCTTGGTCGGGTCGATGGCGACCGCGACGGTATGGGCGCGATCGTGGGCCGAGATGCCGGTGCTCACGCCTTCGCAGGCCTCGATCGACACGGTGAAGGCGGTGGAGTGGCGCGTGCGGTTGGAGCGCGACATCATTTCAAGCCGAAGCTGCTTGGCGCGCTCCGGCGTGATCGAGAGGCAGACGAGACCGCGGCCATGCTTAGTCATGAAATTGATCGCATCAGGTGTCGCCATTTGGGCCGGGATCACGAGGTCGCCTTCGTTCTCGCGCTCCTCGGCGTCGACGAGGATGAACATGCGGCCGTTGCGCGCGTCCTCGATGACCTCCTCGATGGGGGAGAGCGCCGCGTGATAGCTTGGCTGGCTGACAATATTCATGGATCAACAATCCTGTTCCGACGCTACGCGACCCGCTGCCGCGCGTCCCGTGGCAAGACGCTCCACGTAGCGCGCGAGCAGATCGACCTCAAGGTTTACCAGATCGCCGACCTTGCGGTCTCCCCACGTGGTATGCGTCAAAGTGTAAGGAATGATGTTCACGCCGAAGCGCATGCCATCGACCTCGTTCAAGGTCAGCGAGGCGCCGTTGAGCGCCACCGAGCCCTTGGGCGCGATGAAATGGGCGAGCTCCGCCGGGGCGTCCAGCAGGAATCTGACGCTATCGCCATCGGAACTCCGTTCGACGATGCGGGCGACCCCGTCGACATGGCCCGTCACCAGATGGCCGCCGAGCTCGTCGCCGAGCGACAGAGCCCGCTCTAGATTGATGCGGGTGCCCTCTGTCCAGGCGCCAAGCGTGGTGCGGGCCGCGGTCTCGTTCGACACATCCACCTCGAATAGGCTGCCGGGGCTGGCGTTGTCGCCGAACCGCGTCACCGTGAGGCAGCAGCCATCGCAAGCGATTGACGCACCCTCCATCAGGGTCGCGGGATCGTAATCGCTCGCGATGCGAAGTCTCGTCCCGTCTCGGGCGGCGACCACGCCTATGTCGCTGACGATGCCGGTGAACATGCCCGCCTTCTTTCCCACCATGTGATTCGGTCTGGCCCGAAACTCGTTGCGCGAGTTTGCGTGAAATGACCGCTATCGGTCAGCCGATCAAGTCCCTTGCTGGCAAAGGGCAGAAGTCCATCGCTCCCGGCCGGCTGCGGCCCCTGGTAGATCGCGGCCTCATCGATGAGGTCGGCGTCGAGGAAAGCGTGGGCGACGGCGGGTCCCCCTTCGACCAGAAGCCGCGTGATGCCGCGCCGCGCCAATTGCTCCAGAACGTCGCCGATGGTCGGGAGGCCGTGGGTGTCGACCGCAACGGGAATGATCTCGGCGCCATGTTCCTGCAGGATCGCGGCGTTCGGCAGGTCTTCGCCGTCGGCGCAGACGAACCAGACCGGAACCATCTCGTCCTCGAACAGGCGCGCGGCGGGTGACGTGCGCAAAAGCCGATCGAGAACCACTCGCACCGGCGAGCGGCATTCCATGCCGGGAAGCCGGCAGGTGAGGCTCGGATTGTCGGCCACGATGGTGCCGCGGCCAACGAGGATAGCGTCGCTGCGGGCGCGCAGAAGATGGGCATGAGCGCGGGCAAGTTCACCCGTTACCCAAGTGGGCGCGCCGCCCTCGCCTCTCGGCACGCGGCCGTCGCTGCCGAGAGCGAGCTTCAGGGTGACCGCGGGGCGTTCTTGCGTCACCCGAAGCACATGGCCGAGGGTCAGCCTCAGAGCCTCCTCCGCCAGCACCCCTTCGGCGACGTCGATGCCGGTGGACCGTAGGCGCTGAAATCCATCGCCGGCGGTACGTGGATCGGGGTCGCTCATGGCGGCCACGACGCGCGCGGGATGGGCGGCGGCAATCAGATCGGCGCAGGCGGGTCCCCTGCCCCGATGGGCGCAAGGCTCGAGCGTGACATAGACGGTGCCACCGGCGGTGCGGCGGCCGGCTCTTTCCAAGGCGACGGCCTCGGCGTGGGGGCGGCCCCCCGGCGCGGTGTGGCCGCGCCCGACGATGTCGCCGCCCGCACCGACGATGACGCAGCCGACGGAGGGGTTGGGCCAGGCGGTGCCGAGCCCACGCCGGGCCAGCGCAAGCGCCTGCGCCATATGAAACTCGTCGCTCGCGCTCATGTGCAGACCGAGGCTTCGATCCTAGTCGTCGTCGACGGAGGCCGCTTCCTCGTCGGAGGCCTCGCCGCCCGAGAGCTCGCCAAGCAGAGCCTCGAAATCCTTGGCCTCGCGGAAATTTTTATAGACGGAGGCAAAGCGCACATAGGCCACGTCGTCGAGAGCCTTCAGCGCTTCCATCACCAGCCGGCCGACCGTATCCGACCTGATGTCGTTCTCGCCCATATTCTCAAGCCGGCGCACGATACCGCTGACCATGCGTTCGACGCGCTCCGGGTCCACGGGGCGCTTGCGCAACGCGATCTGCACCGACCGCATGAGCTTGTCGCGATCGAACGGCATGCGCCGGCCATTGCGCTTGACCACGGTGAGCTCGCGCAGCTGCACCCGCTCGAAGGTGGTGAAGCGGCCGCCGCAATCGGCACAGATGCGGCGCCGGCGGATGGTGGTATGGTCCTCGCTAGGCCGCGAGTCCTTCACCTGCGTGTTGGTGCTGCCGCAATAGGGGCACCGCATGGGCAATTAGCCTTCCCTGTTCCACCTTCACGCCGACTCTTACCGATAAATGGGATAACGCCCGCAAAGCTCCTTGGCGCGCGTCTTCACGCTCGCCTCGACCGCGCCATTGCCTTCGTCGCCATTGGCCGCGAGCCCGTCGAGAACCTCGATGATCATGTTGCCGACCGACTGAAACTCGGCGATGCCGAAGCCGCGCGTGGTCCCTGCGGGCGAGCCCAGGCGGATGCCCGAGGTGATCATCGGCTTCTCCGGATCGAACGGCACGCCATTCTTGTTGCAGGTGATGTTGGCGCGTCCAAGCGCGATCTCTGCGGCCTTGCCGGTAAGCTTCTTGGGGCGGAGATCGACGAGGATCAGATGCGTGTCGGTGCCGCCGGAAACGAGGGACACGCCGCCCTTGACCAGGGTCTCGCCCAGGGCCTTGGCGTTGTCCATCACCGACTGGGCATAGAGCTTGAAGGCCGGCGACAGCGCTTCTTTGAAGGCCACCGCCTTGGCGGCGATGATGTGCATCAAGGGCCCGCCCTGGAGGCCGGGGAAGACGGCCGAGTTGATCTTCTTGCCGATCTCGTCGTCATTCGACAGCACCATGCCGGCGCGTGGCCCGCGCAAGGTCTTATGCGTCGTGGTGGTGACGACATGAGCGTGCGGTAGCGGGCTCGGATGCAAGCCAGCGGCGACCAGACCGGCGAAATGCGCCATGTCGACCATGAGATAGGCGCCGACTGAATCGGCGATGGCGCGGAAGCGCGCGAAGTCGATGACGCGCGGATAGGCCGAGCCGCCGGCAATGATGAGGGCGGGCTTGTGCTCCTTGGCGAGCTTCTCCAGCTCGTCGTAGTCGATGCGGTGGTCGTCCTGGCGCACGCCATATTGCACGGCGTTGAACCATTTGCCGGAGAGATTGGGCGGCGCGCCATGGGTGAGATGGCCGCCAGCGGCGAGCGACATGCCGATAACCGTGTCGCCCGGCTTGACCAGCGCCAGCATCACCGACTGATTGGCTTGCGACCCGGAATGGGGCTGCACATTGACGTAGGCGCAGTTGAACAGGCGTTTGGCGCGGTCGATGGCGAGCTGCTCGACCACATCGACATATTCGCAGCCGCCGTAATAGCGCTTGCCCGGATAGCCCTCGGCATATTTGTTGGTGAGGAGCGTGCCCGCCGCTTCAAGCACGGCGCGGGAGACGATATTCTCCGAGGCGATCAGTTCGATCTCGTCTTGCTGACGATGGCGCTCGTCCTCGATCGCACCCCAAATTTCGGGATCGGCATCCTGCAAATGCTTGGTGAAGAATCCCGAATCGCGCGCCTCCGCACGCATTGCGTCACTCGCCGACATCGCCACTCACTCCTTGGTTCCTGCGTCGCCTATGGATGTTTCCCGGCGCCGCACTCTCCCAATCGACGCTCGGCCCTTGGCCATCGTTGCCCTTACCACATGTCGCGCGGGCGCGCTAGCAACACGCAAGACGAGGGACCGAAGTCCCTGAAGCTGGGCGAAGTAGAGCCAGTCAAGCCCAAGCGAGAAGAGCCGGGACGCCCTGGCCGACAATATAGATGCCTACGGAAATGACGACGGTGGCGAAGATACCGGCGAGCGCGCGCCGGTGGCCTTTGAGCCTGGCATTCGCTTGGGTGCCGATCAGGCTGCCGCCGACGCCGCCGATGATGACGAGCAGAGCCAGCCGCCAATCGACGAGACCGGAGAAGGCATAGCTCCCCGCGGTGGTGAGGCCAAAGGCCGTGACCGCGAACAGCGACGTGGCGATGGCGCTCTGCAGCGCCATGCCGGTGGCAAGCACGAGTCCCGGCACGATGAGAAAACCACCGCCGATGCCGAAGAAGCCCGAAAGTAGACCGACGCCACCGCCGACGCCGAGCAGGCGCGGCAGCATATCGGGAGCGGTCTTTGCGGTGAGTCGGATATCCATGAGGGCGTCTTTGCCCGGCGGCCGCAGCATGGCGAGACCGACGGCAATCATGATGAGACCGAACAAGGTGAGAAGCTTGGTGCCGTCAAGCGCCTTGCCGAGTGCCGAGCCAAACAGGGCGCCGATCATGCCGGCGACCGAGAAGACGATGGCGCAGGGCCATTTGACCGTGCCGAGCCGCGCATGCGCGGCGAGACCGAAGGCTGCATTGAGGGCGACGGCGATGGCCGCGGTGCCAATGGCGAGGTGGGGCGAAGGAACGCCGACGAGATAGACTAGAAGCGGCACCGCGAGGATCGATCCGCCGCCGCCAATGAGTCCAAGCGAGAGCCCGACGATTGCACCGGAGGCGACGGAGAGGGCCGCAGCGAGAAGTCCGATGGTCATCGCTGGAGCCTTTCGAGGTTAGGCCGCGCGCCGGTTCCAAGGCATGACGTCCAGAAGCTTGGCCATGCCGCACCAGCCGCTTAGCCCGGCGAATATCAGTCCTCCCCCGATGAAAGCCGATAGGAGGAAGAATTCCGGCCGCAGCAAAAAGCCGAGGACCACACCAAGCACAACGAGACTCCCGGCCATGATCTGAACCTGGCGCATGACGTCGATGGGCTGACTGCGATCGACCGCGACGGGGAACCCTGCCCGCTTCCAGGCATCGAGCCCGCCCTCGAGAATATAGGCTTCGCAATCGGCAGCTTGGGCGAGCTGCGCTGCGTTGGCAGTCGTGCGCTGCCCGGAGCGGCAGTGAAACACGACCGGCGTCGAGGCATCGAGCTTCAACTCTTGGCCGAGAGGCCGGTTACGCGCGCCAGGAATGTGCTCGCGCGCGTGCTCGCCCGCACCGCGGATATCGATCAGCGCCGCGCCTTGGTCGACGAGGCGCTTGGCCTCTTGGGGGGTGATCTTGGTGAGGGTCATGCTCTGCTCCTTAGGCGTTCGGTGTCGTCGGGTCAGTCGCTGCAATAAAGTCTCTGCAACTGTCCGAGCAGGATCTCGATGCGAGGCTCGGAGATGCGGTACCAGAGTGTCTGGCCTTCGCGGCGGAAGTCGACGAAGCCTTCCTCGCGCATCCTGGCGAGATGCTGCGACAGTGCCGACTGCGACAGCCCCACGGCGTCGGCCAAGGAATTGACGCTGGCCTCACCCCACTCCACCAGCTTGCACAGGATCATCAGTCGACGCTCATTGGCGAGCGCCCTGAGGATCTGAGCGACCTTGGCGGCGTTCTCCTCGAAGACCGCGAAATCGGCGGGGGCCTGATGCATGGTGCGATCCTATTTATTAGCTATTGCTAATTTAGAGATGACTAATATATATGTCAATAGACGCTTCAAGATCCGACAAAAAGGAACACCTCATGGCCATAAAGCCCTTTATCCGCGCCTTTTTCGACGAGCCAACCAACACCGTCAGCTACCTCGTCGCCGACCCGGAGACGAAGCGCGCGGCGGTGATCGATCCCGTGCTCGATTACGATCATGCGAGCGGCAAGGCTTCGACCAGGTCCGCGGATGTCATCCTCGCCGCCGCCGAAGAGGAAGGCTTGACCATCGATTGGGTGCTCGAGACCCACGCCCATGCCGATCATCTGTCGGGCGCGCCCTACATCAAGCTCAAGACCGGGGCCAAGGTCGGCATCGGCGAGCACATCCGCGACGTGCAGAAAATCTTCCGCCCGGTGTTCAACGCCACCGACCTCAAAGGCGACGGCAGTGAGTTCGACCGGCTGTTTGCCGACGGCGAGCGCTTCCCGCTCGGTAAGCTCGAGGTCGAGGTGCTTTACGGGCCTGGTCATACGCCGGCCGACGTCGCCTATAAGATCGAAGACGCGGTTTTCGTCGGCGATACGCTGTTCATGCCGGATTACGGCACGGCGCGGGCCGACTTTCCCGGCGGCAACGCCCGCGCGCTCTATCGCTCGATCAAACGCCTGTTGGCGCTGCCCGCCGCAACGCGGCTCTTCATGTGCCACGACCACAAGGCGCCTGGCCGCGATCACTATGCCTGGGAGACCACGGTCGGCCAAGAACGCGGCCACAATCCGCACGTCAAGGACGGCGTAAGCGAGGATGCTTTCGTCGCCATGCGCGAGGCGCGCGACGCCAAGCTCGCGGCGCCGCAATTATTGATGCCGTCGATCCAGGTGAACATCAGGGCCGGCAAACTGCCACCACCGGACGCCAACGGGGTCCAATATTTGAAGATCCCGGTGAAGCTCGTCGCCTAAAGCGATGCGACCACAAACAGCGAAAGCCATCTCCGGTTAGGGGATGGCCTCCTGCCGCGCCGAAGCGTCAGTTCGAGCTAATATGCCGATGCGGTCTCGGCCGCGCCATCGTGACCGTAAATGTCCGGACGGAAGTTGACCATGCCGTCAGGCGTCGCCCAGGCGCTCACATAGGTGAAATAGACCGGGATCGGCGTAGCGAGCTTCACGCTCATCTGCTCGCCGGTCTGCTTCATGTTCAGCACGCGCTGCATGTCCCAACCGGCATTGTTGTTCAGGATCCACGCCACCAAGGCCGAAATATTGTGCACCCGCACGCAACCAGAGCTTTCGAACCGCACATTGCGGCCGAACAGGCTCTTTAGCGGCGTGTCGTGCATATAAACCGCATCCTTGTTGGGGAAGTTGATCTTGACGAAGCCAAGGGAGTTCTCCTCCCAGGGCTGCTGCCGGTAATTATAGGCAAGGACCTGATCGCTGAACCAATCGATCGATTGCGAGCTCACCTGGTTGCCGGCGGAATCGAAGGCCTCGATCCGGTAGGCGGCCATCATGTCCTGGCCTCTGCGCGCAAACTCACGCGCCTTCGGCACGAGGTCCTTGTAGACGATGCTGCGCGGCACGTGCCAATAGGGATTGAAGTTGATCTCTTGAATCTTGCTCTTGAGCTCGGGCGTCTGCCGCTCGATCTTGCCCACGACGGCGGCGTGGCGCGAGATGACCTGGCCACCGTCGACGGCCTCAACCTGAGCCGCCGGAATGTTGACCACGACGTAACGGCTTGCGGCCGAAGTCGCCAGGGTCTGCAGCCGCTTCAGATTGGTCTGCAATTGGCTCAGGCGGATGGTTGCAGGGACATTCATCACATCGACGGTCGCCCGGTCGATCGTGCCCGTGGGCGGGAGCGCGTGGCGAACTTGAAATTTGCGCACCGCTTGGACCACCGCCTCGTCATATTCGTTGGGTATGCTCTGTCCGACGAGATCGCCACTGATCTCAAGCCGCCGGTGCAGGATCTCGACTGCCTGACCGTTAGAGCCGGGCCGCATGGCGTAGGCCGGCACCGTCGGCCAACCTCCGCGCGCCACGATGCCCTGATATTGCTGGATGGCGGCTTTGGTCGCCTCGATATTGCGGGTCGACAGAGTGGGCGTACCGAGCGCCGGATTGGTGATCCATTGCCTGGTCGCGGCATTGCCTTCCTCGGGAGGAAGTTCGTCGCCATGCAACGCGCCTGAGCGAGGCTGCTGCTGATACTGGCCATCGGGCGGGCCGCCGCGGCCAGAGTTCTGACCCTTCCCACCCAGCCAGGTGAAAAGGCCGGCATCCGCAGGATGGCTGCTGGCGGCGAAAAAGGCCGCAGTGAGCACGAGGGTCGCGAGAATCGCGCCTCTGCCCGTCAAACCTGTGCATTCCATCTGCCGCTCCCCGTCACCTGCGGCTTCGCGCCTCGACCCGGGCGAAGCACTTTGCCTTGCTACTCTTTAACTCTCCCAGAGTGAGCAAAGCCCCACACCCATCGCTTCGAAAAGGATAAGAGTGAGGTTTCCCTCCGCAGTTGGGCCCGCAACTGCTCACTAAAGATGCGGCAGCAAGGCCTCTGGTTCAAGGGCTTAAACGCCAAATCAGGCGTTTTTGAGCTTTGCGACGGATGTAGAAATAAAATAGCCCCGGTGCTGTTCACCGGGGCCAACGACCTTCGGGTAATCTTGGAGTTGCTAGGAATATCCTAGAGCTGGTAGCGAATCTGGTCCGTCCAGAAGCGCTCGAGCCGGATGAGCGATCTGTTCAAAACTTCGAGATCGCTGGACTCGACCCCTCCAACTTGCTCCAGGGATTTGAGCTGCCTCATATAAAGACCATTCACCACGTTGCACACGTCAAGGCCCTTGTCGGTAAGGCGCACGCGCACCGAGCGCCGGTCGGTGCTCGAACGCTGATGGTTGATATAGCCTGCGTCGACCAGCTTCTTCAGATTGTAGGACACGTTCGAGCCGAGATAATAGCCACGGCTGGTGAGCTCTCCCGCCGTGAGCTCGGCGTCGCCAATATTGAAGAGCAGTAGAGCCTGCACGCTGTTGACGTCGGTGCGACCCAAGCGCTCGAACTCATCCTTGATCACATCCAACAACAGCCGGTGAAGCCGCTCGATAAGTTTCAAGGAGACTAGATATCGCCCCTTGAAGTCTTGCGGCTGCTCGGCGCTCGCATGCGATGCAACACTTAGAGCCAAATTCATTGCCTACCTTCGACTTTGTTTGTTAACTCTCAATTTGAGTGGATTGTAAGCAAATCAAGCTAAGATCAGCTTAATCGAAACGCTTAAGAGTGCGTGAAGTTCTATGATTAACTTTTGGTAGTCTGCGGCGCTCTCAGCTAGGACCAGGACCGGTTTCATCAAGCTCAAGTTCGCCATCAACCGCGGATCCAAACAGACCGTCGATCTCGGCCTCGTCGACTTCAGCGGGGGTCGCAGGCTGCCAGCGCGGTTCCCGGTCCCGCTGGGCGATCCTCGTTCGAATGCCCTCGCTGAAATCGGGCCGTGCAACGACATGCGACGCCAACCGGTATTCAAGCCGGAGCGCGGCTGCAAGGTCAAGGGTCTTGCCGCATTGCATCTGGGCGAAGGCGATTTTGAGCGAGGTCGGGGATTTCTTGCGCATTTCGGCCGCGGTCGATTTCGCCCAGGCCTCCTCCTCGCCGCGCTCGGCATCGAGCCGGTCGAGAATTTCCTCGACCGACTCCGCTCCGAAAATGCGGTTGATCACCGGCGTCCGCCGCGTCAGTTCGCCCTCGCCCGGATCACGATGGAGGCCGTCGAGCAGGCGGTCGATCGGCTGGTTATCGCTCAAGGCGTCCCTGATGACATGAAAATGCGCTGACGGAATGTAATGGCTGATGAGGCGGAGCCGGTAAGCATCGGCGGGGCCGATCGACTGGCCGGTGAGGGCGAGGTAAAGCCCGGTACGAGCTTCGAGCCGGGAGAGAAAATGCGTGCCGCCAATATCGGGGAAGAAGCCGATGCCCACTTGCGGCATCGCCAACCGGTAGCCTTCGCCCCCCACGCAATGCGTGCCGTAAAGGGTGATGCCGATGCCGCCGCCGAGCACGAGCCCGTTGATCAGGGGAACGTTCGGGCGGATGAATTTCTCCAGGACCCAGACATGGGTGTAGGCCGCCCGGTAAAATTGCCGAATGGCGTCGAGATCGCCCTGCTCGTTCCATTCATGCAGGGTCTTGAGATCGCCGCCGCTGGAAAACACGGTGGGATGCGTCGATTGCATCAAGACGCCGTAGATGTGGGGATTGGGAGCCCAGAGCCTGTATTGCAGGCTAAGAGCGTCGAACATTTCGCGGCTGAGCGCGTTGAGCCGTGAGGGCCGGTTGAGCGTAACGATGCCTGCCCGATCCTGCTCCTCGAAGTAGATGCCGAGCGGCGCGCTCACAGTGAGATATCCCCTTCAACTGAGTTCGTGTATTCCCCTGAAAAGGGGTGCGGTCCGCGGGGGGCTAGCATTCAATTTTGGAAACCACAAGCGGCGGCCGGACAGGCTCTTGGATCGTGGCGCGATGAGACTTTCCGTCCTGGTATCGATTGCGCTTCTTGCCGCCCTGACGCCCTGCGGCGTCCAGGCGCAATCCGATCTGCCGCCGCCTCTGCCCGAGCGCAATCCGTTGCGGCCAGGAGCACCGGTGCCCCCGAAGCCACTCGCACCCGCGGAATTCCCAACCGAGCCCTGGACCGCGGCCGAGGTGACCGCGGCGACCGATGCGTGCAAGACGCTGTTGGGTTCGGTCACGGTCGACTATGAGCAGCTGGCGCCGATCAAGGAAGGCTTGTGCGGCGCGCCGGCTCCGATCCTGCTGCGCTCGGTCGGCAACGACCCGAAGGTCGAGATCAATCCCCCCGCGACCATCAGCTGTCCACTGGCCAAGGCCTTGAGCGATTGGTTGAGCAAGGTGGTGCAGCCGGAGGCTAAGGCGCTGCTCGGCTCCGTGGTTGTCGGCCTACACAATGCGACGTCCTATGCCTGCCGCAATCGCTATGGCGGGGCCAAGACGCCACTCAGCGAACATGCGCTCGCCAACGCCCTCGACGTCTCCGAGTTCCAGCTCGCTTCGGGCGACAGCATCACCGTGCTGAAGGGCTGGCCCAGGGTCGTGCCGCGGCCCCCTGCCCCACTGCCAAATCCGGCTCGCGACGAAACTGCGGCGCGCTCCGCCTCGCCAGAGGCCGCGGCGGTTAAGCTGACGCGTGGGCTCCCGAGCGCCGTCGCCGCGGCAAAGGCGAAGGCCGCCGATCCGCCCTCGCCTCCGGTCGCGGTGGAGCCCACCCCGGATCCGAAGAGCGAGTTCCTGAAGCTCGTGCACGACAAGGCGTGCCAGGAATTCGGGACCGTGCTCGGACCCGAGGCCAATGAGGCGCATAAGGATCACTTCCACCTCGATCAGAAGAAGAGACGCTCCGGCTTTTGCCAGTAGGTTCTGGGGAACCATGTGTCCGGGCGAGGCTGGCACCAGGGGATTACAGGTGTTAGCTTCCGGCACCCAAGTAACGAGCGGATGATCCGGTTGTGTCTTCGCCCCGAGATAAGACCGTCGCCTTGCGCCGCAAGCGCGTCAGACATGAAGCGGCCGAGACGCCGAAGCGCATCGAGCCCGGCTTCCCGGCCACGCGGCTCCGCCGCAGCCGGCGCTCGGACTGGTCGCGCCGGCTGGTGCGGGAAACGACGCTTTGCGCCGGCGATCTGATCTGGCCGATCTTCCTGATCGAAGGGCAGAATAAGCGCTCCGCCATCGACAGCATGCCGGGGGTGGAGCGGCTCTCCGTCGATCTGGCGCTGAAGGCAGCGGCCGAAGCGGCCGATCTCGGCATTCCAGCCATCGCGCTGTTCCCCAATACGCTCCCCTCGCTTCGCGACGAGCTGGCAAGCCAGGCTCTCAATCCGGCCAATCTCGTCTGCCGCGCGGTGCGGGCGATCAAGACGAGCGTGCCCGACATCGGCGTTATCTGCGACGTGGCGCTCGATCCCTATACGAGCCACGGCCATGACGGATTGCTCCTCGACGGCGAGATCGACAACGACCGCACGGTCGCGATCTTGGTGCGTCAGGCGCTGATCCAGGCCGATGCCGGCTGCGACATCCTCGCGCCGTCGGACATGATGGACGGCCGCATCGGCGCCATCAGGGAGGCGCTGGAGAAGGACGGCTTCACCAACACTCAGATCCTCGCTTATGCGGCGAAATATGCGTCCGCCTTTTACGGGCCGTTCCGCGATGCGGTCGGGTCTGGAACCATGCTCAAGGGCGATAAGCGCGGTTACCAGATGGATCCGGCGAATGCCGAGGAGGCGCTGCGCGAAGTCGGTCAGGATATCGCCGAAGGCGCCGACATAGTGATGGTGAAACCCGGGCTGCCCTATCTCGACATCGTTCGCCGCGTGAAGGAGGCCTTCCACGTGCCGACCTTCGTCTACCAGACCTCAGGCGAATATTCGATGATCGTGGCCGCAGCTGAGCGGGGTTGGATCGACCGGGATCGCGTCATCCTGGAAAGCCTGATGGCCTGCAAGCGCGCCGGCGCCGACGCCATTCTCAGCTATTTCGCCCTCGAGGCCGTGCGCCTGCTCGACGCTTCGTCCTGACCGCCGCCTCTCAGTCCGTGACCTTCACGCTTCTGAACAGCACGCGGGCGTCCTTGTCCTTGTCGAAATTGTCGCCGGAGAGACCGAAGCGCCAGCCGCCTTTCGGTGCCTGACCGCGCAGGTCGCGCACCTTGGTGCCGTTGATGAAGAAGGCCGCAGTCTCGTCGTCGGCCTTGACCCGCAACATGTTCGTCTCGCCCGGCTTTTCCTTGATGGCGTCCGAGTCGACGTTCTCGACGATGGTGTGCCACTTGCCTTCCTGTCTCCGCGCGATCCAGAACTTGCCGTTGTTGAGCACCCCGAACTGGAAATAATTCTTGTTGTCCTCCCCCCAGAACAGGAGGCCGGCGCCGAGTATCGCCGGATCGCCCTCGGGCCAAACGGCCTCCGAGCAAATGTCGGCGCTGTCCTTGACCGTGTAGGTGATGTTGAGGTCGGACTGCATGGCGTCGGGAGGAAGGTTAAAGACGAAGCTTCCATCCTTCACCCCCACGTCCTGGTGGATGGCCCAACCGCCGGCGTCATCGGCGAAATCGTCCTCGAACACGATATTCGTCCCCTCGCAGGCGAAAGTCGTCGCCACGGAGGAAGCGAGGGCGGCGGTCGCGACCGCGAGCAGCGTTCCGAATCTCAGCATGAGTGGTTCTCCCGTTTGCTGGCCTGCACGCGTCCCCCAAGCATGCTTAACGTGCCGGCCAGCGCCCCGCAACTCGGCCGGAGTGCGTCAGGCCAGCTGCGGTGCGCTAGGCCCGGCCTTGACATAGAGACGGCTCGCAACAAGCTAGGCTAAACTGCTCTGCGGCCAACGTCTTTGCTTGGATCCCGCGCCGGTAAGGATTGCTCATGACGGTCACCGCCAAAGCTCCATTTCAGGAATGCCTGATCGGCCTCGAACAGATCGAGGCGGCACACGAGACGATCAAGGACCAAATCGTCCGCACCCCCACCGCGGCCGCCCCGAAGCTGTCGGCGCTGACCGGGGCGGAGGTCTATATCAAATACGAGAATTTGCAGTTCACCAATTCCTTCAAGGATCGCGGTGCGCTGGTGAAGCTCGCCTCCCTCGACGCGGACGAAGCGCGCAGGGGCGTGATCGCCATGTCTGCCGGAAACCACGCCCAAGCTGTTGCCTATCACGCGCAGCGCCTGGGCATCCCCGCCACCATCGTGATGCCGCAGCACACCGCCTTCGTTAAGGTCGTCAACACCGAGGCCTTTGGCGCCGAGGTCGTGTTGTCGGGCGAGGGGTTGAGCGAAGCGCAAACGCGGGCGGAGGAAATCGCGGCGGAGCGCGGGCTCGTCCTCGTCCATCCCTACGACGATCCTCATATCATATCCGGCCAAGGCACGATCGCGCTTGAAGTTCTCGCCGACGTTCCCGACCTCGACCTGATCGTGGTGCCTGTGGGCGGCGGCGGATTGATCGCCGGGAACGCCATCGCGGCGCAGGCGATCAAGCCCGGGCTCGACGTGATTGGCGTGTGTGCGGCGGCCTGCCAATCGATGCATGCGGCGCTTGCGGGCGAGCCCCCGGTTTTTACCGGGCAAACCCTCGCCGACGGCATCGCGGTAAAGCGAGCAGGCCGTCTCACGGTGCCAATCGTGAAGGCCCTCGTCTCGCGCATCATGCTGGTTGACGAGCCAACCATCGAACGCGCCATCTGCGCCCTGCTGGGCGTGCAGAAGACCGTCGCGGAAGGGGCCGGCGCCGCGTCCCTCGCTGCCTTGCTGGCCGAGCCGGACTACTTCCGCGGCCGCAAAGTGTGCCTCTATCTGACCGGCGGCAACATCGATTCCCGGATGCTGGCGTCGATCGTCGTGCGCGGGCTCGAGCGCGAGGGAAAGATCATCTCGCTCAGGCTCATCATTACCGATCGGCCCGGCGTGCTCGGCCGGGTGGCGACGCTCCTCGGCAATGCCGGCGTGAATATCCTTGAAGTATTCCACCACCGCATGCTGCTCGACGTGCCGGCGAAAGGCGCGAGCCTCGATCTCAGGATCGAGACCAGGGACAAGCCGCACGCGCTGCAAGCGATCGCCAAGCTCGAGGCGGAAGGGTTCCATGTGAGCCGCGTCGAAAGTTGGGGCGGCTAGAGGCCGGCACCGTTGGGCACTGGCCGCACCTCGTCCTTTTCGCTTGCGCGACCCGGCCCCAACCACCATCTAACTTCTGAACCTGAATCTAGGTCGAGAGACGCAGAGGCACATATGGCAGAGCAAAAGACCCTCCCGCCCCGTTCGGGCGAATTCAGCGAATCCCCCGCTTTCAACCCGGTGACGCAGTCGCAATTTTTCAGTGGCGTCATCGGCAAGCGCGTGGTCGCCTTCGTCATTGACGCCATCATCATCCTGCTGTTGACGGTGATCGTCTATGTGGCCATCGCTGTGCTCGGCGTGCTGACGCTTGGGCTCGCCTGGCTCTTATTCGGCATTGCCTTTCCCGCGGTTGGGCTCGGTTATAACGCGCTCACGATCGGCGGACCGAATTCGGCGACCATCGGCCAGCGCATGATGGGGCTCGAGGTGCGGACATGGTTTGGGGGAAAGGTGTCTCCGCTCATCGCCGCTTTTCATGCGCTCCTATTCTGGTTCTCCCTCGTCATTTTCTCCCCGATCCTCCTCTGGGCACTGTTCGATCCGCAGAAGCGCTGCCTGCACGACATTTTCGCGGGGGTCGTGGTGGTCAATCGGCCCTGACCAGCCGGTTATCCACCTCTGAGCCTTGCCTCGATCGGCATTTGCGCTTTGCGCCTCCGATCAACTAAGCTTGACTCAAACGGGGGTGGATTCGATTCTGGTCAGCCGTTGTGACTGAGCATAAGAGCAACTTTCCCGAGTTCTACATCACGGCTCCGCAGCCCTGCCCCTATTTGCCGGGCAAGCTCGAGCGGAAGCTGTTCACCCATCTCACCCGGGAAAAGCCGGGCTTCCTCATCGACAATCTGCTCAAGGGCGGTTTCCGGCGCAGCCAGAATATCGCTTACATGCCTTATTGCGATTCCTGCTCCGCCTGCGTGCCGGTGCGGATTCTGGTCGACGCCTTTCGCCCCCGGCGCTCACTTAAGCGGATCGAACGCGGGAACCGCGACGTGATGGCCGTGCGCATGGAGCCGTCGCCAAGCCCGGAGCAATATTCCCTGTTCCGCGCCTATATCGACGAGCGCCACGCCGATGGTGGCATGGCGGAAATGTCGGTAATGGATTACTCACTCATGGTCGAGGACAGCGTGGTCAGGACCAGCGTCACCGAATATCGGGTGAAGCCGGATCCCGACACGGGCGACTCCCTGCTGATCGGGGTTTCTCTCTGCGACCGGCTCAGCGACGGCATCTCCATGGTCTACAGCTTCTACGAGCCGGACCAGTCCTCGCGCAGCCTCGGCACCTATATGATCCTCGAGCAGGTCGAATATGCGCGAAGCCAGGGACTTCCCTTCGTCTATCTCGGCTACTGGATCAACGGCTCGCGCAAGATGCGTTACAAGAACCGCTTCCAGCCGCAGGAACATCTCACCGCAAAGGGATGGGTGCGGACCGAGGACGAGGCAGACCCGGACTCGCCAGATGGATGCTGCCGCTAGTGCAGCCAGCCTCTATTGCTGCTTCGGCTTAAATTCAGAATTTGGGGCCGAAGCTGTTCGACTTGGGGAAGCCCTTGGGCGGCAGGCGTCCGGCCTGGGCGCGGACGCCCCACCAATCTCTCAAGTCCGTCACGGTGAAGCTGCGGCCCGCCGAGTCCAGATAGACGAGCCCTTCCTTCTTCTTGAAGGTCTTGGCGTCGGCAAGACTGCCATCCTTATAGCGTTGCAGCCGCACACCCTTGCCGCGCGGCATCTCGGGCAGCTCCTTCAGAGGAAACAGCAGGAGCTTCCGATTCTCGCCGATCACGGCGACGCTGTCGCCATCGACCGGGGCGCAGACCACCGCCTCGTCATTCGCCGCCACGTTTAGCACCTGCTTGCCCTTGCGGGTCATGGCCACGATTTCGTCCTCGGGCACGATGAAACCATGGCCGCTCGTGCTTGCGACCAGGAGTCTGCGCCCGTCCTCATGGATGAACAGGTCCACCGCGTCGGCCGTCTCCTCGATATCGATCATCAGTCTGAACGGCTCCCCCGCCCCGCGCCCGCTCGGGAGCCTGTCGGGGCTCAGGGTATAGAAGCGGCCATTGGTGGCGAAGAGCAGCAGGGTGTCGGTGGTCTGGGCTCTGACGGCACGCTTGAGCCGGTCGCCCTCCTTGAAGGTGAGGCTGTCGAGCTCGGTCTGATGCCCGCGGATGGCGCGGATCCAGCCCTTCTCCGACAGGATCACGGTGACCGGCTCTCTCTCGAGCATCGCTTCGGCAAGCTCGGCCTCGGCGCCTTCGGGGGCCGTGTCGAAGCTCGTGCGGCGGCGGCCAAGCTCGGTCTTCTGTCCGAAGCGCTCCTTCAGCGATTTGATCTCGTCGGCGATGTGCTTCCATTGCTTGTCGTCGGAGGCGAGCAGCGCCTTAAGCTCCTTCCGCTCCTTGCTCAGGGTCTCGTGCTCGCGCCTGAGCTCCATCTCCTCCAGCTTGCGCAACGACCGCAGCCGCATGTTGAGGATGGCCTCGGCCTGGATGTCGGTGAGCTTGAAGGCTCGCATCAGCGCAGGCTTCGGCTCGTCCTTCTCGCGGATGATTTTGATCACCTTGTCGAGATTCAGGTAGACGATCAGATAGCCGTCGAGCACTTCGAGGCGATGGTCGATCTTGGCCAGGCGGTGCTTGGAGCGGCGCACCAGCACCACTTTGCGGTGATCGAGCCATTCGCGCAGCACTTGGCGAAGGCTCAACACGTTCGGCACCAGGCCGCGGCTCAACACATTCATATTGAGGGGAAGGCGCGTCTCAAGCTCGGTCAGCTTGAACATCTGCTCCATGAGCAGCACCGGGTCGATGGTGCGGCTCTTCGGCTCCAGCACAAGCCGAACTTCTTCGGTCGACTCGTCGCGAACATCGGCGAGCAGCGGCACTTTCTTCGCTTGCAGCAGCTCGGCGATGCGCTCGACCAGCCGCGCCTTCTGCACCTGATAGGGAATCTCGGTGACGACGATCTGATAGGTGCCGCGACCGGTGTCCTCCTGCACCCAGCGCGCGCGCAGGCGGAAGCTGCCGCGCCCCGTCTTATAGGCCTCGACGATCGAGTCTCGCGGCTCAACCATGATGCCGCCGGTGGGCAGGTCGGGACCCGGGACGAAATCGACCAGCTTTTCGATTGTGGCGTTAGGGAATTTGATCAGATGCAGCGCGGCATCGCAGAGCTCGCCGGCATTGTGCGGCGGAATATTGGTGGCCATGCCGACGGCGATGCCGGAGGAGCCGTTGGCGAGCAGATTGGGGAAATTGCCGGGGAGCACGACCGGCTCCTCCTCCTCCCCGTCATAGGTGGCGCGGAAGTCGATGGCGTCCTCGTCGATGCCGTCGAGCAGGACTGCTGCGACCGCCGTCAGCCGCGCCTCGGTGTAGCGCATGGCGGCGGCGTTATCGCCATCGACATTGCCGAAATTGCCCTGGCCGTCGATCAGCGGATAGCGCACGGCGAAGTC
>JBBQKN010000014.1:0-77114 GCA_038326945.1 Hyphomicrobiales bacterium
CCCCTCACGTCGAAGATAACGGGATCGACTATTCAAAGTTACGATAGCGAGCGGGCTCTAGCTCCAATCAAAGCTTCTAAGCAGCCCTTCAAGCCCCGCAGGAAACGCCAGCTTGGATTTATGCCCTTCCCAAAGCGCATCGCGGGTCACCTTGGGCAGGTCGCCAACTCGACCCAAACGTCACTGCCAGGTCTGCGCGCAAAGTACGCCCGGCCGACTTGCTGGAGCTCCTCTGGAAGGTCGGGATCGACACCATAAGGGTCGGATGTCTGCGCATAATTCCAATCAACCTCAGCGGTCGAGGGGTTCCGCTGCTTCTTCATGTTGTCCCTCCTTCTTAGTGACGTCTGGCTACAAAAGTCATAGGGGGCATCGGGGCCATCGGATCATCTGATCACGGTTTGGCGTGCGCATCCGAGCCGTACCTGCTGCTACCCTAGGCAAAGTCGTTCGGCTCCAACGCCTGCTCACGGTCGGATGCGTATTCATCCTCGTGGTCCCTATGCCCCCTATGGCTTCCGTCATCGGCGGTCGTCTTGAGCGCGTAAGTCGCTCGCCCCCACTTTCCGACAGATGGTTGCCGCGTCAGCACAAAGCCGGCCATTCGGGAGCCAGCGAGTTTTTGGAGCTTGGAAGCAACGTATTGGCGCCCGCGGTTTTGCGGGTCTGCTGCCTGCCTAACTTCGCTATGGAGCTCGTCCACGGCCACCGGTAGATCAGCATGTCTCATCCACCACGTAGTGAAGAGCTCAGCGATCACCTGCCTGCTGCTATCGCGCTCTTTGGTCTCGCCGATCCGCTCAACCGGATCCTGACAGCCGAGCGCGAGTAGGGGATCCCGAACCCACCGGCACCATTGCTCAAAGCTGCCAAGCGGCAGGCCTGGCTCGATACCGGGAGAAATGCGACCCCAACGCCAGATTGCGAGCAGCGCCGCAAGCAGCTCAGTCCGCCGCCTTCTCACCTCGGCGCGGATGTTCGTCTTAAAGGACCGCCCCTCGGGATCCTCGGTGCGTGGATCAAGTTCAATGATGATGAAGCGGCGCGCCAAGTCCTCAGATACGGTCAAACCATTCCCGGTCAGAACGACGAAAGCCGACGCGTTCAACAGGACCATCTGCGATTTGCCAAGAGGCCGGACGCGGGCGGGACATTCAGTGATCGCGCTCGCCAAGAGATCGGACCTGAAGGCGGTGTTGTTGAGGTTGTCCAGGAACAGGGTGGGTCTGCCCTCGATCAGCTCCGCGGCGATCCGCTTCTCCAGCTCTTCAGAGGTTCCACCAGCCGTCACAGCGTGCGGCTCGCGTCCAAAGGCAATGTTGCATATGCAGCGCGCAAGCAGACCCTTGCCGGCACCGGCGCCAGAGACGGAGGCAGCCCGCAGCAGCACGCCCGGTGCCAAGGGCAGGCTCGGCCTGCAGACAGCAGTCAGCAACGCGACGATGAACGAGGATTCGTCTCGCAATGGAGCCTTGCTGGTCTCGACGACGGGGATGCCGTCCCGATTATCTAATGTATCGGCATCTGCAAAGCAGAAGGTCTTGAAGGTCTCGCGGATAGTCCGAAGCGCCGTCTCTGCATCGTCCCTCGTCGGCCGTTCGGGAACCAGTCCCGTAAGATTGGGCACATCCTCACACCACATGCCCGACGCCTGATCATAGCCTTCGATGCTGTTGACGGTGCCGTCACCCCGCAATAGAGGAGCGGAGGCAATGCCTTTCAAAGGTGGCAGGCGCCATTCGCCGCGCCAGTCGAGATACATCAGCGCGACGGAATGCGGCAAGCGGGCATCGACCTCTGAAATGACGCCTTCCTTCGGCTTCAGCATGTAAGGCCTGCAGACCCGATGCGCCTCAAGCACGAGGGCGTGTGGCGTCATGATCTGAGCAACAGCACCCCTTTGGATCTGATCGAAGGCGAGGCGGACAGGCACACCTCGGTCGTAAAGTTGGCTGGCGCTGGCAAGGATGTCTCGCAAAGTCGCGACCGTGACGTCAGGATTGCAGTTCTCGACCAAGAGTCGGATCTTTCCAGAAACCTCGTTTGCAGCGGGTTCTTCAACCTCTTCGGCTGCGTCGATCGCGGCGGATTCCGCCTCCTCCCGGTTGATTTGATGCGCCCTGTCGCTCATTGCGTGTCGCCCCTGATCACGAGCACGTTGCACAGTACGCCCTTCGCAAGGTCTTCAGCAGTCAACCTTCGGTTGGCGCCGGAAGCGGGCAGCCGACTGTATCGATGCTTGGGATTCTGGAGCATCACGCGGCCTCGCTCGTGGACCTTCGAGGTGCAGAAAGCCTTGCTTCCGCCCAGGAGTCCAAACCTTCTGCGGTATAGAGGGCCCTATTTCCGAAGATGCTGTACTCGGGCCCGCCACCCGTGGTTGCGAATTTCTGCAGAGTATTCTTCGTAACTGGCAGGCCGCACTCGCCAAGGTAGAACGCTGCTTCTTGCCGCGTCAGATATCGTTTGAACATGCTCTCTCCTCCCCTCAGGTTCACAACAGGAGAGCATGTTTCACGCACTAATTCGTACGACACGAAAGGTGGCATTAGTTTAGAACGCAAGATGCTAGGGAAGCTCCGAACTAAATTTCTCCCAAATCTTCACAACTGCACCTTCAGAGAGGTGCAAATCCGAGCGCGCAAGGGCTTGGCTCACGATAGAGCAGGCCGACTCGGATACGGTGGCGTGGTTTCTTGTGGGTCGAAACCCGAGATCCGTGACATGGCGGATCACACAGGCGATCCGAAAATCGCGCTCATAGTTCACATAGCCAGTCCTCCCTCGCTTCTTGGGGGGGGTGCTAATCGCGTCCCCCAGAAGTAGGTCGACGATGTATCGCCGAAGCCCGTCAGGCAAGACGCACCCCTCGTCAATGAAATTTGCGGCGATTTCCCATGTTGCATCCATGGCTATGGGATCACCTTCTCTTGCTCGATCAATAAGTATCTCTGCTCTTTTTACGTCATAGAATTTGTAAGGGTCCCACGGTCCAGTTCCTCTTTTTGTCAGAAAGCTAACGCTAGAGCCATGCACGACGGGCGCTTGGTAGATTTCATCTGTGACAGACAGGACTTCCCAGAAAACTGCCGTGCATCGGCGGTTGCTTTGTGATCGCTTTCCAAGCCCAGCCCCATTCAATGACACGAACGCATATTCAATCGCGGAAGCGACCTTATCGCCGTTCGCTTCTAGCGTCTCATCCGACGACCTATTCGTCATCTGCCGCACTCTTTGTCATTCCTGCCATTGCTACCGAAGCAGCTCGTTCTGCGAGCACATGCCGTGTGGTCTCGGCGAAGTGAATGTAGCGTTGAACTGTCGACAGTTGCCGGTGACCCATGGCCGTCATGATTTCTGCTGCCTGTGCACCACCCATTGCGAGGTGCGACGCAATAGAGTGTCGTAAGCCGTGCAATCCCAGTGTAGGCGGTAAATCGGCTTCTTTGCGCACCCTACGCCACGCTTTCGACAGGGCGATCGCACCGTCACCACGAGCGGGAGCAAACACAAAATCGCTGGGACCAGCTTCAGGCTGACGAGCAATGATTTTCTGCGCTTCTGCGGGCAACACGATCTCTCTAGGCTTGCCCGTCTTCCGTCCCGTCTTATGCGACTGTGGCGGCAACAGGATGCGCCCTTGCTTGAGGTCGACATGCCGCCAGAGCAGGCCAGCAGCCTCGCCTCGGCGACAACCCGTCAGCGCGATCAGGCGTATTGCATTGGCAACAGGCGGTCGTATACGTCTCTCAGTCTCCATTCGGTCCAGCGTTGCAAAAAGCCTCCCATAGGATTCAGCATCCTCTAGAATGGTTTCGCGGGTGCCGCTTGAGCCAGTCTTTACGCCGTCACAGGGGTTGGGCTTTACATTCGCCCAATTAAAGACCGAGCGGAGGAGTTCGATCGCCATCCGCGCGGTGCCGGGTCCTCCGGTTACACGAGCGCGACCCCGCTTTCGGGTCTTTTCATCTTTGGCGGTCTTACCCTCACGAATGGCATTGAATGTGCGCTTGATGTCTTCGCTGTTGAGCAAGTGAGCCAGCCTACTGCCCAGCAGCGGTCGTAGGTGCCGCTCGATGCGACCTTTGTCGACCCTTTGAGTTGACGCCGCCTTGTCCTTGAAGCTCTCGCTCGCGAGATATGCATCAAGGATCTCGCTAACGGTCGGCGCCTCCTTCAAAGCGCGTTTGTCGGCAAGGGGATCTCGGCCAGCGCGAACCGCTTCTCGGTAATCTTCGGCCTTCGCGCGGGCTTGCGTGGGAGTCCATTCGCCGTGCTTGCCGATCGTCGCGCGGCGCTGTCTGCCCTCAATCGTTCGGTACTGGTAAAAGTAGCTTTTAATGCCACTGGGCATCACAAGCAGGCCGAAGCCGCTAAGCTCCGAGTCCCAAATGATGTATCGATCTGGCCTGGGCGAGGCCGCATCGACGACTCGTTTGGCGATTTTTGGCATCCCCCCTGCCCGTCCCGTGTCAGCACCATGTCAGCAACTGAGAGGAAGTCAGGGTAAAAATTCCATCGACCCCTGCGATCAAGAGTAAGGGTAAAACCCTTTGGCCACAACGCAAAAGTAAGAGTAATCCCGTGTTGTGTCAGCAGGGGTAAGGGGTATGGATGCGCATTCACATCGCAGGGGTCGCTGGTTCGAGTCCAGTACCGCCCACCATACAATCAATGACTTAAGGTCGAGATAGGCCTCGGCCCCGTAGGATCGTCACGCCGAGCGCAGCTGGCGGTCGCGCCCCCCTCCTTTCAAATCTCTCCCTCACCAGGCGACGCTGGGGAACCTCCCGCGCGCTCGCGTCATCCAATGGCCTGTACGCGGACCACTCGGCCGCAAGACACACGCGAACAAGGAGCAGTCATGTACAGGACCATCGCCATCGCCGCGTCGCTCGCGGCAGCTTTTGGCGTTGCCGGCGCCCTCGCCGCCGCAGCGCCGACCGACCCGCAGATCGCCCATATTGCCTACACCGCCGGCGTGCTCGACATTGATGCAGCCAAGCAGGCTCTCGACAAAACAAAGAACGCGGATGTGCGCGCCTTCGCCCAGCAGATGGTCGGCGACCATACCGCCGTCAACGACCAGGCGCTGGCGCTGGTGAAGAAGCTCAACGTCACGCCCGAAGACAACGCCACCAGCCAGAGCCTGACGCAGGCCGCGGAAGCCACCCGCCAGAAATTGGCGAGCCTGGACGGCGACGCCTTCGATAAGGCCTATGTCGACAACGAAGTGGCCTATCATCAGGCCGTCAACGACGCGCTAAGCAAGACGCTCATCCCCGATGCGCAGAACGCGGAACTGAAAGCTCTCCTCCAGAACGGACTGACATTGTTCACCGCGCATCAGAAGCACGCCGAGCAGCTTGCCAAAAAGCTTAATTGACGCCATTTAGGAGACACCGATGGCAGACCTCGCGCTGGACTATGAGCAGCTGAGCGACATCGAGCTCGCCGCGCTCGTTGTCCGGCGCGACGCGTCTGCCGTGCGTCTCGTCACCGGGCGCAACAATCAGCGCCTCTATCGTGCCGCCTGGAGCATTCTGAAGAATCGCCAAGAGGCGGAAGATGCGGTGCAGGACGGTTATCTCAAGGCATTCGCGGCCATGGGCAGCTTCGCCGGCAGGTCATCCCTCTCGACTTGGCTGACGCGCATCGTCATCAATGAAGCCCTCGGCCGGCATCGTACGGCGCAGCGGCGATCGCGCCTTCTGCAACAGCAATCCGTCGCGATGATCGACGATTATCGGGAGACCCTCATGGCAGGTTCGGGCATGGCGCGTTCGCCGGAGGCCGATACAATGCGCCGACAAGTGTCCAAACTGCTCGAGCGCGCCATTGCCGAGCTGCCGGAGACCTTCCGCCCTGTGTTCGTGTTGCGCGACATCGAAGGCCTGAGCGTGGAGGAGACGGCGGAAGCCCTACAGATTCCGAAGGAGACGGTGAAGACGCGCCTGTTTCGCGCCAGGCAGCGGCTGCAGCAGCAACTCGATCCCGAGCTGCGCGAGGCCTTGCGCGACACGTTTCCGTTCGCCGGGGCCGATTGCGACGCCCTCACCGAGCGCGTGCTGGCCAAGTTCATCGGCTAGCGGAACAGGCCGATCAGAGCGGAACAGGCCGATCAGGTCGTCCGCGCTTCCCTTCGCCGCAGCGCGTCGAGGCTCCAAGGCCCACCGCCAGCGACGGCGAGATAGAGAAACACGAAGCAAAACAGAATTGCGGCGTCGCCCCCATTCAGGACCGGGAAGGCGCTATTTGGCGCATGCGCCAGCCAATAGGCGAACGCCATCAATCCTGAGAGGACGAACGCAACGGGTCGCGTGAACAGCCCGACGACGAGGAGCCCGCCACCAACCAGTTCGAGTACGCCCGCAATCCAAGAGAGCGACAAAAATTCCGGGGAATGATCCGAAGGCGGAAAGCCGAGCAGCTTCGTGGTCCCGTGCTCGAAGAAGATCGAGGCGGCAACGATGCGCAGGACGCTAAGGACGCGCGGTGCCCAAACGGTCTGGAGATGATCAGTGTTCATCGAATACAATGCTTCCTCGTGGCCCCAGTTGACTCGCGGGCCTCAGTGCAACCTGGAAACGTAGCTATACGAGAGTTCAGGCCCGCGCCGTCTTCAGCACCACGGGCATAGGCTCCTCGCCCGCTTCATACATCGAGAGCATGGGCTCGTCGGTGAACACCACCTCATCGAACTCGCCGAACCCATTGAAACGATTCGCCAACACGCGCCCATAGGCACCGATCTGGCCGATCTCGATGTAGTCGCCCTCCTGCACCGATGACGGCAGCACGAACGGGCCTGGCATGTAGTCGGCGCTGTCGCAGGTCGGCCCGTAGAGCGAAAACTCAGTCTCGGCCTTAGTCTTGCGGCCCGAGCTCACAACCACCCTTGCCGGGAAACGGAAGCCGGAATAAGCGGCATCGAACAGCGTGCCAAAGGCGCCGTCATTGACATAGAGGGCGTTGCCCCGGCGCGCGTCGACGCGCAGAAGGACCGACTCGGCTTCTGCCACCAGAGCCCGCCCGGGCTCGCACAGAAGCTCGCAGGACTCTTTCACGGCAAGCTCGTCCCAGGCCTTCACGATCTCATCGGTATAATCGACAAGCTCTGGCGGGTCCGAATGCGGGTAGCGGCTCGGAAACCCGCCGCCAATGTCGATCGCATCGACGAGCACGCCGGACGCCACGATCAACTGCCCCACCCGCCGCAAGGCCTCGCCGAAGGCCGCAGGCACCACCGCCTGGGACCCGACATGGAAGGTAATGCCGAGGCGCTCCGCGACTTGGCGGGCGCGAAGCAGCAACGCCGGGGCCTCCGCGCTCGCCGCGCCGAACTTGCCCTCGAGTGGAATGAGGCTGTGGGTGTTTGGGCAGGCGAGCCTGAGAAAAAGGGTGAGATCGCGGGCTTGACCCGTCTCCTCTAAGATCTTGTCGATCTCCTCGTCGCTGTCGAAGGCGAAGCTCCTGACCCCAAAGTCGCGATAGGCGGCTCTGATCGCCCCGCGCGATTTCACCGGGTTCATGAAATAAAGCTCGGCCCCAGGGACCGACGCCAAGCGCTCGATCTCAACCAAAGAGGCTACGTCGAAGTGAGAGATTCCAGCCTCGACCAAGGCCCCGATGACGGGAGCTGCGTCATTTGCCTTGGCGGCGTAAACCACCTTGCCGGGGAAGTTGGCGAGAAACCAGCGTGCGGCGCGAGCCGCAGCGTGGGGCCTCAGGCCAAGGACCGGCTGCTCGGGACGATGGTGACGGAGAAGCTCCGCGGCAGAAGTGAAAACGTCCATCCCATGTCTACTCCCACACGAGATTGAGATTGTCAGTTCGTGCCCTTGAGCAAGAAATGCCAGGAGCCGGCGGCTGCGTTAGGCAATCTTGAGCGAGTTGTAAAGCGATTTTAACCTCAGCCGGGTCCGAAGGCGGCACGATGCCGCGGCGGAGGTCGGAGACGATCCCGAAAAGTGCCGCGGCTGGAAGCCATAACCGATCCCCCGGCCTCCAGATTCGCTAGTTGACGTCGAGCTTGATCGCGGTCCGCGCCAGAATCTGGCTCGGCGCCGGAGCCCCGTCTCTGGCAGGCTCCTTCTGGCCTTCGGCGACCTTCTCCTGTCCCTCCACCACGATCTGGCGCGTCAGGAACTTGCGGTAATTGCCGAGCTCGGTGAACTCCCGCTTCTTGAAATCATGCTTGATGCCATCGGCCTGCTTGCCGGTGGCGTTGCAGATGGCGATCACCGTCTCCGTGCCAGGGTCCTTAAGGCGGAACTGGAAGGGGGCGTCCGCACCCGGAAACTGTGTCTCCTCGCCCGCAGACAGGAGATTGTCCTGCTGGAACCTGTTCGGGAAGATCACCGTGCCGTCGCCGCTCGCATCGACGTTTATCAGCGTCAGGTGGCAGTCCTCCTTCGATTTGATCGTGAACACCGGCAGGTCGTTCACCCGGTAGCCGCTCTTGTCGGAGATCAGGGCGAGGTCGAAATCGTGGGCCTCCTCCTTGGTCTTGCCGCCCACTTTCGCCACATCCAGCCCCGCCACGGCCGCGATGTCCACCGGCTCATTGTCCGAGACCTTGACGATGAGGTCTTTGAACTCGGCCTCCAGGATCTCGCGCGGCAGCACGCCCTGCTCAAGCCTGCGCTTGAGCTGAGCCGAGCTGCCGCCAGCGTGGGCCAGGCCTTGCGCCAGCGCCTCGGCCGCAAGGCCGTATTCCGCCGCGGCAATCCTGAGATCGATCGACTTCTCATAAGCCTTCGACAGGAAGTTGATGCTCTCCACGCCCACTTTCTGGGAATCGAGCTCCGGGTCCAGGCCGGCACGAAGCATGGCGCTGCGGAAGCGGGCGGCGTCCTGGTCGAGTAGTTCCTTGAACTCCTCGGGCGGAGGATAGAGCGCTTCGACCTTGAGGCGGAGGTCCTTGGGAAAAATGCGGTCGTTCACCACATGCGCGCGAATATCGTCCGTCGCCTGGCGGATGCCCTGATTATGGCAACCCATGCAGGAGATGCCGTTCGTCACCGCGCGGTCGAGCTGGCTGTCGTCGAGCACGATCTCCGTCGGTCCCTTGTCCAGCCGATCTCCCTTCGCCGTGTTCAAATAATAGGCCTGAAAGCCGTTGGGCAGGCTGAAGATCGACTCCCCGCCATCATGCTTGAAGGCGTCCTCGCCATCGGGCCCGAGCGGATGCACGAACAGGCTTTGCTCTGGCCGGTCTCCCTTGAAGTCGTAAGAGGTCCAGAAATAACCGGTGGGAATGGTGTGGCGCTCGATCAGGCGGTTGTGCTTGGAGACGCCGGAATTCTGGAAGCCCGCGCGCTTGGCGAGAAACTTCTCGATATTGCTTTGAACGTCGACATGGACCTGCTGCTCAAGCTCGGCAACGTCCACGGGCAGCTTGAGCAGCTCGTGATAGAGCGGCGGCCGCGACGCGGTGAAGGCGAACCAGTCGCCGCGCAGCCATGGCAGCGGCGTGCCGGTCAGTGAGGCGACCGTCTCATAATTCGTCGTCTTCGGTCTCATGCCGTAAGGATAGAGACTGGCGATCCGGTTCCAATCGGCCTCGGTCCAGCTGAGGTCGTCGAGATTGAAGGCGACGACCATCTTCTCCGCGTCGATCGTGCGCAGCTTCACCACATCCGACTCGCGGCTCAGACTGTTCAGGAGTTTCACCACGCCCTGGCGGTAGCGCACGATATCGGTCTCAGGCACGCAAGCGTTGTAGAAATTGGACAGCGTGATGTAGCGCATTCCCCTGCGCCGATGGTCCGGCTGCGCCTCGAGGTCCGAGGCAATCGCCGTGACGATCTCCTCTTCGTCAATCAGTTTGCGGCCGGTGCAGGCGGCAACGGCGATCTCGCCCAGGCTCTTGATCCAATCGTAGATCGCCCGGACCTCCTCCTCCGTCGGCTCTATTTTGCAATCGAATTCCTGATAGCAGTCATAGGGCATCTCCTTCTTGGCGATCTGGATGAAGAGCTTGGAGCCGTCCGGGTTGCCGGGCAGGATCAGGCTGGGCTCGGTCGAGATTTGCTCGAGATGGAGGATGTTGCCGAAATTCTTCGCCGGCTTTTGCCGCTTCAAGGTCGGACCGGCCTGGTGACAGCGCGCGCAGTGTTTCTCCAACACGTTGAAGGCCGTGACCGCGACCGCATCGGTGGGAACGGGAATGCCGCCCGACTTGACCTCATCCGCCGCCGCTGAACTGTCGGCGGCACCGGATCCTGGGTCGGCTACGCCTGCATTGTCCTCGGTGACGGCTGGCTCTTCCACCTTTTCGGCGGGTTCGGGATCGTGCTTGGAGTCCGAAGTGGCTTCCGCCGGAGGCGCGGGCTTGTCCTCCGAAGGATCGGCTGCAGGGTTCTGCTGATCGCCGTCGGACGTCGTCGTGGAGTCCGGGCTTGGCGTCACAGCCGGAGCAGCGTCGGCATCGCCGGGGCTTGAACTCTCCGCGACACTATTCTGATCCTCCTGCTCGGCGGCCCAAGAGGCGCCCGAGCCAAACGCGAAAATCAGGGCCGCGAGAGCGTAGACGGCGATCACAGCGTTGCAGCGCGAAACCATCGGGGACCTCCCTTGGCGTGCAAAGCTAGCCATCGCAATGTGCTTAGTCGCTCACAGCTGAACCCTGCATGAACGAGGTTCCCCTTCGCTTCAGCGTCACGGCGCCGTCGAGGTCGTGGCGTCAAAACTTGCCACCCTCGCCCATCACGACGTCCCGTTCCTCGCTACTCCGCGGTGTCAGGCTGTTTTGGCGCACCGTCGGCGCCGTCGCCGTCACCATCGCTGTCGTCCCCGTCGGATTTCTTCTTCTTCGGCACGGCGTCAGGCCGCGGCGGCAGCGACTTGAGAAAGGCAGCGAAGGCCGCGCGATCCTCTGGCCTCAGCTTGGCGATATTCTCTTGCACGGGCGCCATGAGGCCGCCGACCACGTCGAAATCGGGTGTATTCCCGCTCTCGAGGAAATAGGCGATGTCCTCGGCGCTCCAGTCGGCAAGGCCGTCATGGCTCGGCGTGATGTTGGGGATCCGGCCCTTGCCTTCAGGGTTGCGCGCGCCAGCATAGGCCTCGCTCTCGATAATGCCGCCGAGAGAGTTCCGGGGCGAATGGCACTCGCTGCAATGGCCGGGACCCCCGGCGAGATAGGCCCCGCGATTGACCTCCTCGCTCTGCTTCGGGTCCGGCGTGAAGGTCTTGCCGTCCACATAGAGCAGCTGCCATAGGCCCACGCCCCGCCGCACATTGTAGGGGAAGGTCAGCTGATGCGGCGGCACCTTGTTCTTCACCGCGGGCAGGGTATCGAGATAGGCCTTGAGGTCGATCAGATCCTCATAAGTCATACGCTGATAAGAGGTGTAGGGGAACGCCGGATAGAGATGCGTGCCACCAGGCGCGACACCCCGCTTCATCGCGTTGATGAAGTCGAGCGTGCTCCAGGTTCCGATGCCGGAGTCCTTGTCGGGAGAGATATTCGGAACGTTGAAGATTCCGAATGGGGTCTTTAAGCAGCGACCACCGGCTAGGACCAGCTTGTCCTTGGTCTTCGTATCCTTGCATTTGCCCAGAGGCTGCGCATGGCACTCCGCGCAGCCGCCGGCGATGAACATGTATTCGCCGTTGGCAAGGTCAGCATTATGCGCCGGCAGCGCGGAAGCCGGCACGGTCTTCGGCAGAGTCAACAGATAGAAGACGATCGCGCCGGCGATGCCCAAGGCGAGCAGTGCCCACCACCAGGCTCTGCGCATATTTCCTCCCTGGGTGCTGGCGGTCACTCTCGTCACGCCGCTCCAACCGTTACTCTTCCTCGGCGCGATAGGATTCGTGACACTGCTTGCACACCTTGGTCATGTCCTTGAACGCGGCCGAGAAGGTCTCTCTGCCCTGTTCGGCGGCGCTCGCGGCCTGGAGGCTCGCGTCTTTCAGCTTGGTGGCGATGGTTTTGAAGTCATCGAAATCCTCCCAAATCTTGGGCAGCGCCTCGCTGTCGGCGACCGCGCCCTGCTCCGTCCCCTTGGGGAACAGCGTTACATATTTGTCCGGGACCTCACTGATCTCGGTCATCGCCTTGGCTGCCTTGGCGGCATCGAAGGGCTCGACGCCCTTGACCATCTGGCCGCCGAGCTTGGCCGCGGGCGCCACTACCTTCTTCATCAGATGCCGGCGTTCATCGACGGCCTCAGTCAAATTCTCGGCTGAGGTTGCGATCGCGGCGTAGACCCCGAGACCGACGAACGCGCAAAACACCACCATCAATTTCTGCATCCACCCATCTCCACCCTTCGCCCCGACTGGGGTCTGGCTCTATCATTCAAGTCGCACGGCTTACAGGATTGGCGCCCAACGCCCAAGATTGCGCGGCTTAACCCCCCTGACTGATCATGATATTGAGGATCTCCGGCGATGGCCGGCCGTCGACGGGCAAGCGGTTCGTATATTGGAACTGGCTGATCGCATCCGCGGTGCGCCCGCCATAGACGCCGTCGACGGGACCCGGATCGTAGCCGAGCCGCGTCAGCGATGCTTGAATGCTGTAGACGAGGCCGGGCCCACCCGGAGGCGGCGCGCCATAATACTGACTGTCATAGGCAGCCCGCGCATTGGCATCGGCTTCCGCCGCGCCGGTGATGATGCCGACCCCGGCGCCGATTGCGGCACCTGTGCCTGCGCCTCTACCGCCGCCGACGATGCCACCAATGATGGCGCCGGCAACGCCGCCCTGCACGCCGCGCTCGATCACTTGGGCTTGCGCCACATTCGGTGCGCTCCCGGCCACAACGGCCACGACCAAAGCTGCCAGCGAGATGATGAGCGGGAATGAAGCCGAACTCTTGCGCGTCATGATCTCCTCCTTTTTCGCTCTCGCCTCAAATTCAAGGAGCCACCCGACCGACGATCCCTGCGCGCCCTGCTTGAATCGAGCGGGCTGGATGCAACGCATTGTGCCATAGCAGCGGCGTCTCCCGCTACCGTTCTAGGCGTCGATCACGGCAAAGGCATGCCGTCCTTGCCGGACGGCACGTTCCATCCCCTTTGCACCGCCGGCCGCTCCGCGATCGCCAGGTACCAACGCTTCACATGGGGATAATCGGCAAAAGTGACAGTTTGCCATTCGAACCGCGCGATCCACGGCCAGATCGCGATATCAGCGATGGAGTAGTCGCCGGCGACATATTCGCTTCGGCCAAGGCGCTGATCGAGCACCGCCCAGAGCCTCTTCGCCTCCTTGCTGTAGCGCTCCTCGGCATAGCTGCTTTTGCCCGGATTGAACTTCACGAAATGGTGCGCCTGGCCGAGCATCGGCCCTGGACCGCCCATTTGCCACATGAGCCACTCGACCACACGCCATTTGGTGGGAAAGTCCTGTGGCCAGAGTTGGCCTGTCTTCTCGGCAAGATAGAGCAGGATGGCTCCCGACTCCATCAGGCGAAGACCGTTATCGGTATCGATGATCGCGGGGATCTTGTTGTTGGGAGCGATGGCGAGAAAGTCGGGTGCGAATTGCTGGCCCTTTTCGATGTTCACCGGGTGCACGCGGTAGGGCAGGTCCACTTCCTCCAGCATGATCGACGCCTTCCGCCCGTTCGGCGTGGACCATGTATAAAGTTCGATCATTCCATCCAACTCCCCTTGGCCGCGCGCGCGTCGGCGCACGCATTTACGCGTGAGCGCGTGACTTTGCTAGAGAGTTTGCGCGCGCGCCGAGACGTTCGCATGATGTTGCGTGCGATGCAGCATGAGACGTGACGACATTTCGCTCGCACATGCGAGATGCTTCGATTCATCAACTGTTCACCGCTCGGCCCTCCTATCGCCGCGAACCTGTCGCGTCCGCGCCACAGGCGGATGCTAGCCAGAACACGGCTCATCGAAGAAGACGCCCAGTGGGAGGAACCAATGCTCAACCGTGCGCAATTCGCGAACGATCATAACGAGGCGCACCAGGCGAACTTCGTCCGCTACGCGATCTACTATACGCCGCGGCCTGGCACACCGCTGGCGACGTTCGGCCGCTCCTGGTTCGGCCGCGCCAATGACGGCGCGACGCTGCAAGCATTTTCCGAAGCCGGGCTGACCGGCGCCGCCGCGGTCAAGCCGCTTTCCGCCCGCTCGCGCTATAGCGGTCTGCACTCGGGGTTCAAGGCGCCGTTTTGCCTCCGCGACGGCATGGGCATCGACGCGCTCAAGGCGCGCCTCATCGGTTTTGCCAACCGCCGGAAGCAGGTGGAGACCGGACCACTGACACTTGCGCGCGCGGGTCGCTTTCTCGTGTTGCGGCCGGTCAATCCCACGCCGGCCCTGGACTGGCTCGCCGCCCAATGCGTCGCGACCTTCGACGGCTTTGCCGAATCGTCGAGTTCGGCCGAGGCGAATCCCGGCGTTCATCTCAACGACCACCAACGTCTCCTGCTGAAGAGCTTCGGCGACCCTCATGTGTTGAGCGAGTACCGCTTCTACATCACCCTCACCGGTCCGCTCGACACCGCTCATCTGGAGCGTGTGGCGCAAGCGCTGTGGCCGATGCTGGAAGAGATCTGCGCTTCCGGGGTGACCGTCGACGGCCTCTCTCTGCTGGGCGAGTCCGGGGGCCGGGCGCCCTTGCGCCTGATTGGACGCTATCGCCTCGGCGCCTGAGCGCCCTCCCCGTCGTCATCGCCCCCTGCGACAAATTTTTGACACAACCATTGGGCACCGTTTGCAGCTCGGCTGGGGGACAGCACGGGGGAACTGATGCCGGACTACGGGGAGATCCTGGCGTTTCTCGCCGCCAATCCGCCGCAGCTTGATGCCGAGCGCGAGCTCCATGCGTCGCTGCTCGAGCTTCTGGCTCAGTGCCTGCGGACCGACCAGCTCACGGCGAGCGACTCCGACGATTCGCCGGCGGATGATTTGGAAGCTCACCACTTCCGCTGGGTGAATTTCAACTGACCCTTTGCCCGGGACAGCTGCCGGTCACGGTGTCGCCCAGCGCCGCTGACGGGCCTATTCGCGTCTAAAATACCGACGTCACCATCTCGACCACACCGGCACCGAGCAGGACCAGCGCGGAGAGGCGCAACACCGCCGCGCGCGTGCCCAGTAATTTCTCGATCGCGACAAACACTGTGAGCGCCACCATCCAGGCGAGGTTCATCGCGCCCCCCACCCAGGCAAGCAGCATCAGCGCCCAGCAGCAGCCAACGCATAGGACGCTGTGCTCGAGACCCAGCTTCAACGCCCCGGCATAGCCGCCAAGGTAGCCCCGCCGCAGAAAGCCCAAAGGCGCATGGCAATGCGCCAGGCAGACCGTCTTGACCGCCGACCATTGATAGACCCCAGCGACGACCAAGAGGGCGCCGGCATAGAGCGGACTGACGAGTTGTCCGTCGCGGACGATGCCGTCCCGGACCAGCAGCCAGTCCGCCCCGGCCGCCATGACCCCGAAGGCGCTCCAGACCGCCACATAGACCCCGACGAACAAAGCCACGAGACCGAGGCGGGTCGAGCTCGGTTCGGTTCGAGACGTCATCTGCGCATAGGCGAGGATCGTGGGCAGCGCGGATGGGGTCATCATCGCCACCATCATCGCGATCCACATGCCGACGACCGCGGGCGAGGTGACGGCCCCCACCCGGCAAATCGGGATGTCGCTCGCAGCCCCCAGGCGGAAGAGCCAGGCCCAGGCGCACACCAGCACGCCCAAGAGCACGAGGCCTATGGCCCAACTCTCAAGCGGCAGCGCGATCCTTGACGACGCGGCTTTCGGCACCAGATCCTCCAGCTTAAAGCCGCAGAAGATTCGGGGATCGGTGCGCGATCCGCCTTGTTTAGGATCAAGTGTTCAGTCGGGAAGGTCTAGGAGCCGGGTTTGGGTTGCGTCAGCCTGTCAAAGGCCGCGCCAGCCTTGCGAATGTTGGCTTTGGGCCAGTCTTGGAAATAGACCTGCGACGTGCCGCTGGCGAAGCAATAGAGCTTGCCGGTGTCAGGATCACGCCAATTGAGCGAGCAGTCGGCCTTGATCAGAGCGCCGGCCATCAGTCCAACCGGGTCGTAGCTGTCGAATTCCCCCTGAACGTGATGCGGGACATAGGCCTTCCAGATGCCGATCCCATCATGCCGGTCAACCGGGTTTCCCATCTCGTCGGCCACCGCCGGCAAGGGGAAGGCGCCCGCGATCCAGGTCAATGCGAGGGCAAGCCAAAATGAGCGCGATTTCATGTGTTCCGTCCTTGTTTTCGGCCAATTTGACGCGCCCAATCGGCCGGGTTGATCCAGGTCAATGCCATCCTTGAACATGGAAGGCATGGGTTCGCGACACAAGACCCCCGACGGCGCTTCTTGGCGCAAGCCGGGGTCGGCTGAGAACCAAGTTGAGGCCCCTTTCGCCGCAGATTGCGTGGCGAGGGTGGCGATGCTAAGAGCCAATCACGGGACCCTGCTGTCAGTCTAAACATGGCTGCGAGCTTGAATTTCTTCGAGGGAGATCAGTTTCATCATGAGCGACACAGTCGCGTTGAAGTCCACGACTGGGCAAGAGGTGAAGAGTACGGCCGAGGACGTCGCTACGACCTTCCTCACTTGCATTGATAACGGCAAGCGGTTCGAACAGCCCTATCGCCATTGGACTCTGAGAGATTGCTTTCCCGCGGACACCCTCGAGGGCGTGGTGACCCTCCCCTTCGAGCCCCCTTCGCTCGAGGGCGTCTCCGGCAAACGCGAATTGCACAACAATACGCGCAAATATTTCGACGCCGAGAACCGCGAACGCTTTCCCGTCTGCAAAGCCGTGGCCGAGGCCTTCCAGGACAAGCGCGTGACGAGCAAGATCGAGGAGGTCTTCGGCACCGATCTGAGCGGGACCTATCTGCGTATCGAATTCGCCCAGGACATCGACGGCTTCTGGCTTGAGCCCCATACCGATCTCGGGGTCAAGGCCTTCACCCTGCTGCTCTATCTGTCGGATGACCCGAGCCACCAAGAACTCGGCACCGACATTTACGACGGCGACAAGAAGCATGTCGGCCGTTCGCCCTTTGCGCCCAATGCCGCAATGATTTTCGTCCCCGGCGACAACACCTATCACGGCTTCGAGAAGCGCCCGATCAAGGGCGTGCGCACCTCGCTGATCATCAATTACGTGACCAATGAATGGCGCGCGCGGGAGCAGCTGGCCTTTCCGGATCAGCCGATCGCCTGAAGGATGCGCGCTCACCCGATCTCGCGCCTTGGCCGGGTCGGTCCCGTCCATTCCCGTTTTGGTATTGGCACCAAGTCATGGATGGCGGCATAAAGCCGGGCCTGCGCGTGCAGCCGGGGCGTGCCTTGAGCCTGCCGCAGGAACGGGGCTGAGCGAAGACCAATGAGCAAACTCGCCTGGATCGGACTTGGCGTCATGGGCTATCCCATGGCAGGCCATCTGCGGGCGCGCGGCGGCCACGACGTCACCGTGTTCAACCGCACCGGGGCGCGGGCCGAGGCTTGGGTCACAGCCTTCGGCGGCACAGCCGCGGCGACACCAGCCGATGCCGCCAAGGACGCGGACTTCGTCTTTTCATGCGTGGGCAATGACGGTGATCTGCGCGAGGTGTTGCTCGGTCCGCAAGGCGCATTCTCCTGGCTGAAACCCGGCGCCGTCGTCGTCGACAACACGACCGCTTCGGCCGAACTTGCCCGCGAACTGCATCGAGCCGCCAAGAGCAAAGGCGCAGGCTTCCTCGATGCGCCGGTGTCCGGCGGACAGTCGGGCGCGGAGAACGGAACGCTGACAGTCATGGTCGGCGGCGATGAGGCGGACTTCAGCAAAGCCGAGCCGGTGATCTCGGCTTATGCCCGCGCGGTCACTCTGATCGGTGCGTCGGGCGCGGGCCAGCTGACCAAGATGGTGAACCAGATCTGCATCGCCGGATTGATTCAGAGCCTGGCCGAGGCCCTGCATTTTGCCAAGCGCGCTGAGCTCGACATCGCCAAGGTTATCGACACCATCTCCAAGGGAGCAGCACAATCCTGGCAGATGGAGAACCGTTGGCGAACCATGGTCGAAGGGAAGTTCGACTTCGGCTTCGCCGTCGACCTGGTGCGCAAGGATTTCGCGCTCGTGTTCGATGAGGCGCGGCGGAACGGCGCCGAGCTTCCCGTCACGGCGCTGGTCGACCAATTCTACGCCGAGGTCCAGGCCATGGGCGGCAAGCGCTGGGATACGTCGAGCCTGATTGCGCTGCTCGAGCGGAAGCCATGATCTCCCCTACTCCGCCGCGTAGTCCAGCGGCAGTGCGGTGGTGAATTTGATCTGCTCCATGGCGAAGGCCGAGCTCACGTCGGAGAGCTCGATCTTGGCGATCAGCCGCTTGTAGAAGGCGTCGTAGCGCTCGATGTCCGGCACCACCACGCGCAAGAGATAGTCCACCTTCCCGCTCATGCGGTAGAACTCCACCACCTCGGGAAAATCCTGCAGCGCCTCGTGGAAGCGGTCGAGCCACTCTTGCGTATGGTGACTGGTGCTGATGGAGACGAAGACGGTCACCCCGACATTCACCTTTTTCGGATCGAGCACCGCCACGCGCCGCTGAATGATCCCGCTTTCCTCGAGCTTCTGGATGCGCCTCCAGCACGGCGTGGTGGAGAGCCCGATCTGCTTGCCGATCTCGGCCACCGGCATGGTGCTATCCTTCTGCAAGATGTCGAGGATCTTGCGGTCCATCCGATCGAGCATGGGGCCGGCAACGTCGTTTCTGGATTCTGGTGTGGAGGAGGAGGATATTGCCGATCAACCAGGCTTTCAATCGGTTATTGGATTGATATTCTAATACCCGGGCCACCCTCACAGCAGCCGGCGCACCTCGCGGCGCAACACCGGCAGCAGGTCCTGCTCGAACCAGGGATTGCGGCTCAGCCACGCATTGTTGCGCCAGGAGGGATGCGGCAACGGCAAGACGCGGGGAAGCTGTTTGCGGTGGAAGTGCTTGCGCCAGTCGAGCATCGTCGCCTGCAGGCTCCGGCCCGCGTCTCCGCCCAAATGCCAGCGCTGCGCGTAGGCACCAACCGCGAGTACCAGCTCAAGCTGTGGCAATGTGGTGAACAGGGTCGGACGCCAGAGCTTGGCGCATTCCGGTCGCGGTGGCAGATCGCCGCCTTTCGCATCCTGCCCAGGAAAGCAAAAGCCCATGGGGATGATGGCAACCTTGGCCTCGTCGTAGAACTCCTGCGGCATGAGCCCCATCCAGTCGCGCAAGCGATCGCCCGAGGGATCGGTAAAGGGAATGCCGGAAGCATGCACGCGCGTGCCCGGAGCCTGGCTGCAAACGCCAAGCCGCGCCGTCCGACTGACGCGCAACACCGGCCGCGGTTCATGAGGCAATGGCCGGCTCTCTGGCGCCTCGGCGCAAATGCGGCAGGCTCGGATGTCGGCGAGTAGGCGATCGAACTCGGTCGAGGCAGCTCTCATAGTTCGAGCGTCATGCCGTCCTTGGCGACGAGGTAGCGCGAGGCGTCAACCTTGTCGATGTGAGCGCGCATGGCCTCCCCCATATGGGTCAGGAGCACCTGTTTGGCGCCGAGCCTCTGGTAATTAGCATCGATCGTCTTGTAGTCGAGATGGATCGGCAGCGTCACGTCATATTGGAAGCATTCGCTGATGAAGACATCGGCGCCTTGCGACGCGAGGCAAAGATTCTCCGTCCACCCCGTGTCGCCGCTGAAGGATAACACCTTTCCGTCGATGGCGAAGCGCAAGGCGTAAGGCGGCGCGCCCGACGGATGCACCACCTCGAACGGCGTGATGGTGATGTCCTCGATGGTCAGCGGCGCCTCGTCATATTCGACGAAGCTCAGGCCGAAGCAGCACGCGTTCTTGGTGATGCCGGGATAAAGCGCTTCCGCCACAACGAGGAAGCGCGCCTCGATGCCTCTCGGACCGGTGACGATCAGCGGGCGCGTGCGCTTGCTGACATATTGGGCGTCGATGAGAAGCCATGGCAGGCCACCGAAATGATCGCCATGCAGATGGGACACGCACACCATGTCGATGTCGTTGAGTGCGAGGCCGAGACGATGCATCCCGACCAGCGTCGTCGCGCCGCAATCGATCAGGAAGGTCGATCCCTCCGAGCGCACCTGGAAGGAGGTTTGCAGCTGGCCGCCGGCCCCGAATGCATCCCCGCAACCTATGACTGTGAGCTGCATGGTCCCCCTTCAATCCGTTAACTGGGTCCCCTCAGAGACGCCGAGCGCGGTTGCAATATGAGCAAAGCCGCCTCAGGCCGGGCCGAAAGTAAACGCCCCATTAGGGATTTCACCCACATAGTGACTGCGGGGTCCTTGGTTAAGGGCTGGAGCGCCGTTCCACGCCCCGCCACAGCATTTTTGTCCTGGTTTAGTTGAGTTTGCGGGCTTGATGGGCATGACAGCAGGCGTTTCAGCCGAGGCTCGTGCGGCCGCTTCGGCGGCAATGGCCGTCAAACGTCGCTCTTCCCGCAACCTCCAGGAAGCCCGCGAGAAGCTCACCCACACATCCGGCTTAAGGCCGGAATTGGACTATGAGCTGTTGCTCATGTTCGTGAAGAACGAGCTGTCGACGGCAGTGACGACGCCGCTCCTCGCCGTCATCGTGGCCCTGGGGGCGATGTTCTGGGCGCCTCCGGACCGACTGCTGATCTGGCTCGCCACCGTTCTCCTCGCCAAGTTCATCCTCGTCAGCCTTTGCCGGCAGTTCCGCAGGATGCCACGCGAACACGCCAAAGCGCGGGCCTGGCGCGGCAAGATCGCGGCGGCCGAATTCTTATATGGCCTCTCCTGGGCCGGCGTCGCCTTCGTCAGTGCCGGGAGCCAAGGCGAGGCTGCGAATACCTTCGTCTTCGCCAGCCTGCTTATCGTCATCTTCATGCGCATGCTGTTCGCCTCGACGGTGATGCCGATCGTTTACGCGGGCACCTTGCCTATGATCGCGGCCATCGTCCTGAGCTTCGTGCTGCTCGACAACCCGTTCTACTGGGGCATGGCGGCGATGGCCGTCGGCGTCTATTTCTACTTCATCTGGCTGGCGAATGGTGTGAACGCGACGGCGACCGCCATGCTCGAATTTCGCGCCGAGAAGGACGCGCTGATCGCCGAGCTCGAGCAATCGAAGTCGATCTCCGACGAGGCAAGGCTGCGCGCCGAGGAAGCGAACCAGGCCAAGTCGCGCTTCCTCGCGACCATGAGCCACGAGCTCCGGACGCCCCTCAACGCCATTCTCGGCTTCTCTGAGATCATGCGGTCCGAGATCCTCGGGGCGCACGAGAACCCGACCTACAAGGAATATGCCGACGACATCCACCAAAGCGGCCAGCATTTGCTCACTCTGATCAACGAAATCCTCGACATTTCCCGCATCGAGGCTGGCCGCTACGAACTGCATGAAGCTCCTGTGGGGCTCGTCGACGTGGTCGAGGACTGCCAGCGATTGCTGCGCCTCAGAGCCGAGAGCAAGGGGTTGAGGGTCGTCGAGCGGTTCGAGCCCGACCTGCCTCAACTTTGGGCCGATATGCGGGCGCTGCGCCAGATCTGTCTCAATCTGCTGTCGAACGCGATCAAGTTTACGCCGTCGGGCGGCATCGTCACCCTCACCACCGGCCGCACGCCGGCAGGTGGCCAGTTCCTGAGCGTAAAGGATACCGGCCCTGGCATCCCCGAGCACGAGATCCCGCGTGTGTTGAGGAGCTTCGGGCAGGGCTCGCTCGCCCATCAGTCGGCTGAAGGCGGGACGGGGCTCGGCCTGCCCATCACCAAGGGGTTGACCGAGCTGCACGGTGGCGTCTTCGAGCTTAAGAGCAAGCTCCGCTATGGCACCGAAGTCACGGTCGCATTTCCGCGCAAGCGCATCATGGATGCTCTGCCCCCCGCTTCCCAACCCGGCGGGAAAATGGGGAGAACCAAGATCGATGAGTCCTGGCGGGTGGAAGCGCGGCGCTGAACCCTAGAGCTCGGCCCGTCCCTGCGATTGCCGCATGGCGTGCCACCCCCTACATAGGGTCGGTGAAGATGAGACACCGAGGCCTCTTTGGAAACGCCCTGCATAGACATCTGTGAGATCGACGCGGCCACGGGCCTTTGCGTCGGTTGCGCCCGCTCGCTCGACGAAATCGCCCGCTGGGCGGAGATGTGCCCGTCGGAGCGGCGCGCCGTCATGACCATCTTGCCGGCGCGGACAAAGCGTGGCGAAAGAGCGAAGGGTTAGGGTCTTGTCGACTTGGATCGCTCTTTTCATTTTGGCCTTTGCCGCAATGCTGCTCGTCAGCAACGATTCCGGCACTATCGCCAATCTCGACACCAACACCTTTGGCTATCTGGCGTTCGCAACCGCACTTCTCGTCTTCCTCGGCGGCGGTGTGATCTCGCGCTATGGCGGACAGGCTGGCCCGATGCTGCGCGACCTGGTGACCTGGGCGGCACTCGGGTTAGCCCTCGTCGCACTTTACACCTATCGCGACGACCTCCTGCCGATCGTCGGACGTCTCGCCGGGGAGATCATCCCCGGCAGCGCCATGGTGGTAGAGGAAAGTCCGGACGGACCGGTGGAGGTCAAGATCAGAAAGCGCCTCGACGGACATTTCACCGCCAAGGTCGAGGTCAATGGCAAGTCCGTGTCCATGATCGTCGATACCGGGGCTTCGACCATCGTGCTGCGCCCGGAAGACGCGGCGAAGGCCGGCATCGACGTCAGCCGCCTCAGCTTCACCGTGCCGGTGCTTACCGCCAATGGACGCACCGTCGCCGCGCGCGTGCGCCTGCAGAGCGTGGCGCTTGGGCCGCTCAGCCGGCAGAAAGTCGAGGCCCTCGTGGCCGAGCCCCATGCACTCACCGAGAGCCTGCTCGGCATGAGCTTCTTGAGCCGCCTGCGGTCTTACGAGTTTTCCGGCGACTTTCTGACCTTGCGCGGGTAACGGCCGACGCGTCCGCTCTGGGAAACAGCCCTCGACCCAAGTGGAACTACCGCCTCCCTTGCGCTGTTGGTGCCTGGGCGAAAATCGCCTATGCAGGGACAACATGTTTCCCAAGCCGCGCCAAGATCTGAAACCCAACACGGCCGAGTTCGAGCGGCTGCCCTTCGTCAAACCGACCGGGTTCCGAGAATATGACGCCCGCTGGCGCTATCCCGAGGAGATCAATCTGCTCGGGCTTCAAGCCGTGGGCCTGGGGCTTGTCGCCCACATGCGCGAGCGTGGGGTGCCTCCGCGCCTCGTGGTCGGACACGACTACCGGTCCTATTCGGCCTCCATCAAGGCCGCGCTGATCGAAGGGTTGCTCGCCGGCGGCGCCGAGGTCCACGACATTGGCCTGGCTCTGTCGCCCACGGCCTATTTCGCGCAGTTCGAGCTTGGCGTCGAAGGCGTCGCCATGGTCACCGCCAGCCACAACGACAATGGCTGGACCGGCATCAAGATGGGGATCGAGCGCCCGCTCACCTTCGGCCCCGACGACATGGAAGCGCTGAAGGCGCTGGTGCTCGAAGGCCGCCTTGCCGTGCCTGGAGGCGGAACCTACAATTTCGTTCCCGACATGCCGGAACGCTACATGGCCGACCTGCTGAAGCGGCCGAAACTCATTCGCCCGCTGAAGGTCGTGGTCTCTTGCGGCAACGGCACAGCCGGCGCCTTCGCCCCGCGCGTGCTGGAGGAACTCGGCGCGACTATCGTGCCGCTCAACTGCGACCTCGACTTTACCTTCCCCGCCCACAACCCGAACCCCGAAGACCTCGCCATGCTGCACGCCACGCGGGATGCGGTTCTTGCCCACGGCGCCGATCTCGGGCTTGCCTTCGACGGCGACGGCGACCGTTGCGGCGTAGTCGACAATGAGGGCGAGGCGATCTTCGCCGACAAGGTTGGCGTCCTACTCGCCCGCGATATCTCATCTCGCAACAAGGGTGCGCTCTTCGTCGCCGACGTGAAGTCGACGGGCCTCTTCATCACCGACCCCGTGCTGAAAGCGAATGGCGCCAAGACGCTGTTCTGGAAAACCGGCCACTCCTACATCAAGCGCTATAGCCACGAGACCGGCGCCCTGGTCGGCTTCGAGAAGTCAGGCCATTTCTTCTTCAACCCGCCTTTAGGCCGCGGCTATGACGATGGCCTGGTAGCGGCGCTGGCCGTGCTCGACATGCTCGACCGCAATCCGGAAAAGTCTCTCTCCGATTTGAGGCATTCGCTCCCGCGCACGTGGCAATCGCCGACCATGTCGCCTCACTGCGACGACGAGGTGAAATATGGCGTGGTCGACCGCATGGTGGAGCATTTCCAGAAAGTCGCCGCCGATGGTGGCATGCTCGCCGGCCAGAAGGTCCGGGAGTTGATTACCGTGAACGGGGTCAGGATTGTCCTCGATGACGGGACCTGGGGCTTGGTGCGCGCGTCGTCCAACAAGCCGGAGCTCGTGGTCGTGGTCGAGAGCCCAACCTCCGAGCAGAATATGCGCGCGATCTTTGCCGAGATCGATGCCGTGCTGTCCCGGCAGACCGAAATCGGGCCCTACAATCAGAAGATTTGAGACATGCAAGAGCTTCTGCGCCCCGTGACCGTTCACCAAGATGATCGCGGCGTGGTAAGTTAGCAAAACCGTCAAGGACTTGTCGCATTTCTGCAACGGGAATCTGGTTGGTTCCGCAAGCCATGACATATTTCATCTTCGCCTTCGGCCTCACCGCCGGACTCATCCTCGACCTGCTGTTGCTCCGGACGCTCCTCGCGCCGCCCTTCCGCATCTGGCCGACGCCGGCGCCCGGGAGCTGGCAGAGTCTCACCTTCTGGGGACTGTTCAGGGGCGGCATGGTCGCGACCTTCCTCGTCGCCGTGCTCGATTGGAACAGCACGCCGCTTCTCGATTGGACCCGCTTCATCGTGGGCATACCGCTCGGTCTAACCGGCCTGGCCATCACCGTTTGCGGCTATTTCAATCTCGGCCTTGGCAACACCTATTGCGGCGCCGACGGTTTGGTCACCGGCGGTCTCTACCGCTTCAGCCGCAATCCGCAATACGCTGCCTCCATCATGGGCCTCATCGGGCTGTCGATCGGCGCCAATTCGGTGTTGACCATCATCATGTCCACGGTCATGACCGGTGCCTATGTGATGATGGCCGTGGTCGAGGAGGATTGGCTAAAGCGGCGCTACGGAGCGCCCTACCGGGACTATTGCCAGCGGACCTCACGCTTTCTCGACATTCAGGGTTTGCTCGCGCTCGCCGAGCGTAAGAAGCCGTCGCGCCAAGCAGGCTGATCTATTCGGCGGCAAGGGCGCGACGGCCCCCCGCCGCCACGCTCCGCGCCGCCTTGAGCACGTCGAGGCCGGCGCCGTCGAGATGCGCCGTTTCGGCCAGCACGCGACGGAACGCCCGCGCGCGCGGCTGTCCGTGGAACAGGCCGAGGATGTGGCGCGTCATCTGGTTGAGCCGGGTGCCGCGCGCGAGCTCGTCCTCGACATAAGGCATGAACCGGTCGAGCACGTCGAGGCGCGAGGGCGGCACCTCCGGCGAGCCGAACAAGGTCGAATCGACATCCGCGAGCACATAAGGGTCCTGATAGGCGGACCGGCCGAGCATGACGCCGTCGACATGGTCCAGATGGCCACCGGCCTCGTCCAGCGACCCGACACCGCCATTGACGATGATGGCAAGATCGGGCCGCCGCGCCTTGGCCCGGTACACCCGGCCATAATCGATCGGCGGCACGTCCCGGTTCTCCTTCGGGCTCAAGCCCTCGAGCCACGCTTTCCGCGCATGCACGATGAAGGTCTGGCAGCCGCCGCCCGCCACGACATCGATGAAGCGATCGAGGCTCTCCTCGGAATCCTGATCGTCGATGCCGATACGGCACTTGACCGTCACCGGGACCCCGGCTTTCGCACCCATGGCCGAGATGCATTCGGCCACGAGTTCGGGCTCGCCCATGAGACAGGCCCCGAACCGTCCGGCCTGCACGCGGTCGGACGGACAGCCGACATTGAGATTGATCTCGTCATAGCCGAGCTCCGTGCCGATGCGTGCAGCCTCGGCCAGCCCGCCAGGGTGGCTGCCGCCGAGCTGCAGCGCCACCGGGTGTTCGGCCGGATTGAATTGGAGTAGCCGCTCGCGATCGCCGCGAAGCACGGCATCCGCCGTGACCATCTCGGTGTAGAGCAGCGTGTGCCGCGAGAGGAGCCGCAAAAAATAGCGGCAATGGCGGTCGGTCCACTCCATCATGGGCGCGACGCAGAAGGTATGCGTATTTGTCTTCAATGGCTTATGCGACAATTATCATCTCACGCAAAACCAGCGGCGACCAGTCTTCGCCCCCGATCGAATCGAGCACCCGCGCGGCCGGGCAATCCATGAGCCTACCAGTCCCATGCCCACTAGATAGCCGCTGCATTCACAGCTTCAAGTCACTTGTTATGGGCCAGTCGCCAGTGTCGATGTCTGGCGAAAGTGCCCGCGCCTAATGCAGCTGCGACGCGGCTCCGGGCGGAGCAGGCGGCCGTGGCTTGGAGATCATGTAAGCGGCGACGTCCCAGGCCTGCTGCACGGTCAGCACCGGCTCCTGATAGTCGATGCCGAAGGGCATGTTGGCGCGGATATAGGCCGCGGCATAAGCGGGCTTGGCCATGCCGGCCGCCAAATTGAAGCTGTCGTCGCCCCAGAGCGGCGGTATCGAATAGCCGACCGCGGGCTGAATGCGGCGCTCGCCCTGCCCATCCCGCTTGTGGCAGGTGGCGCAGAGCTTGGTATAGACCTCCTCTCCTCGCCCAGCGTCAGCGGCCGAAGGCGGGTCCTGCAACGGCAACAGCCCCATGCCGGCGATGCGAACGCCCTCCGGGGTGCCGCGCCCGAGATATTTCATGTAAGCGATGAGGGCATCCATCTCGCGCCCATCGTTCGGCAGCTTCTTGCCGTTCATGCTTCTCAGCATGCAACCATTGATGCGTTCTTTCAGCGTGAGCACCTGATCGTCCACCAACATGGGAAAGGTGGCAAAGGTCGACACGAAGGGGGCGGCGAAGGGCTGGAGCCCCGCGTTTAGGTGGCAGCTGACGCAAGCGAGGTCGTTCCCGGCCAGACGCCTTTGCGGGTCCGGCGCGTTTTTGCCGATATGGCTCGCCGTATCGACAATCAGGCTGTGGCCATAGCGGATGAGATCGCCCTCATCGCCCGCCGGAAGCTTCTCGACATTGCGCGCATACCAATTCGTCGGCCAGCCCCAGACCAAATATCCAGTCCCTAAACCCAATGAGAGCGCCATCATTGCGGCGATCACGGCAGTGGTTGTCTTCCCTGGGCTTTGCATGGCTCTCGATCCTGTGATGGGTCAAACATTGACGGGACACGGTTGCGGCTCCAAATGCTCAGCAGAGGTCCTTGTTGGCAATGCGATTAACACGATCGCGCACAATTCTGATTGTAGCCGTCTCCGGACTGCTTGCGTTGGTCGTTGCAACCCTGCTGCAAAGGTCGGATATGCCAAACCCACTCGTTCAGCTCGGCCAGGGCGCGCTTGCGGTGTTCGGCGTCCGCACCGCGGAAGAGCCCCCCTATGAACTGATCGATCGCGTCGAGGGCGTCGAAATCCGCGGTTACGGCCCGCGCTTCGCCGCGGAGACGGTCGTCGATGCCGAGGGTCGCAAGGGCATGAATGAGGCGTTCTTGATTCTCGCCGGCTACATTTTCGGTGGCAACCGGCAAAAGCGCGATATCCCCATGACCGCGCCGGTGGCGAGCGAGGAGAACGCGACCATTGCCATGACGGCCCCGGTGGCAATGGAAGGCGATAGCAATGCGGGGCTCAAGATGCGGTTCTTTCTACCCCACGACATCACCCCTGCCAACGCACCAGAGCCAACCAATCCGCGGGTCAAGCTCGCCGAGGTCCCGGGGGAAACGATTGCCGCGCTGCGCTTCACCGGCGCCTGGGATAGGGCCGCGATCGATGCGCGAAAGGAGGCGCTTCTCGCAAAGCTTCGCCTCTCGCGCTGGGAGCCCGTTGGTTCGCCCTTCACCCAGCTTTACGATCCGCCTTTTACCATCCCCTTTCTGCGCCGCAATGAAGTGGCGGTCAGGGTGGCTCCAGGCAAGTGAGGCCTTGAGGTCTCAAGTCTTGCGGCCCACAAAGACCGGCGAGGCTTCGTGTCGATGATAAGAACCCAAGGCTAAGATATGTCGAACCACACCCATACACACACCAAGGACAGCGCGACCCTCGACGGGGCGCAAATGGCCATTGACCCCGTCTGCGGCATGACCGTGCACGTGGAGCGCGGCGGACCGACCACCAAGCACGCCGGCCACACTTATTATTTCTGCTCGGAAGGCTGCCACACCAAATTCATCGCCGATCCGGACCGCTATCTGACCAAGAAGGGTGAGGCCCAGCCTCTGCCGCAAGGGCCCCTCTATACCTGCCCAATGCACCCCCAGATCGTGCAGGAGGGGCCGGGCTCCTGCCCGATTTGCGGCATGGCGCTCGAGCCCATGGGCATCCCGCCGGAGGATGCCGACAACCCCGAGCTCAGGGACTTTACCCGGCGGCTCGCCGTCGCAGTGCCGCTGTCGTTGGCGCTGCTCCTGATCGACATGGGGAGTCATGTCTTTGGCATCGATATCCTTCCCTTCCTCTCGCCGAGCGGCAAGCAGTGGCTGCAATTGCTGCTGGCGATCCCCGCCGTGCTCTGGTGCGGCTGGCCCTTCTTCGTCCGCGGCTGGGATTCGATACGCTGGTGGCGGCTGAACATGTTTTCGCTGATCGCCCTCGGCACCGGCGCGGCGTTTCTCTATAGCGTTGTCGCGACCATCGCACCCGGCCTGTTCCCACCTTCCATGGCCGACGCCCATGGTCGGGTTCCGGTCTATTACGAGGCCGCCGCCGTCATCGTGGCGCTCGTTCTCTTGGGCCAGGTGCTTGAGCTTCGCGCGCGCGAGCGCACGGGTGGTGCCATTCGCGCCCTTCTCGATCTTGCGCCGAAGACGGCCCTCCGCGTCGGTCCCGCCGGCAAGACCGAAACCATCCCGCTCGCCTCGGTGAAGGTTGGCGACGCCTTGCGTGTCCGCCCTGGAGATAAAGTGCCGATCGACGGAACCGTGATCGAGGGCCGAAGCGCGGTCGATGAGTCTATGCTGACCGGCGAGCCCGTTCCGGTGGAGAAGGTTTCGGGCGACCCCGTCACCGGCGGCACCTTGAATGGTACCGGCAGCTTCGACATGCGCGTCGATCGCACTGGCGCCGAAACCACGCTTGCGCAAGTGGTCGACATGGTGGCGCAAGCGCAGCGCTCGCGCGCGCCGATCCAACGCCTGGCCGATTCGGTCTCCGCCATCTTCGTGCCTGCCGTGATCCTAGTTGCGGTGATTGCCTTCATCGCCTGGCTGGTCTTCGGGCCTTCGCCTCAGCTCGCCTACGCCCTCGTCGCGGCGGTCAGCGTCCTCATTATCGCATGCCCCTGCGCGCTCGGACTTGCGACCCCGATCTCGATCATGGTGGCGACGGGACGCGGGGCGCTAGAAGGCGTGCTCGTCCGCAATGCGGCCGCACTGGAGCGGCTCGCGTCGGTCGATACGCTGGTGGTCGACAAGACCGGAACGCTGACCGAAGGCAAACCAACGCTCACCGGGATCGAGGCAGCGCCGGGCTTCACCGAGGACGAGGTGTTGCGTCTGGCAGCGGCCCTCGAAGCCGGAAGCGAGCATCCCTTGGCCGACGCGATTCTACGCGGCGCCAAGGCGAGAGGGCTGCAACTGCCCAAGGTCAACGACTTCGATGCCGTCACCGGCCAAGGCGTCAAGGGACGGATCGACGGCCGTTCCGCCTTTCTTGGCAACGCGCTGTTGATGCAAAGTGCCGGGGTCGATGCGGCACCTCTGGCCGAGGCGGCAGAGAAGCGGCGGCGCGAGGGCGAGACGGTGATGATCCTTGGTGACGACGGCAAGCTCGCCGGTCTTGTCGCCGTCGCCGATCCCATCAAACCTCAAGCGGCCGAGGCGGTAAAGAGGCTGCATCAGCTCGGGCTCAAACTCGTCATGGCCACCGGGGATAACGCCACCACCGCCAAGGCCGTAGCCTCGCAGCTGGGCATCGATGTGGTCCGCGCGGGCATGCGTCCGGAGCAGAAGCTCGATCTGATCGCGGAGCTGCAAGGCCAAGGCGCCGTAGTCGCCATGGCCGGAGACGGGGTCAACGACGCCCCGGCGCTGGCCAAGGCCGATGTCGGCATCGCCATGGGCACCGGGGCCGACGTGGCCATGGAGAGCGCCGGCCTCACTCTCCTTAAAGGGGATTTGCGGGGGATCGTGAGGGGCCTCCAGCTCGCGCGCGCCACCATGCGCAACATCAAGCAAAATCTCGGCTTCGCCTTCGCCTATAATACGCTTGGCGTACCGCTTGCCGCGGGTGTGCTCTACCCCGTCTTCGGCGTGCTACTATCGCCCATGATCGCCGCCGCGGCGATGAGCCTCTCCTCTGTATCGGTGGTGACCAACGCGCTCCGTTTGCGCAATGTGAAGCTCACCTAAGGCAGGATGCCCACATCCCCGCTGGCCGGGGGGCCGGCGGTCGGCTGGCGTCCCCGCGGCAGGCGCGGCCGCTCAGTGACGAGCGCGGCGAGCCGGCGCCAGGTCGAAAATGCGTTGAGCGGCGATCGCTCCAGACCCGCCAACAGCACCGCCGCGACGAAGGGCAGGCTCTGCACCAGCAGCACCGCGCTGAAAATGTAGATCTCGCGCGCCTCGGCCTCATTGGTGAGATAGAGCACCACCGATCCGAGGATCAGGAGCGCGCCGAGCACGCCCTCCCACAGCGCCGGGAAACGCGCCGTCGAACGTCCTGTAGCGCCGCCCTTGGCCGTGCGCATGAACGGCATCGAGTCCTTGATCAGTCCCTCCGCCACGGCGCTGCTCACCGTGAGCTGCAGCGCCATGGCCGAGAACGCGGCGCCGATCGAGGCAAAGATGGGGACCCGCACGCGCGTCCGGTACAGCACCAGAAAGTGCAACAGCATGACAATGAACGCGGCAAGCACCGGGATCGTGAGTACCGCCTGGGGCACGGCGATGCCGAAAAAGGCCACGAACGGCATCCAGATCAAATTGAGCACGGCGATCAGCACGCCGACGCTCTCGGCGCCGAGCCAGATCAGCCAGCCAAACAGAAACTCGTTCCGCTGCTGCGAAGTGAGCGCGCTCCGCCCGGGAAGGAAGGCGCGCCAATGCTTCTTGATCAGTTGCACCCCGCCATAGGCCCAGCGGTGACGTTGCCGTTTGTAGGCGGCGAAGTCGTCGGGCAGGAGACCCCAACCATAGCGGCGGCACGTGTAATGGGTGCGCCAGCCGCGCTCCATCAGCGTCAGCCCGAGATCCGCATCCTCGACGATCGTATCGCTCGACCACCCGCCCGCATCGCTGAGCGCAGCGCGCCGGACGAGACACATGGTGCCATGCGAGACGATGGCGTTGGCCTCGTTCCGCTGCACCATGCCGATGTCGAAGAAGCCGGCATATTCACGGTTCATCAGGGCGTGGGTGACGCTTCTGCCGCCGTCGCGATGGTCCTGCGGCGCCTGCACCAGACCGACCGACGGATCGGCAAAAGCGGGCACGAGATCCTTCAGCCAATCGGGATGCACGACATAATCCGCGTCGAGCACGGCGATGATCTCGGCCTCGGGCGAGGTGTGCTCGAGCGCAAGCCTGAGCGCGCCGGCCTTGAAGCCCTTAAGCTCCTCCGCGCGCACGAATTTGAAGCGCGGCCCAAGCAACTGGCAGTGCTCTTCGATCGGGGCCCAGTCGCTCGCATCCGGCGTGTTGTTGATGACAACGACGCATTCCAAATTGGGCCAGTCCAGCTTCGCCACGCCGTCCAGCGTTTGCCGAAGCATCTCTGGCGGCTCGCGGTAGGCGGGTACGTGGACAGAGACCAGCGGCCTTCTGTCCGGCAGAATGAGGCCAGGCGCAAGCAAACGCTTGGGCGCACTACCGAAGAGTATAGCCGCCAGTTCGGCGATGCGCTCCTTCATGATCAGGATGAGCGGCACCAAGAGCATCGCGCCGACGACCATGGCGATCAGCGAGCCGAGCACGAAATAATGGGTCGCCCAATAATCGAAGACGTTCGAGCCCCAGGCGCCAATGATTTGCGCCGTGCCGGCGAGTACCCCCGCCTGGATTGGCGTCACCTCCGGAATGGCGAAGATCGGCAGGCAAAGAAGCAGCCCGAGCGCCAGCGCGGCAATCAGCTTGAGCCTCCAATTTGGCGTGTCAACCGTACCGCTCAGAGCAAATTTTGGCTGACGCTCCGCGTTGAACAAGCCCCAATAGGCGCCGACGCTCCCCTCGAATGTTTTCCAGGGCTGATCGAAGGCCTCCACGATCGAGTAGTCGATGCCCATGGCGTCGGCGCGGGCAACGAAGTCCCGGATGATTTCCGCCTGGGCGACGGGATCGGGCACCGCGTCCTTGCGGTTGAGGCCAGCGCTCGGCCAACCGAACTCCGCGATCACGATGCGCTTGCCGGGATAGGCCTGGCGAAGGCGCTGATAGACCTTGAGGGCATGGTCGACGGCGACGGAACTCGGAAGCCCCTCCCAATAGGGCAGGATATGCACCGCGATGTAGTCGACGGCGGAGACGAGCTCCGGGTGGTCGAGCCAGATGTCCCACACCTCGGCGGTCGAGACCGGGACCGTGACCTCACGTTTGACGCGCTGGATCTTGTCGATCAGCTCTTTGACCGATGGACCACGATTGAGAACCTTGTTGCGATAGAGCGTTTCGTTGCCGACGATGATGCTGTCGATGTTGCGGTAGCGCTTCGACAGCGCAATGGCGGTTTCGAGCTCTTTGTCGTTCTGCTCCTCCCACTCATTGATCCAAGCGCCGAGTGTCACGTGCAGACCGAATTCAGAGGCAAGCTCCGGCACGAGGTCGAGGCCGTTGCTGACACTGTAGGTGCGAACCGCCCGCGCATAGGGCGCAATGACCGCAAGGTCCGACCTGATCTGGGACTTGGTGGTGATATCGGTCGCGCCATTGTCACCGGGGGCGATGGGAGAGAACGAGACGCTCGCGAGCTGGCCGAAGACATTCGGGGGCGAGACCCGATCATGAGTCAGGCTCCAGCCCGCCGCATGCAGGACGGTCGCAAGCGCGACCATAAGGACAACACCGATAATGCGCATTTTTGGGAGCTTTCAGACTGGTCGGTCTGGTGCTTGACCTTGGTGACCGCGATGTGCAGGAAGAAACCTGTAGTCCCCGATAACGCTTATTAGTTCGGAAGGGTTCCAGTCTTGACCGATGAGCCGCTGGTGGTGCGGCTCGCGGCGGTTGTAGGCCCGGCAGGGTCAACCCAGCAGCTCTGCACGCGGGCCGAAAGGCGGTCCGATGCCTTTGGGTCCATTGGCCCCTGTCTAATCATGCAGCGAAAGGCGAGCTTCAGATGCTCGGCGGAGCAGCCGAAGCGATCGTAGAGATCGAGATAGCGACGCGCGGTGTCGACATCGTCCCGCCACAGGAGCGTCGCAATCCTGCGCCCGGTCCACACGCATTCGGCCGCCCCAGCCGAGAGCGACAGCCTCGCGGCGGCCTGCTTATATTGCTCGATCTCTTCAATTCTGCGAGCCTCCGCCTGTTGCTCAACCGTCGCCTGGTCCTTTTGCTCAGCTTGGGCCTGGTCTGGGGACGCAGGCCCCGAACCTTGATCTTGCGCCGCAACGGCAAGGACGGAGGCCAATAAAAAGCCGCCTGCGAAAAGTGCGGCGGTGCAATAAGGAAATCGCATGTGTTGGTACTCAACAACCCGAGACACGATCGAATTTCCCCATTAGACAGCACAATTTTGGCAGTCCAACGGCAATTTCCTCAATTAGCACTTCGCAGTCGCACAAACTAGAACAATTGCGATGATGCGTTGCACAAAAGAGCTTATGTCGCATCCCCGCCCCCACCTTCGCCTCTCGATCCGCTTCGGCCTGCTGTTTGTGCTTGTCGCCTCAGCCATCGGGCTCGTCTGGTATGGAGCGGGACGGCCGATAGCGCTCCCCGCCTCTCCGCTCGGCCAGGGCGAGCAGCTCGGCTGCTTGTCCTACGCGCCATTCCACGGCGACCAAGGTCCCTACACCAAGCCGCTCCGGATTCCCGACGAGCAGATCGCGCGCGATCTCAAGCGCCTGTCGGAGGTGACCTCCTGCATCCGTACCTATTCGGCCGCCGGAGCTCAAGGCAAGGTCACGCGCATCGCCGGGGAATATGGACTGAAGGTGTTGCAGGGAATCTGGATCGGGCGCAACGCGGCCGAAAACCGGAGGGAAATCGAGGCGGCGCTCCGGCTTGGACACCGTCACCCGGGAGTCGTCCAGGCCTTTATCGTCGGCAATGAGGTGTTGCTTCGGGGCGAGCTCGGCGCGGACAGGATCGAAGCCTATCTGCGCGAGGTGCACAGGCGCTCGGGCGTGCCCGTCACCTACGCCGATGTCTGGGAGTTCTGGCTCAAGGCGCCGGAGCTTGCGCCTGCGGTCGACTTCATCACTATCCACATCCTCCCTTATTGGGAGGATGAGCCGGTACCGGCCTCACGGGCCGTCGCGCATGTGCGCGACATCAGGACAAAAGTTGCAGGCATCTTTGCTGAGAAGCAGATTTTGATCGGGGAAGTCGGCTGGCCGAGTGCCGGCCGCATGCGCGACGGCGCGCTGCCCTCTCGCGCCAACCAAGCGCTGGTGCTGAGTGGGGTGGTAGAGGCCGCCAAGGAGGGCGGCTGGAAGATCAATCTGATTGAGGCATTTGACCAGCCGTGGAAGCGTCTGCTCGAAGGGACCGTCGGCGGATATTGGGGCCTGTTCGACGATTCTGCCCGCGAGCTGAAGTTTCACTGGGGTGAGGCGGTGTCGAACCAACCGCAATGGCGGAAGAAGGCGGGACTCGGAATCGGGGCAGCGTTGTTCGTGTTCTTGGCGGCTTGGCCATTCGCCTGCGGCTCGCGTCCCGGAGGGATCGGCTGGGGACGGAACGCCGCCATTGCCGTCATAGCATTGGGGTCCGGCCTCGCCTTCGGCGCGGCCGCCCTGGGCCTTCCCATGGAACCTCCCGAACTCGGCGATCGCTTGCGATCGGCGGGCATGCTGGCGCTTTCGCTCCTGGTTCCGATCGCGGCGGGGATTGTCGTGGCGCGAAGCGCGGCGTTCGAAGGCTTTGCGTTCCCCCTGAACGCGTCACTCCGGCGACACGCCGATGGCTGGAGCGTGGTGCTCGCCGCCCTGTTCGCGGCGACCGTCGTGGCCGCGATCTATGTGGCGCTCGGGCTCGTCTTCGACCCCCGCTACAAGGACTTCGAACTCGCTCTACTTTCCGGTCCCGTGACCGCCTTCGCCATCGTGGCGTTCGTCGCCAGTCCGTCGCAACCGCGCCCCGGTCTGGCGGAGCTCGTCGCCGGCGGACTGCTCACGGGATCGGCACTCTACGTCATCGCCAATGAGGGGATCGCGAATTGGCAGGCGCTGTGGTTCGCGACCCTGCTCGTGGTTCTCGCCCTCAGCGGCGTGCGGGCGCGGCCCGCGCTAGGCTGAGCACGAGCAGCGCCACCGCGAGCGCCGAGAGCCTGGTGTTGTAAAGCACGAGCCCCAAGGCGGCGAAGACAACGCCGATGCCAAAGGCGAGGATGTTGGGACGCCAGAGCTGCACGAGCGCGGCGGTGAGCGCCACCCAGCCGAACACGACTCGCGTAAAAAGCAGGATCGCCGCGAGCCTGAGCGTGCAGGTGAAGCTTTGCTCGCCCGCCTCGCAAGCAAGTCCGATCGGCGCATTCTGGACGAGGCCGTAGCGGAGAAAGAGCGCGGATGCGAGCGCGGCAACGCCCAACGGAACGAGGATCAGGAGCGCCTGGCGGGAAGGCCTGAACAGAGTGATGGAGCGCTGGGACATTGGCAGGTCATAAGGCAATGGCGTGGCCCCGTCACCCAGCTTGGCGGTTCAGACCTGAACCTTCAACTCAGCGTCAGCCTTCCACAAGCCACCCTTGGCACAACGCGCCCGACCCTCTAAGAGCCGCGGGACAAGAAATGGTGGAGCATCGATGGATCAATCCGGCCGGCAACCGAAGCTGCTGAAGGACTATGCCTCGACCGACTACTTGGTGGACGAGGTCGATCTCGACATCACGCTCGATCCCAACGCCACTCGGGTCACATCCAAGCTCAAACTCCGCCCCAATCCCGAGACCGCAACGAGCGGGCGTCCCCTCATCCTCGACGGCGAATGCCTCATTTTGCAAAGCCTGGCGCTCGATGGCGTGCCGCTTTCGGCCGGGGACTATCAGCTCAAGGAGAAATCGCTGACGATCCCAAAGGTGCCGGCGCGATCCTTCACCCTCGAGACCGTGACCTCATGCGACCCTGAGGCCAACACCGCGCTCTCCGGCCTCTACCGCTCCCGCGGCACATACTGCACCCAATGCGAGCCGGAAGGCTTTCGCCACATCACCTATTTCCTGGACCGTCCCGATGTGCTCTCCGTCTATACCGTTAGGATCGAGGCGTCGCGCGAGGCGGCATCGGTGCTGTTGTCGAACGGCAATCCCGTGAGTGCCGACGACATTCCCGGCACCGACAGGCATTTCGCCATTTGGCACGATCCCCACCCCAAGCCCTCTTATCTGTTCGCTCTCGTGGGCGGCAATCTCGCTTGCGTGAAGAGCAGCTTCACCACGGCATCAGGCCGGGAGGTGTCGCTCAATATCTATGTCGAGCCCGGCAAGGAGGATCGTTGCGGCTGGGCCATGGAGTCGTTGAAGCGCGCCATGCGCTGGGACGAGGCACGCTTCGGCCGCGAATACGATCTCGATGTGTTCAATATCGTCGCGGTGACCGACTTCAACATGGGGGCCATGGAGAACAAAGGCCTCAACGTCTTCAACGACAAGCTCGTGCTGGCGCGGCCGGACACCGCCAGCGACGGCGATTATGCCGCCATCGAGGGCGTCATCGCGCATGAATATTTCCATAATTGGACCGGCAACCGCGTCACTTGCCGCGACTGGTTTCAGCTTTGCCTGAAAGAAGGCCTGACCGTCTTTCGCGACCAGGAATTCACCGCCGATCTGCGATCTGGGCCGGTCAAGCGCATCCTCGACGTGCGCGCGCTCCGAACACATCAGTTCCCCGAGGATTCGGGCCCCCTCACCCATCCGGTCCGCCCCGCCTCCTATATCGAGATCAACAACTTCTATACGGCCACGGTTTACGAGAAGGGCGCGGAGCTCTGCCGCATGTTGCAAACGCTGCTTGGGCGCGAGGGATTCCGCCAAGGTCTCGACCTTTATTTCGAACGCCATGACGGCGAGGCGGTGACCGTCGAGGACTTCGTCGGCGCCATGGCCGACACCTCCGGCCGCGATTTGTCCCAGTTCATGCTCTGGTACACCCAGAGCGGAACGCCCGAGCTCGCCTGTTCCCTCGATTACGACGCGCGCGCCAAGACCGCGCGGCTTTCCGTCAACCAGGTGACGCCGCCAACGCCGGGGCAGACCAGCAAGGAGCCGATGCTGATCCCGCTCAAGCTTGGGCTGCTTGGCGGCAACGGCGACGACCTGCCGCTTCAGCTCGAGGACGGCACCGAACTGACCGACGGTCTGCTCGAGGTGACCGAGCGCGAGCAGGTTTTCACGTTCCGGGACGTGCCCGCCCCGCCGACGCCATCGCTGCTCCGCGGCTTCTCGGCCCCAGTCCGTCTCACCATCAGCCTCGATCCCGATCAGATCGAGTTCCTGATGATGCATGACAAGGACCCGTTCAACCGCTGGCAGGCGGCGCAGTCCTACGCGTCGAACCTGCTGACGGCGGCGTCGCGCGACGGTGACACCGGACCGGCCACCGGCACAGAGGCGGCGCGGCTGGCTCGAGCGCTGGCGACGACGGCCTCCGAGACCGCGCTGTCCGACGCTTATCGCGCCGAGTTTCTCAGGCTTCCGAACGAGTCCGACATCGCGCGCGAGCTTGGCTCGAATGTCGATCCCGATGCGGTGAGGAAAGCCTACGAGACGCTGCGGGCCACGATCGGCCGCAAGATCGGAACGACGCTGGCGGAGATCTATGACGGGGCGGCCACGACAGGCCCCTATTCACCCGACGCCGAGAATACCGGCAAGCGTGCGCTTCGCGGCGCGACCCTCGACCTTCTCGTCGGCACCGGCGACGCAGCCGAGATCGAACGCGCGCTTCGCCATTACCGGGAAGCCTCGAACATGACCGACGCCATTACCTCCCTCTCGATCCTGTCTCACCTCAACCTCGGAATGCGCGACGAAGCTCTTGCCGATTTTTACGAGCGTTGGCAGGACGAGCCGCTGGTGCTCGACAAATGGTTCGCGGTTCAGGCAAGGGCGACGCGGCCCGATTCGGTGGAGACGGTGCAGAAGCTGCTCGTACACTCCAAATTCTCGCTGAAAAACCCCAATCGCGTGCGCGCGCTGATCGGAAGCTTCGCCCATGCCAATCCGACCGGCTTCAACCGCGCCGATGGCGCCGGCTATGAGCTGTTGGCGGCTTCCGCCCTCCAGATCGACCGCTTCAACCCGCATATGGCGGCGCGGCTGCTCGGCGCCTTCGAAAGCTGGCGCACGCTCGAACCTGGGCGTCAGGCCTTGGCCAAAGCCGCGCTGCGGCAGCTCGCAGCGAGCGAGCTTTCCACTGACAGTTACGAAATCGTCAGTAAAACCCTCGGCGCCGACTGATTCGGGCGCCCGTCAATCTGTTATTAACCGATTCTCCACAGATTTTCCCTAGACATATGGGAGCTCCGTCTCCTCAAATAGATGAGCGATTCGGAGATGCGGCAGTTCTCCGGCTCGAGGCAGGAGAACACTAAAGGGGGACCGGGATGTCGCGGATCAATTCCGCGCAGGAGCAATCGCTTGCGATCGCGGGATTACAGTGGCAGCGTCTCCGCGAAATCTTCGTCGGCCAGCTTCCCAAGGCCGAGCTGCTGCGCCGCGCGGTGCCCGTATTAATTGCGGTCTTCGCCGCGCTCGCCGCCGTAGGCGTCGTCACCCAGACCGTGCAAACGAGACAGTCGGCGCTCATCCTTGCGCAAGAACGGCTGGCGCTGATGGCGGACCTCACCGCCCTGCGACTCAACGACGAGATCCTCACCGCTGACAGCGACTGGCAACGCACGCTGGCCTCAAGCTTGCCCAAGGGCGCGACCCTTGACGACCGCATAATCCTTCTAGCGGGCGCGGACGGCAAGATCGAAGCCAGGGCCCCGCTCATGACCTCCGGCCCCGAGAGCCTGCTTTCGCTCCTCGGCCCGCAGCAACCCCTCACGACCTTCGGCGCCGATGCCGGCGTGTTGCGCATGACCCTGACCGACGGCACGGACGCGATCGTCACCGTTCGCGACGTCCAAGACGACCATGCGCAAATCGCCTTCCTCCAGCCCGTGAGCGCCGCCCTTTCGGGCTGGCGCCACGACGCAAGCCTTGAGATCAGCCTTCTGATCTGCACCGGCCTGGTGTTGGCGCTGCTCGGAGGCAGCCTCTGGTATCTGGCGCCGGTAGAGGTGCGGAGGAGCGAATCCATTCAGGGGAAACTCACCGAGGCCATGTCCGCTTGCCCGGTTTGGCGCTGGAATTTAGCCCGGGGACACGTGCATTGGTCGGAGCCGATGTACCGGCTGCTCGGCCGGACACCGAGCGGCGACGCCATGGCCTTCCGCGCCATCGCGCAGTCCTTACACCCGGGCGACGATCTCCGCCGTGAGATCGACCAGCATTTACGCGAGGGCAGGACCCATTTCGATCGGACCTTCCGTCTCCGTCACGCCCACGGTCATTGGGTGAATATCAGGCTCCGCGGCGACATCACCCGCGACAACGAAACCGGAGAGCCCTACCTCACCGCCATCGCCGGAGCCGAGCAGGACGTCACCGTTTCGGCCGATGCCAATATGCGCCTTCGCGATGCGGTCGAGACCATTTCGGAAGCCTTCGTGCTGTGGGACCACGAGAACCGGCTCCTGATGTGCAACGGCAAATATCAGCAATTCCACGGACTGCCCGAAAGTGCGCTCCGCCCCGGCAATCACTATGAGGAGGTGATCGCCGCAGCCTCCGACCCCGTGATCCGCCAGCGCGTCACGGTGAATAGCGACGAAGAGTCGTGCACCTATGAGGCCCAGCTCGAGGACGGACGGTGGCTGCATATCAACGAGCGGCGGACCAAGGATGGCGGCTATGTCAGCGTCGGTACCGACGTCACCGTCCTCAAGCAAAGCCAGCAGCGCCTCGCAGACAGCGAGCAACAGCTCCGGGCCAGCGTCGCCGAGCTCAGGCTCTCGCGCCGGGAGCTTGAGCAGCAGAAGCAGCAGCTTGTCGACCTGGCCGAGAAATACGCGCTGGAGAAGAACCGCGCCGAGGCCGCCAACCGGGCGAAATCGGAGTTCCTCGCGAATATCAGTCATGAACTGCGCACGCCCCTGAACGCCGTGATCGGGTTCTCCGAGGTCATGGACCAGGAGTTGTTCGGCCCCCTCGGCCACGCCAAATATCAGGAATATTCGCGCGACATCCACGAGAGCGGCACCTTCCTGCTCGAAGTCATCAACGACATTCTCGACATGTCGAAGATCGAGGCCGGCCGCATGACGCTCGACATCGACACCGTCGACGTCGCCGACATCGTCGAGGACAGCATGAAGGTGGTGAGCCAGACCGCCGCCGACCGCGGCATCGCCGTTTCGCGCCACGGCCCATCGCGCCTCATGCTCGAGGCCGATCGCCGGGCGCTGAAACAGATCTTCCTCAATCTCTTGGCCAATGCGGTGAAGTTCACCCGGGACGGCGGCAATGTCGACGTCCATCTGTCACGGGCGCGGGGACAGGTCCGCATCGCCATCAAGGACAGCGGCATTGGCATTCCCGAAGCCGATATTTTGAAGCTCGGACGCCCCTTCGAGCAGGTCGAGAACCAATTCTCGAAGAGCCATCAGGGGAGCGGACTGGGGCTCGCCATCTCCCAGGCCCTGGTCGAGCTGCATGGTGGCTCCCTGCGCATCGTGAGCCGCGAAGGCCACGGCACCACCGTCACCTGCACCCTTCCTGTGAAGGCCGAAACCGATCAGGGCGAAACCCAGGCGGCAACCGCCTGAGCCACGGGACGCACTAGCCGGCGACAATCCGCTCAAAGGCGTCGTGCACGGCACGAAGCGTGTCCTTCAGCGTCGCTTCGAGGCTGGCAAAGTCGGGCATTTCCGACGCGCGGGCGAGCAAATCCTTCAACGCCCGTGGCGCGTCGTCCGGCGCGAACGGCTTGTCGAGGCACAAGCGCAGGACCTGGGTCAGCGTGTGGTAGAGCGTCGCCGCCGGTACGAGGATGTCGGCGTCGTCCAGCGTAATCACTTGCGCCTGTAGCAGCTTTGCGAGCGCCCTCTCGGTGTTCTGATCGAGCACTTCGGGGTGGTCATGGGCGCTGACCACCTGCAGGAACTGGGTCAGAAATTCGATATCGACCAAGCCACCTCGAACGTGCTTCAGGTCCCAGATGTCGCGCGTTCCCTTCTCCGCCTCAATCTTGGTCCGCATGGCGCGCACGTCGGCCGCGACCTGGGCGCGATCGCGTGGCCGGCGCAGTACCTCGGAGATGGTGCGCTCGATGACCTGTCGCAATTCGGGCGGACCCGACACCACGCGCGCACGGGTGAGCGCCAGATGCTCCCAGGTCCAGGCGGAATGCTCTTGATAGTCGATGAAGCTCACAAGCCTGGTCGCGACCGGCCCTTGGCTGCCCGATGGCCGCAGCCGCATGTCCACTTGATAGAGTGAGCCCTCCGCCGTCTGCGCCGACAGCGCCGCGATCAGCCGCTGGGTGAACCGCGTATAATAGTGGCTTCCTGGGAGGCTCTTCGATCCGTCCGATTCAGCATCCTCGCCGGTGAAGTCGTAGACGGTGATGAGATCGAGATCGGACGCGGCCGTCATCTCTCTGCTGCCGAGCTTGCCCATAGCCACCACGGCAGCCTCTCCCCCGGGCATGCGTCCATATTGGCACTCGAGCTCCGCGTCGACCCGCGCGGCGAGCGAACCGATCAGCGTTTCGGCGAGTGTGGCGTAAGCCGCGCCCGCCTGTGGCGCCGAGATGGTTCCCGACAGCACCCGGACCCCGATCAGAAACCCCTGCTCGCGGCCAACGACGCGGGCCCGGTCGAGCGCGTCCTGGTAGTCGGACGCTTCGTCCAGCGCCCTCAGCACGATTTCCTCGAGCTTGCCCGGCGTCGGCACGGCGCCGAAGAAGCCGGGATCGAGCACGACGTCGAGCAGACGCGGCCTTCGGCCGATGATGGCGGCGAGTCTCGGCGCCGTTCCCATGATGTCGGCGATCAGTCGCAGCAGGCTCGGATTGGCCGCAAGCAGCGAGAAGAGCTGAAGGCCGGCGGGCATGTCGGCCATGACCTTGTTGAAGGTGCCGAGCGCCAAATCCGGCTCGGCGGTGTGGCTGAAGGCATCGAGCAACGAGGGAAGAAATTCGCTCAAGCGCTCTCGGGCGCGCGCGCTCCGCGTGGCGGCATAGCGGCCCGACTGCCAGGCGCTGACCGCGGCTATGGCCTGTTCCGGATTGCGGAAGCCCAAGCGTTCGAGCGTGGCGAGCGCGGCCGGATCGGCCTCGTCGCCCGGCAAGACGATGCTTGGGGCGTCCTCCGGCAAGGGCGGCAGCTTCTCGAATAGGTCGCCGTAATGGGCTTCGACCCCGGCAAGCTCCGCCAGCAGCGTGTCGGCGAAGGCGTCGGTGTCGGCAAAGCCGGACAGCATTGCAATCCGGCGCAGCTCGTTGCCCTCATCCGGGAGCGTGTGGGTCTGTTGGTCCCCAATCATCTGCAGCCGGTTCTCGACCCGGCGCAGGAAGAAATAGGATCGCGTGAGGTCGTCCGCCGCGCTCGGAGCGATCCAGTCGCCCTTGGCCAATTCTTTCAACGTCTCGATCGTGCCGCGGGTGCGAAGCTCGGGGTGGCGCCCCCCGGCGATGAGCTGCTGAGTCTGGACGAAGAACTCGATGTCGCGGATCCCTCCCCGCCCAAGCTTGATGTCATGGCCGGCGACCGCGACCTTGCCGTGACCCTTATGCGCGTGAACCCGCCGCTTCATCGCATGGATGTCGGCGATTGCCGCGAAATCGAGATATTTGCGCCAGATGAAGGGGACAACCTGGTCGAGAAATTCCTCACCCGCGGCGCGGTCGCCGGCCACGATGCGCGCCTTGATCAGCGCGGCACGCTCCCAATTTTGCCCGAAGCTTTCGTAATAGGAGAGACCCGCATCGGTTGAAAGCGCCACTTGCGTTGCCCCGGGATCGGGGCGCAACCGGAGATCGGTGCGGAACACGTAGCCGTCGCCCGTATGCTCCTGCAAGAGGCGCACGAGTTCCCGGGTGAGCCGAACGAAGAAGGCCGAGGGCTCGATGTCCTCGGACAGTCCAGCCTGGCCGGCGTCATAGAAGACGATGATGTCGATGTCGCTCGAATAGTTGAGTTCGCGGCCTCCGAGCTTGCCCATGGCGATGACGAAATAGCCTCTGGGCGCCGGGTCCTTGATCTGCCCGCTTGCATGGGCTTGGCGATACAGAAACCTGACCGCCTGGTCGGCCGCGGCTTCCGCCGCGACGCTCAGCGCTTGGATCGTCTCTTCCGTCGACCAGACGCCGGCGAGGTCCGCAAGACCAACGAGGAGAGCGATCCGACGCTTGAACCGGCGGAGTGCAATCATGACCTCCTTTGAGGTGGTTGCCACATCGGCCGCGGACGTAAGACCGGCGCAAGCCTCATCGAGATGGACGTCGGGATCGCGTAACAGGCACTCGGCGAGCAAGCCCGCATCGCGCGTGGCAAGAGCGGCGAGATAAGGCGCTCCGGACAGGGACGCCTCCAGCAGTTCGCGAATCTCGGGCCTCTCCCGCAGCAGGAGCCCGGCAGGAGCGAGCGCCTCGGAGGCTTCGAACGCCTTCGCCAGACTATCGAGCAGATCGGCGCCGCGCGCCTCGTCGAAGATCGGCGGACATTCGCTGACGCGCTCGAAGAAAGCCGTCACGCCGGCTTCGGCTCCGGCGCGACCGCTGCATGTTTTGCGGTTTCGTTGTCGAGCGGTGGCGCTTCCGCCGGCAAGGACAGGACCACCTTGAGCCCCGGGTGATTGTCATCAAGCCTGAGACCACCGCCATGGAGCCTGGCCACAGCCGCGACCAGGCTCAAGCCCAGCCCGCTACCGGGTTCGGAGCGGCTCGCCTCAAGTCTGACAAATCGGCCGAGCACGCGTTCGCGCTCACAAGTCGGGACGCCGGGCCCTCGGTCGGTCACGACGATTTCCGCCATTGGTCCTATAGCCCCGGCCGTGACGCTCACCTCCGGCATCTCTCCGTTGACGCCTTGAGCCCGGTCGGGCGCGCCATATTTGATCGCATTGTCGATGAGATTCGCGATAGCCTGTCCGAGCAGTTGGCGATCGGCGCGGGTAAACACCGGATCGCCCGCCTCCGCCTTTAGCATGATGCCCCGCTCCTCGGCCACCGGCTCGTAAAGTTCCGCCACGTCGCGCACAAGTGCCCCCACGTCCAAACTTTCCTTGTTGTCGCCTGCCGCACCGGCCTCGAGCCGCGCGATGGAAAGGAGCGCATTGAACGTCTTGATCAGCCCGTCCGCCTCTTCAATGGTGTGCGCAAGCGCCTCACGATAGGCCGTCTCCCCATAGGGCTCCCGCAGAGCGGCCTCGACCCGGTTGCGCAAGCGGTTGAGCGGCGTCTTCAAATCGTGGGCGATGTTGTCCGAGACCTCGCGCAAGCCAGCCATCAGCTGCTCGATTCGAGCGAGCATGAGATTGAGGTTCTGCGACAAGCGGTCGAGTTCGTCGCCGGAACCGTTCACCGGCAGGCGGCCAGTGAGGTCGCCTTCCATGATAGTGCGCGCAGTCTCGGCGACTGCATCGATTCTCGCAAGCAGGTTACGGCTGACCAAATAGCCGCCGCCAATCCCAAACAGCGCCATGACGCCGAGGCCCCACAGCATGGCCGAGCGGATCACGCGCCCCAGCTCCCGCCGGTCCTCGATGTCGCGACCGACGATCAGGCGATAGCCGCCGGGCAGCCTAAATACATTGGCGAAGGCAAGCCGGGTCTCGATGCCACCCTCGGCCGGACGGTGATATTCGAACTCGACGGGTCCCAAGCTCTTGGCCAGTTCCTCGGAGATCGAGGTGAGATTGCCGGCGATGCGGCGGCCGTCGGCATCGGCGACGAAATAGAGGCTGTTGCCCGGAGTCCGGCTGCGGTCGGCCACGGTGCGGACCAAGCGGTTAAGGCCGCCGCCGGTATATTGCTCGGCGAGCCCCGTGAGCTCGGCATCGATGGTCTCGTGCAGCTGCCGGGTCAGCAGCACGGTGGTGTTCCAGTAAATATAGAAAATGGCGACGACCGCAGCCGCGCCGAACAGCGCGAGATAGGTCAGCGACAGTCGAAACGTGGTGGTGCGAAAAAGTTTAGTGAGCGCTGTCACGGATCGAGTAGCCGGCGCCGCGCACCGTGTGCAGCAGCGGCGTCGCAAAGTTCTTGTCGATTTTGGAGCGAAGCCGCGATACGTGCACGTCGATGACGTTGGTTTGCGGATCGAAGTGATAGTCCCATACGTTTTCGAGCAACATGGTGCGGGTCACGACCTGACCGGCATGTTTCATCAGATATTCCAGCAGGCGGAACTCTCGGGGCTGCAACAGAATTGCCTCGCCCGCGCGCGTCACCTTATGCGACAGGCGGTCGAGCACAAGGTCGCCGACGACGAAGCGCGTGCTCCCCTCCTCCGGCGAAGTACGCCGCGCCAAAGCCTCGATCCGGGCCAGCAGCTCGCTGAAGGCGTAGGGCTTGGTGAGATAGTCGTCGCCGCCGGCGCGCAGACCCTTGACCCGGTCGTCGACCTCGCCCAGCGCACTCAGGATCAACACTGGCGTCCTGATCTCCTCGGCGCGGAGAGTCCCGATCACCGCGAGCCCGTCCAATTTCGGCAACATGCGGTCGACGATGAGAATGTCGTAGGCGTTGGTCCTCGCGAGGTCGAGGCCAGTCTGGCCATCGGCGGCGTATTCCGCGACGTGCCCCTGTTCCTTGAGCGCACGCCTGAGGAAACTCGCCGTTTCCTGATCGTCCTCGATCACCAGCACGCGCATGGCTGGGCGTCTCCTTGCGGCAACTGGTTGTTCGTTCAAGGCAAGAGCCATGGGGGACCCCTGCGGACGTCAAAAAGGGTGGGCGGCGCGGTGGGGGGAAACCGCGCCGCCCTCCGGCGTAGAAGGTCTAGACTTTGGCCTTCTTCAGGGAGAGCGCAACAAAGCGCGTCTGGTCGCCGGTCTTGACCTGAATGAGGACGTTGACCTTGTCCTTGTCCTTGGACTTGTCCATCGCCTTCTTGACGCCCTTCGCCACATCGCCAGGTTCCGACACGTCCTCGCCGGCGACTTGGAGAATGACGTCACCAGCTTTGAGCCCCTTGTCGGCGGCATCGCTGTCGGGATCGACTTCCGTGATCACGACGCCATCCTCGCCGGCGCCAGGGACCTTCACCGCCGGTGCGAGCGAAAGACCAAGGTTGTCGAGCTGCTCGCCAGCGTCGGGCTTGTCCTCCTCGAGGGCCGCGAGCTTCTTGCCGCTTGGGAATTTGCCAAGCTTCAAGTCGACCTGATGCTTGTCGCCATAGCGCATGATGCCAAGCTTCACGGCCGTATCCGGATGCAGCTCGGCGATCTTGCGAGCGAGGTCGCGAGAATCTTCGATCGGCTCGCCATTCACTTCGACGATCACGTCACCGGCCTTAACGTCCTCCTTGGCGGCAGGACCGTCCTCGGCCACTTTGGTGACCATGGCGCCCTTCGCCTCGGCCAGTCCGATCGAATCGGCGATGTCGTCGCTCACATTCTGGATGACGACGCCAAGCCAGCCGCGATCGACAGTGCCGTGCTCTTGCAGCTGGCCGACAACCTCTTTGACCAGGACGGCCGGCACGGCGAAGGCGATGCCGACATTGCCGCCGGAAGGCGAGAAGATCGCGGTGTTCATGCCGATCACTTCGCCGTCCAAGTTGAACGACGGACCGCCCGAGTTGCCGCGGTTCACCGCCGCGTCGATCTGAAGATAGTCGTAGGGACCCGAGCCGATGTCGCGATTGTGGGCGGAGATGATACCGGCCGTCACCGTGCCGCCGAGGCCGAACGGATTACCGACCGCGAGCACCCAGTCACCGACGCGGGGGTCCTTATCGGAGAATTTGACGTAGGGAAATTCCTTCGAAGCCTTGACCTTGAGCACCGCAACGTCGGTACGCGCGTCCGAGCCGACCAGTGTCGCGGGGAACTTGTCGCCATTCTCCATCGTCACCGTAATGTCCTCGGCGTCCTCAACCACATGATTGTTGGTGACGACGTAGCCGTCGGGCGTAACGAAGAAGCCTGAGCCTTGTGCCAGTGTCGGCTGCGGACGCGGGGTCCGCTGCCCGTTGGGCATGCCCTGGCCCCGGAACTGCTTGAAGAAATCGTAGAGCGGGTTGTCCTCGGGAATGTCGGGCAGTCCGGGAATCTGGAAGTCGTTCTGGGCGACCTTGGCGTCCCCCTTGACGTTGATGCTGACAACCGCCGGGCTGACCTTCTGTACGAGGTCGGCAAAGCTCAACGGCGCCGCGCCATAAGGGGTCTGCACGGTCGGCGCCGGCTCGGCGGAAGCAAATTGCATGTCTTGGCCAAGCGCGAGCCCCAACGCGCCCACGGCAATCAGCGCAGCAGCCGTCACCGCGAGCGGCCCGCGCGCAAGCATGCGCTTGCCTGGGCTCTCTCCGGTCAACGGGCTCTGGTCGGGATGATTCATTAGGTCACCTCTCTCCTGGAAAAAGAAATCCGTATGGTCCCGAGCCTCGCCTGGATCAAAGCGAGGCTTCTGGTTGAGAAATATAGGGGTTCGGCAATTACGCCGCAGTTTCGGGGGAATTAAATTTCGGTAAGGTTGCCCCTGGCCCAAGTCCCCGGCGGCGTAAGCCCAAGCTCTACCGCATCCATATGGGGCATCGGACCCGCCGCGGCAATCAGCGATCGTCTTCTAGCAATTGCTTGAGCCGGCGCTGCTCGGATTTGTTCAGCGCCGCGGGGCCCGGCGCAGTGGACCGGCGCCGATAGGACACCACCACGATCAGGACGGCGGCCAGGAACAGAGCCGGCGTCGCGAACCAGAGTAACAGGGTGTGGGCGGTGAAGCGTGGCTTCAGCAGCACGAATTCGCCGTAGCGCGCCACGACGAAATCCTCGATCTCCTGATCCGTGTCACCCGCCTTCAATCGCTCCCGGACCAGCAGGCGGAGATCTTTGGCCAGCGGGGCGGCGGAATCGTCGATCGATTGATTTTGGCAGACCAGACAGCGCAAGCCCTCGGAAATGAGCCGCGCCCGGGCTTCAAGCTGCTTGTCCTGGAGCACTTCGTCGGGCTCCACGGCCTTGGCCGGCAGCACCGCCAGAACCAAGATCAAACCCGCAAACAACGCCTTCAGGGCATTGCCTCCGATGGCCCGGTCAGATCGGGGACAAGGATGGTGGCCTGACATGGTGCTATTTGGCGGCAGCCAGCCCTTCGCCACGCGCCCGCGCCGGCTTCGGCGCTCCCACGCGCAAACGCCGGTCGGAGAGCGACAGGCCCCCGCCGATAAACATGACCACGGCGCCAAGCCAGATCAGGCGCACGAGCGGGTTGAAATAAATCCTGACGCTGTAGGCACCATTCTTAAGCTCGTCGCCAAGCACGACATAGAGATCGCCGCGCCAGCTCGCATGAATGCCGGCCTCCGTCGTGCTGCTTTGCTCGACGGTGAATTCGCGTTTCGACGGCTCCAAGCTAGCAACGAGCTCGTCGCCACGCGTCACTGTGAATAGGCCTACGCGCTCCCGATAGTTCGGCCCCTGCCTGGGGGCGACGCCCTCGAAGGTCAGCTCGTAACCGGCGATCTTGGCCGTCTCTTTCGGCATGAGCGCCAGGATGCTCTCGCTGCGCCAAGCCGTGGTCGCGACAATGCCGATGACCGCGAGCCCAACGCCTGCATGGGCAAGCAAGGTGCCATAAGCCGACCGCGGCAGATTGCCGAAGCGGCGAAAGGCTTCCGGCCAAGACGAGTCGAGCAACTTGGCCCTGAAGGTGATCTCCGACAATGCGCCGAAGACGAGCCAAATCCCAAGGCCGATGCCGAAGGGCGCAAGCCACGGTCCATGCTGTTGCCATGCCAGCACCGCCACCACGGCAACCAGCGCCAGGACCGCCGCGGCTGTGAGCCGCTGTCCGGCCGCAACGATGTCGCCCCGCTTCCAGGCGAGCATAGGTCCGAACGGTACCGCGAGCAGGAGCGGCACGATGAGAGGGACGAAGGTGAAATTGAAGAAGGGCGCGCCGACCGAGATTTTCTCGCCGGTGACTGCTTCGAGCGCGAGAGGATAGAGCGTGCCGACAAACACCGCGGCGCAACCCGTGGTCAGGAGCAGATTGTTGAGGACGAGGGCTCCCTCGCGGCTGATTGGCGCGAACAGCCCGCCTTGGGCGAGCAGCGGCGCCCGGATCGCAAACAGCGTCAGCGCTCCACCGATGAAGATGCCCATGATGGCGAGAATGAAGATGCCGCGCGCGGGGTCGACGGCAAAGGCGTGCACGGAAGTGAGCACACCGGAGCGGACCAGGAAAGTCCCCATCAGGCTGAGCGAGAAAGTGATGATGGCGAGGAGGATGGTCCAGACCTTCAGCGCGTTCCGCTTTTCCATGACGAGCGCCGAATGCAAAAGCGCGGTCCCGGCAAGCCAGGGCATGAAGGAGGCATTCTCGACCGGATCCCAGAACCAGAACCCGCCCCAGCCGAGCTCGTAATAGGCCCACCACGAGCCCATGGCGATGCCAAGCGTCAGACACATCCAGGCGGCGAGAGTCCAAGGCCGCACCCAGCGCGCCCAGGCCGCGTCGATACGGCCGTCGATCAACGCCGCAACGGCAAAGGAGAAGGCCATGGAGAAGCCGACATAGCCCGCGTAGAGGAACGGCGGGTGGAAGGCGAGGGCCGGGTCCTGCAACACCGGATTGAGGCCTTGCCCGTCGAAGGGCGCGGGGTCGAGCCTGACGAAGGGATTCGACGTGGTGATGATGAACAGCAGAAAGGCCGCGGCGATGGAGCCCTGGACCGCGAGCACATTGGCTTGCAGTTCCCGCGGAAGGTTGGAACCATAGGTCGCGACCGCGGCGCCGAACAGCGCCAGGATCAAGACCCAGAGCACCATCGAGCCTTCATGGTTCCCCCACACGCCGGCGATCTTGTAGATCATCGGTTTGGCGGAGTGGGAATTGGCCCAGACATTCTGCAGGGAAAAGTCCGAGGTGACATAGGCCACCATCAGCGCCGCGAAGGAAATAGCGATCAGTAGGAACTGCATTTGCGCCGCCGGCGCTGCGACGGCCATGAGCTGGGGATCGTGGCGGCGCGTGCCCCAAAGCGGTAGCACCGTCTGCACGATGGCGACGCCAAGGGCGAGAATCAAAGCGTAGTGGCCGGTCTCAGCGATCATGCTTTCAAGCGCTCCCGCTCAATTGACTTTGCCCGCGCCCTGCGGCGTCCCGGCCTGCGCATCCTCGCGCCAAAGCCCTTGCTCTTTCAGCTTCTTCGCCACCTCTGGCGGCATGTAGTTCTCATCATGCTTGGCGAGCACGCTGTCGGCGTGAAACACGCCGTCCGATTGAAGCGTGCCTTCGGCCACCACGCCCTGTCCCTCGCGGAAGAGATCGGGGAGAACCCCCGTGAACGTCACCGGCAGCGCGGCGCGTTTGTCGGTGATGGCGAAGCGGATTGAAGTCCCCTCACCGCGCTTTAAGCTGCCATCCTCAACCAAGCCTCCGAGCCGAAAGCGCTGGCCCGTGTCGAGATGCTTCTCCGCCACTTCGGCCGGGGTGTAGAAAAACACGATCGAATCGCGCAGAGCCAGCAGCACCAAGCCAACGGCGAGCGCGAGCACGCCGAGGCTCGTGCCGATCAGAACGACTCTCCGCTGCTTCCGTGTCATCAACCCGACTCCAAATCAAGATTTGAGCCCAAGCTCGGCCGCGAGCGCATCGAGTTGTTGAAGCGCCTGGTCGTTGCCACTGAACGCGGTCCTTGCCTGTTCGAGCGCCTTCGCCGCCTCGTCCTTACGGTCGAGCACGCTATACGCTCTGACGAGCTTCAGCCACCCGGCCAGATCGTCGCTGTTCCGCGCGAGCCTGTCCGCGAGCCTCTGCACCATGGTCTCGATCATCGCCTGCCGCTCGGCAGGGCTCATCTTTTGCGCGGCCGCGATATCCTCTGGCGCCGGTCCGCCTCCGGCTCCTGACGGCGTTGGGACCGAACCTCCTGGGCTGCCTGCGACGGATGTGCCGGGAACAGGCTTGCCGGCGAGTCGCGCTTCGTCTTGGGCGAGCCGCTCTTCCACCAATTTGCGCCAGGAAGCGTCCGCCGGCGCGCCTGCGAGCAGCGCGCGCCAAGCCTCCGCCGCCGCCGCGAATTGGCCATCCTGCTCCATGGCGATGGCGAGCAGGAGGCGAGGCTCGACCAGATCGGGATCGAGCGCGGTGGCCCGCTCAAGGGCTTTGCGGGCGTCTTCCGTCACGACGCCATTGTTGGCGAGCACCAGCGCGTGGCCATAACCGGACAGACGTTTGGGCGATTCTCCCAGGAGGCGGATCGAATGCCGGAAGGCCTCGGCGGCATCGGTATAGCGGCGCCAGCCCATATAGACGGGGGCAATGACGTCCCATCCCTCCCCCTCCTCTGGGTGCGCGCGCAGCCGCGCCTCCACCCGCGCCACCAGCACATCGAGATTCTGGTCGTTGGCTGGTTCCTGCAAGCGGGCCACGAGGGGCTGGTCGGGAAGACGGGGAGAGCCGTAGACGAGGTAGCAGCCGAGAGCGAGCAGGGGAAGGATCAGCGCGAGCCCGACAGCGACCCTATTTGCTGGCCGCTTAGCGCCCCCCCTGTCGCCTTCCTTCTTTTCTTCGGCGTCAGCCGCGAGCAGGCGACGGGCGATCTCGATACGCGCCGCTTCCGCGTCCACCGAGCCGATCAAGCCACGCTCGCGGTCGCTCTCGACCTCTTTGAGCTGATCCCGGTAAACCGTTGCGTCGAAGGCCGCGCGGGTACCCTCGCTTGCGCCTCCGCCCGCGAGCGGACGCAGCAAGACGTAGAGCACCGACGCCGTCATCGCGGCAAAGATCACCCAGACCAGCACTGGGGGCGGACCTCCGCTTGTTCAGGAAGGCTAGCCATAGGGGATTGGTGCGGAGGGGGGAAGCTTCGGGAGGGAGACGCAGGTGAACCCTACGCCTTAAAAGCGTCTTAAGGCTTCAGCCGGCGGGGCCGGCAGAGGCGCCAAGGGAGAAGAGCACTAGCTCGTGGTACGCCAAGTGCCGTTCGTTTCGCGGCAGGCGATGCCCTTGACCGCCTCCGGCGCGTCGCCCCGATTGATAGTGTGGGTGTAGGTGCGGCAATATTGCTCGCCCTTTTTGAAGGGGCGCCCGGGCACGATCGAGCCCCGGTGGCTCATGGCCGGATAGTCCCAGGCGACGGGCGCGCCGGACCGGCCATATTCGAGCGCTCGATATTCGGCATTGGCCGCGACACCGCGTTCCCGCGTGCTCATTTCCCGGCCGATCTCATTGCGGCTGATGCCGCCGACCACCGATCCGGATGCCTTCGCCGTGGACCGATCGGGCCCTCGGGTCTTTTGAGTTCCAGCCTCGCCGCCGGTGAACGCGCCGAGGAGAGACCCAGCGCCTTTGTCCGAGCTACAGGCCGCGATCGACACCGGAATAAGGGCAAGCGTCAAAACTGACGCCATACGCAGAAACGCCACTCGCATCGCTTCCGTCCTGACTGGACAACGGAACGTTGCGTCGTACACAGACGCTAACTTAAGACGAATTGTCGCAAGCGCCCGTTAACAAACGGTGATTTCCGAAACGATTTGTGAGCTAGGCCTCGTGAGAGGCAGCCGGGAGTTCAAGCTTGGCGCGCACGCCTCCTAGCGGCGAGGCTTCGAGCTCGAAGCGGCCCTTATAGAGATGGGCCAGATCCGCCACGATCGAAAGCCCAAGACCCGACCCGGGCTTGGTCTCGTCCAGCCGCTGCCCTCGCTTCACCGCTTTGGCGCGCTCTTCCGCCGTCAGCCCCGGCCCATCGTCATCCACGAGCACCGTGAAGCTGGCGGCACCGGCGCGCCGCTCGGCGCTGACGAGAACTCTCGACTGCGCCCATTTGCAGGCATTATCGAGCAGGTTGCCGACCATCTCCTCGAAATCCTGCTTCTCGCCCTGGAATCTAAGTCCCGGGTTCGAACTCAGGTCGAGCTCCAGCCCCCTTGCGTCATAGATCCGATCGAGCGCCCGCTTCAGTCCCTCGAGCACGGCCTCGACATCCGTGGTGTCGCCGATGGCGCCGGTGCGGGCGGCGACCCGCGCCCGGTCGAGATGGTGGGTGATTTGGGTGCGCATGAGCTCGGCCTGCTCGATCACTTTGCTGGCGAGCGGCCCGTCCTTCTCCCGCGCTTCGTTGGTGATGACGCTGAGCGGCGTCTTGAGCGCGTGCGCGAGATTGCCGACATGGGTCCGCGCCCGATCAACGATCTCCTTGTTCGACTGGATCAGAGCGTTGAGCTCCTGCTGCAGCGGTCTGATCTCGTCCGGCAGCGCGCCTTCGAGACTCTCCGCATCGCCCGAACGGATCGCCGCGAGGTTCTGACGAATGGCGCGCAAAGGGGCGAGGCCGAATCGCACCTGGAAGAGTGTGGCCAGGACGAGCCCGAGCCCAAGTACCGCCAAGGCGGTGATCAGCATCGTCCTGAACTCGCCAAGATCCCGCTCGATCTCGGCGGCATCGCCTGCGACCGCATAGGAATAGGGCGCCGAGCCGGGCCCAGCCGGCCTGATCTCGCGCTCGACCACGCGCAAGCGTTGCGCGTCCGGACCCGGCTCATAAGCGCGCCGAGTCAGGTTCTGATCTGCGGGCATCCCGCTTTGGCTCGGAAGGGCGAGCTGCTCATCGAGAAGGGAGTCGGAGATGAAGGCGGGACGGTCGGCGCCCTCGATCGCCTTGATCTGCCAATACCAGCCGGAGAATGGAAGGGTGAAGATGGGATCGCCGAGATTGGCCGGCTCTTTCGGAGCGCTGGCGGCATCGGCCGTGGTCGAGGCGATCAGGCTCGTCAGATAGACATTGAGCCGCGCATCGAAGCTGCGCTCGACGGCTTGGCGATAGAGGGACAGGAGGAGGAAGGCGGCCACGGGGACGACGATCAGCGTCCACACCACCGCGGAAGCAAAGAGGCGAAAGGCGAGAGAGCTAGGCCTCATCGCTCTTGTCCGCGAGGCGATAGCCGAGCCCACGGACGGTCTTGATCACGTCGATTGCGAGCTTCTTGCGCAGGCGGCCGATGAACACCTCGACCGTGTTGGAGTCGCGGTCGAAGTTCTGCTCGTAAAGATGCTCGACAAGCTCAGTCCGGGAGACGACGCGCGCCTGGTGCAACATCAGATAGGCAAGCACGCGATATTCATGCGAGGTGAGCTTCACCGCCTGGCCGTCGACGGTCACTCTTGCCGATTTGGTGTCGAGGCGGAGCGGGCCCCATTCGAGTTCGTTCCGCGCATGGCCGGCGGAGCGGCGCAGCAGCGCCCGCAAGCGCGCCAGCACCTCCTCCATGTGAAAAGGCTTGGCGACGTAGTCGTCGGCGCCGGCATCCATGCCGGCGACCTTGTCGCTCCAGCGCTCGCGCGCGGTGAGGATCAGCACCGGCATCTTGCGGTCGTCGCGCCGCCATTGCTCGAGTACGCTCAACCCATCCATCTTGGGCAGTCCGAGATCGAGCACCACGGCGTCGTAGGGCTCGGTGTCGCCGAGGAAGTGACCCTCCTCCCCGTCGAAGGCCGTGTCGACCGCATAGCCGGCATCGCTGAGCGCGGAGACGAGCTGACGATTGAGGTCTGGATCGTCCTCCACGATGAGAAGCCGCAACCGCCTACCCTCCTAGAGGCGCCCGAGCGCCGGAATCGTCCTAAGGCTGCCCGGTCAGAGCGTCAACGCTGACATTGGTCACATCGCCCTTGGCGCCAAGCACGACGAGCTTATAGAAGAACCGGCCACCCGCATCGCAAAGGCTCGCATGAATGATCTGGCCGCCAGTTCGCGATTGCACCATCTGGTAGATGACGTTGGCCGGAAGCAGGGAGTTCTTCGCGATCACCGGCGCCGCCGATTTCCAAGGCACGCAATTCGGCTCGGCCGCTTGTCCGGCAGCCATCAGCAGGAGACCGGCGAGAACCGCCATGCCCGCTCTGTTGATGACCCGCCGCATGGCCGCCGTTCCGCTCCTCGTCATTCAAGGCTTGTTACCGGAATTTGAATGAACCTCGCATGAACGGGCGCCACAGTGCGCCTTATTTCGCTTTGCTGGGCTTGGTTGGCGGGGCGCTCCCCTCCGCCGCGTTAACCTTGGCGCCAAGAGCGGAAAGGCCGAGTCCGCCGAAGATGGCTGGCGCTTTCGCGATCAGGTCCGGCAGCGTCGCATCGCCGACCACCCACATCGCCACTGCGGAAAGCGCAGTGGTGAAGCCCAGGATTTGGGTGCGATAGCCCTTGGCAAAACCGCCGGTAATGAACCAGGTAAGATTCAGCATTGATGTCTCCTTTTTTGCGAAATGCTGGAGTTCGGAGGGAGGCAGGGGCGATGCGGCTCACCGGCGGAGCGCCTTGTCGGCGATATCGGAGACCCTCTGGCCAGTCGCGGTCCGCTCGACCTTGGCCGCCAGCGTTGCCAGCCCGAAGCCTCCCGCGATCAGCGCCCAATTGGCGGAAAGCGCACGGATGAGGGAGATCGGCGAGAGGTCCCCCACGGCCCATTGGGCCAAGGCATCGATCACGCCGCCGAGACCCGCGGCGACACCGAGCGTCTGCGCCCGGTAGCCTTGCAAGAACCCGCCCCGAATGAGTCTCCAGAGCTTGACCATCGCCCAGCGGCTCCGCTCTCTACCGAGAATGCTCATCTAGATTCGAAACGCCGCCCAAAGGCGGCGCTCCGATCTTGGCGATGACTGCGCCGGCGACGAGACCGACTAGATCTCCGGCTGCACCTGAGGCTCGACCGGCAGCGGCGCCGGCTCGCTGACCGCCGCGGTACGCGCCTTGATCGCCTCGGAGACAGCCGCGTCGTTGGCACGCAGCGTGTCCACGAAAGCCTGAAGCTCATCGGCATCGGCGCCGCTATTGATAAGCTCCTGCACCTTGTCGGCAAGCGCATTCACCGCCACCACGGCGCTCTGCGAAACCGAACTGTTGTTCGCGAGCTCCGCCCGCATATCGTCGATCCATGCCATTTCGATCGCTCCTTCTGTTTCGATGATGTCGAGTTTGTTCATGACGAGATCGAGCTTCCGATTCACGTTCTGAAGCTCTCTCAGCCAGCGAGTTTGCATGTCGGCCGCCTCGCTATCCCGGCCTCATGGCCAGAATCAGAAAGCCGCCTCGAACGGCGGCCGGAATGGTTTGAAAGACAACGCGGAGCTCTAGGCCTTTCTCGCGCGCCAGCGCTGCACATATTTCAGAAACACTAAGCCGGCGGAACCGAGTCCCGTGACAAGGCCGACACTAAGCGTCGCGACCTGCAGCCATGGGACCAATGCGGTGGGATCGACCCAAGCGAATATGGTCGGGTCGGCAAGGGTCGCCGTGGCAATCGACACGCCTGAACCGGCCCCGCCAATGGCTGCGGCCTTCCCGGCGCTGACATGCTCAACCGCGCGGTAGACCGATCCGAATATCTGCATGATTTCTCATCGCCTTTGATCCCGGCGAAATGTCAAAACGGCGCGGGACTCATTGCTGGTTCTCTGCCCTCGATCGCCGCTATCGGGGCTCGCTCGTCTCACTTGGCACCGGCTCCCGCTCGGCAGGTTGCGCTTGCGCCTTGCTCAGTTCGATGAGCGCATCTGAATGGACTTGAGAAAGGATATCCTGCAGCGGAAATCCCTTACCGCTCGCCACGGCGACAGGCTCCGCCTCAGTAAGCGTCTCGCCCACAGTCTCTCCCGCGCCGTCATCTTTAACGACGTAGCGCCAGCGCACATGGGCGCCGCTGATCTTGCCGTCCTGGTCCCACCGCACCAGCAGCTCGTAGGGGTGCTTATCCGCCTGCATGTCTTGCGCCTCCTTTAGGACACGACGGCGCGATCGGCATCGCGCCGCCAGTTGGTTCCGTCCGAGAATGCCGGCGTCGCCCCGCCCGCTTCGTTGGTCACGTAGATGCGCTGCCCCGCCGCCGCCGCGCTCGGCAGGGTCGCCACGGTGTAGGAACGCAGGCGAAGATGGCCGCTGGCATCGGCGATCAAATTGCCCTGGCTGTAATAGCCGAGCTGGACGTTGATCGAGCCCGTCCCCTGATAGCCGCCGGATGGTCCTGAGCCGACCAGCATGCCATTGCTGATTTTGACCCGGTCGCCAGACGAATTGTTGACGAATGCCTGGAAGATGAACTCGCCATTCTTGTTGGCCGCGCTCGGGTCCAAAATCTTCCCGTACATCAGGCTGTAGCCGATCTGGTTACCGCCATCGTCCTTGCCGCTGAAGGCCAGAACTCCCATGAGGTCGTTGGCCGCAGGTGAGGCGCTGTTCCTAAAAACATCGATCCATGGCCCAGAAGCGGCTCCTGCGTCCGTCGAGGTAAAATTGGCGATGCCATCGGACTGACCGCCAGGGGTCGTGCGCGTGAAGGAGACATTACCGTTGTCGTCGATGGTCGCGGTCGAGTTCTGCGTGTTGCCGCCGGTGCCGTCCGCACGAATGATGGCGTTGTCCGTGGTCGAGGCCGCCAGTCCGAGGTCCGCCTTCGAGGTGGCGACCACGGCCTTGCCGTTGGCGCGCCAGAAACCCACGACCTTCACCGCATCGCCGTTGTCCTGCACCGCGAGACAGGAATCGCCGGCGGCCGTGCTGATGTTGGCCGCACCCGGCAGCACCAGATTGGCGCCATGCGTCAGCGTGAGCGCGCCGTCGAAGACGAGAATGGCGAAGCGCCCGTCCTTGGGCGTGGCGAAATCGATATCGCTGATGCCGGTGGTGCCGGTGACGTGGAAATAGCCGCCAGCGCCGAGCGCGATGGTGGCGGTGGAGGCGACGTTGGCCCCCTTTTCCCATACGCCGGAAACGAGGAGCTGCTGCCAGGCCGAGCCGGTGAACACATAGATCGTGTCCTCGTCCTGGACGTAAGCGAGCCAGCCCTCGCCCGAGCCAGCGCCGGGCAGATAGGACCGCCACTCGCCGTCGATATAGCGGGCGATGCGGTTGTCCCACCCGGACCAGGCGCCGGTGCCGGTGGCGGCGACGATGTAGCAATCGCCCTCGGCCGGGCTCACCGGCGGCGCGGTCAGATCCTTGTCGATCACGCTGAGCTGCACCAGCGTGTCGAGTAGCGTCATGCCCTCATTATGGGTGACGTGCTTCTGCGCCTGGCTTGCGGCGAGATAGGGAATGCGCAGCTTCGCGCTCTCTTCACTCATGGATAGTCCTCTGCTTCCTCAGCTCACGGACTAATGCTGATGGTCGTAGGTGAGCGCTTCCGCCGGCGCACCCGCGCCATAGCTCGGGCTGAGTTGGGTGACGCGGATAGCGACGTTCGACTGCGGCGAACCGAAGTCCGCGGTCTGGGCCGCGGCCGAATAGAGATAGGCTTCGGCGCCGAGCCCAGTGACGGTGCGCAGCACGGCGCCGCCGGGGCCGTCGAGGATCTCCAGCGTGTAGATCTCGCTCGTCTCCGCCAACGGCACCTCATCCGGCTCCCAGCTATCGCCGCCGATGCGCGTGCGCCTGATCCAGATGAAGGTCCAGTCGTCCGATCCGGGATCGCGCTTGCCTTGCAGATGCACCGGGCTATAGGGGCGAAGCCCGCGCCCGGTGAAGGCATGCGCTTCCGTCTTGAAGGCGAGGTCGTCGATCGCCTCGTCGATCGGGCCGTAACGCCAATTGAGCAGGAGGCCGATATCGCCCCCGGTCATGTCCACGGCGGCTGCCGCCTCGTCGAGCATGATGAAGCGGGCGCCGGCGGCGACCGGATTGCGGATCGCGTCCTCGGTGCCGAACTGCCCGCGCAGCAGCAGGCCGAGATCGTAGGTCGAAGGCGTCACGAGCTCGGCGTTCTGGAACTGGATCAGCTCCCAGTCGCCGTCGCCATTCTCGATCGCGGCGAGGTTGCCGCCGGCGAGCAGCGCGTCTTCGGTGATCGAGGCGAGCTCGCCCTGGGTCAGCGTCACGCGCAGCGTGTTCGACCGGTCGTAGCGGTAGAGCGGCCCTGAGTAGAAATCGAATACCGTTACGCCATGCGTGGCTTGCAGCTCGGCCAGGGTATTGAGCTCGAAGCCGTCATTCGTGGGCGAGCGGTAAAAGGCGATCGCGCCAGGCCAGGGATTCGCATCGGCGGCGACGAAGCCCGTCTCCTCGGCCTCGCCCGCGCGGAACGCCGGCAGGTCGAGGAAGAAGGCGGTCGCCGCGCCGTAGACGATCACCGGGTCTGGCTCGACCGCCCGCTCCGGCACGCGCAGAGCCTCATACACCCGGGGCTCGATCGAACGCGCCTCGACGCTCTTGTGCAGGCCGTCGCTGGTCTCGGTCAGGCGCAAGCGATAGGCGCGGCCGCTCGCGGCAAGCGTGATCACGTCGCCGGGCTCGAGCGCGAGCCGCGACGGCGGCAGCGCGAAGCTCGCCCGCTCCCGCGCGGCCCAGGCGTCGCGCAGCCAGGATTCGGCGATTTGCTGCGCCACGTTCTGGCGCATGACGATCGGGAGCTCCGCCGCCGATACGCGGTCGCTGCGCACATCGAGGCGCTCGCGCCTCGACGGCGGCCTGGGCATAATCCTTGGCCTCGTTGCTGAAGGTGATCTTGGCCGACAGCGGCAGCTCGGTCTCCTGGCCGCGGGTCAGGGTGTAGAGCGGCGCGTCCTTGTCGGTCTCGACCAGATCGCCGGGCGCAACACTCGCGAGCGAGCCGATCAGCCCGCGCTTGACGAAATGGATCAGCCCGCCGGATTCGAAGGCGTCGACGAAATAAGCCAGGCTCAGGGGCTGAAGCGCGTCGCGCGCGCTCATCAACCGGTCGACGACATAGCCGTCGAGGGAGCCCGCGAGCCCGCTCACGTCATAGCGGCTGAAGCCGTAATCCTCGAGTAGCTTCGCCGCCACCTTGGCGACGTCGCCGCCGCCGACGCGGCCGGTGAGCCAATGGCCGAGCTCCCAATTGCCGCCATCGGCCCACACCGACAGCGCCAGCGGGAAGGCGGGATAGGGCCGCGCGTCCCAGGTGTAGACGTAAGCCCTCGCCACATCGACCATCGGCGCCGCATAGACGCCGGAGGTTGGGTTCGAGCCCGCGACATAATCCGGGTCGCTCGTGTCGAAGAAGCTTTGCAGCGCCGTGATATAGCGCCGCTGCATCAGGTCGTCGCGGGTGGCGCGCGAGAAAAACGGCGCGAAGCTCTCGGAGCTCTTGGGGTCGATGAAGACGTTAGGCTGGTTCGAACCCTTGTCGACCGCGGGGCAGCCGATCTCGGTGAACCAGATCGGCTTCGATTCCGGCACCCAACCCGTGGGCGTGCCGGACTCGACCCCGCCGGGCCGGTTAAAATGCTGGTTCTGCCACCATTCCTTGACCGCCTTCGGTTTGTAGACCCAGGGCTTGCCATAGGCGCCGTCGGCAATCGGGGTCCGGGTCTGCGCCAGGCGCTCCGCGCTCGCCTCGTTGCCGGTGTCGCCGGCGGCCGGGTAGTAAAAGTCGAAGGCCTCGCCGCCGCGGATGTTGCCCTTGAGATAATCGAGGTCGTAGAGCGTCCGCCCCGGCTGGTAGTCGAGGTGGTCTTCGCCGTCGCGCCAATCCGACAGCGGCCAATAGACGTCGATGCCGACCGCGTCGATGTCGGCCGAGGCCCAGAGCGGGTCGAGGTGAAAATAAACGTCGCCAGTGCCGTCCGGGGGCACATAGGCCGGGTGCTCGGTCCAGTTGGCGCCATAGGTGAGCTTGGTCCCCGGCCTGAGCACGTCCTTCACATCCGCGGCGAGCGAGACCAGCGCCGCAACGAAGGGAAAGGCTGAGGCGCTCGACCTGAGCGTGGTGGCGCCGATCAGCTCCGAGCCCATGATGAAGGCGTCGACGCCGCCGGCCGCCTCGCACAGATGGGCGCAATGCAGGATGAAGCGGCGGAAGCTCCACTCGCTCGGACCCGAATAGCTCACGCTCTCGCCGGCGATGGCGAAGTCGGCGGGCACGGCGGCGCCGACGAAGTCCGAAACTTGCGTGGCACAGGCCGCGGTCTTGTCGGCGGTGCCCATTTGTCCGGGCGCCGGCGTGCAGGTGATGCGTCCGCGCCACGGATAGGGCCGCTGTCCGGTGCCGCCGTGAGGGTTGGGCAGGCCGTTGCCGGCCGGAACGTCCATGGCGATGAACGGATAAAGGGTGACGCCAAGCCCGCGGTCCTTCAAATCCTGAATGGCGCGGATGACGGAGGCATCGGATGGCGTGCCGCCATAGGCTGGGCGGCCGCCCGATTGCGACACGACATGAGCCGCGGCCCGCGTGACGCCTCCGGCCGACCAGGCATACGGCTCGGTCGTCTTGCTCGCCGTCTCCACCCCGGGCCTGATCTCGCAATTGCCGATGCGCAGATCGGTGCCGAACCAGCCGACCACGAGCGCGACGCGACTGACGTTGGGCAGGAGCTCCTCCAGCTGGTCGAGCGAGGCGCTCCAATCGCTGCCGCCCTCGTTGGTGTGGACGTTCTCCGAGGCCGTGACGCCGCCGCCGGTGGCGATGACCGGCGACGGCTCATAGGCGAACTCGCCCAAGGCCGGGATCGCGGTCACCGCCTTGACCGTCTCTTCAAAGCCGTCGACGGCGCGGAACACCTCAAAATTGAGCTGCGGCAGCCGGTTGCCGAAACTCTCGAGCGGCATGTTCTTGAACACGATATAGGCGGTGCCGCGATAGGCCGGAACCGCGCCGCCCTCCTTGTTCTCGATCAGACTGTCGGCCAGTTGCGTCTCAGAGCCCGAATGCAGGCTGATGTCGAACTTCTTCTTTTTCAGCTTCTTGCCGTCGGCCCAGATGGTGCCGAGGCGATCGACCCGCCCCTCACACAGCGCATAGGCGACATTGGCGAAGTAGGTATATTTGACCGTCTTCGCATTCTTGCCGCTGCCGGTGGTGGTGGCGCCAACATTCTTGCCGCCAGAGGTTTGCTGCTTGACCTTCTCCTTCTTCTCCTTGAAGCGCGTGGCCCAGATCAGCTGCCCCGCCACCCGCGCCCGGCCATAGACCTTCGGCAACGGCGTGCCTTCGCTCGAGGTGCCGAGCTTGAGATCGGACAGGCGTGGGCCTGTTTGCAGCCGCGACTCACCCGTGGCGCCGGCAAGCGGGCCGAGCAGGGCCTGATCGACCATGGCGCCGCCAATGGTGCCGAGCGCGCCGCCGATCGCCGAACCGCTGAGCGCCGAACCGAGCACCGAGAGCCCGCCCGGGAGCAGCGCGCCACCGATCGCCGACCCCGCAATGCCGAACACCAGCGTTGCCATCAGGTCGCTCCCGGGAAGCTGAAGGCTGCCACGATGCGGCGGCGCCACCAGCGCGTCAGCACAACTTCAGCCACCCCAATGTCTTCGACCGCGTGGATGAAGTGTTGTTCATCGGTAAGTATCCCCGCATGCTTGGCCACGCCCGCCTGCATGCGGAATACGATCACGTCTCCCGGCAGCGCGGCGTCCTTGTCGACAGGAATGAGATTGCGCCGCGCCGCGGCGAGCAGCGGCTCGGAGCCGGTCACGTCGCCCCAGTCGCGCGTATAGCCGGGCATCGCTTCAGGTTCGGGACCAAGCAGCTCGCGCCACAGCCCGCGGATCAACCCAAGGCAATCGCACCCAGTCCCCTTCACGCTTGCCTGATGGTGATAGGGCGTACGAATCCAACCGCGGCCAACGGCGACAATGGCCTCGCGTGCTATCATGAAGGTCCCAATGTGCAGAGTGTCGGGCGGGTCGCCCGGAGCGAAGGAGAACAGCCATGTCGGAGCCGCAAGACCCCCCAGCGCTCGGCCGCCGCGCCTTTGTCGGAGGGGCTACGCTCGCCGCGATGGCCGGCGTAACATCCGGCGCGACGTCACGCGCTCAAGCTGGAGACGCCATGCCCGACACCCTGACCGCGGACGAAGTCCGCGTCCTGCTCAAGCTCGAGCCGAACCAGACTTGCGGCTTCGTCCGCGAAACCTATCTGAGCGCGCTCAAGATCGCGCCAGGCGGTCTGCCGACGCCCTTCGCCAATGGGCGGCCGCTCGGCTCCGCGCTTTATTTCATGATGACCCCGGAAGCGCCGGTGAAGATTCACCGCATCAAGAACGACCAGCTCTACCATTATTATCTCGGCGATCCGATCGAGGTGCTGATGCTGCATGTCGACGGCACCCACGCACGCGCGATCGTCGGCCCAGACCTGCGCGCGGGTCAAACCGCACAGCTCTTCATCCCAGGTAACACCTTCCACACCGCGCGCATAATCGGCGCCCGCCCCTGGTTCCTGGGCGGTAGCACCGAATGGCCGGGCGTGGTGCCGGCGGAGGATGTCGAGCTCGGCAATGCCGATCAGCTCGCGGCGGAATATCCTGAAGTCGCCGCCGATATCCGCAGCTTCCCTGTGCCTGCGAATCAGTGACGTAAACGAGATCGATCTCAATTCATGCTCTTGCCGTCATTCTTGCCGCCGCGGTCGGGCACGGCGAGAGCAAAGTCGATGCCCGGCACATGCGGGAAGCCGCGGAAGTTGACGGCATTGTCGAATTTCGCCTTGCAGGTCTTGAAGCTCTTGTCGCAGCCGGCGGTCAGGGTGAAGGCATCCCCCGCCTCGACCGCGCGTGACATGGCCTGCCACAGCTCGAGCGTGACGGCGCCGTCCCGCTTCGAATGCAGCTTCACCTCGGCCTTCAACCCCGTATTGGCGCCGCTCGTCCAGGCGAGTAGCCCGCGCGTGAACCAGTCCTGCTCGAACGATCCTAATCCGGAGACGGTAAGCGTGCGCCGATCGGCCAACGCCGTCACCGTGCCGCTCCCCTTGAACGCATCCTGATCAAGATCGACGGTGCAACGGCCATCGCCGAGATCGGCGTCGCAGGCGAATTGGATGATGCGGCCCTTGGGCTGCTGCAGCTCATGCGCGAGCCCCCTCACCTCGGCCTTGAAATGCGTGGTCCCGCGCGAGACCTCGCCGAGATTGCCATACCGCATCAACACCCGCTGATCGGGGTCCTCCCAATTCGCGCGGAAGATCTCGATCGCGGCATTGTCGAACAGCCCGGCGGCGAGATCGTCCTCGCTCAGCCGATCTGACGTTACGGCGCTCTCCACGTCGAGCGCATCCACATTGAGCCCCACCGCGCCTGCGATCTCCGTGCTGGTGAAGCCGCTCGACGCCTCGAAATTGGTGCCGCCAAAGACAAGGTCGCGGTCGTGGTCGGTGAAGCCGAGCGCGACCCCATCGTTGCGGGTGATGCGCCAGCACCAGCAGAGCGTCGTGGCGCCCGAGTCGAGATGCGCCTGCAACCCGGCCGGGATCGCCCTCATTGCCTGATCTCCACGATGGGGATGTTCGGAATATTTCCGGCTTCGACCAGACTGAGATTGATCTCGATCTTGTCCGTGTCGAAGCGCACCGGTACGTCGAACTCAAAGCCCGCAGTTACGATCGCGTCGGCTGCCGGGATATGACCGCCGGCGAAGGTGGCAAGGCCAGTGGCGCTGTTGACGGCATAAGTGCTTTCGCTCTCGGTGACCCCGCCGACGGCCACGATCACGCTGCCCGCCACCGGCTTCTTGATCTCCCGCGACCAGGGCGCGAAGACCGAGCCGTAAGTCTTGATGAGCTGGAACGACGCGGTGGCGCCGTCGCCAACCCCGATCTCCTGATCGAGCGGGCTGACCGTCCCGCCCGGCGCGCAGGATTTATAGTCGGACCAATCCTTCCAGCGGAAGCCGTGTAGCTGCCCTCGCCGCTCCTCGAAAAAGGCGATCACCGCGTGGAGATCGTCGACGCGCTTGACGCCATAGCCGGCGTTATAGCTCCGCTTGGAATCGGCCCAGCGGCTGTTGCGCTCCTCAGCGCCGGAGCCAAGCACGACGATCTCGGTACGCCGCTCCGGACCGCCGGTGGCGCCGAGCGAAATCGCGGCCGGAAAGCGCAATTCGTGAAATGCCATTGGCTTTCTGATCCCTCGACCGTTCCTCAATCCAACTTCGTCATGCCCTGCCTTGCGCCGGGCATCCACGTCTTCGAACGCGCGCGCAAAGCGTGGATTGCCGGGACAGCTCGGCCACGACGAACTTCAAGGACGGAGAGCGCTCACAAATTGCGCGTGCCGCGATCGACGGCGCGATTCAGCATTGCCGCGATCTGCCCCTCCGAACGCCGGAAGCTCTCGGCATCGGGCGTGGTGATGTTGAAGGTGACATTGACGGAGGCACTGCCGCCTTCCGCCCGCACGCCGAGCCGCCCGTCACTTCCGCGCGACAGGGGCAGAATGGCTTCAGGCCCCGCCTCCCCCGCCACGCCGAACCGAGTTCCACTCAGGGGGAAGGTCATCGGCGAGGCGATCACACCGCCATTGGCGAAGGGCAACGGCAAGGCCGTGGCGCCACCCACGCCGCCGAGCAGCTGTGCCAGCCCGCTGCCGAACAATCGCGTGATCGGCGAGAGTGCCGCTTCGAGCGCGTGAGTCGATAGCGAGAGCGCCAGCGACCTCAGGACCTCGGCGAGCGTGCGACCCTTGAGCGCCGCATCGGTAAAGGCGCGGGTCAGGTCGCTTGCGAATTTGCCACTCAAGCGGCTGGCGTCGCTGAGTGAAGCGCGCAAGGGCGCGGTGTCGGCGCCGATAACGACAAATAGTCCATCGGTTCGCTCGATCATGGGATATCCTCAAACGCTTAAATGCTAGCGGCATCGGGATAAGCCGCCATCAGCGCCGACAGACCCTCCCGGGTCATCGACCCTCCCAGGCCGAGAGCGCCGCGCAGCGCGGCGTCGAGCTCGCGCGGGGTCATGGCCCAAAACACATTTGGTGCAAGCCGCAAGGTCCCGAGCCCGGCGCTCATCGCCGCATCCCAGGGGAATGGCTCGGGGCGGGGGGCCCCAGCCACGATCCGGGGCTCTATCCGGCCGGAGCGCGCTCCCCGAAAGGGTCGGTTCCCTCCATCGCCCTCCCTGAGGTGAAGGTGGCGGCGAGCAGCCGCGCGACGATGTCGACGAACCCGGCGGCCCCGCCTTCGCTTCGCATCGCCGACACGGTTTCATCGTCGAGATCGTAGCCGGCGCCGCGAAGCCCGGCGCCGATCATGCGGATCGCATCTTTCGCCGCGATGCGGCCCGCCTCGAAGCGCTCCGCCACCGCGAGCATGTCGTCCTCGCCAAAGGCATGTTCAAGCTCGGCGAGTGCGCCGAGCGTGAGACAGAGCCGATAGCTCTTGCCGTCGAGCACGGCTTCGATCTCGCCCCTATGCCGATTGACCATGGCTCCCTCCCCTTTCATCAAGCCGCGGCGGCGAAGCTGAGAGCGCCGGCGGATTCGAGGCCCAGATCGAATGTCACCTCGCCGTCATGCTGGCCCCCATATTCGAGGCTCGCAATCTGGAATGGCCCCTCGACCGTGCCGAGCTCGGGCACGATCACCTGCCAATCGCGCACCGTGCCGTTGAAGAAATATTGGCGGATGGTCTCGTCCGAGATCGCGTCCTTGAAAATGCCGCTGCCGGTGATGCGCGCGGTCTTGATGCCGGCGCCGTCAAGCAACTCGCGCCAGCGGCCGACGGATTCGGTGTCGGTCACATCGACGGTGGCCGCGTTGAAGGCGATCGTCCTCGCCCTCAAGCCGGCGACCGTGGCGAAGCTCCCTGCCCCATCCGAGTCGAGTTTGAGCAGCAGGTCCTTACCCTTTTGCGCTGTCATGCGAGATCCTCATCATGCGGTTGCGCGCGCAAACAAAAAGGCGGCCATGAAGCCGCCCCTGTTCCTCGCCCGTCGTGCCGGCCTTGTGCCGGCTTCTACAACTCTAGCTATCCAAATCGCAGCCAACACGGCTTGCCACCGCCTTCCTCAACAGCACGCGATCCCGGGTGGAGACCCCGAGCAGTTCGGCCGCGCGCCAAACGAGGTTCGATTCGAATTCGTGCACCACGCCGTCGGCCATCGCCATTTCCCACAACATCTCGACGATGCGCTTGCGGCCGTCCTGGTCGAGCTCGCTGCAAAGAACGCTGGTGAAACGGTAGAGATCGACGGCCTCGTGCTCACGAATCTCCGCCTCTTTTATGAGCCGGCGCACTTCGCCATCGTCAAGATCGAAGCGCGTTTGCAACAGGGCGCTGAGTTGATTGCGCTCTTCGGTGTCGAACTGCCCATCGATGACCGCGGCGTGCACGAGCAGCGCCGCCGCGGCCAACCGCAATTCTTCCTCGCGCAAATTCGTGGCGCTCGACTGATTGTCGGTGACGCGCGCAAATAGCTCCGTGAATTTGGTCCAGACCGGCATCGAGGCTCCCGTGATCTCCGCGTGGGGTCGCGAAGAGCCTCCTATAGCGCAGGCAGGGGCCGGCAGGCGACCCTCTGCACGCGCAAATCTCATGGCCGGGAGAGTTCCCGGCCATGGCGACGAGCTCCAAACTTGACTGTGAAAGCTTAGGCGGCCACGGCTTGCGCCGGCTCGGTCACGGCGCGATAGCGCACAATGCCGTGATAGGTGTCGCCATCGGGGTCCGGCCGCGCTTCTGAGAATTCGTGGCGCAGATTTACGAGTTCATGGTCCATGAGTATCAGCGGCTGGTCGTGTAAGGCCGACTTGATCGCCTCGATGATGTCATGCACCTGCTTCTTGCCACCGGCACGCGACCACACATGCAAGGTCAACAGATGCTCGGCGCCATCTTCGGTGCCCGTGCTCCAGTCACGTAGCATGCTCTCTCCGAGCGAAATAAAGGGATAGGTTGCGGCTTGCGGCGGATCGTCATAAATCCGCGTACCGCCTAGAAGTGCGCCAAGCTCGGAGGAACTCGCCAGCGCCTGGTACATGCCGCGTTGCAGCGACCAACCGGTACTTGCCGTCATCGCAGGCCTCCATCAAACACTGTTAAGCATATGGGGTACTCGACCGCCCCCTTCAATGCGCGCCCTAGGGGACGGCCATGATCAGGCCTTACCCCTTGGCTTCAAAGCCATTGCGACTAGTTTTCTAAGGCTACGGTTAACGCTCGGTGAACGAGCGTGAAGCGAGGGACGGAGCCAGGGAAACGCCCGCATCCGCGTCGTGCCGAACTCAAAATAGCGCCCGGCCGGCTCGTCGGTGCCGATCGCGAAGGCGGGGCTATCTCCCTCCCTCGCATCCACGATCTGAACCGAATGGCTGAGCGGACTGCCGTTGTAGCGGCTGGCGAGCGTCGCCTTCGCCCCTGCCGCCACGGCCACGGCCTCGGCGCGTAAAGCCTGATCGAGCCCCGTCATGGCGCCAAGCGCCGCAAGGCGCTGCCGCAATCCTTCGAGCCCATGAATTTCGACAGGCGCGGTCACAACTCGCGTTCCTCACACAAACATTTGAGCCAGCGCCGGCGCTCCTCGACGTCGATGACGGCGAGGATGTGGAACAGCCGCGTGCCCTTCCGCAATCGCATCGCCGGCACCACCCCGGCCCGGTAGCGCAGCACCACCTCATGGCTGATGCTGCCGGCGAGCCGAGCGGCCTCGACCCGTTCGTTGCCGCAGATTGGGCGAAGATCGGCGGAGAGCACCGCGACCGGCACCCAGTCCTCGGTGAAGCCGCCGCCATCGTCGGTCACGCGCTGAAGCGCTTCCAGCGTGACCCGGTGACGGAGCTCGCCCGACAGGAATTCGATCACAGCCGCACCCGCCGGTATGGCAGGAGCAATCCTCCGACCGTCGCCGGCACCTCTTGCGCCAGCTGCCCCAGCACGACCGGCTCACGATGCTCGAACCAATGTGCCACGAGTAGCTTGAGCGCCTGGCGAATTGGCCCCGGCACATCCCCGGCCTCGTCGCCATAGCCGGCGGTGAAGGCAATTTCGAAGCCATTCAGCCGTCGCGCCGGCATCATCTGTGCGACGCCTGGCGCCAGCACGAGCCGCGCCGGGTTGGACAGCACATCGACGGAATAGGTGTCGCTACTCACATCTGTCGGCGTGTCGTCGGGGTCATGGACCCTGACCGTCGTCACCGCCTGCACCGGCGCGATGGGCAGCGCAATCGCACCGCCTCGCGGCCAGCCGTCGAGATAGAGCGACCAGCTCTCGGTGACGAGGGCAAGCGCAAGCGCCCGCTCGACCAGGCTTCGTGCCGCCACGATCAGCGACGCGAGCAGCTGATCTTCGTCGTCGGCGTCGATGCGCAAATGCGCCTTGGCTTCGGCCAGACTGATTGGCTCGGCGGCAGGCGCCGCCGTCATCACCAGAGCCATGAGAGATTATCCTCAAGCGAAAATCGCATTCGCGCTCAAGCAACGAAGCGGTAGCGCATCAAATGCACGCTCAAGTAGCGCGAAGCGCGGTAGCGCATCAAAAAAGCGCTCAAGTAGCGCGAAGCGTGGTAGCGCCTCAAAAAAGTGGCGGCCGCGCCCGCGTGGGAGGGGCGCATGGCGCAGCCGCCGGCCCGGCCAGGCTTTACGATGTGCCGAATTTCAGCAGCTTGATCGCGTCGAAATCCTGCACGCCGCCGCCGACGCGTTTGGTCGTGTAGAACAGCACATAGGGTTTGGCGGAATAGGGATCGCGCAGGACGCGGATGCCGGCGCGATCGACCACGAGATAGCCGCGCTGGAAATCGCCGAAGGCGACCGAGAAACTGTCGGACGCGATATTCGGCATGTCCTCGCTCTCTGCGACCGGATAGTTCATCAGCGTCGGCGCGAGGTCGGCGCGCTGGACCGGCTGCCAGATGTAATTGCCGTCGGCGTCCTTGAACTTGCGAATCGTCGCTTGCGTGGCGCGGTTCATCACCCAATGGGCGTTGGCGCGATACTCGGACTTCAAGGTGTAGATAAAGTCGATCAGGTCGTCGCTCGGATTGGCCGTATCGAAGGCGCCGTCGGTGCCGGTGGGCACATAGCCGATATTGCCCCAGCTCCAGGAACCGTTGGCGACCTTGGTGTAACCGAGGAAGCCCTTGGGCTTGTTGGTGCCGTCGCCGGAGACAAAGGCCGTTCCTTCCTGCTGCGCGAACGCGACCTGGATCTCCTCGGCCAGCCACTCATCGATATTCACGGCCGAATCGTCGAGCAAGGTCTGCGTCGCCGACGGCATGGCGTAAAGCTCCATGGTCGGGAAGGTAAGCTCCGCCAGCGTGGGCGAATTGGTCTCGGGCCGCGTTGCCGTCTCGGCCACCCAGCCGGTCGACGGACCGGTGATGGCGAAGGGCTTCTTATAGACCGTGGCGCTCACCACCCGGTTGCCGGCGATCGCGCGGATCGGCGAGATGGTCTTGACGCCCCGGATCACAGCCGCCTCGGTCTCCGCCGGCACGAGATAGCCGCCGTCAGGATTTGAGCCGACCGACAGCGCCTTTCCCTCGAGCACATGCAGGCCATTGGCCTCGCCGTGACGGACATAAGCCTCGAATGCCGCCTTGTGCTGAAGCACCGTGGTGCTGCGGAAGCCTGATGCCCCGAGATGCGGGCGCGCCGACTTCAGCGCCAACTCGTCGACGATCGCCTTGTGCTCGTCGATCGCATGGTTGATGCGGTCGAGCTTCTCGGTGGTGAGAACGTCGACCGAGAGGCGTTTCTCGATCATATCGATACGCTCCTCATTCGCGGCCTTGAAGGCCTCGAAGGCGCGCATGAATTCGTCGAAGGCCAGCGCCACGTCTTCGCTGGAACCGCTCGCGTCTTTTCCAATCGTGGCTGCGCCACGTGTGGCCTTGGTCTCGATGTGTTTGGCACTCATGTCTTCGGCAAGCTGTTCGCTCATGTCATCCTCTTTCTCGCTGGTCGCATCAAACGGGCGGCGCAGCGCATGGAGTTCGCGAGCCGCGCGGCATCAATCCTCCCGTCTCCAAACTCCCAGCTCGGTGGCGAATGGGCGGCCCGCCGCTTCACCGTGCTCACCCGCGCCTCGGGCAGCATGGGGAAGGTAACGATGGAGATTTCCCAGAGATCGATCTGATCGAGACGGCGCACGCCTGAGCTCGGATCGGTGCGTCCGGTCACGGTGCGGAAGCCGATGGAGAGGCCGTCGAGCGCGCCGGCCCGCATCAGGCTCAACACTTCGCGGGCGCGCGTCACCTCCGGCATCAGCCGGCCGCGGGCGAACAAGCCCCTCTCGTCCTCGAGCAGATCGAGCCACACCCCGATCGGCTCATTGGGGTCGTGCTGGAACAAGAGCTTCACCCCTTGCACGCCGCGTGCGCGAAGGCTGTCGCGAAAAGCCCCGGGCATGACCAAGTCCTGGCCGAGATCGACCTCGCCGAATAGGCTCGCGTAGCCAGAGAAGGTGCCGTCGGCCTCGACCGATTTCAGGTCGACGGGCGCGAACTTCACCTCGCGCTCAGGCAGATTCTCGCCGAAGCGTTGCAGCATGATCCAATCCTTGTCCGGTCGAAACGAGTCGTCGTCGCCGGAGCTTGACCCGGCGATCCACTCCACTGGCCTCTCGGTCTGTGGCAGCGGAACGGCATAGATGCTCGGATCAAGTCCGGGCATGGCGCCATCACTGTGGAGCCGTAGCGGCGAGCGCATCCCCGCCCTCGACCGCGCCATAGCCGACAGCGGCGCGCTTTTCGTTGAGGGTGAGAAAGTCGGACTGCCGCACGCGCTCCCACAGCGCCTCGCGCTCGGTGCTCAAGGCCTCGATCGCATCGAGATCGGGACGCAATTCCAAGCGTGCCCCGTCCGAGCCCGAGCCGCCGAAGGCCGGCCCGAGCCAGCCTGAGAGCGCCTTTGCCGTACGGTTCACCAGCGGCAGCACCGTCTGGCGCCAGAATGAGCGATTGGCCTCGGCGTAATTGGAATAGGTGTTGTCGCCGGGAATGCCGAGCAGCATCGGCGGCACGCCGAGGGCCAAGGCCACCTCCCGCGCGGCGACGTGTTTTGCCGCGATGAAATCCATGTCCTTGGGCGAGAAGGCCATCGCCTTCCAATCGAGCCCGCCTTCGAGCAGCAGCGGCCGCCCTACATTTCGCGCGCCCTGAAAACTCTCTTCGAGCTCGGACTTGAGCCGCTCGAACTGATCCGGCGTGAGCTGCCCGTCCTTGGCGTTATAGACGAGCGCACCCGACGGACAGGCGGAATTATCGAGCAGCGCCTTATTCCACGCCCCACTCGCATTGTGGATATCGATGGCAGCAGCAGCCGCTTCGAGGGGGCTCATGCCGTAATGGTCGTTGAGCGGATGGAACAGCGCCATATGTAGGATCGGCCTGACGCCGGCGCCAACATCCTGGCGAAATCGCACCGTCTGGCCGCCGACCGTATAGTCGTAAGCTTCAGGCCAGCCATCCGGTCCCGGTACGAGTTTCATGCGGTCGGGCCGGAGCACATGCAGCTCGCGCAGAGTGCCAGCGACCGTCACCGCCTCGAAATAGGCATTGCCGGCGACAAGTAGATGCCCGTACCAGGCCTCGAACAGATCCGGCGCGCAATGCGCCGGACTGGGTTGCGCCAGCACTGTGAGCAGCGGGTGCTCGTCGACTTCGCTCTCGCCGTCGAACAGGAACAGCGGCACCGAGGCGGCGGCCTCGGCGACCATGCGCACCGAGCGATAGACCACCGCATTCTTGGCGAAGCCTTCGCGGGCGAGGCTCGCCAAGTCCCGCGGCGTCCACACTGGCTGCCCGCCAGAGGCCCAGGCGATCAGCTTCGCCGTCTGGCTCTCTTTGGCTTCGAGGCCGAAGAGCCTTACCAGCCTCTCGCGCAACGTTGTTGGCATATCCTCGCCCGTTGTCTTAGTCAGCGGTGCCACCGCGCCCCTCTCGCCGATGAGAGGGACGGGGTCAGGGGGAAGTCGACTCAGGCGCGCAAGCCTCCTCACCCGCATGGAGACGCCGCTTCCATGAGACCTCCCACAGCGGGGAGAGGTGAAGAGGACCGCCTCACACAAAGCGGATGCGCGGTTCGGCACCACCGCGCAGCATCAGATCGGTCAGCGCCCAGACGAGCGCATCCACTCGATCCGGGCTCGCGCCGCCTGAAAGCCCGTCAGGGCCGAAATCGCTCATCTCATCCTCAAGCTCGGGGAACGCGCCGATGTGAGCGACACGTCCCTGTTCGTAGAGCGCGGCAACGGGTTCGGCGCGGAGCCACTTACCCCGCATCGCCCGCACCGCGCGCACCGGCACCGCCGGATCGATCTGACGAATGACGGTCTCGACCAGCTCGCCCCCCTGATTGATTTCAACCACGATTCGGTCGGCCTCGAATTTCTGGTAGGCGGCTACGCAAACGCGGGCCCAAGCCAAGGGGCTGGCCCGCTCCCGCGGCCAATCCGCCAGCACATAGGCGCGGGCGTCCACGCCAAGTCCGGCGGCGATGATGCCGCAGGCATCCGCATGCGGCCCGCTCGAGGCCGGCGGATCGACCGCGATGACGACGCGGCGAAGCTCCGGTGCTGCGCCCAGCCGGGCGCGCTCGATCACATTGCGCGGCCACAGCGCATCGGCCCGATCCTCCAGCAGCTCGGCCTCGAGCTCCTGGCGCCCGAGCCGGGTGCCGCGATAGCGCCCGACGATCGCGTCGAGAAAGCCGGGCGCGAGATTGGCCGCGTTGGCGGCGCTCGAGACCCGCGTCATCGCGGTCTGCGGATCGGCGATCAGCGCCTTGATCAGTCTGGTCGGCCTTGGAGTCGTCGTCACCACCTGGCGCGGCGCGCGACCCAAGCGCAGGCCGAATTGCAGCATGTCCCAGGTCTCGTCAGGCCGACGCCATTTGCCCAGCTCGTCGCACCAGGCCGCGGCAAATTGCGGCCCGCGCAAGGAGTCCGGGTCCTCGGCCGAGAAGAGTTGGGCGATGGCGCCGTTGGCCCAGGTCAATTGCCGCTTCGACGGTTCGTAAAGTGGACGCGCATGGGGCGGATGCACCGAAAGCAGGCCGGAGACGCCCTCCACCATCACGGCGCGGGCGTCGGCCAGATTCTCGCCAACCAGCGCGATCCGCAGCGGCGGCGCATCGCCGGCCTCACCGGAATCTCGCACAACCGCGCGCACCCACTCGGCCCCTGCCCGCGTCTTGCCGGCCCCGCGGCCTCCGAGCATCAGCCAGGTGGTCCATGGCACCCCGCTTCCGGTCGCGCCCGGCGGGAGCTGATCGTCACGCGCCCAAAGCTCGAAATCGTAATGGAGCCGTTTGAGCTCATCCGCGCCGAGGGTCTGAAGAAAGGCGTCAAGAACCCCGAGATTGATTGAGTCGCTGAAGGCGGAGCGCAAGATCGCGGCGGAGTCGGTCCGCATCGTCGGTCGCCTCCGGCTTCAAGGCTCCCTTACCTTGCTCTGCTTTGCCTCCACCCTCCGCCCCGGCATCGAGCTCGACCAGCTTGGCGTAGAGCCGCGCGAGACCGCTCAGCGTTCGCGCATCGCGCTCGGACTCGGCGGCGTTGGGCGGCTGCCCGCCAGTTTTGGCGTCCGGTGCCATGCGTGCCTCCAACTGCATCAGTCCCTGGTCGAGAGCGTTGAGCAACCGGCCGACCAGATTACGGCGCCGCTGCTTCTCGGCCGTCGCGCTTTTTGCCTTCGGCGCGCCAGGCGCCCGGGGCTTCTGCCCCCGAGGTAGCGGCTTGGTGCCGAGGAGCCGGATCCAGCCATCCGTCTTGGCGCGCGTGCGGATCATATATTCGCTGGTGCCGAAGGCCTCGGCGATCCGCCGCAGCGACCAGTCACCATGAACATAGGCCTGTTCGATCCCCTCCCAGTCGCGGGAGTCATGGGTCATGTCGTCGATGGAATAAGAAACCATGGCTGGCGTGACTCGGAATTTGCCGCCGCCGTCGAGAATCCTGCAGATCAACCGCGCCCACTCTCGGCTAGATCACCGCCAAGCGCGCGGCGCTTCGATGCGAGGATCGCTCTAGAGCGGATCGATTGGGCTAATTGTCTTTGGGCGCGGCGGGCGTCGAGCCGCAGGGCACGGCGGAGATCTTGCAATTGCTGTAGAGCCCCTGATTGACACACATCATCTGGGGGTCCTTGGCCGTCTCCATGGTCGCATCGCTATAAACGGTAAGCGCCTTTTCGAGCCATGCCCGCTTCGCCGCCTCGGCCGATTTCTCGGGCGACGGGGTGAAGCCGAGGCCACGCGCCACCACTGGAGTGTCAGCGCATTCAAGTTCGGCCGCATGAGCCGCCGGCGACGTCAGCACCAGCAAGACGGCCACGGCGAAGGCTGATCGAACAGTTGAGGCGGGCATCGACTCCCATTTCTGCTCAGACGCGAGGCCCCACACCTAGCATGGACCGCAGGGCGCCCGCCACCCGGGCGCTGTTGCCAGCGGACGGCATCCCTGCCCCATAAGCAAAGGCGCCGGCTCGGCTGAGCGGCGCCTCATGCAACTGTCGGGTTATAGCTGGAACCTACCCGACCAGCGTCACGCTGTCAAGAATTAATTCCTAATTATATACTTGACACCACAAGGCGCAATCCCTATGTTTGAGAGGCAAGAGGGATCGAGCCATGACCAACGCCTTCACCGCTTCACACTTTCAGAACGACAAAGACGCCAGGGCTTTCGTTGAAGGTATTCGCTGGCCGGATGGCACGGTCTGCCCGCACTGCGGCTCGCTGGCTCATGCCTATGCGACCAAGCGTGACGGCGTTTACCGTTGCGCCGAGAAAGAGTGCCGCAAGGATTTTAGCGTCACCACTGGCACTGTCATGGAGTCGAGCCACGTTGGCCTACATAAGTGGCTCATGGGCTTCTATCTCATGTCTGCCAGCAAGAAGGGCATGAGCGCCCACCAGCTGCACCGCTCGCTTGGCGTCACCTACAAGACGGCCTGGTTTATGGCGCACCGTATCCGCGAAGCCATGCGGGCCGGCGGCCTCACTCCTATGGGCGGTGAAGGCAAGATCGTAGAAGCCGACGAAACCTATTTCGGTAAACCCGAGGTGCTTCGGACAGAAAGAACCAGAGGCGGCGCATTCAACAAGCGCGGTCACCGTGGCCCTGCAAACAAGCGTGCAATCGTCGCTTTAGTCGAGCGCGGCGGAAGCGTTCGCACCTTCCATGTCGCGGTTGCCGACAAGATGACTGTCACCAAGATTGTCACCGATAACGTCTCGCGCGAGAGCCGCCTGCATACGGACGAAAGCCGTCTCTATTTCGGAGCCGACGCGCTTTTCGCTACGCATGAGACGGTGAAGCACAGCGCCAAGGAATATGTGCGCGGCGACGTTCACACCAATTCAGCCGAGGGATATTTCTCGATCTTCAAACGCGGCATGAAGGGCATCTATCAGCACTGCGCTGAGAAGCACTTGCACCGCTACCTTGCTGAATACGATTTCAGATACAACACCCGGACCGCGTTGGGCTTCAATGACGGGGAACGTGCCGCGCTTGCTGTTAAGAGTGCCGAAGGTAAGCGTCTCACGTATCGATGATCTAACAGCGCCTACGTTCCGGTTTGGGGCCGCTCGCTTCATTCGTTGGCGACGCCGCAAGCCCACGAGGCCAAAAACCTAGCGCAAAAAAGCAGAAGCCCCGCTTTGCGGGCGGGGCTTCAACGGCGTCATGCGAGAGCTTGCAATCGCTCGGTCACATGACGGCCCCTGGTGGGGTCTTAGACGCGGATCACCCGATAAAAGGCGAGAGCCGCTGACCGCTTAAAGATGTGCTTTCAGGGCCTTTTTGTCAAGAATCACAAGTGTTTTGTGATGGTTGAACAGCCCAACGCTCTGAGGACACAAGATTTTACGGCCTTCATTTGATCCGCAGAAATCACGTCAAACCGGTAAATTCTCTTGCCACCCCGGTCCTTCCCTAGCCGGATCAAATTGAGTCGGTGAAAGCCCACTGCGTAAATCATGTCGCCCTTTAGCCAGATG
>JBBQKN010000015.1:0-76777 GCA_038326945.1 Hyphomicrobiales bacterium
CGGCCACCCGGAGATACCCGATCGGCACTGGCGTGAGCGCCGGCGATTGGGGCATTTGTACCATGACGCCGCCCTCTTTTTTCGAGGTGGCGGCGGCCGGCGCCCCCGCGAGTGCCGCCTCGGCACCTTGTTGAGCGGCCGCGAGCGTGCGCTGGTCTTGCAACAGCAGCATGGCCGCCGCCGCGACAACGACATTCAAGCCGATGAACCAAGCTTTTCGGGGAGGAGCGAGGTGCATGACGGATTCAAACTCGGAGCACGCTCTCGTGGAGCAGCTCGGTTACGTGTTGAACGAACCGAAACAGCTCATGTCCAGCGGTTCGCATGACTGGCCTAAGGCTGAGGCCATGGTAGCGATATTCAAAGCGGCATTGCAAGATAGCAACCGTGGCAGGAAGATTCGGCATTGAATTTGCCACGAACGCGCGCATCCGCGCATCGACCGGCGCCGTGGCGCGGGTGTGAGCCCCCGGCGCGCACGGGGTCGAGGACGCAAGCTTTTTTGGCAGATCGATGGCGTCGGCAGCCGACTGTTACGAGTCCGCCAGGACCGGCTCGGCTTTGGCCGTCTTCGTCACACCCGCGGCATTGCGCGGATTGCGATAGATGAATGGCGTCGGGGGCTTCGCCGCTTCCGAGCGGGCAAGCGCCACCATCTCGCCGTGATAGGGCGACAGCGCGCAAGCGGGGTCGGTGTTGCGGGGATCGCCGGTGATGGCCATGGCCTGGCAGCGGCATCCGCCGAAGTCGATCTCTTTGAAGGCGCAGGAGCGGCAGGGCTCCTTCATCCAATCGTCGCCGCGGAAGGCGTTGAAGGCATCGGAGTTCAGCCAGATGTCGCGGAGCGGCCTGTCCCTCACATTGTCGAAGGAAAGGAACTTGATGCTCTCGGCCGCGTGGCAGGGGAGGACCTTGCCTGAAGGCGTGATGTTCATGAAGCCTTTGGCCCAGCCGCCCATGCAGGGCTTCGGCCGTTTGGCGTAATAATCGGGTACCACCATGTCGATGGTGAGGACGCCCTTCAGCCGCTCGCGCGCGGCCTCGACGATCTCGGTCGACTGAATGGTCTGCTCGTAAGTTGGGATCAGCGCCGCGCGGTTGAGATAGGCCCAGCCATAATATTGCACATGCGCAATTTCCAACCGCTGTGCCCCGAGCTTGAGCGCAAGGTCGATATAGCGGCCGACATTGTGGATGTTCTGCCGATGGATCGGGGCGTTGACGGTCAAGGGCAGCCCGAGCTCCGTCACCCAGCGGGCGACGTCCAATTTCTTCTGAGTGGCGCCGGGATAGGCGCCGATGCGCTCGGCGTTCTCCGCATCCACGTCCTGGAACGAGATCTGGACGTGGTCGAGCCCGCGCTTGGCGAGGTCTTCGAGGCGCGGCCGGGTCAGCGTCACCGCAGCGGTGATCAGGTTTGTGTAGAGGCCGGCCTTGGAGGCGGCGGAGATGATGTCCTCCAGGTCCTTGCGCACGGTCGGCTCGCCGCCGGAGAGATGCACCTGGAGGACGCCCATGGCGCCAGCCTGCTCCATCACCGAAACCCACTCCTCGGTTGAGAGCTCCATATTGACGCGCTCGAGCTCGATCGGGTTCGAGCAATAGGAGCATTGCAGGGGGCAGCGATGGGTGAGTTCCGCGAGCAGGCCGAGGGGGGCGAGGGCACACAGTGCCTCCCTCGTATTCGCGTTTCCGCTCACGCCGCTCGTGGGCTCGTCGTCCACGGTGATAGACTGAACATGCCCGTTGCCCTTCGCGTTTTTCGCGTTCATGCCTTTATATATCCCTTGTCGGCTAGGCCTTGCAGGAGTTCCTGGACGTCAGCCTTGATCACCTCGACGGGCGCCGAATATTCGGCCGCAAGCGTCTCGGCGATGTCCTCCACGGTTCGGTTGCCGTCGCAAAGCCTAAGCACCGCGACGGCTGTGCCGTCCGGCGTCAGAACCCGTTCCGGCGCCAATAAAACCCACCTGTCCCGCCCCGCATCGTGGCGAAGCTTCAAATAGGACGGAAGCCGTGGCCGCGTCTGCGCGCCGACGATGAGGCGCGTCGCGGACGTGATTTCGGCCATCAGATCACTCCGGCACGAAGGCGCCCGGGGGAATCATCCCGGGCTCGTAATAGGCCACGTAAAGCGCATCGAGCTGGGACCAAAGCACATTACATTTGAATCTCAGGGCATCGAGCGCGGCGTTCTGAGCCTCGGGCGTGCGTGCATTCCGCTTCACATAGTCGAGGGCGTATTCGGCGTCTCCCGGCGCCTGCGTCAGCCGCCGCTTGAAATACTGCATGACCTCGTCGCTGATGAAATCGTAGTTTTCGAGCATGCCGGAGATCCGCTCTTTGTGGATCTTCGGGGCGAACAGTTCGGTCAGCGAAGAGGCCACAGCTTCGACCAGGGTCTTCTCGCGGACAAAGTCGACATAGGCTTCCACGGCGAAGCGGGTCGCGGGGAGGGCGCCTTTGGTCGAGACAACATAGTCGCGGTCGAGGCCAAGTCCGGTGGTCAAGGTGAGCCAGCGCTCGATGCCGCCTTCTTCCTCGCCATAGCCATCATGGTCGTGGATGCGGTGAATCCAGTCGCGCCGGAGCTGGCGATCCTGGCACCGGCTAATCAGCGCCGCGTCCTTCCGTGGCACCGCGGCCTGGTAGCAATAGCGGTTCAGCGCCCACGCCTGGACCTGGCCCTTGTCGAGCTTGCCGCCATGAAGGAGCTTATGAAAGGGATGCTTGTCGTGATAGCGCTCGGCGCCGATGGCGCGAAGCTCCTGCTCAAGCTCCTCGGGGCTCATGATTTTGGTCACGACCTAGACCTCACTAATCAGTTTGCGATGAGGGAGCCAAATGACCAAGGCCGGTTGCGGCCTTGGTGCGCGTCAACCCCATCTTCGACAATTAAGAGAATGCCGCCATTATCGGTGTTCCTTGGTCGGTTTCCTCCCGAATTTAACATGGGAAGCGCGCATGAGCGCTGCATGACGCCCCGATGAATACTGCGTGCATACCACATTAAGAAAATCTGAACGGGAAGTTTTGGCAATCTGTTGCCACCGATGAGGGGGCGCCACAAAAGGAAACGGCGACCCTGCGCCAGCCGGATCGCCGTTCCAATTTCCGAGGATGAGTAGAGGCGGACTAAGCGCGATCCAGCTCAGCCGGCAGGTAACTCGAAACCTCCATACCGGACTCCGTCTCCTCAACCCTCGGCTTGTGCCACTCACGCATTTTTAGCTCTCCTCAATTTGCGGTTTCCGGCTCCAGCGTCTGGCGCTCATCGCGACTTGGACTGACTTACGCGTCCGTTCGCGGCCCCGCACTTCAATATGGTCAGCTCCTATGATAAGTTCAAATCGCCTTTCCTTATGTCGAGTATAAGCGGTCCTTATCATCATGGTGAGTTTGCGGCAGCTTCACTATCTCGAAGCCCTGGCCGAGGCGCTGCATTTCGGCCGCGCAGCCGAGGCCTGCGCTGTGACGCAGCCGGCGCTCAGCATGCAGATCAAGGAGCTCGAGGAGGAGCTTCAGGTCTGCCTGGTCGAACGGCGGAGGTCGGGGATCGAGCTGACCGAGCAGGGCGAGGAGATCGTGCGGCGCGGGCGGACGATCCTCGCCTCGGTGCGCGATTTGCTCGACTACGCCAAGCATCGAGACCGGGTGCTGTCGGGGTCGCTGAAACTCGGTGCGATCCCCTCGATCGCGCCCTATCTGCTGCCGGTGGCCCTACCTGAGTTGCAACGGCGCTTCCCCGAGCTCAATCTACAGCTGCGCGAAACCATCACCGAGACCCTAGTACGGGAGCTGGTCGGGGGAGAGCTCGATCTCATCCTGATCGCGCTGCCTATCGAGGATGGCGAGGTCGAAACGGTCCATCTGTTCGACGACAAATTCGTGCTCGCGGCTCAGGCCAACATGGATGAATTGCCGCCGATGACCACGCACGACATGCTCGCCCATGAGCGGCTGCTGCTGCTTGAAGAGGGGCATTGCCTCCGCGACCAGGCGCTCTCCTTCTGCCGGCTGGTGACGCCGGAGGCGCGCGAGAGCTTCGGCGCGTCGAGCCTGGCCACCATCGTGCAGATGGTCGCCCATGGCTACGGCATCACGCTGCTGCCGGAGATGGCGGTCGAGAGCGAGGTGCATCACCGCAACGATATTCGCCTGCTGAACTTCGCGGCGCCCGAGCCGAAACGTGAAATCGGGCTCGCCTGGCGCAAGACGTCGCCGCGCCGGGCGGACTTCATTGCGTTCGCCGAATTGCTCAAGGATGTGGCGGCGGGGTCCCGTCAGGCTTGACGCCTTGGCGCTCTTGGCTTCGCGCTCAAGGGGAGGGGGCTGGAGGCTCGGCGGCAGAATGCGACGATGCGTCGGTGAGGCGGAACGAGTCGCGGAAGCGGTCGGCATCTTCGCTTGGGACGTGGCCTCGCGGGCCCGCCGAGATCAGCATGTAGATGCGGTCGCCGGAAGGAACGATGCTCACCTGGTGATTGAGCTTCGCCTTGCTCTCATCGGTGATGGCCTCAAAACCGTCTTGGCCGGCGATGCTCTTCGCGCCGCGCTTTCGCACCTTGGACGAACTCTCCTTAGCGTAGGCCGAGATCATCTTCACATACATTGCCTCGCTTGGAGGATTGGGGGCCTTCCCGGTCGGGTATTCTAGGACCACGACGGTATAGACCGTGTCCTCTCCCTCATAGGATTTGAAGCTGTGCCGAATGAGGGGGTTTTGCCCAGCGATGGCTTCGATCGACTTTTGCGGCGGGCTGGGCAAGGAAACGGCAAACCCCCGTTCGGGCGCTTGGAAGTCCACCCATCGCACCACCTGCTCCGGTGGTGGTGGTGGTGGTGTGCTCGGCTCCTCGGCCAACGCGTTTACGCCGCCGGTGGCGAGCATCATCCACGCGACGGCTATACTCCGAAGTGCCATTGGCCCACTCCCTCCGCGAATGTCCACCCGATCGCCATCCTAGCCGATCGTCGCGGCGGGTCCACCGGAGGCGTTCGATTTGCCGCTAGCTTGGCTGCTCACCCGTAGGCCAGGAGGCAGCCTTGGCGGCCCGGTCGTACATCGACTTCGCGTCCTCTTTCAGTGCCTCGCGCGAGTCGGGCCTGAGATAGAGCATGTGACCGCCGGCATAGGTTTCGATTTGGATTGGCGCCGCGCGCGGGAGCGGCGGCAATTGTCCAATGAGATAGGCGGAGGCGAGGTAAGGCGTCATCAGGTCGGTGTAGCCGCCCGCGATCATGACGCGCAGCTCGGGGTTGGCGGAGCGGGCTTCCTGAATCTCGTCGATGACACCGGCATAGCCCTGGCGCGTGGAGCTCGTGCCGAAGTCCCATTTGGACCGCACCTTGCGATTGAGCAGCTGGTAGTTCGCCTCGGTCTTATAGCCAAGCTCCTCCGCGGCATATTGGACGAAGGCCGCGGACCAGAGCGGGATCGTCGAATCGAGCACCGGATCGGGACCGGTCGGCCAGCTGCTTGCCGGGTTGGGGTCGGGCGCGCTCACGCTGCCGTCGTAGCGGCTGAGCACTTGGCCGTTGGTGCGGTCGAATTCCTTGGCGAAGAGCGAGGAGGAGATGCGCGCATGCTGCCGCTCCACCACCTCGAGCGGCAGGCCGGTCAGCTTCGCGACCGTGTCGCTCGCGGCCTTGCCGCCAGCTTCGAGGCCCGAGGCGAGCTCGACCAAATAATCGGTCAAGGCGTAGCGCTCGGACTCCCTCAGCGCGTCGCCCAGGGCCGCGCGCTCGGTGATGCCCTTGCGCTCGAAATTGACGGCGGCAAGCGAAGGAAGCTCGAGCGCCCAGGAAAGCGGGTTGTAATCGTCGCCATAGAGCAGGGAAAATTCGAGCACGGGGGAGATCAGCACGATCCCGCTCGGAGAGTTCGTCCCGCTCTTCTGTAATGCGCGGGCCAGGCTCGCGGCGCGGAAGCCGCCGTAGCTCTCGCCCATGAGAAATACCGGCGAGAGCATGCGGGCCGACTTGATCAGATAGAGACGCACGAAATTGGCGAGCGCGTCGGTATCCTGCTCCACGCCCCAGAAGTCTTCGTCCTTTCCTTCGCGCGCGTGACTGTAGCCGGTGCCGACGGGATCGATGAAGACGAGATCCGTCATGTCGAGCCAGGTGCTCGGGTTGTCGATGAGCTCTGGCGGGGGGCCTTTGACCTCGCCCTTGACATTGGCCTGAACCACGCGCGGGCCGATGCCGCCGAGATGCAGATAGGCGGACGCGGCACCGGGGCCGCCATTGAAGACGAAGGTGATGGGGCGCTTGGTGTTCAGCGGATCGCGCGTATAGGCGGTGTAGAAAATCTCCGCCGTGGTCTTGCCGTCGGCGCCGGTGAGGAGAATGGTCCCCGCTTCGGCAGTGTAGCCGAGCTGTGCGCCGTCGACGCTGACGGTATGATGGGTGATTGAGGCTGGCGGCAGCGATGGCCTTGGGGAGTCCGATTCAGCCTTCTTGGCGTCCGCAGATTTGGCGCCGGCTGGTTTGGTGTCCTCTGACGGCGCATCGGCGCTTTGCGTGGCCGCGACGGGCGGGTGCCCTTGCGGCGCGTCTTGGGCGAGCGCCGGGCAAGCGAGCAGCGCCAGCACCGCTGCGAGTTGAAGCGAATGCGCAAGGAAGGAGGAGCTGTGGGTCACGCGGATGGGATCCTTAATGGGGCTTATGGCTGGAGGCTCGCTTTGCGCTCACACTTAGGGAGACGGAGCAGCCGGCTCAAGGCGCGAAAGCGACGAACCACCCGATAGGTCACGTGATTTTGAGGGGCTTAGTCGCCAGCGGGACGGAATTTGTTTCTCAAGGCGCGGGCGCCTTCGAAAGCCTTTTCGCCGTCGGCGGTCGAGACCGCGACCATGGTCTTCAGGTCCGTCAGGCCGCCGGTCGCCGCGGTGACGAGGAGGGCCTTCATCCATTCATGCTCGTCCTTGGCCTCGACGATGACGAGGAAGTCGTACTCGCCTAAGGTCCAGTAGGCGGCGAGCAGCTTGATGCCGGCCGCCTTCAACAGGGCTGCGAACGCCGGCGTCCGGTCTTCCGGGTGCTCGAGCATGCCGGCCGTCGCGCGCTCGGTGTATCGTCCTTGCGTGATGAAAATCATGGTCTGCTCCCCTTCCGCGACGTGAGGCGGCGACATCACTCAGGCTTGGCCTTTGGTTGAACCGGACTGGAACACCCAAAACAACAGATTGGAGTGCACGTCTCCATAGCGCTGCTATTCATCTCTCACGCCGAACGATCCCTGCTCAGGTAGGACACTGCATGAAGAGATCAGTTGCGATCCTCGTCTCACTCCTCATGGGCCGCAGCGCTCGTGCCGATCTCAGCGCAGGCCGATGACCTCCTCGAGCATTCAAGCGCCGCCGGGATGGCAAGTCTCCTCGGCCCCGAAGCGATCTCTTCGGGCGGACAGATGGCGAGCTACTCGACCCACGGCAGACCCTAGTGCGGCCGCGGCGCCGGCCGAAGCCGACGCCAAACAGGCTAGTGTCGACCGTGCCTGTAATAGCCGTACCGATATGATGGCCCATAGACCATAACTGGCGGCGGCGGAGCATAATAAACAACCGGCGGGGGTGGCGCATAATAGACCTGCGGCGGCGGTGCGACATACACCGCTTGGGGCGTGAGTGCGCTACCGACGATAGCCCCGATACCAAACCCTGCGAGCCCCGCGCCAATGGCAGAGCCATTGCCCGCCTGCGCCGGAGCAGCAAGCGAAAGCGCAGCAATTCCGATTGCCGCCGTCGTAACAGTTACTCTGATGGTTTTAAACATGGAGACTCCCTCAGCCGAGGCCCGACGACCCTCGCCCGGGCCCTATGGCGCCAAGACTAAACTGGAATCCGTTACTAGATCGTCACGGAACAAGGCCGCCTGAAGCCGACGCCTCTGCCGCCGTCACATGATCAAGGGCCAGCGAGCCAAGGGCGGTGGCCATGGTCCATCCGGAGCCGAAGGAGGGGTCTGGTTTAGTGGCGTGTTCTAAAAATTCCCAACAACCTTCGTCGATTCTCCTACGCTGTGCGTTTAGCTATCACCGAAGAGGAATCCCTACGCCAAGGAGGAAAAGTCATGCTCAAAACGCCCCTAATGGCAGCCTTTATCGCCGTCACGGCACTGTCCGCTGCCCCAGCCGCCAGCCAGGACCTCTGCAACGACGCCCATATGAAGCAAATGGATGAGATGGTTGCCAAAATGACTGACGCCGCCAAGCAGAAAGAGGCGACAATGCATCTGGACATGTCGAAGGAAGAGATGAAGAAAGGGAACACAGCCGAGTGCATGAAGCACATGGATGAGGCCCATAAAGCGATGGGCTTGTGAGTCGCGGCCCTGCAAGTAACCTGGACGAGGTTTAGGGTTCAGGTTGACAGAACCCGGTCGATGCTGCGCTTGGCCTCCGCCAGAGCTCTCCGGAAAGCCCTATTGGTCGGAATGTAGTATGGGCGAATCTGGCCGGGTCGGACGCACCCAAACGATCCAGTCATGCCCGACGGGCTCCAAGGCGATGCTATAGTCTCGGGAACACAAAACGTCCTCTCAATTGACTTTGAAAAGGCGCCAGTTATCCTTTGTCCGTGGTGGCTCGCGACGGATCGAAGTGCCGTGTCGTCCGGAATCCATTTCCTGCAGCGGTACCGGGAGCGTCTGTCGCTCGTCGAAAGCGAACAGTTTATCGACGTCCACGAAGGATTTGTTCGTGAACTCGCGGGCAGGGAGAGCGACCCGACGGACGGGCTCAACACCGATGAACGGGAGCTCTATATCGCTTTCTTTTCGCAGTGTCAGAGACGATACCTCGCCACAAAGGAGCGAGAGGCAAGCGAAACTATGATGGCTTTGCTTAATGGCGCCACCGCTTCAGCCGTTGAGACCATAAGCGGAAGTTTTGGTCGCGCCGCCTATGAGCGTGTTCGTGATTTGAAGGAAATAGTCGACTTCCGATCATGTTCTCGCGTGGTCATGGTAGGAAGTGGCGCCTTTCCTGTCACCTTGTTCTGGTTACATGACCACTTCCCGCAACTGCACTATACGGGTCTAGACATAGATGCCCGTTGCGTGGAAATGGCGGCCGCCCTCACAAAGGCCATGGGACTAAGCAACATCCAATTCGAAGCTATTGACGGTAGCCATCATGATTTTGACGGTGCCGACCTCGTGTATGTCGCCAATCAAGTAGTTCCCAAAAAATCCGTCCTGGAGCAGGTTTGTCGCAGCGACTCCACCACCCAAGTGGTCATTCGCGAGCCGACCCGCAGGGGCGAATTGCTCGCTGAAGCCGTCCGCTATGATGTGCCGAGCGAATTTGCGATAGAGGATAAAGGATTCGAGAGTCCGACTTTTCTTTCCTATGACCTGTATCTACGGCGGCGCGGGTGAGGTTCGCCCCAGCCGTCGTCAAGCAGCGTTCTGTTCCTATCTTCCGACCTTGTGCGGCTAGCTTAGATCATGTCAGTCGACATCCTTATCGTTAGACATCGGTATGATCGGCTTATCGAAGCCACCACGCACACCATCAAACTCCTGGCCGAGCATTGGCGCCAAATGGGTCTTACCGTGGGCGTCCAGCAAGGCCCGTCACGCTTCGGTCGGACGAACGCTGCCCTTGCCATAAATCATGTCTCTCTTACCGTAACGCCTGCTCCTTACCTAAACTACCTCGCTCGCTTCCCAATCGTGGCAAACCGGGAGCTGAGCGATACGTCTAAATCCAAATATTGTCGCGGGTTGCTTGCTTGCGGAAGCGATTACGAGGGGCCCGTGATTGTCAAGACAGAGCTTAACTTCGGCGGCTACGCCGAGTGCAAATTGCAGAAGCGCGAGCAGAGGGATGGGGTCCGCCGGTACCTTCGCTATTTACTCCAGCCGCTGCAAGTTCAGCCCCCTGAGGCGACCTTTTCCGATCCCTATGCGTATCCGATCTATGACCATCCTTCGCTGGTGCCGGTTGAGGTGTGGAGTACTCCGCATCTCGTCGTTCAGAAATTTCAGCCCGAACGCGACAGTACGGGTCGATACCGTTTGCGCTGCTGGTATGTCTTCGGTGACCGTGGCTTTCACGTCGTGACGGTCGCGAACGAACCCATTGTAAAAGGCCGAAACATGGTTGAACGTCGTGTGATAACGGATGCCACGCCACCGGAGTTGGAGGCCCTTCGCAAGCAACTGCATGTGGACTTCGGCCGCTTCGATTATGTCATGATCGACGGCAGCCCGGTGGTATTTGATATCAATCGAACACCGATCAGCTCGACCTCAGGGGCCCTTCAATACGCTCCACAATGGCGTGACTTGGCTGAGGGAGTTAAGGCGTTCCTCCGTTCAGCAAATTTAAGCCCATGCATCTGGCTTCCTAACGGCGGTTGCAGCAGATTGTGTTGATTTGGTTGGCGGCCGCGAGTTTTATCACCACTTATCAGAAGTCGATGTTTTCGTTCCCGCCCCAAGGATATGGCGGGGGCGGGCCCTTCCACGATGGATTACACTCGTGTTGAGTTCCTGTTTGGAGCGGTGTGGCAAATCCATATTTTCATGGTTGCATTGCCGTGGAGAAGAGCTGCCCCGACGATCAGCGACAAGGGCGCGCTTCTGAGGCTCGAAATCCCTTCACCGTCCTTGATTTTATTGGTGCCGGCTGGAGGATTCGAACCCCCGACCTACTGATTACAAATCAGCCGCTCTACCAACTGAGCTAAGCCGGCGCCGTGACGTCGCGGCCGCCGGGAGCACCCCGCTGCGATTGGATTGCACCATCGTCGGGGCAATCGTTTGCGACCGCGCTCTGTCTTAGTCTCGTTTGGCTGTTTTTTCCACCCGCGCTGACCCTCGCAGCCCAGCGCGCCGCAGGCGCGGGACGATTGTGATGTCGAGAGGCTCCTATCTCCGACCGGCGAAGAGCCCGGCAAAGAAGGCGATGGCAAGCAGCGGCACGGGACCGATCTGCTGCATGACCTTGCCGACGCCCTGATCGACCAGACCTCCGTCCTCACCACTGGCGAGCAGCGAGGAGGACTGCTTCTCGCGTTTCGGCTCCTTGCCGACCATGGGCACGATCGAGATCAAAACAACGCCCAGGACCAGCAGGCAGCCGGCCATGATGGCCGCGGCCTCGACGGGGCTGAAGGCGTAGATGGAGACGAGCGCATGGTAGGCGGCAATTAGGCCGAATACCGCCGCGCCGAGGATCAACATCGCGGCGACGGCAATGATTGCCGCCTGACGGAGGGAGCGCTCGACCGATTCCTTGATCCGAGCGCCGATCCGCAAGGTTGAGAGCAGCGCAAGCGCCGCGCGCAGCATGAGCGTTGCCTCTAGCGGCGCGTAAAGACGCCGAACAGGAAGCCCAGGCCGACGGCAATGGCCACGGCCGAAAGCGGGTTCTGCCTGATGGCTTCTTCCGCCTGGTTCGCGGTTTCGGTCGCCTTGTCCTGGGCGCGGCCGATCTGTTTGTTGGCGATGCGGCCAACGGTCGAGCTCAGGCTTTGAATGTCGGCGCGAATCGCGTCGATCTGATCTGCGAGCTCGTCGGTATCGCGGGAGGTTGAGCTCTTCTTCGGTGTGGTTTCGGTCGAGGACATTGGTTTTACCTTCCGTGAGGAGTGAGGGAGTCGGCAAGGCTTAGGCAACGCGGTCACGCTTGTTCGGTTCCGGAGACAGTATAGACCGGCGTTGCCAACAAGAGGTTGAAGGGCGAGAGAATTGTCATGTCAAGCGCCGGCTGGGTGTCGCCCGCATAGCGAGCCAATAAAGCGCTTCCGTTGGCTGGCCCTGGTCGTCCCGCCTTTGTTTGAAGAGAAAGATGGGCTAGGATAGATTCTACGGGGTTTGGGGGAGAATTTCACCAATGAGCTCTGGCAAGCTGGTGCTGGCCGGCATCGCCGCCTTAGGATTCCTTGCGGCGCTTCACTGCGGCTCCGCCTCCGCCGCAAGTTTGGCCGGGGGGTCGTCGCTGCGGGTCGGCCCGATTTCGGCGTCCAGCGTCGAGCGCGTCGTGCTTCACGGCCATTCCCGGCGATCCACCTCTTATTACTGCTATCCGCGGAATTATTGGTGGTTTTACCGGCCCTATGTCACGGCCCAGGGAGACTATGCGCGGTGCATGCCTTATTTCCATTATCCGCCGAGTGGCCGTGGACGCCCAGGCTCCGGCCTTAAATAAAGTCCCAGCCGCTAGCGCAATCGCGCCGTCGTGCTCGCCCAATGCAGCGCGATCGCCGCGGCGTTGGAGACATTGAGGCTGACCAAGTTGTCCTTGGTTGCAATGCGGCAGATCAGGTCGCAGGTCGATCGCGTCAACTGGCGCAAGCCTTTGCCCTCGGCCCCGAGCACCAAAGCGAGGGGAAGCGTCAGCGCCGCGGTCTCAAGCGGCTCGCTTGCCTCCTCGGCGAGGCCCACGCGGAAAAAGCCGCGCTCGCCGAGCTCGGTCAAGGTGCGCGCTAGGTTGCCGATCAGGATCACCGGGACGATGTCGAGGGCGCCGCTCGCGGCTTTGGCCAAAACCCCCGAAAATGGGGGGCTGTGGCGCTCCGGCAGGACGAGGCCGGTGGCGCCGAACGCTGCCGCCGAGCGCAACACCGCGCCGACATTTTGCGGGTCGGTCACCTGATCGAGCACGATCAGGAGGCCATTTGGGTCGAGGTCCTCGAGCTCCACCGGTGGCAGCGGCGCGGCCTCCAAGACGACGCCTTGATGCACGGCGTCCGGGCCCAGCATGCGATCGAGCTGCCTTGGTAAGGCGGGTTCCGCGGCAATGCCGCGCGCCCGCGAAGGGGCATCGAGCCTCTGTGCGGCATTTTCGGTCGCGAGCAGGCGCCAAATCTGTCGGCTCGGGTTGGCGAGGGCGGCCTCCACCGCGTGCAGGCCAAAAAGAAGAATGCGGTCCGACTCAAGGCCCCGCCGAGAATGCTGAGGCTTGCCACGGAAGGCCCGGGACGGGCGCGATGGCCGGGTTTTGGAGCGCGGCATGGGTGGATTGCCTGTGGAGGATCTGGACGGGAGCCCAGTAGATGGCCTAAACGACGCAAAGATTAAACATTATTGCGATAGGGCAACGGGTTTTGCAGTTGACAGCAATCGGCGCGCTTACCATAACCCCTTTTTAGGCGGACCCTGCCGGCCGACGGCGGGGCGTTTTGGCTTGGTTAGATTTCACCAATCGACAATCCATCTTCCAGAGGAGGGGTGCCCGAGTGGCTAAAGGGGACGGGCTGTAAACCCGTTGGCTATGCCTACGTAGGTTCGAATCCTACCCCCTCCACCAACGCAACCCTTCGGGACGATGGATGCGGGTGTAGCTCAATGGTAGAGCAGCAGCCTTCCAAGCTGAGGACGAGGGTTCGATTCCCTTCACCCGCTCCAGACATTGGCGCCCCCAGGCGGGCATGACAATGCGAGCAGGAAAGCGAGACGGTTCGGTTGGAGCAGGCGATAGGAGTGTAGCTCAACTGGCTAGAGCACCGGTCTCCAAAACCGGGGGTTGGGGGTTCGAGTCCCTCCACTCCTGCCAAGCTGGATCGGGAGGAGACGAGGTTTGGCGTGGCCGAGGTTGCGCTAGTTAAGGAATTGAGATGGCGAGGACGAATCCATTCGTATTTTTGCAACAGGTCAGGACCGAAGTTTCCAAGGTCACGTGGCCGACACGCAAAGAGACCGTCATCACCACCATCATGGTGCTGGTGATGGTGGTCGCGGCTGCGCTGTTCTTTCTCGCCGCGGATCAGGTCTTGAGCTTCGTCGTGAGCCTCATTCTCGGTATCGGCCGGTAAGGGTTATTTTGAACCAATGACAATGCGCTGGTACATCGTCCACGCTTATTCGAACTTCGAGCGCAAGGTCGCCGAGTCGATCAAGGAGCGCGCGGCCGCAGCCGGCCTCGGCGACAAGATCGAGGATGTGCTCGTGCCGATGGAAGAGGTCGTGGAAATGCGCCGCGGCCGGAAGGTCAGCTCCGAGCGGAAGTTCTTCCCCGGCTACGTGCTGGTCAAAATGGATCTGAGCGATCAGACCTATCATCTGATCAAGAGCACGCCGAAGGTAACCGGATTTCTCGGCACCGAGAACAAGCCGATCGCGATCAGCGAAGATGAGGCGGGCCGCATCCTGCAACAGGTGCAGGAAGGGGTGGAGCGGCCGAAGCCGTCCGTCACCTTTGAGATCGGCGAGCAGGTGCGGGTGGCTGATGGGCCGTTCGCCTCCTTCAGCGGGCTGGTCGAGGAAGTCGACGAGGAGCGGGCGCGGCTCAAGGTGGCCGTGTCGATCTTCGGCCGGGCGACCCCAGTCGAGCTTGAATATGGACAGGTAGAGAAGCTTTGAGCTTCGAGAGGCGTGAGCGGAAGGCGCGGGACAGTTAAGCGATGGCGAAGAAGATCGACGGTTATATCAAGTTGCAAGTGCCGGCGGGCAAGGCGAACCCTTCGCCGCCGATTGGGCCCGCGCTCGGCCAACGCGGGGTCAACATCCCGGAGTTCTGCAAGCAGTTCAATGCCGCGACGCAAGGGCTTGAAGAAGGCTCGCCGATCCCGACCGTGATCACGGTCTATGCCGACCGCTCCTTCAGCTTCGAGATGAAGACGCCACCCGCGTCGTTCCTGCTCAAGAAGGCGGCGAAGATTGGCAAGGGCTCGAAGGAGCCCGGGCGGACCGGAGCGGGTCGTGTGACGCAGGAGCAGCTTCGCCAGATTGCCGAGGTCAAGATGAAGGACCTCAATGCCAATTCGGTCGAGCAGGCGATGAAGATCATAGCGGGCTCAGCTCGCTCCATGGGACTGCAGGTTCAGGAGTAGGCCATGAGCAAGCTCGGCAAAAGACTTCGCGCGGCGAACGAGACGATCGAACGTGACAAACTTTATTCGCTCGAGGAGGCGGTGAAGCTGGTCAAGGACGCGGCCAAGGCCAAATTCGACGAGACGATCGAGGTCGCCCTCAATCTCGGCGTCGATCCGCGGCATGCCGATCAAATGGTGCGCGGCGTCTGCCAGCTGCCCAACGGATCCGGGCGCAAGCTTCGCGTCGGCGTGTTCGCCAAGGGCGAAAAGGCTGAGGAAGCCAAGAAAGCGGGTGCCGACGTGGTGGGCGCCGAGGATCTGGTCGAGCAGGTGCAGAAAGGCGTCATCGAGTTTGACCGCTGCATCGCCACCCCGGACATGATGCCGCTCGTCGGACGGCTCGGAAAGGTGTTGGGCCCGCGTGGCTTGATGCCGAACCCGAAGGTAGGAACGGTCACGACCGACGTCACCCAAGCTGTCGCCGCCGCCAAGGGAGGCGCCGTCGAGTTTCGCGTTGAGAAGGCCGGCATCGTTCAGGCCGGCGTGGGCAAGGCGAGCTTCACGGAAGCAGCCCTCGTCGAAAACATTCGCGCGCTGGTGGATGCCGTGGTGAAGGCCAAGCCCTCCGGCGCCAAGGGTACGTTCCTCAAGCGCCTGGCGGTTACGTCCACCATGGGGCCCGGCGTCAAGATCGAGCCCGCAAGCGTTTCGAGTGGAGTGCATTAGAGAGTTTCGGGACCTCTGCTGAGGTCCCGGAAGGGCCGCTTCGTAGGAAGCGGCTCGAACCTGTCCGAGATTGCCGGTGCGGGAGACCGCTTAAGCCTTTTGGGCCTGCATGAGACGGGAGACGAAACGGTTCAAGGTTTCGGCATGACCCGCAACCTGGAGATCGGTTTGAACCTCGTAAGACGCTCTATCGCTGTTTGCGTGCGAGCAGGACAGGCAACGGAGCGCCGCCATGGAGTGCGGGGCGCGGCTTGCCGTCCGCCCGCGCGCTTCTCGCGGCAAGGTGTGTGAGAGGCGAGACCGTTTGCTCTTGCCTCGTAACTAACGGAGTGAGCTGTGGATAGAGCTGAGAAGCGCGAAACGGTTGAGGCGCTTCACGACGTTTTCGCCCACACCGGCGCGGTCGTCGTGGCTCATTATGCCGGGCTTTCGGTCTCCGACATGACCCGGTTCCGCCGCGACATGAGAAGTGCCGGCGGCCAGGTCAAGGTGGCCAAAAACAGGCTCGTGAAGCTCGCACTGGAAGGGACCGACGCCAAGGGTATCGCGGAGCTGCTCAAGGGGCCGACTTGCCTCGCATTTTCCGCCGATCCCGTGGTTGCACCAAAAGTTGCCGTCAAATTCGCCAAGGGCAACGAAAAGTTCGTGATCCTTGGTGGCGCGATGGGAACCACGGTGCTGGACCCCCAAGGGGTGAGTTCACTCGCAAACCTGCCGTCGCTCGACGAGCTTCGGGGCAAGTTGATCGGGCTCATTCAGGCGCCGGCGAGCAAGATCGCTCGGGTGCTGAACGAGCCGGGTGCGCAGCTTGCGCGCGTGTTTGCAGCCTACGGCAATACAAGCGCCGCGGCGTGACGCCGCAATTGTTGAACCAGTTTATGAACTTACGAGGTTAACTCACATGGCTGATTTGCAGAAAATCGTCGACGATCTCTCGATCCTGACCGTGCTCGAGGCGGCCGATCTGGCCAAGCTGCTCGAAGAAAAATGGGGCGTTTCCGCGGCGGCTCCGGTGGCCATGATGGCTGCTGGCGCGGGTGGAGGCGAAGCCGCCGTCGCCGAGGAAAAGACGGAGTTCAACGTCATTCTCGCGGCGTTTGGCGCCCAGAAAATCAATGTTATCAAAGAGGTGCGGGCCATTACCGGTCTCGGGCTGAAGGAAGCCAAGGATCTGGTCGAGGGCGCGCCCAAGGCCGTCAAGGAAGGCGTGAACAAGGACGAAGCGGAAAAGATCAAGAAGCAGCTTGAGGACGCAGGCGCGACCGTCGAGCTGAAATAATCCGGGTTGAAATATGCCCGGGCGGACACCATTTAGGATTACCGGAGTCCGCCCGGGCCAACCCATCAACTAAACGACGCTTTGCCAGAACCTCCGTCAGCCAATACGGGGCTTCCGGCGAGGCGTCTTTTCGAGCTTTGAGAGGAACACATGGCGCAGCAGACTACGAACGATCGTAAACGTTTGCGGAAAGTCTTCGGCCGCATCCACGAAGTGGCCGAAATGCCCAACCTCATCGAGGTGCAAAAGCAATCCTACGATCAGTTCCTCTTGGTGGATGAGCCCGAGGAGGGCCGCCCCGATGAGGGTCTGCAGGCCGTATTCCGTTCGGTTTTCCCGATCCGCGATTTCGGCGAGCGCGCCCAGCTCGAATTCGTGCGTTACGCCTTCGAGCAGCCGAAATACGACGTCGACGAGTGCCAGCAGCGCGGCATGACCTTCGCCGCGCCGCTCAAGGTGACGCTCAGGCTGATCGTGTTCGATGTCAACGAAGAGACCGGCGCCCGCTCGGTCAAGGACATCAAGGAGCAGGACGTCTATATGGGCGACATGCCGTTCATGACCTCGAACGGCACCTTCGTCATCAACGGCACCGAGCGCGTGATCGTCTCCCAGATGCATCGCAGCCCGGGTGTGTTCTTCGACCACGATCGTGGCAAGACCCACTCCTCGGGCAAGCTGCTCTTCGCCGCCCGCATCATTCCCTATCGCGGCTCCTGGCTCGATTTCGAGTTCGACGCCAAGGACATTGTCTTCGTCCGCATCGACCGCAGGCGCAAGCTTCCGGTGACGACGCTGCTCTATGCGCTTGGACTCGGCGATGAAGAGATTTTGTCCACCTTCTATGACCGCATTCCGCTGAAGGCGACCAAGGACGGATGGCGCATGCCATTCCGGCCCGACCGCATGCGCGGCATCAAATCGACGAGCGATTTGATCGACGCCAAGACCGGAAAGGTCGCGATCGAGGCCGGCCGCAAGATCACCGCTCGGCTGGCGAAGAAGCTTGCCGACGAAGGCTTGAAGGAGCTTCTGGTCAAGGACGAGGATCTCTATGGCCGCTACCTCGCCGAGGACATCGTCAATCTGGAGTCGGGCGAGATCTACGGCGAGGCCGGAGAGGAGATCGACGAAAAGCTCCTCGACACCCTGAAAGAGCTCGGCCTCAAGGACATCCCGATCCTCGACATCGACCATGTCAATGTCGGCGCCTTCATCCGCAACACCCTGGCCATCGACAAGAGCTCCAATACCGAGGAAGCGCTGCTCGATATTTATCGCGTGATGCGCCCGGGCGAGCCGCCGACGCCGGATGCGGCCGCGGCGTTGTTCAAAGGCATTTTCTTCGATCCCGAGCGCTACGACCTTTCGGCCGTCGGCCGCGTCAAGATGAATATGCGTCTTGATCTCGAATGCCCCGATACCGTACGCACGCTGCGGAAAGAGGACATCCTCGCCGTGATCACGACCCTTGTGGGTTTGCGCGACGGCAAGGGCGAGATCGACGACATCGACCATCTTGGCAACCGGCGGGTGCGCTCTGTCGGCGAGCTGATGGAGAACCAATATCGCGTCGGTCTCCTGCGCATGGAACGGGCGATCAAGGAGCGCATGAGCTCCGTCGATATCGACACCGTGATGCCGCAGGACCTGATCAATGCAAAGCCGGCCGCTGCCGCCGTGCGCGAGTTCTTCGGCTCCTCGCAGCTGTCGCAGTTCATGGACCAGACCAACCCGCTGTCGGAGATCACGCATAAGCGCAGGCTTTCCGCCCTTGGGCCTGGCGGCCTGACGCGCGAACGCGCGGGCTTCGAGGTGCGCGACGTGCATCCCACCCATTACGGCCGCATCTGCCCGATCGAGACGCCTGAGGGACCGAATATCGGCCTCATCAACTCGCTCGCGACCTACGCGCGGGTGAACAAATACGGCTTCATCGAGAGCCCCTACCGCCGCGTGGTAAAGGGCAAGGTGACGGATGAGGTGGTCTATCTCTCGGCCATGGAGGAGGCGCGCTACATCATCGCGCAGGCCAATGCCGAGCTCGCGCCGAACGGCACCTTCACCGAGGAATTGATCGTGTGCCGGCATGCCGGCGATGTCGAGCTGGAGCCGCCGGAGAAGGTCGACCTTATCGACGTGTCGCCGAAGCAGCTCGTTTCGGTTGCAGCGGCGCTGATCCCGTTCCTCGAGAACGACGACGCCAACCGCGCGCTGATGGGCTCCAACATGCAGCGCCAGGCGGTGCCGCTGATCACGGCCGAGGCGCCGCTGGTCGGCACTGGCATGGAAGAGGTGGTGGCGCGCGATTCGGGGGCGGCTATCGGGGCCCGGCGCACCGGCGTCGTCGATCAGGTGGACGCCACCCGCATCGTCATCCGCGCGACGGAGGAGACCGATCCTTCGAAGTCCGGCGTCGACATCTATAATCTGCGCAAGTTCCAGCGCTCGAACCAGAACACTTGCATCAATCAGCGCCCGCTCGTTCGCGTGGGCGATGCCGTGCAGGCTGGCGAGATCATCGCTGACGGTCCGTCGACGGATCTCGGCGAGCTGGCGCTCGGGCGGAACGTGCTCGTCGCCTTCATGCCGTGGATGGGCTACAATTTCGAGGACTCCATCCTGATCTCGGAGCGCGTCGTCCGCGATGACGTGTTCACCTCGATCCATATCGAGGAATTCGAGGTCATGGCCCGCGATACCAAGCTCGGGCCGGAGGAGATCACGCGCGACATCCCCAACGTCTCGGAAGAGGCGCTGAAGAATCTCGACGAGGCGGGCATCGTCTATATCGGCGCCGAAGTGAACCCGGGCGACATTCTCGTGGGCAAGATCACGCCCAAGGGCGAAAGCCCGATGACGCCGGAGGAGAAGCTGCTCCGCGCCATCTTCGGCGAGAAGGCCTCGGACGTGCGCGATACCTCGCTCAAGCTGCCGCCCGGCGTTTCGGGAACGGTCGTCGAGGTGCGCGTGTTCAATCGCCACGGCGTGGAGAAGGACGAGCGCGCCATGGCCATCGAGCGCGAGGAAATCGAGCGCCTCGCCAAGGACCGGGACGACGAGCTCGCCATTCTCGACCGCAACGTCTACGGCCGGCTCAGGGACGTGCTCATGCACAAGGTCGTGGCCAAGGGTCCGAAAGGCTTCAAGAAGGACGCCAAGGTCACCGAGGCGCTGCTCGACGACGTGCCGCGCTCCCATTGGTGGGAGATCGCGCTCAAGAACGAGAAGGCGATGGCCGAGGTCGAGGCTATCGGGCGCCAGTATGAAGACGCCAAGAAGCGGCTCGAGCAGCGCTTTGTCGACAAGGTCGACAAGTTGCAGCGCGGCGACGAGTTGCCCCCGGGCGTCATGAAGATGGTCAAGGTCTTCGTGGCTGTGAAGCGCAAGATCCAGCCTGGCGACAAGATGGCCGGACGCCACGGCAATAAGGGCGTGATCAGCCAAATCGTGCCGGTCGAGGACATGCCGTATCTGGAGGACGGGATCGCCGTCGACATCGTGCTCAATCCGCTCGGTGTGCCGAGCCGCATGAATGTCGGTCAGATCCTGGAGACCCATCTCGGCTGGGCTTGCCGTGGCCTGGGCCGGAAGATCGGCGAAGCGCTCGATGCTTATCACGCCTCGAAGAAGGTGAAGCCGCTCAGGGATCTGATGAAGACCGTGTATGGCGACGACAAAACCGTGGCGGCGCTGAAGGAAGACGAGCTCATCGACGTCACCGACAAGCTGCGGGCGGGCGTGCCTGTCGCGACCCCGGTGTTCGATGGTGCGCATGAAGGCGATGTCTCGGCGCTGCTCGAGGCCGCCGATCTCGATACGTCGGGTCAGGTGACCTTGTATGACGGGCGCTCTGGCGAGGCCTTCGAGCGGAAGGTGACGGTGGGCTACATCTACATGCTGAAGCTCCACCATCTCGTCGACGACAAGATCCATGCGCGCTCGATCGGGCCCTACAGCCTCGTCACCCAGCAGCCGCTGGGCGGCAAGGCCCAGTTCGGCGGGCAGCGTTTCGGTGAGATGGAGGTGTGGGCGCTCGAGGCTTACGGCGCCGCCTACACGTTGCAGGAGATGCTGACCGTCAAATCCGACGACGTTGCCGGCCGCACCAAGGTCTACGAGGCCATCGTGCGTGGCGACGATACGTTCGAGGCGGGTATCCCCGAGAGCTTCAACGTCCTCGTTAAGGAAATGCGCGCGCTTGGCCTCAATGTCGAGCTGGTGCAGCCTCGCCCGGAGGAGCAACCGGTGCGGCCGAGGCTGCCTCAGCGACCTGCGGCCGAATGAGCGAGCCGACTAACAACGCGAATTGCGCGAAGGGCGCCGTGGGCGCCCGGTGGGAGATAGCTGAATGAACCAAGAAATCGCCAATCTCTTCAGTCCTCAAGCTCAGCAGCAGAATTTCGACCAGATTCGCATCGGTATCGCGAGCCCGGAGAAAATCCTGTCCTGGTCCTATGGGGAGATCAAGAAGCCGGAGACGATCAACTACCGGACGTTCAAACCGGAGCGCGACGGCCTGTTCTGTGCGCGTATCTTCGGCCCGGTGAAGGACTATGAGTGCTTGTGCGGCAAGTACAAGCGCATGAAGTACAAGGGCGTCATCTGCGAGAAGTGCGGCGTCGAGGTGACGCTGGCCAAGGTCCGGCGCGAGCGCATGGGCCATATCGAGCTTGCGGCTCCGGTCGCGCATATCTGGTTTCTCAAATCGTTGCCGTCCCGCATCGGCCTTCTGCTCGACATGACGCTCAAGGACCTCGAGCGGGTGCTCTATTTCGAGAACTACATCGTGCTCGAGCCGGGCCTGACTACGCTCAAGCCGCTGCAGCTGCTCAGCGAGGAAGACTACGCCACGGCGCAGGACGAGTTCGGCGAGGATAGCTTCACCGGGGCGATCGGCGCTGAGGCCATCCGCGAGCTGCTCAAGGGGCTCGACCTGGAAAAGACCGCGGTCGAGCTCAGGCAGGAGATCGCCGAGTCGACCTCGGAGCTCAAGCCCAAGAAGCTGGCCAAGCGGCTCAAGGTCGTCGAGGCCTTTATCGAGTCCGGCAACAAGCCCGAATGGATGATCTTGACGGTGGTGCCGGTGATCCCGCCGGAGCTTCGGCCGCTGGTGCCGCTCGATGGCGGCCGCTTCGCCACCTCGGACCTGAACGATCTCTATCGCCGCGTCATCAACCGCAACAACCGGCTGAAGCGGCTGATGGAGCTCCGCGCGCCTGACATCATCATCCGCAACGAGAAGCGGATGTTGCAGGAAGCGGTCGACGCGCTGTTCGACAATGGCCGCCGCGGGCGCGTCATCACCGGCGCGAACAAGCGGCCGCTCAAATCGCTGGCCGATATGCTCAAGGGCAAGCAGGGGCGTTTCCGCCAGAATCTGCTCGGCAAGCGCGTCGACTATTCCGGCCGCTCGGTGATCGTGGTCGGGCCGGAGCTCAAGCTGCATCAATGCGGGCTGCCGAAGAAAATGGCGCTCGAGCTGTTCAAGCCGTTCATCTATTCGCGCCTTGACGCCAAGGGTCATGCCGCCACGGTGAAGCAGGCGAAGAAGCTCGTCGAGAAGGAGAAGCCCGAGGTTTGGGACATCCTGGACGAGGTGATCCGCGAGCATCCCGTGCTGCTCAACCGGGCGCCCACGCTCCATCGCCTCGGCATTCAGGCGTTCGAGCCGGTGCTGATCGAGGGCAAGGCCATTCAGCTGCATCCGCTCGTCTGCGCCGCCTTCAACGCCGATTTCGACGGCGACCAGATGGCCGTGCACGTGCCCTTGTCGCTCGAAGCCCAGCTCGAGGCGCGGGTGCTGATGATGTCGACCAACAACATCCTGCACCCCGCCAACGGCTCGCCGATCATCGTGCCGTCCCAGGATATCGTGCTTGGCCTCTATTACCTTTCGATCGAGATGGAGGGTGAGCCCGGCGAGGGCATGGCATTCGGCAGCATTTCGGAGATTCAGCACGCGCTCGATGCGAAGGCCGTGTCTCTGCATGCGAAGATCAAAGGCCGTTTCCGTACCGTCGACGAGAAGGGCAAGCCCGTCTCGGACATCTACGACACGACGCCTGGCCGTATGCTGTTGGGCGATCTCCTGCCCCGCAACTCGAATGTTCCCTTCGAGCTGATCAACCGTCTGCTCACCAAGAAGGACATCTCGCACATGATCGATGTGGTCTATCGCCACTGCGGTCAGAAGGAGACGGTAATCTTCTGCGACAGGATCATGGGCATGGGCTTCGCCTATGCCTGCCGCGCCGGCATCTCCTTCGGCAAGGACGACATGGTGATCCCGGAGACCAAGGACGCCATCGTGCAGAAGACGTCCGACCTCGTGCGCGAATATGAGCAACAGTACAATGACGGCCTGATCACCCGGGGCGAGAAGTACAACAAGGTGGTCGATGCCTGGACCGAGTGCACCGAGCTGGTGGCCAAGGAGATGATGAAACGCATCTCGGCGGTCGAGCGCGATCCGAAAACCGGGCGCGAGTTGCCGGTCAACTCCATCTATATGATGTCGCATTCGGGCGCCCGTGGCTCACCGGCGCAGATGAAGCAGCTTGCCGGCATGCGCGGCCTGATGACCAAGCCGTCGGGCGAGATCATCGAGACCCCGATCATTTCCAACTTCAAGGAGGGGCTGTCGGTGCTCGAATATTTCAATTCGACCCATGGCGCCCGCAAAGGCCTTGCCGACACCGCACTGAAAACCGCGAACTCCGGTTATCTGACCAGGCGGCTTGTGGATGTGGCGCAGGACTGCATCGTCACCGAACCCGATTGCGGCACGAAAGAGGGCATCATGGCCCGGGCGTTGCTGGAGGCGGGTGAGGTCACGGTTTCGCTCGGACAGCGTGTTCTCGGTCGCAGCGCGGCGGAGAATGTGAAGAATCCGGCGACGGGCAAGGTTGTCATCAAGGCCGGCGAGTTGATCGAAGAAGAGCAGGTCGAAGCCTTGGAAGAGGCGCATGTGCAGGAGGTTCGTATCCGCTCGGCGCTGACTTGCGAAACCCGCAATGGCATCTGCGGCAAATGCTATGGGCGCGACCTTGCCCGCGGTACGCCGGTCAATCTCGGCGAGGCGGTGGGCGTCATCGCCGCCCAATCGATCGGCGAGCCCGGCACGCAGCTCACCATGCGCACCTTCCATCTGGGCGGCGTCGCGAGCTCCAAGGTCGTCGATCAGTCGTCGTTAGAGTCCAACTTCGACGGCGAGGTGAAGATCAAGCAGCGCAACGTGGTCAAGGACTCGCAAGGGCGCCTCATGGTCATGGGCCGCAATACGATCCTCGTAGTGGCCGACCCGGACGGCACCGAGCGTGCCGTGCACCGGCTGCCCTATGGCACGCATCTGCGCGTCGACGACGGCGACAAGGTCAAGCGTGGCGACCGGCTGGCCGAGTGGGACCCCTATACCCGCCCGGTGTTGACCGAGCTCGACGGCATCATCGACTTCGAAGATTTGGTCGAAGGCGTGTCGGTGAGCGAGCGCAAGGACGAGTCGACGGGCATTACCAACAGCGTCATCATCGACTGGCGGGCAAGCCCGCGCGGCTCCGATCTTAGGCCGGCGGTCGCGATCAAGGACAAGAAGGGCCAGGTCTTGAAGCTGTCGCGGGGCGGGGAGGCGCGTTACCTCTTGCCCGTGGATGCGATCATGTCGGTCGAGCCTGGCCATGAGGTGAAGGCGGGCGACGTGCTCGCGCGTATCCCGATGGAGAGCGCGAAGACCCGCGACATCACTGGCGGTTTGCCAAGGGTCGCCGAGCTGTTCGAGGCGCGGCGCCCGAAAGACCATGCCATCATCGCCGAAGTGTCCGGCACGGTACAGCTTGGCCGCGACTATAAGAACAAACGGCGCATCACCATTGTGCCCGACGACGGCGAGGAGCCGGTTGAGTTCTTAATCCCGAAGGGCCGCCACCTTGCAGTGCAGGAGGGTGACCGTATCGAGAAGGGCGAATATCTGCTCGACGGCCACCCGGCGCCGCACGATATCCTTGCCATTAAGGGCGTGGAGGAGCTCGCGAACTATCTCGTGAACGAGATCCAAGAGGTGTACCGGCTGCAGGGCGTCACCATCAACGACAAGCATATTGAGGTGATTGTCCGGCAGATGTTGCAGAAGACGGAGGTCCAGGACCCGGGCGACACCGAGTTCCTCAAGGCGGAACAGGTCGACCGGATCGACTTCGAGGACGCCAATATCGCGGTGGTCGCCGGCGGCGGCAAGCCCGCCACCGGACAGCCGGTTCTGCTCGGCATCACCAAAGCGAGCCTCCAGACCCGCTCCTTTATCTCGGCTGCCTCCTTCCAGGAGACCACCCGAGTGCTCACCGACGCTGCCGTCCTCGGCAAGACCGACGTGCTGGAGGGCCTCAAGGAGAACGTCATTGTCGGGCGGCTGATCCCTGCCGGCACGGGCAGCATGCTCACGCGTCTGAACAAGATCGCGTCCCATCGCGACGAGCTGATCCTCGAGGAGCGTCAGCGCGCGAGCGACGAGCAGCTCGAAGAAGCGGAGGAGGAGGAAGAAGCGCCCGAGGCGGTCTGACGCCCAGTGTGAGGCCTTTATGGAAGCGCGGAAGTCTCCTTCGGGGAACTTCTGGGCTTCCAGCTTGGCGAATTAGGCGATTTATCGCGTCTTACCCTTGACGATAAGAGAAGCGGCCTGATAAAACGCGCGCACTTCATGGCAGGCGGTAGCCCTTCTCGCCTCGGGCTCTTTTGGCCGTTCAGGCGTGGGTTAAACGCTGCTGGATTAACCGGGTCATATTTCGGGCACATGACCTTGGGGGCATGACCTCCAAGGTCCTCTGGATTGAAGGGGCTGAAGAACGCGCTCACCCGCGCTTCGGCCTCAGGTGGTGTGGGCCTTTGCGCCCTTGATGAGACGATTGGACGAAGGCTGACATGCCGACGATACAACAGCTAATTCGCAAGCCGCGCCGCCAGCCGGTGAAGCGGAACAAAGTGCCGGCGATGCAGGCCTGCCCGCAGAAACGCGGTGTTTGCACGCGCGTCTATACGACGACGCCGAAGAAGCCGAACTCCGCGCTGCGTAAAGTGGCGCGCGTTCGTCTCACCAACGGGCTCGAGGTGACGAGCTATATCCCGGGCGAAGGCCATAACCTCCAGGAGCACTCGGTGGTCCTAATCCGAGGCGGCCGCGTCAAGGATTTGCCGGGCGTGCGCTATCACATCATTCGCGGTGTGCTCGACACTCAAGGCGTGAACAATCGCCGCCAGCGGCGGTCCAAATACGGCGCCAAGCGGCCGAAATGACCTTTTGGCAAGGCGAAGGTCGCAGAGGCGCGCCAAAGCGGGCCCCTCGACCTTCGGATGAACGATCAAGGAACGTAAGATATGTCCCGGCGGCACAAGGCAGATAAGCGCGACATCATTCCCGACCCGAAATTCGGGGACGTGGTGCTGACCAAGTTCATGAACAGCATCATGTACGAAGGCAAGAAATCGGCCGCCGAGCGGATCGTCTATGGCGCGCTCGACCAGATGGAGCGCAAAGCCAAGCAGAATCCGGTCGAGCTGTTCCATGAGGCGCTGCGCAATGTGATGCCGGCGCTTGAGGTGCGGTCGCGGCGCGTGGGTGGCGCCACCTACCAGGTGCCGGTCGAGGTCAGGTCGGAGCGCCGCCAGGCGCTTGCCATCCGCTGGATCATCTCCTCGGCGCGCGGACGCAACGAGAACACCATGGTGGAGCGCCTGTCGGGGGAGCTGCTCGATGCCGCCAACAATCGCGGCACCGCGGTGAAAAAGCGCGAAGACACCCATCGGATGGCAGAGGCGAACCGCGCCTTCTCCCACTACCGCTGGTAAGCAAGTTCAAGGACGTCGGATATGCCCCGAACCACCCCACTCAAAGATTACCGTAATATCGGGATCATGGCGCATATCGACGCCGGCAAGACCACGACCACCGAGCGCGTCCTCTATTACACCGGCCGTAGCCATAAGATCGGCGAAGTGCATGACGGCGCCGCCACCATGGACTGGATGGAGCAGGAGCAGGAGCGCGGCATTACCATCACGTCGGCGGCGACAACGGCCTATTGGAACGACAAGCGCATCAACATCATCGATACGCCTGGTCACGTCGACTTCACCATTGAGGTAGAGCGTTCGCTTCGCGTGCTCGACGGCGCCGTTGCCCTGCTCGACGCCAATCAGGGGGTCGAGCCCCAGACCGAGACGGTTTGGCGTCAGGCCGACAAATACGGCGTGCCGCGCATGATCTTCGTCAACAAGATGGACAAGATCGGGGCCGATTTCGATCTCTGCGTGAAGATGGTGAAGGACCGGCTCGGCGCCAATGCGATCGTGTTGCAACTTCCGGTGGGCGTGGAGAACAACTTCAAGGGCCTCATCGACCTGGTCCGCATGAAGGCGGTGATATGGGACGACGAATCGCTTGGCGCGAGCTTTCGCGACGAGGATATCCCCGCCGATTTGCTGGATAAGGCCAAGGAATACCGGGAGAAACTGGTGGAGCAGGCGGTCGAACTCGACGAGGGAGCCATGGAGGCCTACCTCGAGGGCAAGGAGCCGAGCGAGGAGACGATCAAGGCGCTAATCCGCAAAGGCACCATACACAATGTGTTCGTGCCGATCCTGTGCGGCTCCGCCTTCAAGAACAAGGGCGTGCAGCCGATGCTGGACGCCGTGGTCGACTATCTGCCCTCGCCCCTCGATGTGCCGCCGATGAAGGGCATCGACTTCAAGACTGGCGAGGAGGCGACCCGCGCCCCTTCCGATACCGAGCCGCTCTCCATGCTGGCCTTCAAGATCATGAACGACCCCTTCGTCGGCTCGCTCACCTTCTGCCGCATCTATTCCGGCAAGGTCGAGACCGGCTCGACCCTTGTGAACACGGTGAAGGACAAGAAGGAGCGCATCGGCCGCATGCTGCTCATGCACGCCAATCACCGCGAGGATATCAAGGAGGCCTATACCGGCGACATCGTGGCGCTGGCCGGTCTCAAGGACGTAACCACTGGCGATACGCTCTGCGATCCGGCCAAGCCCGTGATCCTGGAGCGCATGGAGTTCCCGGAGCCCGTCATCGAGGTTGCGGTCGAGCCCAAGACCAAGGGCGATCAGGAAAAGCTCGGGGTAGCGCTGCACCGTCTGGCGCAAGAGGACCCGTCCTTCCGCGTTTCGGTCGACCACGAATCCGGTCAGACCATCATCAAGGGCATGGGCGAACTGCATCTCGACATCATCGTCGATCGGATGCGGCGCGAGTTCAAGGTCGAGGCCAATGTCGGCATGCCGCAGGTCGCCTATCGCGAGACCGTGTCGAAGCGGGCGGATGTCGATTACACCCATAAGAAGCAGACCGGCGGCTCCGGTCAGTTCGCGCGGGTGAAGCTCGTGATCGAGCCGAACGAGGCCGGCAAGGGCTACGAGTTCGAGAACAAGGTCGTCGGCGGCAATGTGCCCAAGGAATTCATCCCCGGCGTGCAGAAGGGGGTTAAGGGCGTGGTCGAGTCCGGCGTACTCGCGGGCTTTCCCATTCTTGACGTGAAGGTCAGTCTTGTCGACGGCGCCTATCACGACGTCGATTCGAGCGTCATGGCGTTTGAGATCGCGGGAAGAATGGCCTTCCGCGAGGGTGCCATGAAGGCCGCTCCCAAGCTGCTTGAGCCCATCATGAAGGTGGAGGTGGTGACGCCTGAGGATTATGTCGGCGGCATCATCGGCGATCTCACCAGCCGCCGTGGCCAGGTCAGGGGCCAAGAAAGCCGCGGCAACGCCGCGGTGATCAACGCCATGGTGCCGCTCGCCAATATGTTTGGTTACGTGAACACGCTCCGGTCCATGAGTCAGGGCCGGGCACAGTTCACGATGCAGTTCGACCACTATGCGCAGGTTCCGCAGGCGGTCGCCGAAGAGGTGCAGGCGAAGTTCGCCTGACCAATCCCCGGCCGTGAGGCCTCAGGAATAGATTCGTCTTTGTGTTGAAGGATGGAGAGCCAACATGGCTAAGGAAAAATTCCAGCGGACCAAGCCGCATTGCAACATCGGGACCATCGGTCACGTCGATCACGGCAAGACTACGCTGACGGCCGCGATCACCAAGGTTTTGGCGGAAAAAGGCGGAGCCAAGTTCACCGCCTATGACGAGATCGACAAGGCGCCGGAAGAGAAGGCGCGCGGTATCACCATTTCGACCGCGCATGTCGAATACGAGACCGACAAGCGGCATTACGCCCATGTCGACTGTCCCGGCCACGCCGACTATGTGAAGAACATGATTACCGGTGCCGCGCAGATGGATGGCGGCATTCTCGTGGTCTCGGCCGCCGACGGTCCGATGCCGCAGACCCGCGAGCACATTCTGCTAGCCCGCCAGGTCGGCGTGCCCGCGCTCGTCGTCTATCTGAACAAGACCGATATGGTCGACGACCCCGAGCTGCTCGACCTGGTCGAACTCGAGGTGCGCGAGCTCCTGTCAAAATACGAGTTTCCGGGTGACGAGATCCCGATCGTCAAGGGCTCGGCGCTTGCAGCGCTTGAGGGCAAGAACGACGAGATGGGCAAGAATTCCATCACGGCTTTGATGGACGCCGTTGACGCCTATATCCCGCAGCCCGATCGTCCTAAGGATAAGCCCTTCCTCATGCCGATCGAGGACGTGTTCTCCATCTCCGGTCGCGGGACGGTTGTCACTGGCCGCATCGAGCGTGGCGTGGTCAAGGTTGGCGAGGAGGTCGAGATCATCGGCATCAGGCCCACCACCAAGACCGTGGTCACGGGCGTGGAAATGTTCCGCAAGCTGCTCGACCAGGGCGAGGCCGGCGACAATGTTGGTTGCCTGTTGCGTGGCGTCGATCGCGAAGGCGTGGAGCGTGGCCAGGTTCTGGCCAAGCCCGGCTCAATCAAGCCCCACACCAAGTTCAAGGCCGAAGCCTATATCCTGACCAAGGAGGAGGGCGGACGTCACACCCCGTTCTTCGGCAATTATCGCCCGCAATTCTATTTCCGCACCACCGACGTGACCGGCGTGGTGGAGTTGCCGGAAGGCACGGAGATGGTCATGCCGGGCGACAACATCGCCATGACGGTCGAGCTGATCGTGCCGATCGCCATGGAGGAAAAGCTCCGTTTCGCCATTCGCGAAGGCGGCCGTACCGTCGGCGCCGGCGTGGTGGCGTCGATCATCGAGTAGAGAGAATCAGAGTGGAGCGCGCCGTTTAGAGCGGCGCGCTTTTCGACTCTCAAGGACCATCGAGATGCAAAGTCAAAATATCAGGATCAGGCTTAAAGCCTTCGACCACCGTATTCTCGATGAGTCGACCAAGGAGATCGTGAACACGGCGAAGCGCACGGGCGCGGAGGTGCGGGGACCGATCCCTCTGCCGACGCGCATCGAGAAGTTTACCGTGAACCGTTCGCCCCATATCGATAAGAAAAGTCGGGAACAGTTCGAGATGCGCACGCATAAGCGCCTGCTCGATATTGTCGACCCGACGCCGCAGACCGTCGATGCGCTGATGAAGCTGGATCTCGCCGCGGGCGTTGACGTCGAAATCAAGCTCTAGACGGACTCCGGAAGAGGCAAGGAAGCAAGACCGATGCGATCAGGTGTCATCGCACAAAAACTCGGTATGACGAGGATCTTCACCGACGCTGGGGAGCATATCCCGGTGACGGTGCTGCGCCTCGACCATTGCCAGGTCGTCGGCCATCGCACGCCCGAGAAGAACGGCTACACGGCGTTGCAGCTGGGCGCCGGCACGCCGAAGGTGTCGCGGTTGACGCGAGCCGCGCGCGGCCATTTCGCTGCCGTCAATGTCGAGCCGAAGCGGCGTCTCGCGGAATTTCGCGTGAGCCCCGAGAATGTGATCGATATCGGGGCCGAGATCATGGCCGACCATTTCGTCGAGGGGCAGTTTGTCGACGTCTCGGGCACGACCATTGGCAAGGGCTTTGCCGGCGCCATGAAGCGGCACGGCTTCCACGGCTTGCGCGCGAGCCATGGCGTCTCGGTGAGCCATCGGAGCCACGGCTCGACTGGCCAGCGCCAGGACCCGGGCAAGGTGTTCAAGGGCAAGAAGATGGCCGGGCATATGGGCGATGTGAACGTGACCACGCAGAATCTGCGGGTGGTGAAGACCGACCCGGAGCGCGGGCTGATCATGATCCGCGGCGCGGTGCCGGGCGCCAAGGGCGGCTGGGTGCTGTTGAAGGACGCGGTGAAGCGGAACCTGCCCGATACCGCCCCGAAGCCGGGCGCCTTCCGTAAGGGCGCGGGCGATCAGTCGGAGCCGGCGGCGAAAGCCGAGCCGGCGCCAGAGCAAGCAGAGGCGGGGAGCCAAGAGTAATGCAGGCCGACGTCACCACGCTCGACGCCAAGAAGGCGGGAACGGTCGAACTTCCGGACGATGTGTTCGGGCTCGAGCCGCGTCCCGACATTCTCCACCGCATGGTGCGCTATCAGCTCGCCAAGCGCCGCGGCGGCACGCGCTCGGTTCAGGATCGTTCCGAGGTCAATTACACCGGCGCCAAAGTGTACCGGCAGAAGGGCACCGGCCGCGCGCGGCACGGCAGCCGCCGGGCCAATTTGTTCCGGGGCGGCGGCAAGACGTTCGGCCCGAAGCCGCGCAGCCACGCCATCGAGCTGCCGAAAAAGGTGAGGGCGCTCGCGCTCAAGCTGGCGCTGTCGGCCAAGGCGAAGTCCGACACGCTGCTCGTCATCGACAAATGCGAGATGAAGGACGCCAAGACCAAGGAGCTGAAGTCGCGCTTCTTGAAGCTCGGACTTGCCTCCGCGCTGATTATCGACGGTTCCGAGGTTCAGGACGCCTTCGCCAAGGCCGCCCGCAACCTGCCGCATGTCGATGTGCTGCCGGTACAGGGCATCAACGTCTACGACATTCTGAACCACGATAAGCTGGTCTTGACCAAGGCTGCGGTGGAAGCGTTGGAGGCGCGGTTCAAATGAGCGCACTCAAGGCCTATGACGTCATCCTCGCGCCGGTCATCACCGAGAAGTCGAGCATGGCGTCCGAATCGAACCAGGTGATCTTCAAAGTACGCCGCGACGCGACCAAGCCGGAAATCAAGGCGGCCGTGGAGCAGCTGTTCAAGGTCAAGGTGCTCGCCGTCAACACGATCGTGCGCAAGGGCAAGACCAAGCGCTTTCGTGGCATCGCGGGCAAGCAGCAGGACGTCAAGAAAGCGATCGTTAGGCTCGCCGAAGGCGACAAGATCGACGTGACCACGAGGATCTAGCGCGCCATGGCACTCAAAACCTACAAACCGACCACGCCGAGCCAGCGCTCGCTCGTGCTCGTCGACCGCAGTCACCTGTGGAAGGGCAAGCCCGTCAAGGTGCTGACCGAGGGCCTGAGCAAGAGCGGCGGCCGCAACAATCAGGGTCGCGTGTCGATGTGGCATCGCGGTGGGGGGCATAAGCGCACCTATCGCATCGTGGACTTCAAGCGGCGCAAGCTTGGCGTCCCGGCCACGGTCGAGCGGCTCGAATACGATCCGAACCGTACCGCCTTCATTGCGCTGATCCGCTATGAGGACGGCGATCTTGCTTACATCCTGGCGCCGCAGCGCCTTGCTCCCGGCGATACGGTGATCTCCGATACGCGCGCAGATGTGAAGCCCGGCAACGCCATGCCGCTCGCCAACATGCCGATCGGCACCATCGTGCACAATGTGGAGATGAAAGAGGGCAAGGGTGGTCAGCTCGCCCGTGCCGCCGGCACCTACGTTCAACTCGTAGGCCGCGACTCCGGCTATGCCATCCTCAAGCTCAATTCCGGCGAGACCAGAATGGTGCCGTCGGCTTGCATGGCGACGGTTGGCGCGGTCTCTAATCCGGACAATTCCAACGTCTCTCTCGGCAAGGCGGGCCGCAGCCGATGGAAGGGCAGAAAGCCCGTCGTGCGCGGCGTGTCGATGAACCCGGTCGATCACCCCCATGGTGGCGGCGAGGGCCGTACCTCTGGGGGCAGGCATCCGGTCACGCCCTGGGGCAAATCGACCAAGGGCAAGCGGACGCGAAGTAACCACGCGTCCGACAAGTTCATCCTGCGCAGCCGTCACCTCAAGAAGAAGAAAGGTTAGGGCCCGTGGCACGCTCGATTTGGAAAGGCCCGTTCGTCGACGGCTATTTGTTGAAGAAGGCGGAAACGTCTCGCGGCAGCGGGTCAAGCGCGGTGATCAAGATGTGGTCGCGCCGCTCGACGATCCTGCCGCAATTCGTGGGACTGACCTTCGGTGTGCATAACGGTCAGAAGCACGTCCCAGTGCTCGTCACTGAGGACATGGTCGGACACAAATTCGGCGAGTTCGCGCCGACGCGGACCTTCCATGGCCACGCAGCCGACCGGAAGGCGAAGAGGAAGTAATGGGTAAGCCGCAACGCGAACGCTCATTGCCGGAGAACGAGGCGAAGGCCGTCACGCGGCTTCTGCGCATCAGCCCGCAGAAGCTTAACCTGCTCGCCCAGCTGATCCGGGGCAAGAAGGTCGACAAGGCACTTGCCGACCTCACCTTCTCGCGCAAGCGCATCGCGCAGGACGTGAAGAAGACATTGGAATCGGCGATCGCCAACGCCGAGAACAACCATTCCCTCGATGTCGACGCGCTCATCGTGTCGGAGGCCTATGTGGGAAAGGGCTTGGTGATGAAACGTTTGAAGCCGCGGGCGCGAGGTCGCGCCAGCCGCATTGTAAAACCGTTCGCGCAGATCACCGTGATCGTGCGCCAGGTCGAGGAGCCCGCTTAATGGGACAGAAGGTCAATCCGATCGGGCTTAGGCTCGGCGTCAACCGCACCTGGGATTCGCGCTGGTATGCGACCCGGGGCGAGTATGCGCGCCTCCTGCATGAGGACCTGAAGATGCGCGAGCATATTCTTACCTCGCGTAAGCAGGCCGGTATCTCCAAGGTCGTCATCGAGCGGCCGCACAAGAAGTGCCGGGTCACCGTTCATACCGCGCGTCCGGGCATCCTCATCGGCAAGAAGGGCACCGACATCGAGAAGCTCAGGAAGGAGCTCGCCGCGATGACCGATTCCGATGTCCACCTCAATATCGTCGAGGTGCGGAAGCCAGAGATCGACGCCACGCTCGTGGCCGAGGGCATCGCGCAGCAGCTCGAGCGCCGCGTCGCTTTCCGTCGCGCCATGAAGCGCGCCGTGCAATCGGCGATGCGCATGGGAGCGCTCGGCATTCGCATCAATTGCGGCGGCCGGCTCGGCGGGTCTGAGATCGCGCGCATGGAGTGGTACCGCGAGGGGCGGGTGCCATTGCATACGCTGCGGGCCGATATCGACTACGGCACCGCGCTTGGCCGGACCGCCTACGGCATCATCGGCATCAAGGTGTGGATCTTCAAGGGCGAAATCATGGCCCACGATCCGATGGCGCAGGAGACGCGTTCGCTCGAGGCTCAGGAAGGCGGACGTTCTTCTGGACGCCGCGAGATGCCGCAGGCAGCGGCTTAGGGCCTAAGGGCAAGGACAAGGCACAAGGGTCATGTTGCAACCGAAACGCACGAAGTACCGCAAAGCCCATAAGGGCCGCATCAAGGGTACCGCGTCGAGCGCCGCGAGCCTCAGCTTCGGCACCTTCGGGCTGAAGGCGCAGGAGCCTGCGCGCATCACGGCGCGTCAGATCGAGGCCGCGCGGCGGGCGATGACGCGGCAGATGAAGCGCGCGGGACGAGTCTGGATCCGGATCTTCCCGGATGTGCCGGTGTCGAAGAAGCCGACCGAGGTGCGGATGGGTAAGGGTAAGGGAACGCCGGAGTTTTGGGTGGCGCGGGTAAAGCCCGGGCGGGTGATGTTCGAGATTGATGGCGTCGGCGATCAGGTCGCGCGGGAGGCGCTCCGGCTTGCGGCCGCGAAGCTGCCGCTCAGAACCCGTGTCGTGGCCCGCATCACCGAGGTTTGAGCGAAGGACGAATGAGATGAAGGCGCACCAAGTTCGTGGAATGACGCGTGACCAGCTCGACGACGAGCTGCTCAAGCTCAAGAAGGAGCAGTTCAACCTGCGCTTTCAAGCGGCGTCCGGCCAGCTTGAGAACACGGCGCGGGTCGGGGAGGTGCGGCGCGACATTGCTCGCATCCAAACGATTACGCGCCAGATGAGCGCTACCGCTAAGGCCTAAGGAACAGAGCTATGCCGAAACGAGTGCTGCAAGGGGTCGTGGTGAGCGACAAGAACGACAAGACGGTGGTGGTGCGCGTGGAACGCCGCTTCACGCATCCCTTGCTGCGAAAGACCGTGCGGCGTTCCAAGAACTACCAAGCTCATGACGAGAGCAACGAGTTCAAGATAGGCGAAATGGTGTGGATCGAGGAGTGTCCTCCGATCTCCAAGCAGAAACGGTGGACGGTGTTGTCGCGCGAGCGAGCCGTTAGCTAGGGGTCTAGGCCTAAAAGCCAGAGATAATTGCCATGATCCAGATGCAGACAAATCTTGATGTCGCCGACAATTCCGGCGCCCGGCGCGTGCAATGCATCAAGGTGCTCGGCGGCTCGAAGCGCAAATACGCTTCGATCGGCGATATCATCGTGGTCTCCGTGAAAGAGGCGATCCCGCGCGGCCGCGTCAAGAAGGGCCAAGTGATGAAGGCCGTCGTGGTGCGCACGGCAAAGGGCGTTCGCCGGCCCGACGGCTCGATCATCCGCTTCGACCGCAACGCCGCGGTTCTGGTCAACCCGCAAGGCGAGCCCATCGGCACGCGCATCTTCGGGCCGGTCACGCGTGAGCTCAGAGCCAAGAAGCACATGAAGATCGTGTCGCTCGCGCCGGAGGTTCTGTGATGCCGAAGCTGAAGCTCCGGAAAGGCGATCACGTCGTGGTCCTGACCGGAAAGGATAAGGGCAAGCACGGCGAGGTGCTGAAGATGCTCCCGGCGGACAATCGGGCCATCGTCAAGGGCGTTGGCATGATCCGCCGCCACCAGAAGCAGACTGCGGCCCAGGAGGGCGGCATTATCTTCAAGGAGGCCGCGATCCACGTCTCTAACCTCGCGATCGAGGACCCCAAGGATGGGAAGCCTACGCGCGTCGGTTACAAGTTTTTGAAAGACGGGCGCAAGGTCCGCTTTGCCAAGCGCTCCGGCGAGGTGATCGATGTCTGAGACTGACTACATTCCCCGGCTGAAGCAGCAATTTGAGGCTGAGCTGCGCGGCGAGCTCGCCAAGGAGTTTGGCTATTCGAACCCGATGCAGGTGCCGCGGCTCGACAAGGTCGTGCTGAATATGGGCATCGGCGAGGCCGTCGGGGATTCCAAGAAGGTGCAGGCCGCTGCCGCCGATCTCGCGCTCATCGCCGGGCAGAAGCCGGTGATTACGCTCGCGCGGAAGTCGATCGCAGGCTTCAAGGTCCGCGAGGGAATGCCGCTTGGCACCAAGGTCACGCTGCGCAAGAGCCGGATGTACGAATTCGTCGACAGGCTGGTGAATATCGCGCTGCCGCGGGTGAGGGACTTTAGGGGTCTCAATCCGAACAGCTTCGACGGCCGCGGCAATTATTCGATGGGGCTGAAGGAGCATATCATTTTTCCCGAGATCAATTTCGACCAGGTCGAAGAGATTTGGGGCATGGACATCATCGTTTGCACCACAGCGCAAACCGACGACGAGGCGCGCGCCCTGCTGAAACATCTGAACTTTCCGTTCCGCAGCTAGGGTGTCGCGGCTCCGGCTGCGCGAGGAGGATTGAATGGCAAAGACAAGCATGGTTGAGCGGGACAAGAAACGGCGCCAGCTCGCCAGTAAGTTCAAGGGTCGGCGGACGCGACTGAAGGAGATTGCGGGCGACCGCAATGTTCCGGCCGAAGAGCGCTTCGCGGCTAGGCTGAAGCTTGCGGAGCTTCCGCGCAATTCGTCGCCAACGCGTAGCCGCAACCGCTGCGAGCTGTCCGGACGGCCGCGCGGTTACTACCGCAAACTCAAGATGTCGCGCATCGCCCTTCGCGATCTCGCAAGCCAGGGGTTGATCCCCGGCATGGTCAAGTCGAGCTGGTAAGGAAGACTAATGAGCATCAACGATCCCCTAGGCGACATGCTCACGCGTATCCGCAACGCGCAGATGCGCCACAAGGTCAAGGTGACGACGCCGGCCTCCAGCCTCCGCGAGCACGTGCTCGAGGTGTTGGTGGAGGAAGGCTTTATTCGCGGCTACGCGCGGGTCGACTATGACGGCGGCAAGTCCGAGTTCGATATCGAGCTCAAATATTTCGACGGCGAGCCGGTGATCAAGGAGATCAGGCGGGTGTCGACGCCGGGGCGGCGGGTGTATTCATCCGTGCGCGACCTGCCGACCGTGGCCAATGGGCTTGGCGTCGCCATACTCTCAACGCCGAAGGGCGTCATGTCGGATGCTCGCGCGCGCACTGAGAATGTGGGCGGCGAGGTTCTCTGCAGCGTGTTTTAGGCTTGATGAGCGAAGGTTTGAAATAGATGTCGCGTATCGGCAAAAAACCAGTGCCAATCCCGAGTGGCGTGACCGCCTCCGTGGACGGCCAATTGGTGGCAGTGAAGGGGCCAAAGGGCGAGCTCAAGCACGTTCTAGTGGACGAGGTCATCGCCAAGCTCGACGATGGCGCCCTCGAAGTTACGCCACGAGACGACACGCAGACGGCGCGCGCCATGTGGGGCTTGTCGCGGACGCTGCTCGCCAATCTCGTTACCGGCGTCACCGACGGTTTCACCAAGAAGCTCGAGATCACCGGCGTCGGTTATAGAGCTGCGGTGCAAGGGTCTGCCCTCCAGCTTCAACTTGGTTACAGTCACGATGTCGCCTATCCCATTCCGGAAGGTATCCAGGTGCAGTGTCCGAAGCCGACCGAGATCGTGATCAGCGGCATCGACAAGCAGAAGGTGGGACAGGTCGCGGCCGAGATCAGGCGGTTCAGGCCGCCAGAGCCCTATAAGGGCAAAGGCGTGAGATATGCGGGCGAGTTCATCCTCCGCAAAGAAGGCAAGAAGAAGTAGCGGGATCGGTCATGGGCGCTTCGAATGAAAAATTTATCCGGCGGTCGCAACGGGTGCGACAGTCGCTCAGGCGGACCGCACATGGCCGCGCGCGGCTGTCCGTGTTCCGGTCGTCCAAGCATATCTACGCCCAGGTGATCGACGATGGCGCCGGGCGGACCATGGCGGCGGCGTCGACCCTCGACAAGGACCTCAAGGGCTCCCTAAAGAAGGGCTGCGATCTCGCCGCGGCACAGGCCGTGGGCAAGCTCCTGGCCGAGAGGGCGATCGAGGCGGGAGTGAAGGATGTCGTCTTCGACCGTGGCGGCTATATCTATCATGGGCGAGTGAAGGCACTTGCCGATGCGGCCCGTGAAGCAGGGCTGAATTTCTAAGGTTTAAGGAAAGGACTACCGCCGTGGCACGAGGCCCGCAAGGAAGAGACCGCGACGATCGCGATCGCGACAGTGAGTTTGTCGACAAGCTCGTACATATCAATCGCGTGGCTAAAGTGGTGAAGGGCGGCAGGCGCTTCGGCTTCGCGGCGCTTGTGGTGGTTGGTGACCAGAAGGGGCGAGTCGGTTTCGGCCATGGTAAGGCGCGCGAGGTGCCGGAGGCGATCCGCAAAGCCACGGAGGCCGCAAAGCGGGGCCTCGTCAGAGTGCCCTTGCGCGAGGGACGCACGCTGCATCATGACGTGACCGGGCATCATGGCGCCGGCAAGGTGGTGTTGCGCGCGGCACCTCCGGGCACCGGTATCATCGCGGGCGGGCCGATGCGCGCCGTGTTCGAGACGCTCGGCATCCAGGACGTGGTGGCCAAGTCGCTCGGAAGTTCGAACCCCTACAACATGGTGCGCGCCACTTTCGATGCGCTGCGCCACGAGGACAGTCCAAGGGGCGTTGCGGCGCGTCGCGGCAAGAAGGTGAGCGAGATCGTTTCTCGCCGCAGAGATGGCGCCGGCGAAGCCGCGGGCCAGGCGGAAGCTTAGGCGCCCAAAGGCAAGGTTGAAGCAAGATGGCTGATACAGCGGACAGAAAGACGATCGTCGTGGAGCAGATTGGCAGCCCCATCAGGCGCCCCGGGATCCAGCGCGCCACGTTGATCGGACTTGGGCTCAACAAGATGCATAAGCGCCGGACGCTGGTCGATAGCCCCCAGGTGCGCGGCATGGTGGCGAAAATCAGCCATCTCGTGCGCATCGTGGACGACAAGGCGGGAGCGTAGGCACCATGCGGCTGAATGAACTGAAGGACCGGGACGGCGCCACCAAGGCCAAGAAGCGGCTCGGCCGGGGCATTGGCTCGGGCCTAGGCAAGACCTCCGGGCGCGGCGTCAAGGGTCAGAAGGCCCGCTCCGGCGTCGCCATCAAGGGCTTCGAAGGCGGTCAGATGCCACTGCATCGGCGCCTGCCGAAGCGCGGCTTCAACAATATCTTCGCCAAGAAGTACAACGAGCTCAATCTTGGCCGCATTCAGCAGGCGGTCGATGCCGGCCTGCTTGACGGCAAGAAGCCGATCACCATCGAGGCACTGAAGGCAGCCGGCCTGATCCGCCGCGCCAAGGACGGCGTTCGTCTGCTTGGCCATGGCGAGCTCAAGGCCAAGCTCGCCTTCGAGATTACCGGAGCGTCGGGTAGCGCGATCAAGGCGGTCGAGGCTGCGGGCGGTACGGTGTCGCTGAAATCCGCGACCGGCCGTGAGCGGCCGCCCGGCGACCAAGTCAAGTCGGACCGCCGCGCGGCAAAGCGCGAGGCGGTCCAGACCAAGGCCGACGCAAAGGCCGGGAAGTCCGCCAAGCCAAAGCCTGAACAGGCGGGGGACGCCGAAGACGCGAAGCCGGCTAAGGCCAAATCCGACCAGCCGCCGGAGGCGGCCGCGCCCGTGACGGCAAAGAAGGCAAAGGCCGGTGAGGGTGAGGTCGAAGCTAAGAAGCCGAAATCTAAACCGGCAGCGGCCAAGAAGGACAAGTCCTAACGGCCGGTCCTAGCTTAGGCGCGCGCGGGTTTTCGCGCGCAAACATGTCGTAAGGGAAGAGAGCTCCAGCATGGCTTCCGCTGCTGAACAGCTGGTTTCCAATCTCAATTTCGCGGCCTTCGCCAAGGCCGACGAGCTCAAGAAGCGTATCTGGTTCACGCTGGGCGCGCTCCTGATCTATCGGCTCGGCACCTATATCCCGATTCCAGGCATCAACCCCCAGGCGCTGCAGGAAGTGTTCCGGCAGAACCAGTCAGGCCTGCTCGGCATGTTCGACATGTTCTCGGGCGGCGCGGTGGGTCGCATGGCGATCTTCGCCCTCAACATCATGCCTTACATCTCGGCATCGATCATCCTCCAGCTGCTCACCACGGTCTCACCGCATCTCGAACAGTTGAAGAAGGAGGGCGAGCAGGGGCGCCGGCAGATCAACCAATACACGCGTTACGGCACCGTGCTGCTGGCATCGCTGCAAGCTTACGGCATCGCCGTCGGGCTGGAGGGCGCCGGCAATATCGTCATCGATCCCGGCTGGTTCTTCCGCATCACCACCGTGATCACGCTTGTGGGCGGCACCATCTTTCTGATGTGGCTGGGCGAGCAGATTACGGCGAGAGGGGTGGGCAACGGCATCTCGCTCATCATCTTTGCCGGGATCGTTGCGCGCCTGCCGCATGCCGTACTCGGAACGCTCGAGCTCGGGCGCACGGGCTCGATGTCGACGATCCTGATCCTCGCCCTTGTGGTCATGGCGATCGTGGTGATCGCCGTCATCGTCTTTATGGAGAGGGCGCAGCGGCGACTGCTCGTGCAATATCCAAAGCGCCAGGTGGGGAACCGAATGTTCCAGGGCGATTCGTCCCACCTTCCGCTCAAGCTCAACAGCGCCGGCGTGATTCCACCCATCTTTGCGTCATCGCTGTTGCTGTTGCCGATCACCTTCGCCAATTTCTCCGCCGGCCAGGGGCCGGAATGGCTGACCTCGATCACGGCGCTCTTGGGCCAGGGCCAGCCTCTGCACGTCCTGCTTTACGTCAGCCTGATCATCTTCTTTGCCTTTTTCTACACGGCGGTCGTGTTCAATCCGAAAGACACGGCGGAGAATCTGAAGAAATATGGCGGCTTCTTGCCAGGCATCAGGCCCGGGGAGCGGACGGCCGAATATATCGACTACGTGCTCACCCGTATCACCGTGGTCGGCGCACTCTACCTCGCAGCCGTCTGCGTCCTTCCGGAGATCCTGGTCTCCTACGCTGGGGCGCCCTTCTATTTCGGCGGCACCTCGCTCCTGATCGTGGTGAGCGTCACCATGGACACCGTGGCCCAAGTGCAGAGCCATCTGCTGGCGCATCAATATGAGGGTCTCATCAAACGATCCAAGCTGAGGGGGGCACGGCGGCAATGAATTTAGTCTTGCTCGGCCCTCCGGGTGCCGGCAAGGGGACCCAGGCCATCCTGCTCGAGACCGAGCGGTCGCTCGTCAAGCTCTCCACCGGGGACATGCTGAGGGCGGCCGTGGCCGAGGGGTCGGATCTCGGCCGCAGGGCAGGCGATATCATGGAGCGGGGGCAGCTTGTGCCGGATGAGCTCGTGATTGGCCTGATCGCCGAGCGCCTGGACGCCGACAGCAATGGCAAGGGCTTTATCCTGGACGGGTTCCCCCGCACCATCGCTCAGGCCAAGGCCCTCGACCGGCTGCTTAAGGAGAGGGGCCAGCAGGTCGACGCCGTGATCGAAATGCGGGTCGACGACGATGCCCTGGTGAACCGCATTAAGGGCCGATTTACCTGCGCCGCGTGCGGAGAGGGGTATCACGAGGCCTTCAAGACGCCGAAGGTTTCAGATGTCTGCGACCGTTGCGGCGCAACCAAATTCGCGCGCCGGCGCGACGATACCGAAGAGGTGGTTCGCCCCAGGCTTGAGGCTTATCACGCCCAGACCGAGCCGCTGATCGCCTATTACGAGGGGCAAGGCAAGCTTAATACCGTGGATGGCATGGCGGATATCGAGGCCGTGCACCAGGCCATCGCGCGGGTAGTCGATGGGGTTAAGGTTGACGATCGCAAGGCCCCTGGTTGACCTTGTCAAGCGGAATCGCTAGATAAGGCTCGATCCATTGCTGGATAGGATTGACCGGTCCCGGGGGACGGCGTTTTCCCGTGGTCGGTTTTGTTGCGTTCCATTGACGATTTTGCTGAGATTTCCGTACGTTAGACCGCGCTTTGAGGAGAGAACTTCGTGGCCCGTATCGCAGGTGTGAATATCCCGACTAATAAGCGGGTAGAGGTTGCGCTTACCTATATCCACGGCATCGGGGACACCTTTGCCAAGCAGATTTGCGGCAGCGTGAATATTCCGTCGGAGCGGCGGGTCAGCCAGCTGACCGAGTCGGAGATCATTCAAATCCGCGAGGTCATCGACCGCGACTTTATGGTCGAGGGCGATCTGCGGCGCGATGTCGCCATGAATATCAAGCGGTTGATGGATCTGGGCTGCTACCGCGGCCTGCGGCATCGCCGCGGCTTGCCGGTGCATGGCCAACGGACGCATACCAATGCGCGCACGCGCAAAGGTCCGGCCAAGCCCATCGCCGGCAAGAAAAAATAGAGAGTTTCAACACGCGCGGCTGAGGCTTGACCTTGGCTAGAGCAATTCAGAGATGCGGGATTAATGCATGGCCAAGGATAAGACGCGCGTACGCCGCAGGGAAAAGAAGAACATCACCTCAGGTGTCGCTCATGTGCAGGCAAGCTTCAACAATACGATGATCACCATCACCGACGCGCAAGGAAACACGATTTCCTGGTCGTCGGCTGGTGCCATGGGTTTCAAGGGGTCGCGAAAATCCACGCCATATGCCGCTCAGGTCGCCGCCGAAGATGCGGGCAAGAAGGCGATGGAGCACGGCATGAAGAATATCGAGATCGAGGTTCGTGGGCCGGGTTCTGGACGCGAATCCGCGCTTCGGGCGCTTCAGGCGGCCGGCTTCACCATTATCTCGATCCGCGACGTGACCCCAATTCCGCACAATGGTTGTCGGCCTCGCAAGCGCCGGCGCGTCTAAGACTTTAAGGAAGGCTGACAACCGCATGTTGCATACGGATTCTCGTAAGCTGGGCCAAGCGGCCCCGCTCAAGGACCAGGAAAGGGCCCTCCAGGTGCTGCAGAAGAACTGGCAAGATCTCATAAAGCCCACCAAGCTCAATGTCCTCCCCGGTCGCGACCCGCATCGTTTCGCCATGGTCGTCGCCGAGCCGCTGGAGCGTGGTTTTGGGCTCACCCTCGGCAACGCGCTTCGCCGCGTGTTGCTTTCCTCCCTCCAAGGGGCCGCAATCACCTCGGTTCATATCGACGGTGTGCTGCACGAGTTTTCCTCGATCCCGGGCGTGCGAGAGGACGTGACCAATATCATCCTCAACATCAAGGAGATCGCGCTCCGTCAGCACGCCGAGGGCGTGAAACGCATGGTGTTGAAAAAGGAAGGTCCGGGCGTGGCCAAGGCCAGCGACATCGAGACCGGCGCCGATATCGAGATCCTGAACCCGGATCACGTCATCTGCACGCTCGACCAGGGCGCTTCGATCCGCATGGAGTTCACGACCTCCACGGGCAAGGGTTATGTGCCGGCCGAGCGCAATCGTCCTGACGACGCCCCGATCGGTTACATCCCGGTCGACTCCCTCTATAGCCCGGTGCGCAAGGTCTCCTATCGCGTCGAGAATACCCGCGAGGGTCAGATCCTCGACTACGACAAGCTCACCATGGACATCGAAACCGACGGCTCCGTGCGGCCGGAGGATACCGTGGCGCTTGCTGCTCGCATCGTTCAGGACCAGCTCTCGGTCTTCGTCAATTTCGAGGAGCCGAAGAAGGAGGTGCTGTACGAGCGCCAGCCGGAGATCGCGTTCAACGCGGCGCTGCTGAAGAAGGTCGACGAGCTTGAGCTGTCCGTCCGTTCGGCCAATTGCCTGAAAAACGACAACATCGTCTATATCGGCGACCTCATCCAGAAGACGGAAGCCGAGATGCTTCGCACCCCGAACTTTGGCCGCAAGTCCTTGAACGAGATCAAGGAGGTTCTTGCCTCCATGGGGCTCCATCTCGGTATGGAGGTGCCAGACTGGCCGCCTGAGAATATCGAAGAGCTGGCCAAGCGGTTCGAGGATCATTATTGAGCTGGTTCAGCGATCGGAATGTCAGACGACTGATCCGCCTGGGAGGAAGAGATGCGTCATCGTAATGCCGGGCGAAAGCTGAACCGTACCGCGAGCCATCGCTTGGCGCTGTTCGCGAGCCTTGCTGCCGCCTTGATCAAGCACGAGCAGATCGTGACCACCTTGCCCAAGGCGAAGGATCTTAAGCGCGTGACCGACAGGCTGATCACGCTGGCCAAGCGCGGTGATTTGCATGCGCGCCGGCAGGCGCAGGCGCGCATTCGCGATGAAGCCATGGTGGCGAAGTTGTTCGCGACGCTTGGGCCGCGCTATGCCGAGCGCCCGGGCGGATACACGCGGGTGATGAAGGCCGGCTTCCGCTACGGCGATTCCGCGCCGATGGCGGTGATCGAGCTGGTCGACCGCGATCCCGATGCGCGCGGGCTAGATTCAGGGCCGGCGCAAGAGGCGAACGAGGAGCCGGCGGCCGCCGCTTAAGCTTTTCCTGAATTTGAAGTGAGATACGAAAAAAGGCGCGCCGCTTCATGCGGGGCGCCTTTTTTCGTTCTAATTGGCGGCGACGATTCTACTTCTCGTCACTGTCGTCGTCATCTTCGTCCTTCCCGGGAGCATGGCCAGCCGCGGCTTCTCTCGCGTCGTAAGCGGCAATGGCCTGCTTCTTGATGCCCTTGACGCCATCACCCAGAATCCCGGTGATCGTCTTCTTGGCCTCTTCGTCGGTCGCGCCTTCGGCGTCGAAGTCAGACTGCCAATAGATGATCGAACGATCGGGCTCGTCGTCAACTTCCAGCCAGAGCTTGGATTTGTAGTTCTTGACGGGGAGGGGGCTCTCGACAATCTCGTAGGTGTAAGCGAGATCCTCTGTGCCGGTCAGCTTTTCCTTGATCTTGCCGCCATCCTTGAGGGTGATCGTGCGGAAGACGACGTCGCCTTCCTTTTCCTCGACGCAGTCAGCAGCGGCTGGATGCCAGCTCTTGATGGCGCAGAAGCCACCGACCACCGCCCAAATCTCAGGCGGTAGGCCAGGGGCTTCGGTTCTTTTCTTGACCGTGACCGCGGAGGCCGAGGCGCCGCCGACGAGCAGCGCGGCCAAAGTGATCAAGGCCAGTTTCATCATGTGCATGCGTTTCTCCACACAGTTACGGTGATTGTCGAAAACACGCCGGGCGCATCTTAGTGCAAAGCCCGGGTGCGGCAAGCCCCCAACCCCCCTTGAAATCGGCCAAGAGAGGCCAATTTCGTGGTCAGGACGCATTTGCGCTATACCAGCCGGAAAGTTGGGTTCGGAGTTCGCCAACTCGCAAGCGACGAGAGACTGCCGATGATGCGATTTATGCTGTTGCGGCTTTGTGGAACCTTTTGCGTGTCCGTTTTCGCCGTGGGCGCCGTCTCATCCCTGCACGCCGAGACGAAGCGCGTGGCCCCGCAAAGCCAGGTCGCGATCAAGCAGTCCTTCGCCCCGGTGGTGAAGCGCGCGGCGCCGGCGGTGGTTAATGTCTATGTCAGCCGCAAGGTGAAGCAGACGGTCTCGCCCTTTGCCAACGATCCCTTCTTCAGCCGGTTGTTTGGCGACAATTTCGGTATTCCGCGCGAGCGCATCCAAAACTCGCTCGGCTCGGGCGTAATCGTCAGCCCCGATGGCGTTGCCGTCACTAACTACCATGTCATTCAGGGCAGCGGCGAGGCCGAGATCACCGTGGCGTTGTCCGACCGCAAGGAATACCCGGCGAAGGTCATTCTCAAGGACGAGCGGGCAGATCTCGTCGTGCTTCGACTCGAGGCCGAGCGCGTGACGTTCCCGTCGATCGCGTTCAGCGATTCGGACAGCCTCGAGGTCGGCGATCTCGTGCTTGCGATCGGCGATCCCTTCGGCGTCGGGCAGACCGTGACCAGCGGCATCGTCTCGGCCCTGGCGCGCACCCAAATTGGCATCTCCGACTATCAATTCTTTATCCAGACCGACGCCGCCATCAATCCCGGCAATTCCGGCGGGGCGCTCGTCGACATGGACGGCAACTTGGTCGGCATCAACACGGCGATCTTCTCCAAGAGCGGCGGCTCCCAGGGCATCGGATTTGCGATTCCTTCCAACATGGTGCGGCTCGTGGTTCAGGCGGCGTTGAAAGGCGGCAAGGTGCAGCGGCCATGGTTCGGCGCCTCGATGCAGCCGTTGACGCCGGATCTGGCTGAATCCCTCGGGCTCGATCGGCCCGTCGGCGCGCTGGTCAAGGAGGTGAACGCCAAGGGCCCGGCGGCCCGCGCCGGCCTTCAAGCCGGTGACGTCGTGGTCAGCGTCGACGGCAAAGAGGTTCAGGATCCCCGCGCCCTCCAATATCGGTTCACCACCAAGGGGATCGGCGGGGCGGCGGAGCTTGGCCTCATGCGCCAGGGGCAGTTGTTGCAAGCCACCGTACCCCTCGTCGCTGCCATCGAGGACCCGCCGCGGGACGTGCGTGACCTCTCGGGGCGCCATCCCCTCGCCGGCGCCCAAGTCGCCAATCTGTCCCCGGCTGTCGCCGAGGAACTCGGCCTCGAGGAGGAGGGCCCCGGCGTCGTCGTCCTCGATGTGAAGCCGAACACGCCCGCGGCCCGGTTTCGCTTCAAGCGTGGCGATATCGTCGTCGGTCTCAACGATGTAAGGATAACCTCCGTTGAGGTTCTGGTGACGGCGCTTGCTCGCGAACCCAGCGGCTGGCGCCTGTCGTTCCGGCGCGAGGGGCAAGTGTATAACGTCGCCATTCAGGGTTGAGGCGGGAGCGCCGCGATGGTGAGTCTGTTCGAGGCGGCCGGGCTTGCCGAGGGCGCCCCACGGCCGCTCGCTGATCGATTGCGACCCTCCTCGCTCGGCCAGGTGGTGGGGCAGGACCATCTGCTCGGCCCGCAGGGAATGCTCTCCCGCATGGTCACGGCCGGCCGGCTTGGTTCGGTGATTTTCTGGGGGCCTCCGGGCACGGGCAAGACCACGGTGGCGCGCCTGCTGGCGGAAGTCACCGACCACCATTTCGAGCAATTGTCGGCGATTAATTCTGGGGTGCAGGATCTGCGCAAGGTGTTCGAAGCCGCGCGCGCACGGCGTGAGCATGGCAAAGGCACGCTGCTCTTCATCGACGAAATCCACCGCTTCAACCGCTCGCAGCAGGATTCCTTTCTTCCCTACATGGAGGACGGCACGGTCATCCTCGTCGGTGCCACGACCGAGAATCCGTCCTTCGAACTCAATTCGGCCCTGCTGTCGCGCTCGAGCGTGCTCACCTTCAAGCGGCTTGAGGACGAAGGGTTGGAAGCGCTGCTGGCGCGGGCCGAGGCGCATGAGAAGCGCAAGCTGCCTTTGACCGACGATGCCCGGGCGGCGCTGATCACCATGGCCGATGGCGACGGGCGCGCTTTGATCAATCTTGCCGAGGATGTGTGGCTTGCCGCGGCAGCTGGCGCTCAAGTGCCGCTCGATCGCGAATCGCTGGTCGCGCTGGTGCAGCGGCGGGCGCCGATCTACGACAAGTCCCAAGAGGGTCACTACAATCTGATCAGTGCCCTGCACAAATCGGTGCGGGGATCGGATCCCGACGCGTCGCTTTATTGGCTGGCCCGCATGCTCGCGGGCGGCGAGGACCCGCTTTATATCGGCCGTCGGCTCGTGCGCATGGCGGTGGAGGATATCGGCCTGGCCGATCCTCAGGCGCTAGTCCAGGCGAACGCGGCGAAGGACGCTTACGACTTCCTCGGCAGCCCCGAAGGGGAACTCGCGCTCGCTCAGGCCACGGTCTATCTCGCGCTCGCGCCCAAATCGAACGCCGCTTACGCGGCTTTCGGCGCCGCGTCGCGCGTGGCGAAGGAGGGGGGGTCGCTCAGCCCGCCAAAGCACATTCTCAATGCGCCGACCAAATTGATGAAGCAGGAGGGCTACGGCAAGGGCTACGCCTATGACCATGGCGAGGCGGAGGCCTTCTCAGGCCAGAACTACTTTCCCGATGGCATGGAGCGCCAGCGCTTCTACGAACCCACGAGCTACGGCTTCGAGCGGGAGTTGAAGGAGCGCCTCGACCGCTTCGCCGAATTGCGCGCGAGGAAGACTGCGAAGCGATGATCTATTTCGCCTTCGGCTCGAATATGGATCCCGAGCAAATGAAGATCCGCTGCCCCTCGCATAAAGTTCTCGGCCGCGCCTATCTCCAGGACTTCGATCTTTGCTTTCCGCGCCGGTCGACTAGGCGGAAATGCGGCACCGCCGGCATCCGACCGGCCGCGGGGAAGGGTGTCTGGGGAGTTCTCTACGCGCTGACAGAGAGCGACCTGCCGAGCCTGCACCAGGCAGAAGGTTACGCGCCTGGCGGCCAGCCCGAACAGAACCGCCACACTCTGGAGGAGATTGAGGTCAGGGAGGGAAGCCCGGAGGGCGCGGTGATTTCAGCCCATATCTACCGGGCGCGGCCCGACGGCACCGGCGCGCTGCCGTCGCCGGACTATATGAGGCATCTGATTGACGGCGCCACGCATCATGGCCTGCCACAACCCTTTGTCGAGACATTGCGGGCCGTCAGAACCTGCGAGGCGTGAGGGACCAGAGGGGCAATCTAGTCCCGGTCGAGCCGCTCGGTGCCGTATTGGATGACCTTGACCTTTTCCGTGGTCACGAGCGCGCTCCCCATCATGGGCTCGATTGCCGCAACGAAGGAGGCGATGGCCTCCTCGCCGTCGACGATCTCGATGACCAAAGGAAGGTCCTGCGATAGGCGCAGGATTTTGGTGGTATGCAGCACGCTCGAATGCCCAAACCCCATGGGTCCGCGCAGGACGGTGGCGCCGGCGAGGTGCATTTCGCGCGCTTTGAGCACGATGGCCTCGTAGAGCGGCTGGTGCCCGACCTTGTCGTCCTCGCCGATGAAGATGCGTAGCAGCACGGCGTCGCGCGAGAGCGGCATGGTCAGATCCACTTCAAGGAGTTGATCGAGGCGGCGAGCGCATAGCCGGCCCACACGGCGACAAGACAGGCGAACACGGAAAGGGCGATATTCGCGCCGGCCAGCACCCATTCGCCGTCCTGGAGCAGGGTGAGCGACTGTAGACTGAAGGAGGAAAAGGTGGTGTAGCCGCCCAGGATGCCGAGCATGAGGAACTGGCGCGTCAGGGTGTCGGCGAAGATGCGCCCGTCGGGGCCGGTCAGGGTAGCGACGAAGCCGATGAGGAAGGAGCCAAGCACATTCACGAAGATCGTGCCCCAGGGGAAGGTCTCCCCCACAAGCCGGGCCGCGACGCCCGAGAACCAGAAACGGGCCATTCCCCCAAGGGCGCTCCCGACTGCGATCCAGAGATAGGCCATTCGGTCTCGTCCTCGAAGGTGAGTTTCGTTTCAATAACAAAAAACCCGCCTCGCGGGCGGGCTTCCTCGACGAAGCTCCCACCGCAAAGCCAGTTGCGGTAGGAGTCATCAGCCAATAAGGCGGTTCGGGGGGACTCCATCCCCGTCGGCAATACTACCGGCATGCTAGCCGAGAATATGCTTCGATCAACCTCAATCGCCTGTCCCGGCGGCCATTTGTCCCGATTGGTTTAGTTGTAATGACACAGAGATCCGCGGTGGAGACGAAAACAGTCGAGAAGGACGAGGACGGCATGCGCCTCGATCGCTGGTTCAAGAGCCACTACGCCGACCTTCCCCACAGCCGGCTGGAGAAACTGCTCCGCACGGGCCAGATTCGGGTCGATGGCGGGCGGGCCAAGGCCGGCACGCGGCTTGCCGAGGGCCAGAATGTGCGGGTGCCGCCGCTGCCCGAAGCGGCGCCAGAGCCGGTGAAAAAGGCGCTGTCAAAGGCCGAGCGCGCCTTTCTCGACTCCATAACCCTCTATGAGGACGACGACATCATGGTGCTCGACAAGCCCACCGGGGTCGCGGTGCAGGGCGGCACCAAGACCATTTTCCATCTCGATCGCCTGCTCGAAGCCTTGGGCGACAGTCCGAAGACGCGGGCCCGCCTCGTGCACCGGCTCGACCGGGACACCTCCGGCGTCCTCGTCGTCGCCAAGCGGCGAGAGGTCGCGGCGAAGCTCGGCCGGGCCTTCCAGACCCGCTCGGTGCGCAAGATCTATTGGGCGCTGGTGAAGGGGGTGCCCAAACCGCCGCAGGGCAAGATCGAGGCAGCGCTGGTCAAGGCGACGGGGCCGGAAGGCGATCGCGTGCGCAAAGCACGCCCGGGCGAGCAGGAACGAGCCCAGTCGGCGGTCACCCATTATTCCGTGGTGGACCGTGCGGCCCAGCAGGTCGCGTGGCTGTCGTTGAAGCCGGTCACCGGGCGCCAGCATCAGCTTCGCGCCCATATGGCCATTCTCGGCCACCCCATCTTGGGCGACGAGAAATATCACGGCGATGAGGATCTGCCCGAGGGTGTCGGCAACACCCTGCATCTGCATGCGCGCCGCATCAGCTTTCCGCATCCGGCGGGGGAGGGCGTCGTCGATATCACGGCGCCCTTGCCGGAGCATATGAAGCGGAGCTTCGACCTGTTTGGATTCGTCGAGCCGCGTGAGACCGATGACGGCTCAGGTGCGTTATGATGGGAGCGGAGTTTCCCCGCGCGCTTCAAGCCTCAGAAGGAACAACAAAATGCCTGGCAAGGGACTTTGGTTCGTACGCTTTGCCCAATGGGTATCTCATATCACCGGCCGCCCGATCACCTTCGCGGTCGCTCTCGGCATCATCGTGGTTTGGGGGCTGCTTGGGCCGTTCTTCGGCTATAGCGATACTTGGCAGCTCGTTATCAACACGGCGACGACGATCATTACCTTCCTCATGGTCTTCGTGATCCAGAACACCCAGAACCGAGATACCGCTTCCATCCATATCAAGGTTGATGAGCTGATCCGCGTGACCAAAAACGCGCGGAATGTTTTGCTCGATCTCGAGGAGCTCGACGACACGACGCTGGAGAAGCTCCGAGGCGACTACGAGAAGCTCGCCCGGAGGGCCAAGTCGCAAACGAGGACTCCGCCACGCGCCCAGGCCGTGCCGGCCAAGCCCAAGGGTTCCGGCCCCCGCAAGAGCAAGCCCAGCGATGCCTGACGCGGACGAGACGTCTCCTGCTTCCGCCAAGGAGCCGGCGCGAAAGAAGAATCTTCCCAAGCGCTTCTACAGCCGGGTGGAGTCCAAGAACCAGACCGGCGGCGGCGTTTCCTTGCTGCTCGACGGCAAGCCCGTGCGGACGCCCGGAAAAAAACCTTTGGTGCTGCCGACGAAGCCGCTGGCGGAGGCCATCGCCGAGGAATGGCGCGGGCAGGGGGCGCGCATTGACCCCGCGACCATGCCGCTCACCAAGCTCGCCAATACCGTCATCGACGGGGTCGAGGGCCGCGAGGGCGCCGTTCGTGACGATATTCTCAATCATGCGCGATCGGACCTCGTGTGCTATCGCGCCGGCGCCCCGGAAAAATTGCTCGCGTCGCAAAGGCAGCATTGGGATCCTGTGGTCGCCTGGGCGAAGGCTGAGCTTGGCGCGCCGATGCGGCTGGCGGAGGGCGTGATGCATGTCACGCAAGACGAGGCTTCGCTCGAGGCGATAAAACAGCGGCTTGCGCGCTTCGATGCTTGGAGCCTCGCCGCGCTGCATGTGATAACCGGACTCACGGGCTCGGCGCTACTGGGACTCACCGTGGCGCTGAAGCGATTGTCGCCGGAGGAGGCCTGGACTGCCGCCCATGTCGATGAGGATTGGCAGAGCAGCCAATGGGGCGAGGACGAGGAGGCCCGTATCAGGCGCGAGAACCGCAAGCGCGATTTCGAGGCCGGGGCCAGCCTGTTGCGATTTTTGCCGCCAGAATGATGACGTTGCCGTGAGGGGGGGTGAATCATGATCGCACTCGCTTGCATGTTTTTTCTGGCCCAGGGTTGCGCCGCTCCGGCGGTCGCGGTCACGCCGGTCGAATATCGCGCGCAGGGCCTCAATGCGAGAGCCGCGCTGGCCGAAATCAATGGATTTCGCCGGACGCATGGTTTGAAGCCCCTCGTGCTCGATCAGCGCTTGAACCGGGCCGCCTCGATGCAGGCGCGGGATCAGGCCAGACGCGGCGCCATTGGCCACAAAGGAGCCGACGGCTCGAAGCCGAGCCAGCGGGCCGAGCGAGCCGGCTACAAGCCGAATTTGACCGCCGAGAATGTGGCCTCGGGTCAGAAATCATTCAGCCAAGCGATGCAAGCTTGGGAGCGGAGCCCCGACCACAAGCGCAACCTGCTTTTGCCGACCGCTGAGGCCGCCGGTATTGCCGTGAGCTACCGCAACGGCCGCGCCTATTACACGCTGGTGCTCGGGTCGGAACGATGAGGCAACCAGCTCAAGCCGTGGGCGCCACTTCCGCCACCGCCCTACCGAACTGTTCGCGGTGAACCGGCTTCGACAACACCGGGGCTCCAGGCACGCGCTCGTTGATGCGTTTGACGGTGTTCGCGTCCGTGTAAGACGTGACGAAGACTATTGGGGCCCCACAGACGTCGTGGAGCCACCGCGCGGCATCGATGCCCTCGCGGCCGCCAGAAAGGTTCACGTCCATCACGACAAGATCGGGGCAATGATCCATCGCTAGTGAACGGGCCCTGTCAGCGGTTGACGCGAGGTCGCAAACGTCGAAACCGCATTGGGAGACGGCATCTTCCAGATCGAGGGCAAGGATGAACTCATCCTCGACGATGAGCGCGCGCCGGTGGCACGCAGGTGATTGTGACATGTGTCTCCTCCTTTCCTGGAGCGCCCTTGCTGATTAACGCCCGGGGCTCGGTTTTGTGCCGTACCGTCGTGCTTTCCTCGGGGGGAATAGATTTGCGCCGCTGATCCCCTATGCTATTGACCGTCACCATGGCGTCACCGTCGAGGGCTTGGGGAGCGGCATGAAGGAAGTCCTGGAAGAGCTTGAGCTCCGGAGAGGAAGGGCGCGCGCCGGCGGCGGCCCAAGGCGTATCGAGGCCCAGCACGCCCGCGGCAAGCTGACCGCGCGCGAGCGGTTGCAGCTCCTGCTCGACGAGGGCTCCTTCGAGGAGTTCGACATGTATGTCGAGCACCGCTGCATCGATTTCGGTATGGAGCAGACCAAGGTCCCGGGCGACGGCGTGGTCACCGGCTGGGGCACCATCAATGGCCGCGTGGTCTATGTCTTCGCCAAGGACTTCACCGTGTTCGGCGGCTCGCTGTCGGAAGCCCATGCCGACAAGATGATCAAGATCCAGGACATGGCGCTGCAGAATCGCGCGCCAATCATCGGGCTGTTCGATGCCGGCGGCGCGCGCATCCAGGAAGGCGTGGCGGCGCTTGGCGGCTATGGCGAGGTGTTCCTCCGCAATGTGCTGGCCTCCGGCGTGATCCCGCAAATCTCGGTGATCATGGGCCCATGCGCCGGCGGCGACGTTTATTCGCCGGCCATGACCGACTTCATCTTCATGGTCAAAGACACCTCCTACATGTTCGTCACCGGGCCAGACGTGGTGAAGACGGTGACCAAGGAGGAAGTGACGGCGGAGCAGCTCGGCGGCGCCATCGTGCATACGACGAAATCCTCCATTGCCGACGGCGCCTATGACAACGACGTCGAGACCCTGCTGCAAATCAGGCGGCTGATGGATTTCCTGCCGTCGAACAACCAGTCCGGCGTGCCGGAGCTGCCGACGCGCGATCCTTGGGACCGCTTCGACTATTCGCTCGACACGCTCATCCCCAACAACCCGAACAAGCCCTACGACATCAAGGAGCTGATCCATAAGGTCGTGGACGAGGGCGATTTCTTCGAGATCCAAGAGAGCTTCGCCCGCAACATGGTGGTTGGCTTCGCCCGCATCGAGGGGCGCACCATTGGCATTGTCGCCAATCAGCCCCTGATGCTGGCGGGCGTCCTCGACAGCGACGCCTCGCGCAAAGCCGCGCGCTTCGTCCGCTTTTGTGATTGCTTCAATATTCCGCTCGTCACGTTCGTCGACGTGCCGGGCTTCCTCCCCGGGACCGACCAGGAGTACGGCGGTCTCATAAAGCATGGAGCAAAGCTCCTGTTCGCCTTCACCGAGGCCACGGTGCCGAAGGTGACGGTGATCACGCGCAAGGCCTATGGCGGCGCCTACGACGTGATGAGCTCCAAGCACATCCGGGGCGACGTGAATTATGCCTGGCCCACGGCCGAGATCGCGGTGATGGGGGCCAAGGGCGCGGTCGAGATCCTCTATCGCGCCGAGCTTGGCGATCCCGACAAGATCAAGAAGCGTATCGACGAATATCAGACGCGCTTCGCCAATCCGTTCGTGGCGGCGGAACGGGGCTATATCGACGAGGTGATCGCGCCTTATGGCACGCGCAAGCGCATCGCCCGCGCGCTACAGATGCTGCGCAACAAGCGCGTCGAGAACCCCTGGAAGAAGCACGACAACATCCCGCTGTAGGTGAGCAGGAGGTGTCGCCATGCGCCGGAGAATTTTCTGCCTTCTGTCTCTTGTTCTCGCCGGTATCACACCGGCCTTGGCCACGTCGGGGCCAGGCTGCCTCGTCGTCGTGAACGTTGCCGCCGACGACGGCCTCAATCTTCGCGCGTCCGCCTCGGCGTCAGCCCAAATTGTCGACCGGCTGGTGCCGGGTCAGCATGGCATCATCCATCTCGACGGCGTCTGCCAGCCGGGCTGGGTGGCTTGGGGCAGCCGGTGGTGTCCGGTGACCCACTACAATGGCGACAACGCCTCCAAAGGTTGGGTCAAGGCCCGCTATATGCGGGATAGCGACTGTCCGTGACGAAGGCGGATCGGGCGCCAGTCGAGCCCGATATTGCGGCCTAGAGCCCATCTCAATACCGGGCTAAAATGGGAGCGCGGGGGCCGTGGCGCAACGGGGACGATGCGGCAAACCATCCTCATAGCATTGCTGTGCCTCTCGGCGACGCCTGCGGGCGCGGAACTGAGCATTCCCTGTTTGTGGAAGCCGTTCGGGGGCTGCACGGTCACGTTCGTGTCTCCCGAATACGCTGCGCGTCCGGTGCAACCGCTCGTTCCTGAACAAGCCCTGGCCGCGATCAATGCCTACCGCACCAAAAACGGCGTCAAGCCGCTTGTGCTCGATGCGCGTCTGGCCAAGGCGGCTGTCATGCAATCGGAAACGCAAGCCACGCGGAACCGGATCGGCCACGACGGCGACGGCGGCTCGATGCCCAAGGACCGCGCACGGCGTGCGGGCTATCCCGCCAAGATCGCATCGGAGAACGTCGCCGCAGGACAGAAGTCGTTCGACGACGTCATGCACTTCTGGAAGGAAAGCTCTGGCCATCGCGCCAACCTGCTCCGCGCCAATGTCAGCGCGATCGGCGTCGCCATGGCCAAGAGCAAGGACGGCCGTCCGTATTGGACCCTCGTGCTCGGCGCCGAATGAGCCGTGAATCCGGCCTTGAGCTTTTCGCGGTGTTGATAGACCCGGCGCACGAGATCGTTGGTCACGCCAATGTAGAGCGTGCCGCCTATGCGGCTCGCGAGGATGTAGACATGGTAGACGCGTTCGCTCACCCTTCAAGTCTCGAGGTTACTGGATTGCCCGGTCAAGCCGGGCAATGACAATCGTCATGCGAAATTTATCGTCCCGCCGCGCATAAACTCACCCCATCCCTCGTTGATGAGGACGCGAGCTGCAGACCGACTCCCTCTCGGGATCGGGGCCATTTGGCTTGCTTGTGTCTCGCCAGGGGAAGGGGCATGCGGTACAGATGTCCGCAACGAGGAGCCAGGAAGCCCGGAAGGCCCTGAAAAAGCGTTATCATTTAAGGAGCTGTAGAATGCAACGTAAGCACGTAACGATCGGTTTCGCTTCGCTCGTCGGCGCCGCGCTCGTTGCCGGTTCGGCACTTGCGGCGGTGCCTGCCGTCTTTTCCCCGACCGGTCATCTCAATGTGCGCAGTGGCCCTGGCTTCCAATATCCGGTGCTGACCCAAATGCCCGCAAACGAGCGGTTTCCGGTGACCGGATGCCTTCAGGATTATTCCTGGTGCAGTGTGGTGGTGGGCGGTGTCACCGGCTGGGCGTCCGGCCCGTATCTCGTCACCGATGCCGGCGGCAAGCCCACAAATCTGCAAGTGTCGGGCGCCGAGCTCGGCATTCCGATTGTGGTCGCGCCCGATACCGGCGCGGCAGTCGTCGCCACGCCGCCGGTCGGCGCGATGGTCCCAGTCGCACCCACCGTCGGTGTTGTCGAGCCGGTCATTCCGGCGCCGGAAGTTCTCTCTTACGTGACGGCGCAGCCGGTTCAGCCTGTTCTCGTCAACGGCGAGGTGATGATTGGTGCGACCTTGCCCGCGGCGGTTCCGTTCTATCCCGTCCCGGCGTCGCCTTACGTCTATTCCTACGTCAACGGCCAGAGGGTCCTGGTCGAGCCGTCCGCGAGGAGAATCGTCTACGTCGTCAGGTAGACGGGATCCGGCCAAGACCAAGGTTGCATCCATAGTCGTCCGGCATCGCAACTCTCGCGGTGCTCGGTATCGTGACGTGGAAACACGACACCATCCCGCTGTCATGGGATCGAGCGTGCCGGCGTGGCAAGTCGCTTGTGTTGCGGGCTAAGCGGTCGCCATGCGCGAGATTAGGAACCCGTAGAGCCAGCCCATCCCTGCGCCGAAGCCGGCCAAGATCAGCAGGACCGAGATGATGAGCTTCGGATCGCCGGCGAAGAAGAGCGGAAACCGGCCCGTGATCAGCGGCACGAGGATGAACACGCCGATGATCGCCGGCCCGACGATGCCGAAGATCAGCCCTTTGATCGTCAGGTTGCCGCCGCCGGGGATGCTGTCCTGGATGAGGGCGAAGAGCCCACCCCACAGCCCGCCCCAAAACATATCGCTGACGATCTGGGGGAGGCCCGTCATGGCGGCCGGCTCCATCGACCAGGGTACGCGCGGGAAGACGCCCGCCTGAAGCAGCAGGAAATTGATGAGCTCATGCACCGTGACGACGGCGATCGCGCCGGCGGCGAATCCCAATAAGATGTTCTTGGGTGAAAGGTCGGCCATTTACGTTCCCCTTAAGAAGACCAGACATTCTTACGCCTGTTCCCGCAATCCCGCTATTTCTCGATTTGGAGGGTGAAACGTCCCATTATGGCCGGGGTGTTATGCACGATCTTCAATTCGGACCCGTCCACTGATATCGGCGGGGCTACACAATCAGTCGGAGATATCTCGATGAACTTCAACAAGAAGACGCGACCTCCCCTGCGGAAGGGGAGCAAACGGGTGTTGCTTGGCGAGACACGGGAAGAGGAGGCGGCCCGGCTTGAACGTGAGATCGCCGCCCATCCTGTGACCAAGTGCGAACCGGGCGAACACAAACCGTCCTCATCTCGGCCGGGGTGGAGCAGCAAACCTTTCATTTCGCAGTCCGATCTGACGGTCGCCGAGGGGATTGCGAAGAAGATTATGCGGAAGCCCTAGGGCCCCTCACGCGTCGCCCCGTTATTTTCCCCCTGCCAAGGAAGATTGGAGCGCTCCTGCCGATAGGGAAGCTCGGGGGGCTCTGGTTGACCGCGTTGGCGTTGGAGGTCGCGATCTTCGCGCGGGGGCTCAAGGGGCGACCCGCCGACCGGTTGCTCTCTCCGGCGGAACAAGGCTGAGACCAGGAACCCCATCATCAGCATTGAGCCTAACGCGGCTATCGCTGTGATTCCCGGCTGCCGCGACGGGAAAGATTTCAATCGACTCCAGGCAGCCGCGCCTGCCGACTCGGCCAAGCGTTCTTGCGCGAGCCTGACATAGTAGAAGTCCGTCAGCTTCGAGAACGCTGCTGCCGGTCTCCCGCCGCCATGAGCGCCCGGCATCGGTCGAGGCCGGTCGTACCCCAGCCAGATGCTGCCGACAAAGTCCTCGGTCAATCCCACGAACAGGGCGTCCTCGTTGCGGGACGAAGTTCCGGTCTTGCCGTAGACGAGCGCGTGAACCGAGTTCGCAGAGCGCGCCGTGCCTCGTCTGACGGGCGCGCGAAGGGCTTGAAGAATCGTCGAGGCGGCGGCTGGCGACATGACCCGCGGGGGGGCCTGCGTTTTCGGCACGCCGATGATATTGCCTCTTGGCCCGATCGCCGCGATCAAGAACCGGACCTGTGGGAGGGTGCCGTTATTCTCGAGGGCCGCGTAAGCTTGAGTGAGCTTCATCGGCGAGGTCTGAACGCCTCCGATCGGCACGAGCGCGGGCGCCTCCGGCGGCTCGATGCCGAACCTCCTGACGATTTCACCCAAGCTTGACCCGAGCAGCATCGCCACCTCGGTCCAGGGCCGATTGCAGGATTGGGCCAGCGCGAATTCCAGGCTGACTTTGGCCCGCTGACGGCAGCGGCGATTGGGCTCGGCCGGCCAGTTCGGCGGTCTCACGGGCAAAGTCGAGAAACGCCGCTTCAGGCCCAATGACGCTTCATGCGCGCCAATCAGCGGAAACAATTTTCCGGTCGACCCGATCGAGCGTGAGATGTCCGTGGCGCGGTTCCACTCGCCCGTGTAGAGGCAGGAGCCGGTCAGCGCCAGCGCTTCCCCGGAGGGACGCATGAAAAACCCTGCGGCCTGATGCGTGCCGGTGATCGAGCAGATCTGCGTCCGCAGAGTTCGCTGGAATTCGGGATCGATGAACACGACGAGCCTGTAATCCGCCGGCAGGTTCATGCCGTTGGCGCGCGCTTCCCGCATCGCCAGGTCCCGATAGGGCCGATACTCGATCCGCGCATAGGTCTTGTCGCCCCGGCGCAGGGAGCCGGCGCGAATGCGGCGCTTCAATTCGGCTTCGGCCCGCGCCGCCTGCTCGGCCGTGATCGTGTTTGCAGCAAGCATGCGTTGAAGCACGTTGACGGCGCCGCCGAAGGCGGCCGCCGGATGCTTCAGAGGATCTCGATTGTTTGGCTCGGGCAGCATGGCGACCAGCAACGCCGCCTCGGGGAGTGTCACATCCTGCACGCCCACGCCGAAATAATGTCGGGCTGGACCATCAAACCCGTACATGTTCCGCGCGTGAGGCACGGAATTCATGTAGCGCGTGAGAATCTCGCTACGCGTGAGGCGCGCAAAGATTCGGATCGCGAGAACAGCCTCCTTCAGCTTGCGCTCGAGGCTGTCCTCTTTTTTCAGCAGAATAGAGCGGGCAAGCTGTTGGGTGATCGTGCTCCCGCCCTGGCGATCCCCCAAAGAAAAGTGCCATGCGGCACGGATTGTGGACGGGAGGTCGATGGCGCCATGCGTAAAGAAGCGCTGATCCTCGCTAGCGACGACCGCATCTTGGAGGACTTGCGGAAAGTCGCTGGCCGCCAGGCGGGCCGGGCAGATCATGTGCTCGACATCGATACCCGCCCGGTTCGAATGCTCGAACTGGCAGGAGGACAGGATGGTTTCGAGCAGCTGTCCCTTCGGCAGGTCGAAGGGGCCAGTCTCTGCGATGACCTTCACCAAGGTGAGGAGGATGGCCAGGCCGAGGACGGGAAGCGCAATCAGGCTGATCGCAGCTCGAAGCATCCGCCTCGATGCGGTCATGCCCCCGTCGCTGTCACTCCGCAATGGCCGCCGCAGAACCGAGAAAATCACCACCAATCCTATCCTTAAGGAATATGGCTTTTGCGAGCCCCGATAGGCAGCGGCACACCGCCACGCGACAGGAGTGCGCCCCTGAACATCGCACGTGTGACGGTCGATTTCAAAGCCGGCCGACGGGCACCGCCGGGTCTGCCTCCGATACGCTTAAGAGTCTCTGTCAGGCGCTGGCTGACCACTGTAAGGTCTGTCTTAACGGCGTAAACGCCATAAAATGATCAACCAGATCCGGGAGAAACGACCATGACCAGCCGTTCGAGCTTCGCAACAGTCGCGGTTCTCGGCATTGCCGCGTTGATCGTGCTTCCGGCTCTGGCCGAGACGCCGGTCGCCTCGGCGACCTTCAAATGCAAAGAGGGGAAGTCCATCGACGCCACCTTCTATGCCGACTCGGTCGAGTTCAAGCTCAGCGACGGCAGGAGCATGAAGCTGCCGCAGGCCATGTCCGGCTCGGGCGCGCGCTACGCCAATAAAGATGAGACCTTCGTGTTCTGGAACAAGGGCGACACCGCCTTCGTCACCGAAGGCACGGACGACAAGCAAACCTATTCGGATTGCGTCACCGCCAAGTGATTGGCGCGCACCCTCCTTCGGCTCGGCACCTGACCGGGCCCGCGAGATGGAGGCTACTCAGCTTTTCCGCCCAGCCCTCCGACGGGGCCGACAACCTTTGGAGATATTTCGATGAGCTTCGACAAAAAGACGCGATCGCCTCTGCGCAAGGGGAGCAAACGGGTGTTGCTTGGCGAGACACGGGAAGAGGAGGCGGCCCGGCTTGAACGTGAGATCGCCGCCCATCCTGTGACCAAATGCGAGCCTGGCGAACACAGACCCTCCTCGTCTCGGCCGGGGTGGAACAGCAAGCCGTTCATTCCGCAGGCCGAGCAGAGAGTCGCCGAGGGGATCGCCAAGAAGATGATGCGCAAGCCCTAGTTTCCTCGCTGAGTTCGATTTCCGCTAAAATAACCGCTCTGGCTTAGGCGTCGAAGTTACGTAGCGCACCGCAGATCATCACTCAGGCGGGAGGCAAGCGCCCCTCACCTATCGGCGGACTAACGAAGCCCAAGACGCTTAAGCAGAAGACGAGAAGGTTCCTGCGATGGCGTTCGACCCAGAACGATTCAAAAAACAGCTCCAAGAGCTAGGCGAGGACCGAGTTCGAGAACTCGTGGCCACCGGTGCAATGAGCGTCTCCAAAAAGGTGCCGCTGGCGACCGAATTCCTTCGCCAGGAGGATCAACGCCGAAGCGATTTTTCTAAACGGGAGCAGATAGCTATAGCTCGCAGCGCAAAAAATGCCGCATGGCAGCGGCAATAGCCGCGATTATCGCGGTTATCTGTGCAGCAGTTTCCGTTGCCCTCAGCCTGTCATAGTCTTGCTCGTGGATTGTTTGGCTGGACTCTCTGGCTTTCGCTTTTGTCTGCCGACCTTCGATTTCTCGCGCGGCTTCGGGGGCATGGACAAGAGCTTCTTGGCCAGCTTCTCTAGCACTTTCTCGTCTTGAGATTTGCGGGGCTTGGCCATGAATGTGCCGCCAATCAAATTCACAGAGCCGCCCAGCAACACGCTTGAGCAATGTGACGTTGCTCTAGGTGCCTATCTACGAGCATGGGACCAAGTTGAAATGCAACTTCTCCCGCTGTTCAATGCCCTGCTAGGAACGCACGAGAATGCGACTCTAGTGCTGCTACGCGCCGGGATTGCTCATCCTACGCTTAGAGACATTCTTGAATCGCTTGGCTCGTTCCGGCTCAAGAAAGCCAACCAAACCAAATTGCAGGCACTGACTAGACGTTGGAAATCAGCATCGACAAAACGAAATCGCATCGTACATGGCCACTGGCTACTCAGCATCAAGATGGTGGAAGGCCCAAGCGGAAAACATGACCATACAAAATCGGAGTGGTTGAGATTTTATGACCCAGCCAATCCCGAAATCCTTCACAAAATCATGGGGAGGAGGAAAGACCCGAAGATGGTCTCCGCCCACACCTTCAAACTAAAGGAAATAGAACAAGCGCGCGCTGATGTCCTCAAGCTAGCTAGCGATTTAAAGGCGTTCAACAGCACGGTCAGGGTTCTAGCGTTTGTAAACCCGCAGCCAATAGACATTGACCAATCAGCCATTCAAATTCACCCAGAGGCTGACGACTGCTAACGCCGTCATCGCCAACAAGCTCCCATAGGGTGGGGGGAGAATGCAGACTTATCCCCGCGCCTCGAACCGCGCTTACACTCTGCCCACCTCGTCCGTTTGAGGGGCGCATCATGAGGCGTCGTGAGGCGGGACGAGGCGCGGCGCCCGCGGGCCGGTTTCGCCAAGCCGACACTCGGGCCGCGCCGGGGCTCCGCCCGGGCCCATTACGAGGCCCTGCCAGGAGCTGGCTGACGACCGTCTGGCTTAAGACCCTAGGGTCTAAACGCGACCCGTCCGTCGACAATTCTCCGGTCTAGGGAAGCGGGGCACTGACGGCGAAAGCGCGGTCCGGCGTTGGCTAAATCGCCGCAAATGAGCATGCGCTAGCGCTTCGCTGCTGCTGCGCAACTTTTTATGTTGCGCTAACGCTTCGCTGCTTGAGCGCATGTGGCGCGCCGAGAGGCGCCCGCCGCGGTCCCGCCAAAGGATCGCGGATGCCATAGGTTTGCGCTTTTCGGCGCGCCACCCCCCTCGGGGGCAAGCCCCTCAGGGGCAAGCCTCTTCGGGGCAAGCCTCTTTGGGGCAAGTCTCTTTGGGGCAAGTCTCTTTGGGGACGCGTTAACCAGACACCGGACGGCTGAGACGCGTCGCGGCAAGGAGAAGGCGTGCCTGGAGACGTGGCAAGCGATAGGAGCGCCGCCAAACGCTCGCTGCCTGCCCAGGAATGGACACAGGCCTTGCATAGGTTTGCGGCCTCGTCGCAACCGCAAGAAAAGGGGACCGATGCCCCCCGTCGCAGAACTCACTAGAATTATTGCCTTCCTCCGGTCGGAGATTCCGGTGGAAGACATCTCCGTGCGTCCAGTGGTCGAGCATCCACACAACACCAGCAGGACCATCCCGGAGCGGCTGCCAGCCGCAACGATCAAGGAATTATCGGTGCTGGCCCCTGCGAGAGCGATTGCCGCCACCGCGGGCGAGTGGGCTTCGATTGCCGCGGCGATCGCGCTCTGTTCCTATTTCTGGCACCCGGCGCTGTATGTGCTCGCGGTCATGTTCATCGGCGCACGCCAGCACGCGCTGATCATCATGGGGCACGACGCCTCGCATTATCGCTATCTGCCGAAGCGCTGGCAGAATGAGCTCTTCAGCAATCTGTTCTTGATGTGGCCGGTGTTTGCCTCGGTCGAGGGCTTCCGCAAGTTTCACGGGCCGCATCACCAATACACAAACCTCCCGAATGATGGGAATCGCCACATCTGGTACACCCATAACGCCGCGGGAGAGCTGGAACCCGGCTGGGTGTTTCCCAAGACGCGGGCAGGTTTGGCGCTGGTGCTGTTGCGCCGTGCTTTTTTCTTCACCGGGATATTCTGGATCTTCCGGGGTTTGGTCGGCACGTCTCTGATTCCGTCAGCGCCCTGGATGGTCGCCGCCAAGCTCGCCTTCTACGGTTCCGTCGTCGGCGCGCTGACCGTCTTTGGCGGTTGGTATGCGTTCTTGCTCTATTGGATCGTCCCCTACTGCACCTGGCACATCGCCGCTCAGTATGCGCGCCTGATTTGCGAGCACAGCGCGGTCGAAAGCGAGGAGGAAGAATATGCGATTACCCGCACCACGATCCCAACCTGGCTCGAGTCGATCTTCATTTTGCCGTGCAATGTCGGCTACCACATCGAGCATCACTGGTACCCGAGCGTCCCCTTCTATCGCTTGCCCGACCTGCACCAAGCGTTGATGGCGCGCGAGGGCTTCCGCCAGCACGCCGTGGTCAAGCACTCCGTCCTCGCCTCTCTCGGTGAGTGCGTCCAACCGCAACTGGCCGAGAAAATGGCGGGCGTTCCGTCAAGTCAGGCTCAGGAGACGTCGTAGGGTCTCAGCGCGCCCACTGCACCGCGAAGAAGATTAGCGCCGCCAATCCCGCGGACGACGGGACGGTAATCGCCCACGCCGCGACGATGCCGATGAAATGGGACCGGCGCACCAGCTTGCGGCGTTTCAGCTCCTCTGGGTCCACCCGAGATACGCGCCGGTAGGGCTGATGCAATTTGTGCGTTCGGATGTAATGCCGGCGGCGACGGCTATGGGTCGTGTAGTACTCGCGGAAGAAGCCAACGCCGAACACGGCACCAATCGCGATATGGGTGGTGCTAACCGGCAACCCCAGCTGGGAGGCCACCAGTACCGTCAGGGCCGCCGACAGGGCGACGCAGAAAGCCCGCATGGGGTTCATCTTCGTGATCTCTTCGCCGACGATGCGCACGATGCGGGGCCCGAACAGAAAGAGACCGAGACTGATCCCCGCCGCGCCGATCAGCATGACCCAAAGCGGCACGCCAACCTCGTTTGTCAGTGAGCCCGACTCTGCACTGTGGAGGATGGCGGCCAAAGGGCCGACCGCGTTGGCAACGTCATTAGAGCCGTGGGCGAAGGACAACAACGCGGCGCCGCAGATGAGAGGCAGGTGGAATAGTTTCCGCAGGGACTGATTGCGGTTTTCCATGCCCTCGGACTGCCTTCGCACCCAAGGTTTCGCGACAAGGTAGGTCAAGGCGAAGATGAGGAGAGCGATGCCGCCCACGACGGGAAGGTCGGGTTGCCACACATGTTTCAACCCCTTGACGACGAGATAAGCGGAGAAAATGGCTGCCAATAATGCGACAAGGACAGGCACCCATCGCCGCGCTGCAGCGATCTTGTCGTCCTGGTAGATCAGCTTGACTTTGATGAAGGCGAGGAACAGCGCCGCGACGACGCCGCCGATCAGAGGCGATGTCAGCCAGCTGAACACAATAGACAACACGACGAACCAGTTGACCACGCCGACACCGACGGCCGCGATACCCGCGCCCAGGACGCCGCCGACGATCGCGTGGGTGGTCGACACAGGAGCGCCAAGATAGGTCGCCAGATGCACCCAAAGCGCCGAGGCGAGCAGCGCGGACATCATGACCCAGACGAAAATCTGACCGTTCGGCACCAGCGCGGGATCAATAATGTCCTGGGAGATCGTCTTGACGACGTCGCCGCCCGCGATCAGGGCGCCGGCGCATTCGAAGATGGCGGCGATGATCAGCGCGCCGGACATGGTCAGCGCGCGCGCTCCGACTGCCGGACCAACATTATTTGCCACGTCATTGGCGCCGATGGTCAGCGCCATGTAGCCGCCGATGATCGCGGCTATGATCATCAGCAATGCGTTCGGCTCGGCCCCGATCTGGGAGCTCGCCAAGACGCCGGCGGTGGCGAGGAACAGCAGCGCAATCCCAAGGGCGAGGCGATTGCGCGAGACGGAACGCGTCGCCTCTTCCAGCCGCTCGATCTTGCGGAGGTCCTTGTCGAGCGATGTCTTCCGCACCCCGGCAACCGGCGCGGCGGACGCTTCTTCATCGTGGATTGTCATGCGATTTTAGCCCCCAGATCGCTACCGAGGTCATAGGGAGTCTTCGAGCTGCTCACAACCTCATCCGGCCGTTCGCCACAGCTTTTCATCTGCCGGAGGGCGAAGCCGCCCGGATACAACCTCGGAGGAGCATGTGCAGCTTCGCCCCCACGCGAACGGGTTTAGGGCGAGCGGTCGAATTGGCCCAAAAGGCCTGCAAGTTGCGATTCCCGGACCATGGACGCCGCCTTGCATGGCGCCACCCACATGGTGCGGCGGCTCGCCTTTTCGGGCCAGGACAAATGCTGGCAGTTGGTGCGCAAGAGGTAGATGTCGACGCTGCATCTGACCCAGGAGAACATATGCAGGCGCTTGGTGTAGAGGAAATTTCCGATGGGCCGCGCGCCGATCTCGCCGCGGACGCCGGCCTCCTCGAACGCTTCGCGTGCCGCCATCTCGGCGTCGGACAGGTCCGGTTTGGGCCAGCCCTTGGGGATAGTCCAGCGGCCCAACCCGCGGGTGGTGATGAGAAGAACCAATCCGCCGGTATCCGTCTCGACATAGGGAAGCGCCGCGACTTGTTTCATCAACTTCATAGGGCAATTCCGAGGAAAGGTTCTGACCGCGCGTCTGGTCGCGGCCTCCTAGCGTTAGGGCCGAGGGTGGCACTTAGCTGAAGCCTATCCCCAAATCCGCCTTTCTCCTGCATCCACGTCGCCGCTTGAGGAGCAGCGCCTCTCCCGAGGGCGAGATCGGGGTGGCCGGAGGGGCCTTCTCACGGTAACTTCGAGGGAGGTCGCGAGGGATACGGGGATGCCTGGGCGTTACATAGTCGCAATCTTGCTCGGCGCGGCTCAAACCTTGGCTGTGGCGGCCGTCCTGCCGGCTTGGGCCGAGGATGGGTCGACGCCTTCGGCTGACCAATCGGCTCCAGCCCCAACATCAGAGACCGCCCCCGCCGCCGCAATGGGAGCCAGTGCGGTTGCACCGTCGCCCCAGCCGGGCTCGCCCGAGCCCTCGGCCACCGCAGCCCAGCAGCCATCGCCCGTGGCCGAAGCACCCGCGGCGGACCCACTACCAGCGGAGCCGCCGATGGCGGAAGCGCCGCCTCCATCCCCCCCGGATCCAGTGGTTGCGATCATTCGCTCGAAGCTTGCCGACCCCGATCTGCGCAAGGGCGCTGACGATGACGACGTCGTCGCGCTCGAGGCCTTCTATGCGCTGAGGACCGGCGCACCCTTATGGGTCACCGAGATGGGTCTCTCGGCGAAGGCGCAGTTGGCCCTGTTCGAGATCGAACAAGCGGGAGATTGGGGTCTCGACCCCGCCGCCTTCGAGCTGCCGCCCGCGGACGCGCTGCCGCCGAGCGCGGAGGCGCAAGCCATCGCCGAGATCAAGCTCGACCTCGCTATTCTCAAATATGCCCGCTTTGCCCGCGGCGGACGCTTCAACCCGCAACAGATCAGCAAGCTGCTCGACCAGGTGCCGCCTGTGCGCGACCCGGACACCGTCTTGACCGGGATCGAAGCGGCGGACGCGCCCGATGCCTATCTCCGTGCGCTGCAGCCTCAGCACGAGCAATTCGAGCGCCTGCGCCGGGCGCTGCTCGCGGCGCGCGGCAAGAACGAGGAGGGCGCCAAGTCCGACGACAGCGATCCGGATGTCAAGCGGCTCATTATCAATATGGAGCGGTGGCGCTGGATGCCGGAGGACCTCGGCGCGGTCCACGTCTGGAACAACTCACCGGAGTTCATGCTCTACGTAATTAAGGACGGGAAGGCGATTTACGCCGACAAGACACTTGTCGGCACTCTGAATTATGCGACGCCCGTCTTCTCCGCCGACATGAAGACCATTGTCTTCAATCCAGATTGGAACGCGCCCGAGACCGTGGTGGTGGAGAATTTGCTGCCGCATTTGCAACGGGGGAACTACTCGATCCTCAAGACCCACAAGCTCTCGGTGAGTTACCAAGGCAAGCCGGTTGACGTGAGCAGAGTCAATTGGAGCCGGAGCAACGTGCTCAGCTACACCTTCAGTCAGAAGGGAGGGCCGAGCAATGTTCTCGGCAAGGCCAAATTCCTCTTCCCCAACAAGCACGTCGTCTACATGCACGACACGTTGGCTTACCGGAAGAAGGTCTTCAAGCAGCCGGTGCGCATGATTGGACATGAATGCGTGCGCATGGAGAAGCCGGACCGGTTCGCGCAAGTGCTCCTGGCCGAGGACAAGGGCTGGCCGGCGAGCCGGGTCAAGGAACTGTGGGACAAGGGCCTCAACAGCGCCGTCGGGGTCGATCGAACAATTCCGGTGCACATGGTCTATTTCACCGCGGTGGTGGACGAGGCTGGTAAGGTCGAGACCTTTGCCGACGTCTACGGTCTGGACAACAAGCTCGCCGTGGCGTTGTTTAGCACCGCCAAGGGCTTTCCGCCGCCGCCGCCCGAGAGCAAGCAGCCGCAAGCCGAGGCGGCAAATGTGGCTCGTCCCGCGAGCCGGATTTCGGGCGGCAGCGGCATCGCCGGCTCGCTGGGCTTCCTCGACGATTAGAGTGCTCGACCAAACATTGTACGCCTGCCGCATCGGTAGAAAACCAGGAGAAGCATCAATGATCAGAGCGACGTGTTACGCTGTGTGCGCCCTCGCCATCCTATGGGCGAGCTCCGGCCCGCTCTTGGCTGAAGCATCGGTCCTTGCGGCAAAAGTTGAACAGGCGAACCCTCAAACGCATTCAGGTGACCTGTCCGGGACGGAAATGTTCCGCCCGAATACCTCCGGCGACTTCATCCCGGCTGTTCGGTTGGCCAAGGAATGCAAGCCGGACGGAAAGTCCTGCAAGAAAAACGAGCAATGTTGCTCCGGCAATTGCCAAAAGGGAACAGACATGCCGAAAGGCACCTGCCGCCACGGGGATTAGAATTAGGGCTGCGGAGTTCCGGTTCAGCTCTTTTTGGTCGAGCGCTTGGTCGAGCGTTTATGCTGCGAGCGTTTCGAAGTCGTCGCTTTTTCTGCAATTTGTCGTTGGGCCTTCGACCTCTCACCGGCGTTGACGGCCAGATGCGCTCGCCGCGCATGCGCTGGCGCGAGCGGCCGGAGATGAGCTTCGTGCTGGTGCAATTTCGCCCCTCAAATCTAGCAAAGTGACGGGCGTCCGGCGCGCCGGGCATCGGGTCAGGGGTGGTTGAAGGGATTCCAAGCGCCAGGCTTCTGCGTCGTGCGTTTCTTCGACGAAGTCCTTTTCGAAGAGGTCTTTTTCGAACTGGTCTTTTTCGAGCTGGTCTTTTTCGAGGTGGACTTCTTCGCGGGCGTTTTCCGCAGCTTGTCAGCCTGGGCTTTGGTCATATCGCCGGCATCGACCAGGGCCACGACGCACATATTGGAGAGCTTCTTCACGGAGCGGGACATGCAGGCGCGCAAGCCCTCGCTGCCAACCCCATAGGCGCTGCAGTAGCGCTGATAGTCCGCCTTGCAATCCCGCTTCTGGCGCTCGGTGACGGCGCCAGCCGCAGTCGAAAACATGATCAGCGTGGCGGCAAGAAGAGCGGCGTGGGTGAAATGTCTGGGTTTCATCTCGTTCAACTCTGACTTCGGGGGCAAAGCTACAGCAAGAGTTTAAGGCCCAAAAACGGCGGCCGGGAGAGAACGTTGGCGGCTGGACTAGTTCTCATGGAATAGGAATAGGGCGAAGGTTAGAAGTCTCAATCTGGTCGAGTCAATCCGCTTCGTCGCGGTTTTCCGGGGGCGGCTAACCTTACGGCGGCGTGCCGCTGACTGACGCCGCCACTCGACCTTGGGATGTGCTCAAGCGCGGAACGATCCCCGCGACGCCCGCATGGGGGCGGTCTGTTAAACCTATTGGACTAGCTTTGCGCTTCTCCTGCGTTCGCCCGGCGAACGCAACCGCCTTGATCGGCAACACATCTCACGCCATTCACCGATGGGAGCCAACACGATGTCACTGGCTACGACGAAGACGCTGACCTGGGTTGCGCTGACCCTCCTCTCGAGCGCGGCGGTGATGCCCTCCATGACCGCGGCCTGCACCCGCGCGCTCTACACCGGGTCCGACAAAACCGTGATCACCGGACGGTCGATGGACTGGATGCAGGACATGCAGAACGATCTGTGGGCGTTTCCACGGGGCATGGCGCGCGAGGGCGCGGCTGGACCCGACTCGCCGAAATGGATCTCGAAATACGGGAGCGTGATCGCCTCGGCCTATAATATCGCCAGCGCCGACGGCATGAACGAGAAGGGCCTCGTCGCCAATCTGCTCTATCTCGCCGAGTCCAACTATGGCGGGCTCGACAACAAGCCCCCGCTGTCCATCGCGCTCTGGGCGCAATATGTGCTCGACAATTACGCGACTGTCGCCGAGGCGGTGGAAGGGCTGCAGGCGCAGCCATTCCGCATCCTGGCGCCGACGCTGCCCAACGGTTCGGCCGCGCAGCTGCATCTGTCGGTTTCCGATCCGACCGGGGATTCGGCGATCTTCGAATATATCGACGGCGAGCTCGTGATCCATCACGGCAAGCAGTACGAAGTGATGACCAACTCGCCGACCTACGACCAGCAGCTCGCGCTCAACTCCTATTGGAAAAAGATCGGCGGTCTGAAATTCTTGCCCGGCACCAACTCGGCCCCCGACCGCTTCGCGCGCGCCTCGTTCCTAATCGGCGTGGTTCCAAGCAAGACCGATCCGAACTTTATCGCAGCGGTTCCCAACGGCACCTATGCCAATCAGGCCGTGGCCGAGGTGATGTCCGTGATCCGCGCCGTCAGCGTGCCGCTCGGCATTACCACGCCGGATGAGCCAAATATCGCCTCAACCTTGTGGCGGACGGTCTCCGATCAGAAAAACAAGGTGTATTTCTACGATTCGGCCACGACCCCCAACACGTTCTGGGTGCCTTTGGCCGATCTGGACCTCTCCGAAGGTGCTCCGGCCAAGAAGCTCGCGATTGCGGGCGGCAAATATTATTCGGGCAATGCCACGGAGCACTTCGCGGAAGCCACTCCCTTCCAGTTCCTGCAGGCGGACCCGAAGCAATAATTTCTCCGCCCGTGAGGCAGGTGCCCTTTCGGGATCGACGCGAGGAATGCTCGACCACTTTGCGCAATTGTCGTGGCGAGGTGCTCGGTCATGGTGTTGCCACATCTTTGGACGTCTTGCCTAGGAACCGCGCAGTGCTCGCGCTTGTCACACGCCGTTCACAGGTTAAGCTCGGGCTAAGTCAATCCGTCCGGAGATCACAATGACCGCTTCCATGCAACTCGCCGCGAGCCTGCCGTTCCTCGGCTACAAGCAGCGCAACGCGGTTCTCGATAGCTATTTCTACGACACCATCGGTCTCACGCTCGAAGAGCGGGCCAAGCTGTCGCCCCTGGTCGACAGCGAGGGCAGTATCGTCGTGGTGCCGCCGAGCGATTCTGGTCGGCCGATCAGGCACTATAAGAGCCCGCTCCGCTTCGTCAACAAAGAGGGCCAGACTATCCGGGCGATCGCCGTCGCCGGCGTCGGCAACTCCGTTCTCGGCACGGCGGCGCTCGCGCGCAGTATTGCCAATGCGCTCGACACCGATGTCGCCGGCATCGTCACCGGCTACGGGCTGTCCGATGTGATGACCGAAGCGTTCGGCGGCTGGTTCGTGTTCGGCGCGGCCGACCGGATCAGATATGCGATGGAGAAATTCGTCGAGCGAACAGGCTCGACCATGCCGGCGGACAACGTCACCGGCCCGAGCTCGGCCAAGGCGCTGTGGCTGGATCGATCGAGCCTTCCCGGCGACGACGACATCGCGACGCTGTCCGATATTCTCGAGGCGCGACCGCCCAAGCTCGACTATCTGATCGCCCACGGCAAAGGGGCCGTCGTCGCCAGCCAGGCCCTTCAGCATTACGTCGATGATCGCCAAGTGGACGAAAGCTCACTCCCGATGCAGCTTCGTATCGTCACTCTCGGCGCCGTCGTCGAGCTGCCGCCGGAATTCAAGCAGGTGAAGCAATATCTCGGCACGCTCGATTGGTTCGGCAGTGTGAACTCGAAACTCTCCGTGACGCATGAGCGGGTGCCCGATGCCTCGCATCATCTCAATCCGCGGTTGCTCTATCATCTGGACGTCGCCTCGCTGGTCAAGGCCAATGGCTCGCCGCGGCTCCTGCCGAAGCCAGGCAACGGGGAAATGGCGCCGATGGCCGCGCCCAAGGCCATGGCGCCCATCGCCAAGGTTTCGCGGCCCGCTCCGCGCGTCGTCGCTAAGCCCGTGGCGGCCCCCAAGCCGGAGAAGGCCGAGGCGGTCGTGCCGCCGGTGTCGAAGCCAGCTGTGAAAAAGACGGGACGAACCGCGCCGAAGAAAGCGGCGGTACCGTCGTCTGCAGCGCCGGTGCCGAAGCCCAGGGCGGCGGTGCGGCCGGTGCCGAAGGTCGCCGCCAAGACAGTCCGTGCCGCTCCAAACAAGTCGGCTGAAGCGCCGCGGGCGCTTGCGCAGCGAGCGAAGGCTGTTTCGGCGACGACGGCAAGGCGGCGGGGGCGAAAGTCCAAAACCTAAGCGGCCCCTTACTCTTGGTTCACCCGCGCCATGGCCGCGCGGAGGAGGGGTCAGGCGTCCTGCCAATAGGGCTTAGCGTGGAGCCGCTGGAGCCAGGCAGCGATGCTCGTATAGCCGCCGATGTCGAATTTGAGGGCTGCGGGTGAGGTGTCGAGCCTTGGGCCCATGAGAAAATCCACCACGGTCAGCGGTCCGAGGATGTAGTCGCGGCCCTCAAGTTGCTTGTCGAGCACCGGCAGGAAGCGGTCGAGGCGGGCACAGGCGTCAGCCATGATGGCGGGGTCGTTACCGGGCTGGTTCAGAACCTTCGGCTTGATAAAGATCTCCCAAGCCAGCGCGTCCATGGCGGCTTCGGCCCCGCCGACCCACCAGCAGATCCATTGATCGATGAGCGCTTGGGCCTTGGGGTCGGCCCCTGCCAGTTCCCGCTCGGGGCGCTTGGCGGCGAGATATTTCAGGATCGCCGGCGACTCCCACAGGATGAACCCATCGTCGTCCAGCGTCGGAATGCGCCCGTTCGGGTTCTTGCTCAGGAATTCGGCCGAGCGCGTCTCGCCGATGCGCGGATCGAGCGGCACCTTCTCTAGCGGAACGCCAAGCTCGGCGGCGAGCAGCCGTACCTTCCGGGCATGGGGTGAGGGCTGGAGTTCGTAAAGGGTGATAGTCATGGTCTGCCCTCACTCAAGAAATTTAGCACGACCTCGTTGAATCTTTGCGCCGCCTCGATATGGATGAGATGGCCGGCGCCCTCGAACACCTCGACGCGGGCCTTGGGCATCTTCGCGGCAAGCTCCTTGGCCAGCCGGACATTTTGACCCATCTTCGCGCGCAAGGCCTCGGGCGCGAAACTGCGCCCGGGCGCCACATGATCGTTCTCGCCCATGACGAACAGCACCGGTTGAGTGAGAAGGGGTATTTCGTCGGCCACCGGCTCGCGCCAGATCATCTGGTAGGAATTGGCAAACGCCGTGAGCCAGCGGGGATAATCGGCGCTGCCGGCAATGCGCGTGCGCGCCTCCACATAAGGGTCGAGCGCCTCGGGCGGCAGCGTGACCTCGTAGGCTTGCATTAGCCATTGGCGGTAGGAGTCCGGAGTCACCGCCTCGTCCTGCGCGATCAGCCTGCCGTTCGGCACCGGCGGCACATAGCGCCGGTAGTCCTCGAGCCCAATCGGGCCCGCGAGCACCATGCGCTCGACGCGATCGGGGTAGCTGCGGGCGAAGCGTGTGGTGAGCATGCCGCCCATGGAATGGGCGACGACATCAACCTTCTCGATCTTGAGCGCATCGAGCAGGTCGGCGCTATTGCGCGCGAGCATGTCGAAATGGAGATCGAACGGAGGCTTCGAGGATTTGCCGAAGCCGATCTGGTCCGGGGCCACAACTCGATACCCATTGGCGATCAGCGCCTTGATCGTGGCTTGCCAATAGCTCCCGGGGAAATTGCGCCCATGCAGCAGAAGCGCGGTGCGGCCGTTCGGGACGCCTGCGGGCTGCACGTCCATATAGGCCATGTTCAGACGCTCGCCGCCGGCCTGGATCACAAACATGTGCACCGGATAGGGGTAGGCGAAGCCTTCAAGCCCGATGCCGAACGGTTCCTCGGCCGAAGCAGGGTTTGCCGCCGCCGCGAGCAAGAGTAGAGCGGCTATGGGGACCGCCATATTGGGTTTGCGCATTGTGGTCTCATGCGGCCAAAATCTTGACCTTGTTGCCTTGAGCGGAGGCTAGACTATCGCGAGCGGCGCGGCGAAAACATGACACGTCAAGCCAGTTTGCAAATCCGCCAAAGGTTGCTATCTCCTGGGTCTCTCCCCATTTCGTGGGCGCAATTTTGCCGCCTCTCATGGCTAGGGTCGGGGCCCTGCGGGGGGACGCGTCCACGGGCGGGAACCCAAACAATAGACCGAAAATGATCAAGCGCTTTCTCATTGCCGCCATCCTTGTCGCGCTGTTCTTGGGCGGCGTCGGCTATTTCAATCTCGTGTTCAAGCCGGCGATGATCAAAGAGTTCGTGGGCAAGATGGCGCCGCCGCCCGCGACCGTCACCGCCACCATTGCCAAACCCGAAAGCTGGACCGATCACGTGCGTTCAATCGGCACGCTCATCGCGATCCAAGGCGTCGACGTGGCGCCGGAGGTCGGCGGCATCATCAAGGATTACTTCTTCGAGAGCGGCGACGATGTGACGAAGGGCGCCAAGCTCGTCGCGCTCGACACCGCCGTGGAAGAGGCTGACCTCGCTAAGAATCGCGCCGTGCTGGTTGAGGCGAACGCCGATCTCGGCCGGCAAGCGAGCCTCGTCAAAAAGGGGAGCGTTTCCCAGGCGGTCGTCGATACGACGACGTCGAAGCGCGATACCGCCGCCGCCTCTCTGCTCCGCATGGAGGCGCTTATCGCGCAGAAGAACATCACAGCGCCCTTCGCCGGCAGGCTCGGCCTTCGCCGGATGGAGAAGGGGCAATATGTGAAGGCTGGCGATCCTCTCGTCTGGCTGCAGTCGCTCGATCCGATCTGGATCGACTTTCCGGTGCCTGAGGGCGATGTGGCCAAATTGAAGAAGGGCGCAACTCTCGAGCTCAGCGTCAATGCTTATCCGGACGAAATGTTCAAGGGCGAGATCGAAGCCTTCGATGCGCGGGTAGCGCAGGAGACACGCACCCTCATGGTTCGCGCCCGGCTGCCCAATCCAGACCACAAGCTCCTGCCCGGCATGTTCGCCAATGTGGCGGTGGCGACAGGCGCGCCGAAAGAGCTCGTGACGGTGCCCCGGACCGCGCTGACCTATGGCCTTTACGGCGACAGCGTATGGGTGGTGAAGGAAGGGGCACCAGAGCCGCAGAAGACCGCGAGCACGGGCGAAGTCGCGGTGCCGGCGCCGCAGCTCAAGGTCGAGCGGCGCTTCGTGCGCGTCGGACCGAGCGGAGATGAAACCGTGGCGATCGTTGAAGGCGTCGCCGCTGGTGAGCAGGTGGTCACCAGCGGGCAGCTCAAGCTCCAACCCGATGCCCCCGTAAAGATCGACAATTCGAAGCCGCTGACGCCTAAAGCCCAGCGCCCGAAACAGTAGCTCCCATGGCGTTCACCGACATCTTCATCAAGCGGCCGGTCTTGGCGATGGTGGTCAGCCTGCTGATCCTGCTGATCGGGGCGCAGGCGGGCTTGAAGCTGCCGATTCGGCAATATCCCGAGCTGTCTAACACGACCATCACCGTCACCACGATCTATCCCGGCGCCAATGCCGATCTCATTCAGGGGTTCATCACCGTCCCGATCCAACAGGCGGTCGCGAGCGCGGAAGGGATCGACACGCTCGTTGCCTCCTCGACGCAGAATGTGAGCACCGTCACGCTCAATCTGAAGCTCGACGCCGACCCAGACCGGGCGATGACCGACGTGTTGTCCAAAGTCGCCCAGGTGAAAGGCATTCTGCCACGGGAGGCCGACGATTCGATCGTCACCAAGAAGACGGGCGAGGGCTACGCCCTCATGTACCTGTCGTTCAATTCCAAGGTGATGAACGGCTCGCAGATCAGCGACTATCTCACCCGCGTGGTGCAGCCAAAACTCCAGACCATCGATGGCGTGGCAAATGCGGAGATCCTAGGCGGACAGATCTTCGCCATGCGTATCTGGCTCGACCCGGACCGCATGGCCGCGCTCGGCGTAACCCCGCTCGATATCCGCGCGGCGCTCGCCAGCAACAACTTCACTTCGGCCCCGGGCCAGGTGAAGGGCGATTTCGTCCAGACCAATATCGACGCCAAGACCTCGCTCAACGATCCTGCGGCCTTTGGGCGGCTGGTGGTGATCTCCAAGGGAGACGCCCTGATCCGCCTGAGCGACGTGGCCGAGATCGAGCTCGGGCCGCAAAGCGCCGATTCCTCCTCGGTGTTCGATGGCCTCAAGGCCGTGTTCATCGGCGTCTACGCCACGCCCACGGCCAACCCGCTTACGGTCATTACCAATGTGCGCAAGGCCGTGCCCGAAATCCAGCGCGAGCTCCCGGTAGGGCTCGAAGCGGCGATTGCCTATGACGCGACCAATTTCATCCGGGCGTCGCTGTGGGAAGTGGCCAAGACCTTGGTCGAAGCGGCGCTGATCGTCATCGTGGTGATCTTCCTGTTCCTTGGCAATCTCAGGTCGACCATCATTCCGATCGTCACCATCCCGCTGTCGCTGGTGGGCGTGCTCGGGCTACTGCTCGCGCTCGGCTACTCCATCAATCTGATGACGCTGCTCGCGCTTGTGCTCGCCATTGGGCTCGTGGTCGACGACGCCATCGTAGTGGTGGAGAACATTTACCGGCATGTCGAGGAGGGGAAGCGGCCGATGGAGGCGGCGCTGATTGGCGCCCGCGAGATCGTCTACCCGGTCATCGCCATGACCATCACCCTGGCCGCGGTGTTCGCGCCGATCGGCTTCGTCTCCGGGCTGACCGGCGCGCTGTTCAAGGAGTTCGCCTTCACCCTCGCGGCGGCCGTGATCGTGTCCGGCGTCGTCGCGCTGACACTGTCGCCGATGATGTGCTCGCGCCTGCTCAAGCCGCACGATAGCGGCGGTGGCGGACGCTTCACCCGCTTCCTCGACCGCATGTTCGACGGTTTGAAGGATCGCTATCAGCGGCGGCTCACGCGCACGCTGAACTACCGGCCCGTCACACTCCTGGTGCTGGTGGGCGTGATCGCCGGAACCGGGCTCCTGTACACGACGACCCAGCGCGAGCTCGCGCCGGAGGAGGACCAGGGTATCCTGTTCACCCTAGTGAAGACGCCGCAATACGCCAATCTCGACTATCTCGAGGACGCGACCCAGCAACTCTACGACGTGTACAGCACCGTGCCTGAGAAGGAGCACGTGTTCACCATCAATGGCATGGGGGACGTGCATCAGGGCTTCGCCGGCATACTGCTCAAGCCGTGGGGCGAGCGGGAGCGCAATCAGAAGGCCGTGCTGCAAGAATTGTCGCCTCGGATCAACAGCCTGCCTACGGCGCTTGCGCTGGCCTTCTCGCCTCCGGCCTTGCCCGGCTCGACCGGCGGACCGCCGGTCCAGTTCGTCATCACCACCACGCGTGGCTTCCAGGAACTCGCCGATGTCCTCGCCGATCTCGAAAAGTCGGCCAAGGCGAGCGGGCTCTTCATCTTCTCCGACTCGGATCTCCGCTTCGAGACGCCGCAGATCGAGATCCATATCGACCACGACAAGGCCAACCGGCTCGGCATCTCCATGGCCGATATCGGCAACTCGCTCGCGACGCTTCTGGGCGGG
>JBBQKN010000016.1:0-74762 GCA_038326945.1 Hyphomicrobiales bacterium
TGCGGCGTTTTTGAATTGCCCGCGCACATAGTAGCTCTCGCCCAGCCAATATTGCGCCTTGCCCGCGAGCGGGTCGCCGGGGAAGCGCTGCACGAGGTCCTGGAACGCGGCTTCGGCCGCGGCATAGTCCCGGCGCAAGAGATCGCCGTACCCCTGACTGTAGAGGGCCGGCGCATCAAGCCCGGGCGGCAGCGCGGCGAGACGCTGCTGTTGATCGGGCGCCGCAAGCGGCATCGGGCCCGCTCCGGCCCAATCGGATTGCGACGGCATGCTGGCGCCAAATCCGGCCATGCCTCCTGCGTCGGCGAGGAGGGTGCCGGCCGGGTCCTCGGGGGCAAGTCCCTGGCGGCCGGGCAGTTCGGGCAGCGGCTCCAGCGGGTCGGCGCCTTGGGGTGCGGGCGCCAAGGGTTGAGGCGCCAAGGGCTGTGGCACGCTTCCACCCGACTGCATCGCCTCGATCTGGCTAAGCTGTTGCGTCAGCAGCTGAAGCTGGCTCGTCAGCGCGCCGATCTGAGTCTCGAGGGCATCGACGCGGGCCGTCACTCCGGCCGCGTTGTCGTAGCCCTGGGCGCTAGGGGCCATGCTCTCCTGCGGCAAGACTGCGCTCGGCTGCGTTCGCACCAGAGATTCCAGCGCCGCCACCATCGCCTGGAGATCGGCCATATTCTGTTCCAGCCGCCCGACACGGTCGCCGGCCGGCGCCGGCGCCTGCTGCGGCACCCCCTGGGGGTCTTGCTGGGCCGCTAAAGGCGACGCGCTAGCGGCGAGAATCAGCACTCCCGCCAATGCAGTCGCCAAGCGCGATCGTCTGCGCTGTGTCAAAGCCGACGTTTTCACGGGATAGAGCCTTGTCAGAAGCTTCGCGACCGGTGTTACGGATATAGCCGTCAAACGTGCCTCGCAACAGGGCACATTTGTTGCGGCTTTTGAGGCCAAACTGTGTTTGGCCTCGCGCGAAGCATCCGAGACTGGGCGTCTCGCCAAACCCAGGCCGGTCCCTCCGAAGCCGGAAGGACCGCCAGGTTAATACGCCGCCACGGCCCCGCTATTCAGCACCGTCTGGGCGCGGCGATTCTGCGACCAGCAGGAGATGTCGTCGCACACCGCGATCGGCCGCTCCTTGCCGTAGGAGATGGTACGAATGCGGGCCGCACTCACCCCGAGCTGCGCCAAATAGCTCCTCACCGCCGTCGCCCGGCGGGCACCGAGCGCGATGTTGTATTCGCGCGTGCCACGCTCGTCGGCGTGGCCTTCGATGGTAATCGTATATTGCGGGTATTGGTTAAGCCAAACGGCCTGGTTGCGCAGGATGCCCTGCGCTTCGCCGGTCACGGTCGAGCTGTCCACCTGGAAGCGGACGACGTCGCCGACATTGACGGCAAAATCCCTGGACGTGCCTGGCGTAATCGGGCCTTCGCCCCCGACCCCGTATTCCTTGGCTTGCTGATGCTTCGCGCATGCCGCCAGGATCAGGGCAACGGCAAGAACGCCGGCCAACCTGCAGGCACGATTAACCCTACTCGACCCCATATTGGTTACTCCCACTAGCCGCCTTTAGAGATCGTTAGGTGGAAACCCTTAACGATTCCCTATGTGCCGAACCAGTCAGCAGCTTGACCAGCGTCGAGCCAACATAAGAAACGAGCGTTTTTGAGACAGATTTTTAGGCTGGAAATGAAAAGGATGCCAAGGACGCCGCCGCATGTTGCATCGGCGTCCCGGCATCCGAATCCAATCGCGGAAAGATCCCCCTCCGCCCAGGAAATATCGTGTTCTTCGCGTGGTTAGACGCGAACAACCTGCTCGACCACGGTGTCGGCTGAGCCGAGCTTCAGGGGCTCGTGGACAACCTGCTTTTGGTGGTGGAAGCAACCGCCTAGCGCAACGGCGGCAGCCACGATCGTGGCGACGACGATAACGCCCTTCAAACCCTGCATGGTCTTCTCTCCTTTGGTTAAACGGCAAGTGCCAATTTCGGATGTACCGGGGCGGGGCTTTTAGATCAAGAACGGACTACTGTTTTGCGACTGTTTTGTCGGTTATTGATGCCAAAATGCCACGCCGAATCTCAGCCTCCAGCCAGCGGCAGGCCATAAGGCGGACAAAGCCTGATCCATTAGAGTTAACATAAGGATAAGCGGAGTTTCAGACTGGGACGACGCGCCAAATTGGGGCCGGTTTTCGCGCGCGCCGGCGCCCCCGCGCAGCGCTAGTTGATCAGGGGCGACCAAGCCGGGTCGGAGCCGAAAGCCGGCGTCGCAACCTGGCGCTCATTATAGCCCGTCAGGTCGATGGTGAAGAGGCGGGGACCGCCCCCGGCCCCAGGCGATTCCCGGAAGAACATCAGGACGCGTCCATTCGGCGCCCAGGTTGGCCCCTCATTGTGGAACCCCTCGGTCAAAATCCGCTCACCCGAGCCGTCCGGTTTCATCACGCCGATCAGGAACTCCCCGCCGGCGCGCTTAGTGAAGGCGATCAGATCTCCACGCGGCGACCAGACCGGGGTCGAATAACTGCCTTGGCCCGAGCTGATGCGATGCTGATTCGAGCCATTGGCGTTCATCGCATAGATCTGCTGCGAGCCGTCCCGGTCGCTTTCGAACACGATTTGGCGCCCATCGGGCGAATAACAGGGCGAGGTGTCGATCGCCTGGCTGTTGGTGAGTTGCACGGTGCGGCGGCTGCGCAAATCCATGGCGAAGATGTTGGTGGTGCCGCCCTGCTCCAGGCTCATCACGATTTTCTGGCCGTCAGGGGAAAATCGCGGCGCGAAAGTCATGCCCGGAAAGGCGCCCACGACCTCCTTTTGTCCGGTCTCGATGTTGAGGAGATAAACTTTGGGGTTGTTCCCTTCGAAGGACATGTAGGTAATTTCTTGCGTCGAAGGGCTGAAGCGAGGCGTCAAGACCAGATCCTGACCGGTGGTTAGCAACCGCACGTTGTGGCCATCCTGATCCATCATGGCCAGGCGCTTCACCCGCTTGTTCTTGGGTCCTGATTCGTCGACGAACACGACGCGGGTGTCGAAATAGCCCTTCTCGCCCGTGATCCGCTCATAGATCACGTCGGCGATGATGTGGCCGATGCGACGCGCATCCTTCGGCCGGGTGAAGAACTGTTCGCCCGCGAGCTGCTTGCCCGATAGCACATCCCACAGTCGGAACTCCGCCTTTAACCTGCCGCCGCTATTGCTGAGTCGGCCAACGACCAGGGCTTGGACGTTGATCGGGCGCCAATCCTCGAAGCGGGGGGCGCGGGCGAGATCCAACCCGCGCTCGATAAAGGCTGCCGGATCGATGGGCACGAACAGGCCGGACGATCGGAGATCGTTCGAGATCACGTCGGAAATCTCGCGGGCGGCGTTGGCGTCGATCGACCCGTCGCTGGAGAAATCGGGAATGGCGATCGGAAGCGGCTGGATATTGCCTTGCGTAATATTGAGCTCAACCACGGCTTTCGCGGGTTCGGCGCCGGCCCCAGCACCGATCAGCGCGCAAAGGAGCATGGTCACCGCTCGCCGCACGCAACGCAAACGCGGGCTCGGCCGTCTCGTCGTGGTTGAGGTCATGAGATTGGACATGGGTTTCCGAATCGCTCTGCGCTTAGCCGCTGCCATACATCTGTCGTGGGTCAAAATTGAGAATCATGTCGCGCCAGAGGTCGTATTTGTCGCCGGGCAACGCATAAGGCTGGCACTGGTAGACGGCGCGGACCGCGCTGTCCGCCGCCGCCTGGAAGAAGGGCGAGCCGCTGGAATTGGCGACACTCGGATAGCCGATCAGGCTTCCATCCTGGTTCAGTTGCAGCCTGAGCTTCACGATGATCGCATCGGCGCCGAGACCGCCCGGAGGCGGATTCCAGCATTGCGCGATCTTGGCCCTGAGAGCGTCGATCTCGTTGACGGACATGGACACTTCCGTGCCGCTCGACTGTCCCCGCACCGGCTTCATCGGGGTGTCTTCCGGGGCATCGTTGGCGCTGGGCTGGCTCGCCGCATCCGGGATCTTGTTGAGCAGCGCCGCCAGCCGATCGGTATTGAAATCGCGCTTCTTCTCCGCCTTGGGCGCGGGCTTCGGCTTGGGCTTCGGCTTGTCCGGCTTGGCCTCGGCCTTTTTGGGCAATGGCTCCTTTTTCGGCTCCACTTCCTTCTTGGGCTCCGGCTCCTCCGGCTTTTCGACCTTCTCGGGCTTTGGCGCCGGCTCCGGCGGTGCTTTCTCTTCCGGCGCGGGCGGTGGCGGTACCGCGGCCTGCTTCTCGGCCGGCTTCGGCGGCTCCTTCTCGCGCACGGCCTTCGGCTTCGGCGCCTCGGGCTTCGGCGCGAGCGGCGCCTCGTCCTTGGCACCGACCATGCCGGCCTTGATCTTGGTGAACTCGGAAGGCGAGATGATATCGATGGGCACATCCTGGATCATGGGCGCATCGAGCGCTTGGCCAGCCGGGAAGATCGCCACGGCCCACAGCAGAATGGCGAGATGCAACGCGATGGAGATGAAGGCGCTCTTACGCAACGCGAGGCTTCCCTATTGCGGCTTCTCTTCGAGATCCGAGACGAGCGCAATTCGGCGAAAGCCTGCCGCGCTGATAGTCCCCATGACCCTCATGACGACGCCGTAATTCACCCGGCGGTCGCCGCGCACAAAAATACGCTCCTCGTACCCGCTCTTAGAGATAGCGGTAAGTTTGGGCACAATTTCGTCGAGCTGGAGTTCGGTCTCTTGCAAGAAAATCTTGCCGTCCGGATCGACACTGATGGTCAGCGGCTCCTTGTCGCCCTCGAGCTGCTGGGCTTCCGATTTTGGCAGCTCGATCGGCACGCCGACGGTGAGCAGCGGCGCCGTCACCATGAAGATGATCAACAGCACGAGCATGACGTCGACCATCGGCGTCACATTGATCTCGGCCATCGGCCGCGCCGCGCGTCTTCGGCGTCGTCCGCCATCGCCCGAATTGGTCTGCAGTCCGGCACCCATTAAAGCCAGATCCTCACAAGGTCTTGTCGAGCTGCCGCGACAGTATGGCCGCGAATTCGTCGGCGAAGCCTTCCAGCCGCGCCGCGTGGCGTGAAACTTCGCTGTTGAACTTGTTGTAGAAAATCACGGCGGGGATGGCGGCGAGCAGTCCGAGCGCGGTGGCGAACAGGGCCTCAGCGATGCCCGGCGCCACCACCGCGAGATTGGTGTTCTTGCTCACGGCGATAGCCTGGAAGCTCGTCATGATGCCCCACACCGTGCCGAACAGGCCGACAAAGGGCGCGGTCGAGCCCACGGTCGCGAGGAAGGTGAGCCGCCGCTCCAAGCGTTCAACCTCGCGCGAGACGGCCACGTCCATCACCTTCTGAACCCTGAGCTGGGTGCCCGCGCTCGGCTTCGACGTCTCGCTGCTGCGCAGCCATTCGCGCATGCCGGCGACGAACAGCGCCGCCATGGACGTGTTCCGGCGCTGATTGAGCGCTTGGTAAAGCTCGACCAGCGATTGTCCAGACCAAAACACCTGCTCGAATTTATCGGTCTCCCTGCGGGTCCGCGCGAACAGAAAGAATTTCTCTAAGATGATGGCCCAGCACCACACCGACGCGGCGAGGAGCCCGATCATCACGATCTTGACGACGATGTGAGCGTTCCTGAACAGCTCCCAGATCGAGAGATCGACGGCTACATCCGGCGGAGTCATGACGGCCTCGTGGCGTGAGCTCAAGGGCGTCTCTCTCGGGCTTATCGCCTGTTCGAGACGACGGCTGCCCGCGGACCCGAGGCCCGCGAGTTAAAATTCATCGCCGGAGAGAGCCCCGCCTCTTGCGGAGCCGACCTTACGCGAGCGAATGTGACTAAACTTGGGCTTATTAACCCTAAGGGCCTGCAGAAGCGCCCGCGCTTCAGCCTGCAAAATCCGGCTATTCACGCCTACCCTTGCGCGCGTTGGTTAACGAACCGTTCAAGCGCGCCCCGGATGAGGCTGCCAATTCGCTGCGGCTTACCCGAGGGCGAGACCAGGACGACCGTGACTTTGGCGCTGGCGAGCACGGTTTGGCCGCGCCGGACCTCTTGCGACAGGACCAGCGACGCGCCGCCGATGCTGGCGCAGCGCGTGACCACTTCGAGCACATCGTCGAGGCGACCGGGCTTCAGATAGTCGATCTCGATATGGCGCACGACGAAGACCGCGGGCTCTCCCGCGTCCGGGTTAGCGAGACTCTGATGGTGGATGCCGAGCAGCCGGATGAAGTCCGAGCGGCCGCGCTCGCAGAATTTCAGGAATTTGGCGTGATAGACGTAGCCGGCGAAGTCGGTATCCTCGAAATAGATGCGGATCAGCAAGATGTGGGTCTCGCCCTCGATCCGCCCGGAGAGGTCCGGCCAGTTGCTGCTCATGCCTCTTCACTACCGTTGAAGAGTGGGAACTGGGTCGCACTGGCTTGCGCCGGCACGGGCAGATCGAGATGGGCGAAGGCGGCTTGCGTGAGCATCCGGCCGCGCGGCGTACGCGCGATGAAGCCCTGCTGCAGCAGATAGGGCTCGATGATCTCCTCGATCGCGTCGCGCGGCTCCGACAACGCCGCCGCGATCGTCTCGATGCCGACCGGCCCGCCGCCATAGTTCAACGCGATGCAGCGCAAATAGCGGTGATCGAGCGCATCGAGGCCGCGCGTATCGACTTCGAGCTGGGCCAGCGCACTGTCGGCGAGCTTGGCGTCGACGGATGCGGCAATGCCCTCGACCGAAGCGAAGTCGCGCACGCGGCGAAGCAGCCGCCCCGCCACCCGCGGCGTGCCCCGCGCCCGCCGCGCGATCTCATGCGCGCCCTCTGGCGTCAGTGGTAGGCCAAGCAGCCTCGCACCACGCCGCACGATCTCCTCTAGCTCGGCCACGTCATAGAATTCGAGCCTGATCGGAATGCCGAAGCGCTCCCTGAGCGGCGTGGTGAGCAGGCCGGTCCGCGTGGTCGCTCCGACCAGGGTGAAGCGCGCGAGATCGATGCGGACCGAGCGCGCCGACGGACCCTCGCCGATGATCAGATCGAGCTGAAAATCCTCCATGGCCGGATAGAGAATCTCCTCGACCGCGGGGTTGAGCCGGTGAATCTCGTCGATGAACAGCACGTCGCGATCCTCGAGATTGGTGAGGAGTGCCGCGAGGTCTCCGGCCTTGGCGATCACCGGTCCGGAGGTGGCGCGGAAATTCACGCCAAGCTCGCGCGCCACGATTTGGGCGAGCGTGGTCTTGCCGAGTCCGGGGGGACCGGCGAACAGCACATGGTCGAGCGCTTCGCGGCGTCCACGCGCGGCATCGATGAACACCTTCAGATTGGCGCGGACACGCGGCTGGCCGATGAACTCGCTCAGAATTTGCGGCCGCAGCGAAGTCTCCGCCTGGTCCTCGTCGGTCTTGACCGCCGCGAGCGTTCGCTCCGTCATTGGGCGAGTTCCTTAAGCCCCAACCGGATCAGCTCCTCGGCGCGTGCGTCGCGCCCGACCTTGCCGACGGCGAGCGAGATGGCGGCGGCGGCCTGAGCATGGGCATAACCGAGATTGGTGAGGGCCGAGACCGCGTCTCGGGCGTGCGCCGCATCAGGGAGCGTCGCCACGGTGGCGATCCCACCGCCAGGCCTGATCGCCGGTGCGAGCGTGGGCATCCTGTCCTTGAGCTCGGCCACGATGCGCGCGGCGACCTTTGGACCGACGCCGGGCGCGCGCGCCACGGGGCTCTTGTCCTGAAGCGCCACGGCATTGGCGAGGTCGTCCAATTCGAGCGTGCCGAGGACGGCGAGCGCCACCTTGGCGCCAACGCCTTGCACCGTCTGTAGGGCGCGGAACCAGGCGCGCTCATGCTCGGTGGCAAAGCCGTAAAGCCTGATCGAGTCCTCGCGCATATGGGTGTCGATGGAGAAGCTGACCGTATCGCCGATGGGCGGCAGCCGGGAGAGCGTGCGGGCGCCGACGGTCACCTCGTAGCCCACCCCGCTCACGTCGATGATCACCGCCCCATGCCCCATCTCCTCGACACGTCCGGTAAGCTTGCCGATCATCTTCGCCCTCCGGCGCGGGCAACGAGTGCAGCTTCCAATTGGCGGTAGCCCCGGCAATGCGCGTGGGTGATGGCGATGGCGAGCGCGTCGGCGGCATCGGTGCTGTCGAACACGGCCCGGGGCAGGAGGCGCGAGACCATGGCGCGAATCTGCCCCTTATCGGCGTGGCCGGCGCCGACCACGGTCTTCTTGACGGCGTTGGGGGCATATTCGGCGATGGGCAAAGTGAGCAGCGCCGGCACAAGGAGCGCGATGCCCCGCGCCTGGCCAAGCTTCAGCGTGGCCGAGCCGTCGCGACTGACGAATGTCTGTTCGATTGCGGCCTCGACCGGCGAGAGCCGAGCCAATACCGCCTGGAGGCCGACGAACAATTGCCGCAGCCGGGTCCCGAGACTCTCGGACTCGTCGGAGACGACCGAGCCGCAGGCGACGAAGCCGAGCCTGACCCCGTCATAATCGATCATGCCCCAGCCGGTGCGCCTGAGGCCCGGATCGATGCCGACAATGCGAATGCTGCGCATGGTGCTTGCCCAGAGGCATCCTCCGCTCGGCACCGCGGAACGGCACGGCGACGAATCACTTGCGAGAGTGTGCCACGCCAAGCGGGGGGCGAGGTAGTGGGGCAATGTCCCCTGCCTGCGTCACGGGCCCCAGCACGAGTCGCCGTGTGCACACTTATAGGTTGCATGATACCATTGATCGTAATACTGGTTCTCGAGCTGTGCGCACGAGCAGGCTCGGCGTGACGGCTTGTACCCACCTCGCCTCTGTCTGCCGAGCGCCGTCGCCTTTGCCGCCTGCCCCGAAATCGCGCCTCCGCCGGGATAAATTTAGGCTGGCACCGCCGCTGCCTCGACCCTCGGCAGCTCGATCACCTGCCTCAAGCCGCCGCCCGGCCGATTGGCGATTCTGATATCGCCCCCGGCGCGCTGGATGATCTCGCGCGCAATGGTCAGGCCGAGACCGGCGCCGGGGATATCCTGACGGCGTGAGGGGTCGGCGCGGAAGAACGGCTCGAACACCTGACCGAGAAGATTTGGCGGAATGCCCGGCCCCTCGTCCTCGATGAGGATGCGCGTGGTTCGGCCGTTTGGCACATCAACCTCGACCCGCGCGCGGACGCCATGCGTCGCCGCATTGATCATGAGATTGCGCAAAGCGCGATTGAGCTTCAGCCGGCTCGCGCGCACCATAACCGGCTCAGCCGGCGCATTAACGATTTCGAGATTCTGTTGCTTGAGCTCGGTGGTGATGGTTCCCACCAGCTCGTCGAGCCTAATCAGCTCCGGTGAATCCTGGCCCGTCTCCTCGCGCACGAGCAGAATGGCGCTGTCGGCGATGCGCTCCAACTCATCGAGATCGGTCAGCCATTTTACGCGCTCCTCCTCGTCCTCGACGAACTCGGCCCTGAGCCGCATGCGCGTGATCGGCGTGCGCAGATCGTGACCGGCCGCCGCGACGAGGCGCATCCGGCTTTCCATCGCCCGCTTCAAGCGGGCGGAGAGCGAGTTCAGCGCCCTGGCCGTCGCCCGAACCTCGGCCGGTCCCCGCTCCGGCAGCACCGGCAGCATGGCGTCGGGCCCGACCGATTCGACCGCGTTTTCGAGCAGGACCAGCGGCCGGACCATGCGGTTGGCGACGAACACCGCGATGGCCGCGGCGCCAAACGTGATCAACGCCAGCCATTTCAGCAGAGCCTTCCACGGCACGCCTTGCGGCGGCAGATCGGAGATTGGCATCAGCAACCAGCCCGGGTCTGCGATCGGGATCGAGACGGTGAGCAGCGCATCCCGCCGCGCGCGCGAGACCACGACGGGCAAGTCGATGCCCCGCGCGGCCAGCGCCGCGCGCAGCCTTTGCGTCGTGCTCTCATAGACGCGGCCGGGCGACGGCTCTGGCGCGAGCACGATTTCACCGGTGCCTTGACGCGTCAGTTTGACCAGCATCGCCACCTGATCCGCCACGGGCTCGAGCGTGCGCCCGAGCCGGGGAGGCGGCCCCAGCAGGGAGAACAGCACGACCGTCAACAGCCCCACGACCGAGACGATGGCGACGACGAGGAGAAAGGCGATCTTGACGCGTAGCGTGTTCACGTCGCCCCATCCTGCATGTCCACTTTCACCGCGAGCTGGTAGCCGCCGTTTCGCACCGTCTTGAACAGCTGCGAGATGCCGCCGTCTCCGAGCTTGCGCCTGAGCCTGCTCACCAGGACGTCGATGGATCGGTCGAGCACGTCGCCGTCGCGGCCGCGCGTCAGATCGAGCAATTGGTCGCGCGACAAGATGCGGCCCGGCCGGTCGAGGAAGGTTTTCAGCAAATCGAACTCGGCGCCCGTGAGCTCGATATCGCCGCCTTGCGGGTCGGTGACGCTACGCGTCTGCGGGTCAGCCGTGAACCCGTCGAAGCGATAAATCTTCGCCTCCGCATCCACCGGCAGCGTCTCGGCGCGGCGGCGGAGCACCGCCCGGACACGCGCGATCAACTCGCGCGGGTTGAACGGCTTGCCGAGATAGTCGTCGGCGCCGATCTCCAATCCGATGATGCGGTCGACATCCTCCTTCAGCGCCGTGAGCAGAATGATCGGGACCCTGGACCGCTGAGCCCGCAGATCGCGGCACAAATCGAGCCCCGAGCCATCGGGCAGCATCACGTCGAGAACGATCAGATCGATCTGGTGGGTCGCCAGACGCTCGCGCAACTCGCGGCAGCTCTCCGCCAGCACGACGCGAAAACCCTGGCTCTCAATGTAGCGGGCCAGGAGCTTGCGGATTTCCGGATCGTCATCGACGACGAGGATTTGTGGTGTGGTCGAACTCATCGAAGCCCTATGACAGAACAAGTGCTTAGGCGCCCGTTCTAACTCCTGGCGGCCCCTGCAACGAGGGCAATTTTGTAACGAAAGTCGCGGTCAGCGGCCCGCAGCAACAATCCGCCACAAATCTCTTCCGCCGGAAACATCCCGGCAATGCTCGGACAAGGAAGCGACAGAAACAGGTCCAATTTTTGAGGTGCCAGCTGCTGACCTCCGAAGCAAAGCTTGACCCTGCCGGCACTCGGCGGGCCAGGACCCATCCCAGGCCAATCCAGAGCTGGGTGGCCGACGCGAGTTGACGCGAGTTCATGCTCGAATTTGGCAACCTCCCTCACGGCGCCGCCGTCATGCCATACTCAAGCTCCCAGCCAAGGTTAAATTCCGCTGCACCCTCGCGCTCGTCTTGATCTGGCTTCTACTTCTGCGGGCGTCCCGCGCCGACAGGAACGCCAACTTTCCTTAGACCCTGGCGCGGGACCGCCGGCCTTAGCGCCGCCATCCTTCGCAACAAATCTCATCGGCTGAGACACATTCGGACACGCCGAGACCAACCAGGGCAACGAACCGGCGTTAGCAAGGTTGGCTCAACCAGTGAGGACGCTTTAAACATGCACTATCCCCCGAAGATTGCTTCGATCCTCGTTGTGGCCGTTCTGGGCCTGACGAGCTTGACCCTGCTGACCACGGCATGGGGTGACACCCCGGGCAAAAATCCGATGCGCACCACATGGACCGGGCATGAGCATGGCCATCACGACCAGATGCCGAGATGCAACCGCCCTGGCTCCGATCGCGCCGGGATGCCGCATGGTGGGCCCGGGTGGCGCGGTCCAAACCGTCTGGCGGCGAAACTGAGCGCGATGGAAACCGAGATCGGCATCCGCGCCAATCAGCTCGACGCCTGGCGCGATTTCACCGACGCCCTGCTCGCCACGATGAAGCGGCCGTCGTCCCCGGCGCGGTCTGGGCCCGGCGCCGCGGCGTCGGACGAGAACAGTCAACCGTTCTCGCTCGCCGAGCGTTTCGCCGACAACGCCATCGCCCGCGGGCAAAGCGGTGAAGCGCTGAAGAAAGCGATCGACGCCCTGCGCAGCACGCTGACGCCGGAGCAACTCGACAAGGTCAAGACGATCGAAGCGAGATTCCGGTCCATGCATGGGGGGCCAGGATCCTTTGGGGCCCCCCACCATAGCGCCGGTCCTGAGCCCGATGCTGGGCCGTCAGACGCGCCTGATACTCCTGATGCGCCTGATAAGGACGACTCCCTCTAGCAGGCTAAGCCTAGGGGCGGGAAGACCTCCCGCCCCCCTTTTTTGCCCTGGGGTCAAATCCTGACGGCGTTGGCGAACAGCATCTCGCCCCATTCATAGAGTGGCCGCTTGAAATCGGACTCCGTATGGATGGCTTGACCTTTGCGCTCGCTCCATTTCTTGCCGTAGGTGTCGAACGGGAAATGGCGGATGTAGTAGTCGCATGTCTCTTCCCAGTGCTCGACCGACAGCGACTTGCCGTAATGCTGGCAATAGAGCTCGGTCTTGACCTCGGTCATGCCGCGCGGCGTGCGGCCGTCGCCCTCGGCGAAGCCGATCTCCGGGCGATTGCGCCACAACATCAAAATGTCCCGCTGCTCCGGGCCGTAGAAGCGGCGGAAGTCCAGCAGCGCGCGATCGTCCCTGTAGGGTTCGCAATCCTCGGGCGTGATGTAAGCGTCGAATAACTGAACGCGCACGGCATCGCACGCCTCCGCGCTTAAGTCTTGCACGAAGCCACGCACATCTCCGGTCACACGCTCGTCGGGATCGAAGCAAAACATCCACTCATGCGGCAGCTCGGCCCGGGCGAGATCCAGCAGGAGGCCGCGATGCCGGCCCTCGGCGCGCTTGCGCGCGCCGACGTCCTGCTCCCACGATTGATTGGCGACGATCAGCGCGACCTTCGGATGCTTGCGCAGAAGCTCGACCGTGTCGTCGGTGCTGGCATCGTCATAGGCGACGATCGCATCGACATGTCGGGCGAGATAATCGAGCGTGTCAGGCAGGATCAGTGCTTCGTTGCGCATGCGCGTCATCGCCACCAGGAGATGCCTGGCGCCGAGCAGAGTCTCATTGCCGGCGATGATCCGCTCCGAATCGCAGAGCTGCCAATTGTCTGGGGCGCTTGGCATCAAGCGGGGCCCTTTGCGCATCAGAAGCCGAAGCGGGCGAGCAAAGCCGCGATCCAGATCAGCGCGGTGAGCAAGATGGCGAAGAACACCGCCGCCGAGCCAAGATCCTTGGTGACCTTGATGGCGTCGTTCTTCTCGTGCTCGATGTGATTGCATAGCCGCTCTATTGCCGTGTTGAGGAATTCGGTCGCGAGCAGCAGCAACAGGCTTCCGATCAGCGCGACCCAGATCCAGATATTGGTGGCGATCAAAAAGGAAAGAGGCAGCGCGACGAACGCGAGCGCGGCCTCCTGCTTGATCGCCGCCTCGGTGCCGAGCCCTTCCCGCAAGCCGCCTATGGTATGGCCGAACGCGGCGACGATCCGGGCGAGGCCGCCGCGGCCCGGCAGTGCCGCCTGCTGGCGCAGATGCTTGTAGCCGGCCTTTGGCGAGGAACGCGTCTGTCTCATGCGGCAAGCCTTTAGGCGCTCAATCGCTCCAGCACGTCATCGGCAATCTCGAAATTGGAATAGACATCCTGCACGTCCTCGGAATCCTCAAGGCCGTCGAGCATGCGCAGGAGCTTTTGCCCAGCTTCCTCGTCGACGGGAATGCCGGATTTCGGCCGCCACAGCATCACCGCCATCCTCGGCTCGCCGAAGCGGCTCTCCAGCGACTTGCCCACCTGGTGCAGCTGTTCGGGGTCGCAATAGAGCACATGCCCCTCCTCGCTCGATTCGACATCGTCGGCGCCGGCCTCGATCGCCGCCTCCAGCATCTGATCGGGGCTCGCCTTATCGGCGTCGAACTCGATCGACCCGAGCTTGTCGAACAGGAAGGAGACCGAGCCGGTCTCGCCGAGATTACCGCCGAATTTAGCGAAGATCGACCGGACTTCGCTCGCGGTACGGTTGCGGTTGTCGGTCAGGGCCTCGACGATGACGCCGACGCCGCCGGGGCCGAAGCCCTCATAGCGCACTTCCTCGTAATTGGCGCCGCCCGCCTCCTGGCTCTTCTTGATCGCCCGCTCGATATTGTCCTTGGGCATGTTCTGGGCACGCGCCGCCACAACCGCCGTGCGCAGCCGCGCATTCATGGCGGGGTCGGGCAGACCCATTTTCGCCGCCGCGGTCACTTCCCGGGCGAGCTTGGAAAACAGCTTGGAGCGCTTCTTGTCCTGAGCGCCCTTGCGAAACTGAATGTTCTTAAATTTGGAATGGCCAGCCATGAACATCCTTCTGGTTACCGGCCCCGCTTGGAGGTGCCGCTTATACGAACGTGAGCGGCCAAAATCCATAGCCGCAGGCCGCGCGCCGAGCCTCCACGGGCCGCATTAGCGAAGCCTTAACCCTAGCGGCCGGACAAAGGAGCACCCCGATCAGGTTTCGGGGCCACGTCATCCAAGAACCACGAGGGGGGCCTCATGCAGAGCAAAGTCACCGCGCCCAAAGCGTCAACAGCACCGGCACCGGCCGATACACCGAGCGTGGCCGGGCTCACCGCGCTATGCAATGACGCGGCGAATCACGTCGCCGAAGCCCGCGTCGCCCTCTTCGCCGAAAGTCTCGATACCGACGGCGCCCTCGACCATCTCGACCAGGCCATCCGCTGCCTCAAGCGCTTCGCCGCGCAAGGGCGGGCCATGGGTCTCAACGGCGCCAAAGGCCAGCTTCGCTCGGCCAGCTGATCACTCCGGGGCGGCCCAGAAGTCAGGTTCGGCGCGAGACAGCCGGCCACCGAGCCTAACCGGCGCGATGGCCGTGGCGAGCCCGGAGCTGTCGTCGATCTCGATGCCCACGCCCGAAATCGTGGCCTTGCCGTGCGCCGGCTGAAACCGCCCGTTCGGAATCTTGGTGAGGAAGCGCGACAGCGGCTCCTCCTTGTTCATGCCGAGGACCGAGTCGTAGTCGCCGCACATGCCGGCATCGCTGATATAGGCGGTGCCGTGGTTGAGGATCTGCTCGTCGGCCGTCGGCACATGGGTGTGCGTGCCAATCACCGCGCTTGCCCGGCCATCGACGAAATAGCCCATGGCCTGCTTCTCCGACGTCGCCTCGGCGTGAAAGTCGATCAGAATCGCGTCCGCCCCGCTTTTCAAGGAGCAGGCCTCGAGCTCCCGGTCGACGGCGCGGAACGGGCAATCGAGATCCCCCATGAACACGCGGCCCATGGCGTTCATCACCAGCACATCGGCCCCGTTCGAGGCCTTGAACAGCCCGGCGCCGCGTCCGGGGGCGCCCTTGGGGAAATTGAGCGGCCGCAGCAGGCGGTCATGCCGCTCGATGAAAATGAGGGCCTCGCGCTGGTCCCAGACGTGATTGCCGGTCGTCACCACATCGGCGCCGGCGTCGAGCAGCTCGGTCAGGATTTGCTCGGTGATGCCGAAGCCGCCGGCGGCATTCTCGCCATTGACCACGACGAAGTGGGCGCCATAGCGCTCGCGCAAGGCCGGCAGGGTCTCGATGATCGCCGCCCGGCCCGACCGGCCGACCACGTCACCGAGAAACAATATCCGCATGCCTGCCGCCGATCCGATCGCTGAAAGAAGATAGCCACCCGGCCTGAACGCGCCCGGACAGGGGTCAATAGCCCAAGAGCGGCCATTACCGCCAGCTTTGACCGGCAATCTCGTGAGCGTTTCACTAAGAAGCGAGATCGAGGCCGCGATCCAATTCGCGGATGGTCGGCAGCGCCTCGAAAAATGTAGCGAGGCCGCGATGGCCGTCGGAGCGTCGATCCCTGGATTCCCTACACAAGTAGGTGGGCGCCGAATGACGAAGACCACGGTCCCCGTCGGGGTCAGCTCCCATAGGATCTTATAGGGCCCTGGGAATAGTGCTCCTAACGCGCCTCGCAGCCCGCCACGTTCGTATATAGCGAGAGTCCCGGGGCAAAACTAGCGGCGCTGAGTGGTGGGGCCTTCGCCGTCAAGCGCAAAACGCTGGTGCAGGGTTTCGAGCCGGTCGGCCGCGGCACTGATCGCCTCGGCTAGATCGGTGCGCAGCGAGCTCGTCGTCTCGTCCGCTGCCGACCTGTCGCGGCGGAGCTCGGCCATGGCTCCCTTCAGCTCTTGCAGCTGGCGCCTCGCCTCCCACAGCTCGTCGGTCACCATCAACGACGCCATCAGGATCAAGCGGTCGTCCCCGACCTGCCCGAATTTGATCTTCATGGTATCGACGTGCGAGCCGAGATATTCGGCCAGGGCAATCAGATGCGCCTCCTCGCCCTCGCCGCATTCGAGACGGTAGGTGCGCCCATTGAGCGTGACGCTGACCTGTCCCATGGACTGCACTCCCTACATTTCCGCGCTCTTGGCGGGCATCATATTCCGAAGCGTGCCCATCACGGTTTCGAGACGACCGGAGACTTCGCTATTGGCGTTTTCGAGCCGCTTGGCCCGACCCCGCTCGGCGTCGAGCTCGGCGGCAAGGCGGTCGCGCTCGGCGGCAAGACGGTCGCGCTCGTCGGTCAAGCTGCGCACATGCTCGTTGAGCTTGCCCGCCGAATTCAGATCTTCGGAGCGCTGACCGAGAAATCGCTCCAGTTCATCGAGGGATGTGCCAAGCCGCGTCATTGCCTGCTGCAAAGCGTCAGCTTGGCTCATTCCGATCCAGCTCCCTCATCGCGCCACTGGCGCGCCCCCCACGGCGGCACACCTATCTTCGCTCCTGGGCGATCATGTGACAAGGTGGTGACGGTCGAGACGATGTTCAACAAGCCAACCCCCCTCTTCTTCGTCTTCCCAGGTCCCTTGCAGCGCGACAGTCGCCGAGGCGACATTGACACGGCCATGGCCGTGGTTATGTGGATACGGACTATACCGCCGAAGGCGGAGTGAAACGCAAGCGGAGCGTGAATGATGGTCGAAGCCGTGCTCCCCTGCCGGCCCTATCTCATGCTGCCGGCAGGGTCATCGGCCAATGTTGAGCGATCCTTGGCGGAAGCTCTAGCCGTGGCCGAGATTGCCTGCGTGCTACGCTGTAGCGATGGGACCGAAACCGACCCAGCCTGGGACGTACACCTGCGCGAGCTGACGCTCCGTCACGACGTGGCGTTCCTCATCGAGGACGACGCCGAGCGCGCCGAGAGTGTGAGGGCCGACGGCGTCCATATCGCTGCCGATGTTTCCCTGTACCATTTGGCGCGCGCCCATCTGGGTCGACCCGCAATCATCGGCGTTCGTTGCGGGGCCAGCCGCCATGACGCCATGGTTCTGGCCGAACTTGGCGCGGATTATGTCGCTTTCGGCCCGGGGCTCGCGAGCGGCGAGCGCGAGCGGGAGGAGCGCGCCGAGCTGATTGCCTGGTGGTCGGAGGCCTTCGAAGTGCCTTGCGTTGCCTTGAATGTCGAGACTCAGGCTGAGGCGGAGAAGCTTGCCGCCCTCGGCGCGGATTTCGTCGCCATGACTGCGAGCATATTGCAGGACGCGGGCGCGGCCAAGCTGATGGCCGAGCTTGGCGCGGGTCTGCGTGACGTCGGGACCGAAGCATGAGGCGGTCGCCTGCCCTCGGAGGCCTTGGGCTTCTGGCCTTCTTGCTGCTCGCGGCTGAACCTAGCGCCGAGGCGGCAGAGAGCCCTGCATATGCTGCCTACGCCCAAGGCCAATACCTGACCGCGCGCAGACTTGCCGTGGAGGAGGCCGCGCAGGGGTCGAAAGAAGCCTATACCCTTCTCGGCGAGATCTATGAGGAGGGCCTCGGCACCGCTCAGGACTTCGCCAAGGCCGCCGAAGCTTACGCCAAGGCCGCCGATCTCGGCGACGCCAATGCCCAATTCGCCCTCGGCATGTTCGCGCTGGAGGGCCGCGGGGTGAAACAGGATTTGCCGCGCGCTTCCGATCTGCTCGAGCAGGCGGCGGAGGGTGGAAACGCCTCGGCGCAGTATAATCTCGCGCTCATCTATCTGGACGGCAAGGGTCGCCCGGCCGACGAAGCGACGGCGGTCGAATGGATGCACGAAGCCGCCGAGCAGGGACTTGCCGCAGCCGAATACGATCTCGGCGGCTTCTATCAATTCGGCCGAGGCGTGCCCGTGGACAAGGTGAAGGCCGCGACGTGGACGGGGAAGGCCGCCGAAGCGGGCCTGCCCGAGGCGCAAGCCGAATATGCAGTGATGCTGTTCAAGGGCGAAGGCATCGCCGTCGACGAGAAGGGCGCGGCCAAAATGTTTCGCATGTCGGCCGAGCAGGGCAATCCGGTGGCGCAGAACCGGCTCGCGCGACTCTACGCCAATGGTGTCGCGGTCAAGGCCGATCCGGTGCAGGCGGCAAAATGGCATATCCTCGCCCGTGATTCCGGTGTGAGCGACTTCACCCTCGACATCCTGCTCGCCAAGCTCACCCCCGAACAGCGCGCCGCGGCCGATAAAGGGGTCGCCGATTGGCGCGACGAGCGCCTCAGTGAATGATCGGGCGCCCTTGACAGCAAGGGGCCCCCACGTCTTAAAGGCGGCCTCATTAAATTCTCTCGAGCGCCCTTATGAAAATCAACGGGAACGAAATTCGCCCCGGCAATGTCATTCTCCACAAGGGCGCGCTGTGGGTGGCGGTCAAGACCCAGCACGTGAAGCCTGGCAAGGGCCCCGCCTACGCCCAAGTCGAGCTCAAGAACATCACCGAGGGCACCAAGCTCAACGAGCGCTTCCGCTCCTCGGAAACGGTTGAGCGCGTGCGGCTCGAGCAGGACGACTACCAATTCCTCTACGCCGAGGGCGACATGCTGGTGTTCATGGATACCGGCACCTACGACCAGATCGAGATCCCTCGCGACTTCTTGGAAGAGCGCGCGGCCTTCCTGCAAGAGGGCATGAAGGTGACGGTGGAGAGCCATGAGGGCAAGCCGCTCGGCGTGACACTTCCCGACCAGGTCACGCTCGCCGTGGTCGAGGCCGACCCCGCGGTCAAGGGCCAGACCGCGGCCTCGTCCTACAAGCCGGCGATGCTCGAAAACGGCGTCCGCATCCTGGTGCCGCCCTTCGTCACGGCCGGCGAGCGGGTGGTGGTCGACACGAACGAGCTGACTTACGTCAGACGCTCCGACTAGACCCTAGCTTCCGCACTGCCGCAGGGAGCCGGCACCCAGTCAGGTCGAGCCGCACGAAAATGCTCAGGCTGATTCCTGCTCGCGCCGGAATGACGTAAAGAAGCAGCGGCAACAAACCGGAAGAGACGAATGCCAGCATCCGCCTTGATGAACGTCATGATCGGTGCCGCCCGCAAGGCGGGGCGGAGTCTTGCACGCGATTTCGGCGAGGTGGAGCAGCTCCAGGTCTCGCTCAAGGGTCCGGCGAATTTCGTCAGCGCCGCCGATACGCGCGCCGAAGAAATTTTGTTCAACGAGCTTTCGCGCGCGCGCCCGGGCTACCGGCTCTTGATGGAGGAGCGCGGCGAGGTTGCGGGCGCCGACCTCACCCACCGCTTCATCGTCGACCCGCTCGACGGCACCACGAATTTTCTGCACGGCATCCCGCTCTTCGCCATCTCGATCGCGCTCGAGCGCGACGGCGATCTGGTCGCGGGCCTCATCTACAATCCAGCCAGCGATGAGATGTTCACGGCGGAGCGGGGCAAGGGCGCCTATCTCAACGACCGCCGGCGCCTCAGGGTCGCGGCGCGGACCGAGCTCGCCGATTGCGTTATCGTCACCGGCATTCCCCATCGCGGTAAGCCCGGGCACGAACTATATTTGAGTGAGCTGCAATCCGTCATGAGCGTGACCTCCGGCATTCGGCGCACCGGCGCCGCGGCGCTCGATCTCGCCTGGGTCGCGGCCGGCCGCTTCGACGGCTATTGGGAACGAAATTTGCGCGCCTGGGACCTCGCCGCAGGCATCGTCATCCTGCGCGAGGCCGGCGGCTATGTCAGCGATATCGACGGCAAGGATCGCATGCTCGATCAGGGCAGCGTCGTCGCCGGCAATGAGACGATCCATCGCAAGCTGTTGAAGCAGCTGAAGACACTCTCGCCCGCGCGCGAACCAGCGACACTCGCCGATCCTCCGCCGGCTTGAGTTGAACGCGCCCATCGTCTCCGACGTTGAACTGACGATGGCGAAATAATCGGCACGCCCTGAGGTTGCCGTTTTGCCAATCTTAGTATTCGGTTAATCTCTCCGCGATCCCCCGACTCGACATGACGGCTCAAATGGCAGCGACGACGACCTACAAGGCCAAGCTTTCTTACCCGCAAGTCTTTCTCTGGCGGATGAGTCTGTTTCTGATCCTCGCGATCCTGCTCGCAATCGTCCTCGATGGGCAGACGCAGCAGCTCCGCACGAGCTTCATGGCCAATCCCGGCCTGAACGGCCTCATCCTCGGCGTGCTCGTCATCGGCGTCGCCTACGCTTTTCGCCAAGTCTTGCGTCTTTATCCCGAGATCCGCTGGGTCAACAGCTTCCGCATCTCCGATCCCGGCCTCGCCGCGGACACGACCCCGGCCCTGCTCGCGCCGATGGCGACCATGCTGCGCGACCGCACCGGGCATTTGTCCTTGGCCACCGGCGCGATGCGCTCGCTGCTCGATTCCGTCGCCTCGCGGCTGGAGGAATCGCGCGAGACCACACGCTATCTCGTCGGGCTTCTGGTCTTCCTCGGCCTGCTCGGAACCTTCTGGGGCCTGCTGCAGACGGTGAGCTCCGTCGGCTCCACCATCGGCGCGCTCGATACCAATGGCAGCGAGAGCGTGATGCTGTTCGACCAACTCAAAGAGGGACTCGCCGCGCCGCTCAAGGGCATGGGCATTGCCTTTTCCTCATCGCTGTTCGGTCTTGGCGGCTCGCTAATCCTGGGTTTTCTCGACCTCCAGGCGGGCCACGCCCAAGGCCGCTTCTACAATGAGCTTGAGGACTGGCTCTCCAGCATCACCGAATTGCAGTCGGCGGAAGGCACGGCCGTCACGGGCGTGCCGCCGCAGCTCCGCTTCGCGCTGCTCGACATGCAGAGGTCGCTGTCGGATTTGAGCGAGAAGATCGAGCTCAGGGTGCTCGGTGACAACACCGGGAATGCGGTGAAGGATCTCGCTCAAGGGGTGGAGAAGCTGATCCGGCAAATGCGCGCCGAGCAGAAAGTCGTGCGCGAATGGGCCGACGAGCAGGCCCAGCAGCAACATGAGCTGGCGACGGTGCTGAAGCAGATCACCACCAAGGTGAAGCTGCCGGCGCGTGAGGAGCGGGGTTAGCCATGGCCTTGGCGCGAGGCCGCCGCCGGCCAATAGCCACCAATTATTGGCCCGGCTATGTCGACATGCTCTCCACCCTGCTGCTGGTGGTGACCTTCCTCATGTCGCTGTTCATGCTGTCCAACTTTTTCATCACCCAGCAGACGAGCGGCAAGGACACCCTGCTGTCCCGCCTCAACCGGCAACTGTCGCAGCTGACCGAGCTGCTGGCCCTGGAGCGCTCCAAGAAGCAATCGGTCGAGGACAGCCTTTCCGCCCTTCAGGCGACCCTCATCGACAAGGACAAAGAGAACCAGCGCTTGACCGGATTGATCGGCGAACAGGGCGGCAAGACCGAAGGCGCCGAGTCCCGCGCCACGACGCTCGGCAGCGAGCTCGATCAGCAGAAAAGCATCACCAACGAGGCCCTGGCCAAGGTCGAGATCCTCAATCAGCAGCTGAACGCGCTGCGGCTTCAGCTGGCGGCGCTGCAAGAAGCGCTCGATGCGTCCGAGGCCAAGGACCGCGACAGTCAGGTCAAGATCGCCGATCTCGGCCAGCGGCTGAACGTGGCCCTGGCCAAGAAGGTGCAGGAGCTCGCGCGCTACCGGTCGGACTTCTTCGGCAAGCTCCGGGAGGTGCTTGGCGCCCGTCCCGAGTTCCAGGTCGTCGGCGACCGCTTCGTCTTCGCCGCCGACGTGCTGTTCGATTCGGGCTCGGCCGATCTCAAGCCCGACGCGGCTCCGCAGCTCGACAAGCTCGCCGCCGCGCTCAAGGAGCTGGAGACCAAGATCCCACCCGACATTGGCTGGGTGATGCGGGTCGACGGCCACACCGACATCAAGCCGATCACCAATGCGCTGTTCGCGTCGAACTGGGAACTCTCATCCGCCCGCGCCATCTCTGTGGTGCGTTATCTGATCGATCAGGGCGTGCCCGCGAACCGGTTGGTTGCCGCTGGCTTCGGCGAGTTCCAGCCCATCGAGGCCAGCGACAGTGACGAGGCCTTGCGCCGGAACCGGCGCATCGAGCTGAAACTTACCGAGCGCTGATCCTCGTCCGTGGGGGGAGGAATGAACAACGACCACCCGCCGCTTGACACCTCCAAGTGATGTTATGTTATATCATCGCGGATGAATGCGAGCCATCATCACGACCCCAAGCTGTCGCGCAATCAGGGCCAGATCTTGTCCTGCCTGCGCCAGGCGAAGGAGCCGTTGAGCGCTTACGCCATCCTCGACCGCGTCAGGACGGCAGGCATTTCTCACCCCCCCACGGTCTATCGCGCCCTGAACGAGCTGATGCAGAAGGGCATGGTGCACCGGGTCGAGTCCCGCTCGGCCTTCGTCGCCTGCGGCCACGGCGCCTGCGACGGCAAGCTCGCCTTCGCCATTTGCCGCCAGTGCCAGAGGGTGGTCGAGATTCCGCTGAGCGACGAGGACCAGGGCTCTCTGCTGGCCCTCGCCCCGGAGGAGATCAGCGCCGAGCAGGTGACGCTCGAGATCGCGGGTCTCTGCGATGCCTGCCAACCGGCCAAGCCAAGCTGAGGCTCGGCGAGACCAAGTTTCGGGAAGGACGCGGGAAGCCATGGACCAGCGAGCCGGCATCGGCGTGGGTGACGAGGGACGGCACGCCGGCTTCCCCGGTTTGAGCCTCTCGCTGCTGCGCCTATCGGTCCCTGCGCGCCTCGCCATCGCCGCGGTCATGGCGCTGCTGTTGTGGACCGCAATGTATTGGGCCCTGGCCTGACCATGGCCCCCGCCATCAGCTTGCGCGACCTCACCCTTGGCTATGGACGCCACCCCGCCGTCCATCATGTGAGCGGCGAGGTGGCGCTAGGCGAGCTTCTGGCGCTGGTGGGGCCAAACGGCGCCGGCAAATCCACTTTGCTCAAAGGCATCATGGGCGAGATCAAGCCGCTCGGCGGTGCCATCGATCTATCCGGCCTCACCCACCGCGACATCGCCTATCTGCCGCAGCAGATCGACATCGACCGCAGCTTCCCCATCTCGGTGTTCGACTCCGTCGCCATGGGGCTGTGGCGCGAGATCGGAATCTGTCGCGGCCTCGACGCGGCGGCCAAGCGCGAGGTGGCCGATTCCCTAACGACCCTCGGCATTCTCGATCTCGCCAACCGTCCCATCGGCGCGCTCTCCGGAGGACAGTTCCAGCGCGTGCTGTTCGCCCGCCTGCTGTTGCAGGATAGCCGGCTCATCCTCCTCGACGAGCCGTTTCGCGCCGTCGATGCCAAGACCGTCGCCCATCTCATCGCCCTGATCGAGCGCTGGCACGAAGAGGGCCGCACCGTCATCGCGGCACTGCACGACATCGAGCAGATTCGGGCGCATTTTGATAAGACGCTGCTGCTAGCACGCGAGCTCGTGGCTTGGGGCGACACCAAGACGGTGCTGACGCCGGAGAACCTTGCCAAGGCGCGTCATACGATCGATGCTTGGGAGGAGCATCCCGAGATCTGCGAACGCGGCGATCAGATCGACGCGCGGGAGCTCGCATGATCGACACCCTGGTCCAGCCCTTCATCGAATTCGCCTTCATGCGGCGCGCCCTTATCGGCTTGCTCGCTTTGTCGCTCAGCGCACCCCCGATCGGCGTCTTCCTCATGCTTCGGCGCATGAGCCTGATGGGCGACGCCATGAGCCATGCCATCCTTCCTGGTGCCGCCATCGGCTATTTGCTCGCTGGCCTTTCGCTGCTCGCCATGAGCCTTGGTGGCTTCCTGGCCGGGCTCGCAGTGGCGCTTGCCGCGGGCCTCGTCGCGCGCTCGACGGTCTTGCGCGAGGATGCGAGCCTCGCCGCCTTCTATCTCGTCTCGCTCGCGCTCGGCGTTCTGATCGTCTCCGTGCGCGGCAGCAATATCGACCTTCTGCATGTCTTGTTCGGCACCGTGCTCGCGCTCGACGACGCAGCACTCATCCTCGTCGCCTCGATCGCCACCGTCTCGCTCGCCGTTCTCGCCATCATCTACCGGCCGCTGGTGCTCGAATGCTTCGATCCGCACTATTTGCGCTCGGTCAGCCGGGCGAGCTCGCCGACACATCTGCTGTTTCTGGTGCTGGTGGTGCTCAATCTGGTTGCCGGCTTCCAGGCTCTGGGGACGCTGCTCGCGGTCGGCATCATGCTGCTCCCCGCCATCACCGCGAGGTTCTGGGCCGAGGACATGTCGGGCCTCATCGCCGTGGCCGTGCTCGCCGCCTTCGCCGCGAGCCTCACCGGGCTGCTGTTCTCCTATTACGCCAGCGTGCCGACCGGCCCCGCGATCATTCTCGTGAGCGGCATGGGCTACCTCGCCTCGATGCTGATTGGCGCCAAGGGCGGCCTCCTCTGGCGGCTCGTTCCGCGCAAGCATCTCAAAGCCTGATCCTCTCTCGTTGCCAAGGAGTCCTCAGCCATGAAATTTCGCGTTCCGATGCAGATAGGTGTGGCGCTCGCACTTGTCTTCGCGGGTGCCGCCGGGGCTCATGCCGCGGATAAGGTCAAAGCGGTCGCCTCCTTCAGCATTCTAGGCGACATGGTCCGCCAAGTCGGCGGCGACCGCGTCGATGTCGTCACCCTGGTGGGGCCCGACGGCGATGCGCATGTTTATTCGCCGACGCCAGCCGATGCGCGAAACCTCGCTACCGCCAACCTTCTTGTCGTCAACGGCCTCGGCTTCGAGGGCTGGATGGAGCGGCTGGAGAAATCTTCGGGCTTCATGGGCGAGACCGTGGTGGCCTCGACCGGCGTCACGCCGCGGCAGATGGTCGAAGAGGAGGGCGGCACGCCCGAGGAGATCGCCGACCCGCATGCCTGGCAAAGCCTCGCCAATGGCAAGATCTATGTCGCCAATATCCGCGACGGTCTGATCGCCGTCGATCCCGCAGGCAAAGCCGTTTACGAAGCCAACGCCGCCGCCTATCTCGACGCCATCGCCAAGGAGGCGGCGGCGGCGGAGGAGACCCTGGCCAAGCTTCCCGCCGACCGCAAGCGCATCATCACCAGCCATGACGCCTTTGGTTATTTCGGCGCGGCCTACGGGCTCGAGGTGATCGCGCCGGAGGGCGTGAGCACCGAGGCCGAGGCCTCGGCCAAGGACGTGGCCAAGATCATCCGCCAGATCAAGGCCGAGCACATCGAGGCCGTGTTCATCGAGAATGTCACCGATCACCGCCTGCTCGACCAGATCGCGCGTGAGACCGGCGCCAAGATCGGCGGCACCCTCTACACCGACGCGCTGTCCGGACCCGACGGGCCCGCGCCGACCTATCTCGGCATGTTCCGTCACAATGTCGGCGCGCTGAGCGCCGCGCTCTCGGCCTAGTGACGCCGGCTGGCCGCACCAGATGGATCGGCATCGCAGGCAGCGTGGCTTTGATCGCCGCCATCGTCGTCGCTTCGCTGATCCCCGCCAACATGCAGCTCCGCACCGGGATGGGTTGGCTGACAGAACATTTCCTGGCCTGTTTCGCCGTCACCGCGCTGTTCTGCCTCGCCTGGCCGCGGCCGCTGCTCGTTGGCGGAGCCCTGATGGTGTTTTCGGGCGCGCTTGAGACTCTGCAAGGCCTGACCCCTGACCGCGTGCCCGACCTGCCGACGGCGCTTGCCGGCGCCGCCGGCGCGGTCTGCGCGGCGCTTCTGGCCACGCTCGTCATCCAGGCAAGACAGCGCCTCCGGGCAAAAAGGCGAGCCTGAGCCCCCTGCCCTGGCGCGGAGCCGCGAAATCTGCTGTATCCTGCCGCCATGGACCCATCGGCGCGGCGGCGCTCAGTACCAGTCAGAATCGGCGGCGTCACCATCGGCGGCGACGCGCCCATCGTCGTGCAGTCGATGACCAACACCGACACCGCCGATATCGAGGCGACGGTGGCGCAGGTTGCGGCGCTGGCCCGCGCCGGCTCCGAGCTTGTGCGCATCACCGTCGATCGCGCCGAGGCTGCCGCAGCCGTCCCCCATATCCGCGACCAGCTCGACGCCCGCGGCGTCGACGTGCCCCTGATCGGCGATTTTCACTATAACGGCCACACGCTGCTGGCCGAGCATCCCGCTTGCGCGGCGGCGCTAGCCAAATACCGCATCAATCCCGGCAATGTCGGCTTCAAGGACAAGCGCGACCGGCAATTCGCCGCCATCGTCGACATCGCCAACCGCAACGGCAAGGCCGTCCGCATCGGCGTCAATTGGGGCAGCCTCGACCAGGATCTGCTCACCCGCCTCATGGACGAGAACGCGAAAGCCCCGGAGCCGAAAGACGCACGCGCCGTGATGCATGAGGCCATCGTGCAGTCGGCGCTGCTCAGCGCCGAGCGCGCTATCGAGCTTGGGCTGGGGCCGGACAAGATCGTGCTCTCGGCCAAGGTCAGCGCCGTGCAGGATCTGATCCAGGTCTATTGGCTGCTCGCTGCGCGCTCCGATCTTGCCCTCCATCTCGGCCTCACCGAGGCCGGCATGGGCTCGAAGGGCATCGTCGCCTCCTCCGCCGCCCTCGCCGTGCTGTTGCAGCAGGGCATCGGCGACACCATCCGCATCTCGCTGACGCCCGAGCCGAATGGCGACCGCACCCTCGAAGTGAAGGTGGCGCAGGAACTGCTGCAAAGCATGGGCTTTCGCAGCTTCGTGCCGCTGGTCGCCGCCTGCCCCGGCTGCGGCCGCACCACCTCGACCACCTTCCAGGAGCTCGCCCGCGATATTCAGGACTTCATCCGCGACTCCATGCCGGAATGGAAGCGCAGCTATCCTGGGGTGGAGACGCTGACCGTCGCGGTGATGGGCTGCATCGTCAACGGTCCGGGCGAATCGAAGCAGGCCGATATCGGCATCTCGCTCCCCGGCACCGGCGAAGCGCCGGCGGCGCCGGTGTTCGTCGATGGCAAGAAGGTGGCGACCTTGCGCGGACCCGGCGCTTCGGCCGAGTTCAAGCAGATGGTGCTCGACTATATCGAGCGACGCTTCGGCCAGGTCGGCCGGAGCCGCACCGCGGCGGAGTAGCGCTGATCATCAATTCTGGATGGCATCGCCGAGCAGCCCGACGGTCAGCGCAATCACCGTCACATTGAAGAAGAACGCGACGATGCCATGCGCGGTCACGGTGCGGCGGATACGCTTGGAAGTCACCTCAACGTCCGACACTTGCGTCGAGGTGCCGATGGCGAACGCGAAATAGATAAAATCCCAATAGGTTGGCTCAGGGTCGTGGGGGAAGATCAACCCGTCCCCGGCCTGGTCATGCACGGAGTAATATTCATAGGCGTAATGCAGCGCGAACATGATCTGGATGAAGCTCCAAGACAGGATGATGGTGAGCAACATGAGAGCGAGGCCGCCTGGGGCGAAGGCCTCGGCTCTTGTCGCCAATTCCAGCCAGGCAATCATGGCGCCGACGCTCGCGGCGGCACTGACGATGGTGAGCAGGAGAATGGCGAAGCTGCCCTCGTCCTGACGCATGGCCTCGCGGTGAATATCGGCGACGCCGCTATTGGCGACCATGCGCAAGGCGAGGATGAGGTAGAGACCGACGCCGACGTCCCAGCCGACGAGGAAGCGCGTCACCCCGCGCAATTCGCTCACATAAAGCGGCAGCACGGCGGCCACGCCAAGCCCGGCCAGGATCGACAGCAACAATCGGGGGCGGACGAGAACCACCCGGACCGGCTTCGGCCAGCGCTTGAAGGATGATTTTTTCGGTGGCGCCATGTCCGGATTGGAGGCCGAGTCGGCCCCTTTCTCAAGCTTCCCTGGAGGCTACGAAGCGGGCCGCCTGTTTGAGCCTCTCGGCCCGGTCGCCAAAACGCGCGATCGACGCTTCGGCATCGTCGACGAGCGCAGCAAGCCTGGCGCGCGCGGCCTCGGCCCCGAGCAGCGCCACGAGCGTCGCCTTGCCGCGGCCGGCGTCCTTGGCCACGGCCTTGCCCATTGCCGCCGCATCGCCCTCGGCATCGAGCAGATCGTCGGCAAGCTGAAAGGCCTCGCCGAAGGCCGCGGCATAAGCCGCGAGCGCTTGCCGCGCCATCGCGTCGGCACGGCCGAGCGCGGCGCCGGCGGCGCAAGCGAAGGTGAACAGTGCTCCGGTCTTCATCCGCTGCATCCTCGCCACCTCCATCGCCCCCAGACTTTGTCCCTCGGCGGCAAGGTCAAGCGCCTGCCCTCCCGCCATCCCGGCAGTCCCGGCGGCCTGGGCGAGCAGTGCGATCAGCTCGATGCGGATGGACGCATCCTCCGCTGTGCTCGGCCGGCTCAGGATATCGAAAGCAAGCGTGAGCAGAGCGTCGCCGGCGAGAATCGCGTTGGCCTCGCCAAAGGCGATATGGGCCGTGGGACGGCCGCGCCGGACTTCGTCGTCGTCCATGCACGGCAGATCGTCATGCACGAGCGAATAGCAATGGACGCATTCGAGCGCGGCCCCTGCATCGATCGCGGCCTCCTCCGCCACGCCGAACAGGCGCGCTGATTCGATGAGCAGGAAGGGACGCAAGCGCTTGCCTCCGCCAAGCACCGCATAGCGCATGGCTTCGATCAACCGCGCCGGACCAGATGGCAAGGGCTCGGGCGGCAATAGCTCATCGAGGCGCGCCTCGACGATTTTGGCGATGCGTTCGAGCTCTTGAATAATGGCCATGCTGGTTAAGGGCTGAAGGCGAGAAAGCGAAGAGTCGGCGATAGACCCTAATACCACGTTGCTCCAGGCGGCAACCGGAGGGTACAACGCCCCGCAGCATGGCGATTCAGGCAGCGATGGGCGCGCGCGACAAGGTCAAATCCCGACATCCGTGGCTCAGGCGTCTGGCGGTTGCGGTTCTGCTCGTCCTTGCCGCCCTGCTCCTCTCGGTGATCGCCTTCCGCTTCGTCAATCCACCCATCACGCCGGTGATGATCGTCGAGAAGCTCAAAGGCGTGACCTTGAGACAGCGCTGGGTCCCCCTCGAAAGCATCTCACGCGAACTTCCTCTAGCCGTGGTTGCGAGCGAGGACGGCCGCTTTTGCGACCATTGGGGGGTCGATTGGGCCGCGGTCAGAGACGCGGTCGAGGAAGCCAAGAAACGCAAGCGCAGCATTCGCGGCGCGAGCACCATCCCGATGCAGACGGCGAAGAACCTCTATCTGTGGACACACCGAAGCTATGTGCGCAAGGTGCTGGAGGTGCCGCTCGCTTATCTCCTCAGCGTATTCTGGCCCAAGGAGCGCGTGATCGAGGTCTATCTGAATATCGCGCAATGGGGCCCGGGCATCTTCGGGGCGGAGGCAGCGAGCCAGTATTATTTTCACAAAAGCGCTGCCGCGCTGACACGGCGCGAGGCGCTTCTGCTCGCCGCCGCGCTGCCCTCGCCGCGCCTGCGCAATCCATCGAAACCGAGTGCGCGCATGCAGAGGATCGCCGGCTCGATCGGCAAGAGAATGCCAATCCTGGCTTCGCGCTCGGCCTGCGCACTGCCCCAATCCTAATCTCGAAATCCTGCGGCCCGGCCTCTGGCCAGGGCCGGGGTTAGCCACTATAAGGGCGCTCACGCGGAACCGCGGCGGACTCTCCGCATTTATCCAAAAAGGTTGGACGATGGCTGTACCTAAGAGAAAAACCTCGCGCATGAAGCGGGGCAACCGGCGGGCGCATGATGCGCTGGGCGCGCCCACTTACGTCGAGGACAAGGATTCCGGCGAACTCCGCCGGCCGCATCATATCGATCTCAAATCCGGCAAATATCGGGGCCGTCAGGTCCTGTCCGTCAAGGAAGACGCTTGATTAGGCGAGAGCTGCCCCGCGCGAGTTCAGTCGAGGACAGGGACCAAACACGGCAATGGTGATGGTGGAACCGCCCGAGACCAGGGGCTTCCGCACCGTTCAGCGGACGAGCGTCCTCTCGGCTGTTCCCCTGCTCGCCTTTGTCGTGATCGCCTATGTCGCCTTTGCCTGGGCCGGCGCCGACTTCAGCTTGCCCCGCTTCTCCCCCACCATGCCGTCGGGCGGAGTGTGGCAGATCACCTTGGGCGACATGCTGCTCACCGTCGCCCTGTTCTTGCTGTTCTTCGAAATTCTCAAATCGACCCGCACCGGCGGCAACTCGGTCGTCGACCACGCGCTCTCCATGATCGTGTTCGTCGCCTGCCTGATCCTGTTCCTGATCTGGCAGCCCGCGGCCACCTCGCTGTTCTTCCTGATCACCCTCACGAGCCTGATCGACGTCGTCGCCGGCTTCTCGGTGACGATCCGCGCCGCGCGCCGGGATTACAGCATCGGCGACCACTAAATCCGAATTCAAGGGTTTTGAGGGGGCGCTGCCCTTAGCCGCGCGAGAGCCGCTCGAGCCGCTGCTGCATGGCCGAAAGCTCGGCCTTCAGATTCGCAATCTCGTCGTCGCCGGCCGGGGTTTTCGGCGTTGCATTGGCGCCCGCGGCCGCGGCCGGGTGATCGTTCTTAGTCTCGCCCGCCGCGCCTCCGGAGAAGGGGCTGAACAGGCCAAGCGCACGCTCGAAGGTATCGAAATTCTTGCGCACCTGCTCTTGCATAGCATCGAACGCCGCGGTGCCGAAGGTATGGGAGAACCGGCGGCGATATTGCTCCTGCTGGCGCGTGAGCGAGTCGAGGCTGAACTCCAGATAGCTGGGCACCAGCCTCTGCATGCTATCGCCATAAAAACGAATGAGTTGGCGCAAGAAACCGATCGGAAGCAGGTTCGTGCCTCGGCTCTCCTGCTCGACGATGATCTGGGTCAGCACCGCATGGGTGAGGTCCTCGCCCGTCTTGGCATCGTAGACCACGAAGTCCCGTTCGGACCTGACCATCCCGGCAAGGTCCTCCAGCGTCACATAGGTGCTCGTGTCAGTATTGTAGAGTCGCCGGTTGGCGTATTTCTTGATGATGACCGGTCGGTTCTCTTGGTTCACGTCGCGTGCCACCTGCGTCCGAACTCCCTAGCCTTCGGCTCCATTAGCCAAGGCAACCCATGCCGCAACTGCGAAATCACTAGCACGTTCCTTGTGCACAGCACCAGAGGCTTTGCCGCATCCCAAAGAGAGGGCAAGCCGTGGGCTTCACGCGCGACAGCCACTAGGCTATAGCCTTAAGTCATTGGTAAGTGGGAGATTGGGAATGAAAGACGAAGACATCGTCATTGTCGCTGCGGCACGCACCCCCGTCGGGGCGTTTAATGGGTCGCTTGCGAGCGTCCCGGCGCATTACCTCGGACAGGTCGCGATTGGGGCGGCGATGACGCGGGCCGGCATCGAACCGAACGACGTCGATGAAGTGATTCTGGGGCAGGTCCTGACCGCGGCCCAGGGCCAGAACCCGGCGCGCCAGGCCGCGATGGGGGCCGGCATCCCGGTCGAGACGCCGGCCTGGGGCCTGAATCAAGTCTGTGGCTCGGGCTTGCGCGCCATCGTTACCGGCGCCCAGCAGATCAGAAGCGGCGACGCCGAAATCGTGGTCGCCGGCGGCCAGGAGAGCATGAGCCAATCCGTTCACGCCGGGCATCTGCGCAATGGCACCAAGATGGGCAATCTCGAGCTGATCGACACCATGATCAAGGATGGTTTGTGGGACGCCTTCCACGGCTATCACATGGGCGTCACGGCGGAGAATGTCGCCCGCCAATGGCAGATCATGCGCGAGGACCAGGACCGCTTCGCCGTCGCCTCGCAGAACAAGGCCGAGGCGGCTAAGAAGGGCGGCAAGTTCAAGGACGAGATCGCGCCCGTAACCATCAAGACCCGCAAGGGCGAGACCGTGGTGAGTGAGGACGAATACATTCGCGAAGGCGCCAAATATGAGGACGTCGCCAAGCTCCGGCCGGCCTTCGACAAGGAAGGGTCGGTCACCGCCGGCAATGCCTCGGGCATCAATGACGGCGCCGCGGTGGTCGTGCTGATGACCGCCAAGGAGGCGAAGAAGCGCAAGCTGAAGCCGCTCGCCCGCATCGCCTCCTGGGCTCAAGCCGGCGTCGAGCCCGCGGTCATGGGGTCGGGCCCCATTCCCGCCTCGCGCCGCGCGCTGGAAAAGGCCGGCTGGTCGGCGCAGGATCTCGATTTGATCGAGGCCAACGAGGCCTTCGCCGCGCAGGCTTGCGCCGTGAACAAGGACCTCGGCTGGGATACCGACAAGGTCAACGTCAATGGCGGCGCCATCGCGATCGGCCATCCGATCGGCGCTTCGGGCGCGCGCGTTCTCACCACGCTGCTGCACGAAATGCAGCGCCGGGACGCGAAGAAGGGTCTTGCGACGTTATGCATCGGCGGCGGCATGGGCATCGCCATGTGCGTCGAGCGCGACTAAAGCGGATTGTATGGTGCAAAGGCTCCGCGCCGGTGAACCCGGTCGCGGCCATGTTTGGCTTGGAGTGGAGGCGCCGCAAGAGCGCGTAAAGGGAGGAAATGCACATGGGGAGAGTTGCTCTCGTCACCGGAGGAACGCGCGGCATCGGCGCCGCCATCTCCAAGGCGCTGAAGCAGGCGGGCTACAACGTCGCCGCCAATTACGGCGGCAATGACGACGCGGCCAAGGCCTTCAAGAAGGAGACCGGCATCCCGGTCTATAAATGGGATGTCTCCGACTACACGGCCTGCGAGCAGGGCATCATCAATGTCGAGAACGAGGTCGGCCCGATCGAGGTGCTGGTCAATAATGCCGGCATATCGCGCGACGCCATGTTGCAGAAGATGACGCATGAGCAATGGTCGGAGGTGATGCGCACCAATCTCGGCTCGTTGTTCAATATGACCCGTCCGGTGATCAACGGCATGCGTGAGCGGGGCTTCGGCCGCGTCATCAACATTTCCTCGATCAACGGCCAGAAGGGCCAACTCGGCTTGGTCAATTATTGCGCCGCCAAATCCGGCGTGATCGGCTTCACCCGGGCGCTGGCGCTCGAAAGCGCCCGCAAGGGCATCACCGTGAACGCCATCGCCCCCGGCTACGTCAAGACCGACCTGCTCTCAGGCGTGTCCGAGGACGTGATGAAGGCCATCGTCGGCCAGATCCCGGTCGGACGCCTGGGCGAGGCCGAGGAAGTCGGACGTTGCGCGGTGTTCCTCGCCGCCGATGAGGGCGCCTGGATCACCGGCTCGACCCTGACCATCAATGGCGGCCAGTTCATGGATTAGGCTTCGCCTTTCCTTTCGTCATGCCCGGACTTGATCCGGGCATCCATGCAGTTACCTCGACCGAAATGAGAAGCCGGTGGAATGGATTGCCGGGTCAAGCGCGGCAATGACGAACGAGGGCTATGGCTCGAAGCCCTCGGGCGCGAGCTCGAAGCCGGCGAAGTCGAAGCCGGGCGCCACGGTGCAGCCGAGCAGCGTCCAGGCCCCGAGGCTCCGCGCGGTCTGCCAGGCGAAAGCGGGCACCAGCACTTGCGGATGTTCGCCCTGGAGCCAGTCGGGGCCGAGGCGATGTTCGTGGCGCGCCTCGCCCTGCTTGACCTCAAGCAGAAGCGGCGCGCCCCCATACCAATGCCACATCTCAGCCGCGTCGACGCGGTGCCAGTGCGACACCTCGCCCGTCCGCAACAGATAGAGGATGGCCGTCGAATGGGCCCGGTCCCGATGCCCAGGCTCGTCACGGAAGGTCTCGCGGAAATAGCCGCCCTCGGGATGCGGCTTGAGCTTGAACGCCGCGATCAGCTCGTCCGCCGTGAGCGCCCCGGTCACGCTTAGAACTTGTCCTTGCGCTTCCGCGTCTCGCCGAAAATCTCCCACAACTCCCTGCCCTCCATGCCGAGCCGCTTCTGGATTTCGGGGCTCGACGGGCGCAAGAAGGGATTGGTGGCGAGCTCCTGGGCGATCGTGCTCGGAAGCGCCGGCGCGCCCTTGTCGGTGAGCGCTGCGACCTCCGCCGCGCGGGCCTGAAGCGCCGCATTGCCCGGCTCGACCGTAAGCGCGAAGCGCGTATTGGCTCCGGTATATTCATGTCCGCAATAGATCGCGGTCTCCGGCGGCAGCGCCATCAGCTTTTGCAGCGAGTGCCACATCGTCTTGGCGTCGCCTTCGAGCAGCTTGCCGCAACCGACCGAGAACATGGTGTCGCCGACAAAGGCGATCCCATCCTCGGGCAGGAAATAGCTGACATGACCGCGTGTGTGTCCGGGGGTCTCGATCACCAGCGCCTTGGCGTTGCCCACCGCGACGCTGTCGCCTTCGCTCACCTCGACGTCGATGCCGGGAATGCTCCGCGCCTCCGTCGCCGGACCGACGATGGTGCAGCCGGTCATCCGCTTCAGCACCTCGTTGCCGGCGGTGTGGTCGTGGTGGTGGTGGGTGATGAGAATGTGCGTCAGCCCCCAGCCGGTCTCATGCAGAGCGGCGAGGATCGCTTCGGCGTCGGGTGCGTCGATCGAAGCGGTGGCCCCGGTTTCGGGGTCGTGGATCAGTACGCCGTAATTGTCGCCGCGCGCCGAAAATTGGTGAACGTCGAGTCGAGCCATCGCTGGATTTACCGCCTTGTGATTGTGGAGCGGGACCGTAGCACCTCCTCGAACCGGAGTGAAATGGAGGTACAATCGAACCGGTCACTTACGCTTGATGAGCGTGTATGCTTCCGCGCCGGCGAGAGGCGCCCGCATGTTCACGGACGACGAAGCAAGACGCCGCGATGCATCTCGACGCCATCAACCTCAAGAATTTCTACGCCTCTCCTCTCGGACTAGTGGTGCGCCGGCTGCTCGGCGCGCGCCTGCGGGCGCGCTGGAGCAATGTGCAAGGCCAAAGTCTGTTCGGCCTCGGCTTCGCCACGCCCTATCTCGGCGCCTTCAGGGCCGACGCCTGCCCCCTCGGCGTGCTGATGCCGGCCGAGCTTGGCGTCGTCGCCTGGCCGAACCAGACCAAGAGCTTGAGCGTGGCGGTTGATGAGACCGAACTGCCGCTCGCCGACGAAAGCGCCGACCGTATTCTCCTAGTGCACATGCTCGAATGGAGCGAACGCACCCGGCCCCTGTTACGGGAGCTGTGGCGGGTGCTCGCGCCAAATGGCCGGATGTTGCTGATCGTGCCCAACCGCCGTGGGCTATGGGCCCGGGTCGACTCGACGCCCTTCGGCCATGGGCGCCCCTTCAGCCGCTCCCAGCTCACCAGCCTGTTGCGGGACGCGATGTTCACGCCGGAACAATGGCAGAACGCGCTCTACATGCCGCCGTTCTCTTGGCGCATCCTGCTCAAATGGCCGGTGTTCTGGGAGCGCCTCGGGCTGGTGCTGTGGCCGGCCTTCTCCGGCGTGCTTATCGTCGAAGCGACCAAGCAGCTCTATGGCGGCGTGCCGGTGAAAGAGAGCCGGAACAAGCGCCGGCGCGTGGTGCCGGTCCCCGCCGGCGTCACGCCGCGGACGACCTTCAACACGACTCGTCATGCCCGGACTGGACGGGCATCCACGCCGCTATCTCTCAGCGAGTTGAAACGCCAGTGGAATGGTTTGCCGGGTCGAGCCCGGCAATGACGATGCAAGCAGGAGAGTGAAAAGCAAGCTAGCGCGACAGCAGAAACACCGCCTGCTCGCCGAACAGATTCTGCATGAACAGCGGCATGGAGACGCCGAGCCTCGAGCCATAGGCGTTGAGCGCCACGGCGCGGTCGACCTTGGCGCCGACATCGCGGCACAGATCGAGGAAATCCTTGATGGTGCAAAGATGGATGTTCGGCGTGTCGTACCAGCTCTCGGGCAGATTGTCGGTCTTCGGCATCTTGCCGCCGAACAAAAGCTTCGACCGCACGCGCCAATGACCGAAATTGGGGAAGGACACGATCGCGCGGCGGCCGATGCGCAACAATTGCTCCAGCACCTGGCGCGGAGAGTAGGTCGCCTGCAAGGTCTGGCTCAGGATCACATAGTCGAAGGCAAGGTCGGGGTAATAGGCAAGGTCGGCGTCGGCATCGCCCTGGATCACGGCCAAGCCTTGCGCCACGCAGGAATTCACCCCCGCCTGGCTCAACTCGATGCCACGGCCGTCAACGCTGCGCCGCGAGCCGAGGAGCCGCAGCAAGGTGCCGTCGCCGCAGCCAATATCGAGCACACGCGATCCCGGCTCCACCAGATCGGCGATGAACAGCAGATCGACGCGCGCGGTATCGGTGGCGCGCACGGCATGCGGCGGGACCGAGATGTTCATGGCAGCCACCCTTCCGCCTCCACGATGCCGCGATGCCGCGCGGCGGCATTGAGGAAGCCCGTGATCGTGTCGAACAGCTCGGGCTCATGCAGCAGGAAGGAATCGTGACCGGCCGCGGTCTCGAGCTCGACAAAACTGACATTGGCGGCGACCGCATTCAGCGCGTGCACGACCTCCCGGCTCTCCTCGGTGGGGAACAGCCAGTCGCTGGTGAAGGAGACGAGACAGAAGCGCGTCTTCGTCCCCTGAAAGGCGTTGGCGAGCACACCGCCATGATCGGCGGCGAGATCGAAATAATCCATGGCGCGCGTGATGTAGAGATAGGAGTTCGCATCGAAGCGGTCGACGAAGCTCAAGCCTTGATGGCGCAGATAGCTTTCCACCTGAAAGTCCGCGTCGAAGCCGAAGGTGATCTTGTCCCGATCCTGGAGGTTGCGGCCGAACTTGGTGTGGAGCGCGTCATCCGACAGATAGGTGATATGCGCGGCCATGCGCGCCACCGCGAGCCCTTTGCGCGGGCTCTTGCCTTCGTCGAGATAGCGTCCCTGGCACCAATCCGGGTCGGCCATCACGGCTTGGCGCCCGACCTCGTGAAAGGCGATGTTCTGGGAGGAGTGGCGCGCGGCGCAGGCGATCGGCACCGCCGAGAACACGCGGTCCTTGTAGGTCGAGGCCCATTCCAGCACCTGCATGCCGCCCATGGAGCCGCCAAGCACGCACAGCACGTCGGGGATGCCGAGATGGTCGAGCAGCTGCGCCTGCGCCCGCACCATGTCGCCGACAGTGATGACCGGGAAGTCGAGGCCGTAAGGCCGACCCGTTGCCGGGTTGATCGAGCTCGGACCGGTCGAGCCCATGCAGCCGCCGATCACATTCGGGCACAGCACGAAGAAGCGATTGGTGTCGATCGGCTTGCCCGGACCGACCATGATCTCCCACCAGCCGGGCTTGCCGGTGACGGGATGGATGTTGCTGACATGCTGGTCGCCGGTCAGCGCATGGCACACGAGCACGAGGTTCGACTTGTCGGCATTGAGCGTGCCGTAGGTCTGATAGGCCACGGAGTACGGCCCGAGCTTCACGCCGCAATCGAGCTGGAGCGCCTGATCGGCACCGAAATGCACGATCTCGCTCTGCGGATTGGCGACCTGCGCCAGCCGGACGGAATGGTCCAAAAAGGCCTGTGATGTCGGGGCTTCGCTCATGGCTTGGTCGGCTGTTTCCATTGCCTCAATTCCGGGCGCTCGGATTCGAGCTTAGCTAGGAGCTTAGCATCGAAAGTCAACGTTTTCTTTGCCTTGGGCCGCGTAAAGGTCCTATGAGAGGCCCCGCGCCAGGCAAGACCAGGGCGAGGCCCGGCGCCCGATCAGGAGAGACGAAATGACCGCGAAGCGGGCTTTGCCCCCACGGCAAGGCATCCTCGACATCGCACCCTATGTGCCGGGGAGAAGCGTGCTGGAAGGCGGCGGGCCCGCGATCAAGCTCTCCTCCAACGAGACGCCGTTCGGACCGAGTCCAAAGGCGGTCGAAGCCTATCTCGCCGCGGGTGCAAACCTGTCCCGCTACCCCGACGGCTCGGCCAGACCCTTGCGGGAGGCGATTGCCAAGCTTTATGGGCTCGATCCGGCCCGCATCGTCTGCGGCGCCGGCTCGGACGAGCTGCTGACGCTGCTGGCGGCGGCCTATCTCGGCCCAGGTGACGAGGCGATCTACTCCAGGCATGGATTTCTCGTCTACCGCATCGCCATTCTGGCCAGGGGCGCGACCCCGGTGGTGGCGCTGGAGACGGCGCTGACGGCCGATGTCGACGCCATTCTCGCCTGTGTAAGCCCGGCGACGCGGATGGTGTTTCTCGCCAATCCGAACAACCCGACCGGAACCTATCTCGGTTTCGACCAGGTGAAGCGCTTGCGCGCTGGCCTGCCCGAGACGGTTCTGCTCGTGCTCGACGCCGCCTACGCCGAATATGTCCGGGCGAACGACTACGAACCCGGGATCGAGCTGGTGGCGACGACGCACAACACGGTGATGACGCGCACCTTCTCCAAGATCTATGGCCTCGCCTCGCTGCGCATCGGCTGGGCCTATTGCCCGGAGGCGATTGCCGATGCCTTGAACCGCATTCGAGGCCCGTTCAATGTTTCAGGACCGGCGATCGCGGCCGGTGTTGCCGCGCTGCAAGACCGTGCCAGCGTGGCGCGCTCGGCCGAGCACAACGAGATCTGGCTCGCCCGCATGGGCGAGGCGCTCTCAAGCCTCGGCCTTCTGGTGACGCCGAGCGCCGCCAATTTCCTGCTGGTGCATTTTCCCGGGGCCAATGGCCGTTCCGCCGTCGAGGCCGATGCGTTTCTCCAATCGCGGCGGATCATTTTGCGGCGGGTCGAGGAATATGGTTTTCACGATGCGCTGCGCCTGACCATCGGCACCGAGGAGGACAATCGCGCCGTGCTCGAAGCCCTGACAGCCTTCATGGGCGCCAAGAGCTCGCCCCGCCCATGAACCAGCCGCTGTTCGATAGGATCGCCATTATCGGGCTCGGCCTGATCGGCTCGTCCATCGCTAGGGCCGCACGCGCACAAGGCGCCGTGCGCTTGATCGTGGCGTCCGCGCATTCGCCGCAGACGCGCAAGCGCGTCGTCGAGTTGGGCCTCGCCGATACGGTGACCGATACCAACGCCGAGGCGGTGGAAGGCGCGGACCTCGTCATGGTCTGCGTTCCGGTCGGGGTTTGCGGCGCGGTGGCCAAGGAGATCGGCCCGCATCTCAAGGCCGGCGCGATCGTTTCGGATGTGGGCTCGGTGAAGAGCTCGGTCGTGCGCGACATGGGCCCGCATTTGCCCAACAATGTTCACTTTGTGCCGGCGCACCCGGTCGCCGGCACCGAGCATTCCGGTCCCGATGCCGGCTTTGCCGAGTTGTTCGAGAACCGCTGGTGCATCCTGACGCCGCCTGAAGGCACCGACCCGCAGGCGGTGGACAAGCTCGCGGCTTTCTGGCGCCTGCTCGGTGCCAAGGTCGAGACCATGACGCCGGAGCATCATGACATCGTGCTCGCCATCACCAGCCACATTCCGCATTTGATCGCCTACAACATCGTCGGCACCGCCGCCGACGTCGAGAACGTGACCCAGTCGGAGGTGATCAAATTCTCGGCCGGCGGCTTCCGCGATTTCACCCGCATCGCCGCCTCCGATCCGGTGATGTGGCGCGACGTGTTCCTCAACAACAAGGAAGCGGTGCTGGAGATGCTCGGCCGCTTCTCCGAGGATTTGGCGGCCCTTCAGCGCATGATCCGCTGGGACGACGGCAAGGCGCTGGAAGAACTCTTCACCCGCACCCGCGCCATCCGCCGCGGGATCATCGAGGCTGGGCAGGAGACGGATGAAGCCGATTTCGGGCGGAGGCATGGGCACGACGAGGGACACTGAGCCAGTCGGATTGAGGGAACACCAGCCAGGGCCGCTCTGGGTGTTCGGCTATGGCTCGCTGATGTGGCGGCCTGGCTTTCCCTTCAGCGAGACGGCTCCGGCGCTGCTCAAAGGGGCGCACCGCGCGCTCTGCGTCTTTTCCGTCGTGCATCGCGGCACCGACGCCGAGCCGGGCCTCGTGCTCGGCCTCGATCGCGGTGGCGCCTGCCGCGGCGTCGCCTTTCGCGTGGCCGATGGCGCCGAGACGGAGACCGTGGCCTATCTGCGCGAGCGCGAGCAAGTCACCGATGTCTATGTCGAGGCGCACCGCCCGGTGCGCCTCCTCGATGGCTCGGGCCGGGCGATGCGGGCGCTGTGCTACCTCGTCGACCGCCACCACGAGCAATATGCGGGGGGTCTGTCGCTCGAGGCGCAAATCCGCATCATCCAGAGCGGTAAGGGCCAGGCCGGCGGCAATGTTGAATATGTGATCCGGACACTCCGCCATTTGCAGGAGGCAGGCGTGCATGATGCCCTGCTTGAGGGCCTCGCCGCCCATCTCGGACCGCATGAGGACTGACTAGACCTAAGCCGCGTCGGTGGCGAATTGGAGCTCGGCCAGTCGCGCATAGATGCCGCCATGGCCGATCAGGCTCTGATGCGTCCCCTCCTCCACCAGCCGCCCCTGATCGAGCACCAGGATGCGGTCGGCGCGGGTGACCGTCGCCAGCCGATGCGCGATCACGAGAGTGGTGCGCCCCTCCATGATACGGTCGAGCGCGCGCTGCACCAGAGTCTCGCTCTCCGAATCGAGCGCGCTGGTGGCCTCGTCGAGCAGCAGGATCGGGGCGTCGCGCAACACCGCCCGCGCGATGGCGATGCGCTGGCGTTGCCCCGCCGACAGGGTCACGCCGCCCTCGCCGAGCATGGTGTCGTAGCCTTGCGGCAGCGCCACGATGAAGTCATGGGCAAACGCCGTGCGCGCGGCCTTCTCGATCTCGGCTCGGCTGGCCTCGCCGGTGCCATAGCCGATATTGCCGGCAACCGTGTCGGCGAACAGCGCCGGCTCCTGCGGCACCATGGCGAAGCGCGAGCGCAGCGCGTGAAGATCGGCCTCCTTCACCGAGACACCGTCGACACTCACCTTGCCCGCCTGCGGATCGTAGAAGCGTAATAGCAGCGCGAAGATGGTGGTCTTGCCCGCGCCGGAGGGACCGACGATGGCCACGCGCTCGCCGGGCGCCACCCGGAAGGAGATCCCGTCCAAGGCACTGACGCCGGCCCGCGTGGGATAGGAGAAGGCGACGTCATCGAAGCCGATCTCGCCCCGCGGCGGCTCCGCCAGGGGCGCCGGGCGCGCGGGTGACTTGATTTTGGACTGCACGGTGAGGAGCTCGCTCAAGCGCTCCGCCGCGCCGGCCGCCTGATTGACCTCGCCCCACACTTCGCTCAAGCCGGCCATGGACGTCGCCGCGAACACGGCATAGAGCACGAACTGTCCGAGTCGCCCGCCGGTCATGGTGCCAGCGAGAACGTCCTGCGCGCCGTACCATAAAATGCCGACCACACTGGCGAAGACGAGAAAGATGGCGATGGCCGTGAGGCCCGCACGCGCTCTGGTTCGCTGCTTCGCCGCCGTGAAGGCGCGCTCGACCGCGCGCGAGAATCGCCCGCTCGCCGCGTCTTCATGGGTGAAGGCTTGCAGCACCCTAACCTGGGCAAGACTCTCGCTGGCGAAAGCGGAGGCCTGAGCGAGGCTGTCCTGCGCCTCCCGCGACAGCGCCCGCACGCTGCGGCCGTAGGCGACGAGCGGCAGCACGATGATGGGAATGGCGATCAGCACCAAGAGCGACAGCCTCGGGCTGGTCACGATCATCATGCCGACGGCGCCCAGCATGACCACCAGATTGCGCAAGGCCTGACTGATTGTCGTGCTCGCCGCCGCCTTGACCTGCGTCGTGTCCGCGGTGAGCCGGGACATGACCTCGCCCGAATGCACCGTCTCGTAGAAGGCCGGGCTCAGGCCGGTCAGATGCCGGAACACCTCCGTGCGCACGTCCGCGACAACGCGCTCCCCCAGCCAATTCACGCAATAGAACCGGGCCGCGCTCGCAAGCGCGAGGATCAGGCCCACGCCCAGCAGCGTGGCGAAATATTTGTCGACGAGACCGGGCTCGAGACCGGCGAAGCCCACGTCGATCATGCGTCTCACCGCGAGCGGAACCGCGAGCGTCGCTGCGGCGGCAACGATGAGGGAGATCAACGCTGCGGCGACCATGCCCTTGTAGCGGAGGAGATAAGGCTTAAGCGCCAGCAGCGGACGCAATGACGCGCGCTGCTCCCGTCCGATTTCGTCCGGCAGCTCGGCCGAAAGCGGGGATTGCGGGTCTTGGCCGTTTGGCTTTCCAGGCACGAGGAAGCGCGTCCTTGCTTGTTTTCGAGGAGGGGACTGTAATTCGGTCCGGCATCTATCGCAAAGGTCCAGCCCGCGCCCTACCAGCGCAGCCTTGTGCTGGCGCGGAAGTTCCGTTATAGGCTCCCGCTAAAGTCAAACACCGCGATTTTCCAAGGCAAACCGCCATGAAAAATGACATCCACCCCGATTATCACCGCATCAAAGTGGTGATGACCGACGGCACCGAGTTCGTCACCTATTCGACGTTGGGGTCGGAGGGGGAGACGCTGAAGCTCGACATCGATTCCAAGACCCACCCGGCTTGGACCGGCGGCAGCCAGCATCTCATCGACCGTGGCGGACGCCTGAGCCGCTTCAAGCGGAAATACGAAGGCTTCCTCAAATAGAGGGCTAATCGGCTTGTGCGCCGAACGCCGCGCGCAAACGCGACATCTGCGTTTCGAGCGGATGATCGGCCTTGTCCGTTTCGGCCGCGAGCTCCAAGCCAAGCATCTGATCGAGGCGGATCACGCGATCCTGCAACTTGATGCTCTGCTCGACGAGGTCCCTTAGCCGCGGCGGAAGCGCCTCGAACTCCCGATTCTGCTGAAGGCCCGCCTTGGCGGGGAGCTTGATCTTGCGCTGTTCTTCTAGCGCTTGCTCGAGCGTCAATTCGCCCTCGCTTACCGCCCGGCGGATCAACAGCCAGGACGCGAGCTGCATGAGCCGCGTGGTGAGACGCATGCTCTCCGTGGCATAGGCAAGTGAATGCGGCGGTTCGAGCCCCCGCGCTTCTTTCCGCCCGTCGCCATCGAGATAGGTGGCGGCGGCCTCCACGAGTTCCATGCCCTCGCGAAAAACGGTTCGGAACTGGTCCGACTGCGCAAACTTCGCGCCGAACGATACGGTGACGCCGTCACCGTTGCTCGATGTCCCCGCCATCGGCTACTCCCTCAACATGTGCCCACGGCATAATACGCCGCGCGGGAGGCTATCCTGCCCCCTCGCGTTCGCACAGGTTAATCGTTTGATTGAGGCAAAAAAAGAGCCGCCAGGCGGCGGCTCAGGAAGTTAACAGGGAGGCGTCAAACAGAGTGGACAGGCCACTCAAGTCCAGAGAACTGGATGACTGTCAGCCTAGCCCGGAGGTTCTAACAACCGGTTAACGCTAAGGCGCGATTTACCTAAAGCAATGGTTTCATCACTTTTGGTTAACGCTTGAAGGCGGCGTCGGCGGCGCTCAGCGAGGACTGTTTCGCCGCCATCACGGCTTCCACCCGCGCAATCTCCGCCTTCAACGCTTCGACCAGCTCGGCGAGTTCGCCGATGGAGCGCTTGGCCAGATCTTGACCGAGTTCATGGCCTTTCGGCTTCTTGGGTTCGAGATCGTCGAGGATCATGGCTGGACCTCCTATCGTCGCCGCAACATCTCACTGTCTCGTGCCGATCGCCAGCCTTTGCCGCACGCCCGGACTTGACCGAGGCGGCGAGGACTGCTTGCTCGGCCCTGCCAGGCCGAAAGGAGGAACGATGCAGCCGAAGATGCAGCCCACGCCCGAGACCATGACCGTGATCGAAGCGAAGGGCCAAGGCGGGCCTGAGGTCCTGGTGCCGGGAACGCGGCCGGTGCCGGTTCCGGCCCCCGGGGAAGTGCTGATCGCGGTCGAGGCCGCCGGCATCAACCGCCCGGACGTGCTTCAGCGCCAGGGCCTCTATCCTCCGCCCAAAGGCGCCTCGGACCTGCTTGGGCTCGAGGTCGCCGGTCGCATCGCCGCGCTTGGACCCGGCGCCACGCGCTTCAGCGAGGGTGACGCCGTCTGCGCGTTGACCAATGGCGGCGGCTATGCCGAATACGCGCTCGCCCCGGAGGCCACCACCTTGCCCATACCGGAAGGCCTGTCGATGGTCGAAGCCGGCGCGCTGCCCGAGACCGTGTTCACGGTCTGGCACAATGTGTTCGAACGCGCGAGCCTGAAGGCAGGCGACTGGCTGCTCGTCCATGGCGGCGCCAGCGGCATCGGCACCACCGCCATCCAGATGGGACGGCTGTTCGGCGCTAAGGTCATCGTCACCGCCGGAACCGGCGAGAAGACCCGCGCTTGCGAGGAACTCGGCGCGGTCAGAGCCATCAACTACCGCGACGAGGATTTCGTCGCGATCGTGCGCGAGGTGACCGAAGGTCACGGCGCCGACGTCATCCTCGACATGGTCGGCGGCGACTATGTCGAGCGCGATTTGCGCGCGGCGGCCGCCGACGGCAGAATCGTCCAGATCGCCTTCCTCGAAGGGTCCAAAGTGGAGCTCGATCTGATGCGTCTCATGTTGAGGCGCCTCACCCTCACCGGCTCGACCCTGCGCGCGCAGAGCGACGCGGCGAAAGCCCGCATGGCCCGAAGCATCGAGGCGCGCGTCTGGCCCTTGATCGCCGAGGGGAAGCTCAAGCCGGTGATCGATTCCACCTTCGACCTCGTCGATGCGGCGGCGGCTCACGCCCGCATCGACGATCCGGATCACATCGGAAAGATCGTGCTGGTGGTGAAGGATCGGTAGCCTCATGGTTCGAGACGCGGACTGGCGTTCGCTCCCCACCATAAGGACCTGGGGCACTCATCCTGAGGAGACCGAAGGCCATCTCGAAGGATGACGAACCCTTTCCCGAACCGTTTGCTTCCGCCCCCGGAGCACCCTATATAGGTCTCTTCCCCTTCAATTGAATTTGGCTGGCTCTCGCGGCCTCAAGGGGCGAGGGAGAGCCCCGCTTCACTGAACAGGTATTTCAAGGCCAATGGACCGTATCCCGCTGATGCCCAAGGCGACCGCCGTTTGGCTGGTCGACAACACCTCGCTCACCTTCGAGCAGATTGCCGAATTTTGCGTCCTCCACGTGCTCGAGGTGAAGGGTATCGCCGATGGCGACGTGGCACATGGCATCAAGGGGATGGACCCGATTTCCTCGGGCCAGCTGACGCGCGATGAGATCGCCAAAGCCGAGAAGGACACCTCCTACCGCTTGAAGCTGGCCGAGCCGAAGGTCGAGGTGCCGGAGGTGAAGACGAAGCGCGGTCCCCGCTATACGCCGGTATCGCGCCGCCAGGACCGGCCCAATGCCATTCTCTGGCTGCTGAAAAATCATGCCGAGCTCAAGGACTCCCAGATCATGCGCTTGGTGGGCACCACCAAGCCGACGATCATCGCCATTCGCGAGCGGTCTCACTGGAATTCGCCCAACCTCGTAGCTCAGGACCCTGTGACGCTTGGGCTCTGCTCGCAGACCGACCTCGACGCCGAAGTGAAGAAGGCGGCGGCAAAGCACGAGCGCGAGCATGAGAGCGTCCCGCCGGTCAAGACCGAGACCCTGATGCCGACCGAGGAGACCATCGCCGCAGCCGCAGCGCCGCCTGAGCGCGAGGCGCCGATGGCGACCGCGCTTGCCCAACAGGCGCGCGAGGCCATGGCCGCCCCCGAGGAGGACGAAGACATCCCGGATGCCGCCTCAGTCTTCGCCAAGCTCAAAGAGCTGAAGCGGGACATTCAAGAGTAAGCCGAACTCCAAGCCCCGATCGCGGCCCGGTTCCTTGAACTGGACCGCATGTTTTGACGAAGATCAAGGCTTCGCTCCGCCCTCTCCCTCAATCCTTCCACCTCCGATCCAACACCGAGGTGCAGCATGAGCGTGGGCGAGATTATCTTCCTGACTTTGATCTTGATTGCGTTCGGGGCGTTCGCGGCTACGCTTGCCTATTACGCCAGAGACTGAACCGGCCACTCTCCGTTTGGAGAGGAATCAGCCGCCTCGATACGAGAACAATTGCTTGAAGGGCTCGAGCTTGGCTAGGGTGCGACTAGGAAGCGCACCCAAGGCGGCCAATGACGAGCCCCTACGACACCGATCTCGGCAAGAAAGCCGCCAATTATCAGCCGCTGACGCCGCTCCTGTTTCTCGAGCGCGCCGCCGTGACGTACCCCAATCATACCGCCATCATCCACGGCAAGCAGCGCTACAGCTACGCGGAGTTCTACGCGCGCTGCCGCAGCCTCGCCTCGGCCCTCGCCGCTCTCGGCATCGGCCCGGGCGACACGGTGTCGGTGATGCTTGCCAACTCTCCCGCCATGCTTGAGGCCCATTACGGCGTGCCCATGACCGGTGCCGTGCTGCACTCCATCAATACGCGGCTCGATCCTGCCATCGTCGCCTTCATGCTCGACCACGCCGACACCAAAATGGTGATCGCCGATACCGAATTTGCCTCAGTCATCAAGGCGGCGCTGGCGGAGACACAGGTCGAGCCGATTGCCGTCGACTATCGCGACCTTGAATGCGGGGTCGAGGGCGAGCGTGCGGGTGATCTCGATTATGAAGAGCTGATCGCCGGCGGCGACCCTGACTTTTCCTGGGCGATGCCGTCTAACGAGTGGAACGCCATCTCTCTCAACTATACGAGCGGCACCACCGGCAATCCCAAGGGCGTCGTCTACCATCACCGCGGCGCGGCGCTGATGTGCTACGCAAACACCATCGCCACCGGCATGGGCGCCCATCCCGTCTATCTTTGGACGCTGCCGATGTTCCATTGCAACGGCTGGTGCTTTCCCTGGTCGCTGTCGGTGGTCGCTGGCACTCATGTCTGTCTCCGCTCGGTGCGGCCGAAAGCCATGTATGACGCGATCGCCGACCACAAGGTGACGCATCTCTCGGGCGCGCCCTTCGTCATGTCCTGCCTCCTCAACGCCACGCCGGATCAGCGGCGAAGCTTCTGCCACCGGGTCGCCTTCAATCATGCCGCCGCCCCACCGCCTGAAGCCGTGCTCGGAGCCATGGCCGAGGCGGGCTTCGAACTCACCCATCTCTACGGGCTCACCGAGACCTACGGCCCGGCCACCATCAATGAGTGGCATGCCGAATGGGATGCGTTGCCGCCGGAGCAGCGCCTGTCGAAGCGGGCGCGGCAGGGCGTGCGTTATGTGGCGCTCGAGGGCCTGGACGTGAAGGACCCCGAGACCATGGAGCAGGTGCCGGCGGACGGAGAGACCATCGGCGAGGTCATGTTCCGCGGCAACATCGTGATGAAGGGTTATCTCAAGAACAAGAAAGCAACGAAGGAGGCCTTCGCCGGCGGCTGGTTCCATTCCGGCGACCTCGGCGTGCTGCACCCGGACGGCTACCTCCAGTTGAAGGACCGGTCCAAGGACATCATCATCTCCGGCGGCGAGAACATTTCCTCCATCGAGATCGAGGACGTACTCTACAAGCACCCCGCGGTGGCCGCCGCGGCCGTAGTGGCCAAGGCCGATGCCAAATGGGGCGAGACCCCGTGCGCCTTCATCGAGAAGCGGCCGGGCGCCGAGGTGACGGCGGAAGAGATCATCGCCTATTGCAAGGGGAAGCTCGCCCGCTTCAAATGCCCCCGCCACGTGGTGTTCACCGAGCTGCCCAAAACCTCAACCGGCAAGATCCAAAAATTCAGGCTGCGCGATCTGGCTAAGACGGTTTGAGCCCTGAGCGTATGCGGCCGACTGCCCACCCACGCAGCCAAGTGAAGACTCTTGCCAAATGCGATGGCAAAATGGCGTTATGGTTCCGCCGCCGACCACCGCCAGCCGGCTCTAGAAGAAAGCGATCAGGCACATGCCCAACCGGGGTCTGACATTCTTGAAATTGCAGGAGCACTCGGACGAGCGCGGCCGCATGCGCATCGTCGAGGTCGATGGCGGCGGCCTGCCCTTCGTGCCAGTGCGGAGCTTCATCATCTCCGACGTTCCAAGCGACAAGTCGCGCGCCGGCCATGCGGTGTCCTGCGACGAGCTTCTCGTGGTGGCGCAAGGCTCCTGCCTGATCACGGCGCGAACCGGCGCGGGCCTGGAAGAGCATCGCCTCACCCCGGCGACCGGCGGCGTGCATCTGCGGCCCGGGACCTGGCTCATGCTGAGCGAGTTCGAGCCCGGGACCATCATGGTCAGCTACGCCTCGGAGCGCTATGAGGAGACCCGCTTCTTCGAAGAATATGTCGACCTTGAGCGGCTGCAAAAGAAGCCCTGACCCCGGAGAAAAGTGAGAAATGCCGCTCATTCGCATCGATCTGATTGAAGGCAGGAGCGATGCGGAGCTGAAGACCCTGCTCGACGCGGCGCATCGAGCCGTGCTCACGGCCTTCAAGGTGCCCTCGGGCGACCGCTATCAGATCGTGCAGACGCATCCCCCCAGCGGCATGATCATCGAGGACACGGGCCTCGGCATCGAGCGCAGCGACAAGCTGGTCGTGGTCCAGGTCGTTACCAGACGGCGCAAGAAGAAGCAGAAGAAAGCCTTCTACCGCCTGCTCTGCGAGGAGCTGGAACGGGCTTGTGGCATCGCCCCGTCCGATGTCGTCGTCACCGTCGTCGAGAACCGCGACGCGGATTGGTCCTTCGGCCACGGCCGCGCCCACTTCCTCACCGGCGAGCTTTAGGCCTTCCGGCTTGCGTCCGGGCGGCAGCCGGGCCATCCTCCGGTTGCGGGTGGCCAGGGGGAATCAGCCATAACGCTCGAACAAAACTTCAATCTGATTGCGAGCTATGTCGCCCTCGTGGTCGAGTGCGGCGCCGTCTTCGTCGTGGCCTTCGGGGCGCTGCAAGCCATTCTCAGCCTGTTCAAGGCGATCGCGAATGGCCAGGCGACTGGGACCGAAGGACGTCAAATCTGGTTGCGCTTCGCCACCTGGATCCTGCTCGCGCTCGAATTCGCGCTCGCCGCCGACATCCTGCGCACCGCGGTGGCGCCCACCTGGGACGACATCAGCAAGCTTGCCGTCATCGCCACCATCCGCACCATGCTCAACTATTTCCTGGCCAAGGACATCATGGCCTTCGACAAGAACCAGCAATCTGGCCTTAAAACGAGCACAAACTGAGCGAAAACGCCGGAATTCTGCGCCCGTTAATGAGTTGGACGGTTTGGCTAATATGTGGTTCAGTCGTTTAAAGTGACGTACGCGATGCGTAGGCGCGAGCGTCAGGTTGCGCGGGTTTCGGGGGTTCCTTTTTTCTTACCCTAGGTTGCAGCTGAGCCTCGCTCAGCCAGAGGTGCCGGCGCATAGGTCTGGGGCCGGCGGCCTTGGCCACCCCGAAACGTGGGCACCCATAACCGGGGGCCGGCGAATGCTGAACAAAGTACGGGGCAAGCGGTTTCAGCTCGTCCTCATCAAGCCATCGCATTACGACCCGGACGGGTATGTAGTGCAGTGGCTCCGTTCGACCATGCCGTCGAACTCGCTCGCCGCCGTCTACAGCCTAGCGCTTGGCGCGGCCGGGCGCAGCGTGCTGGGGCCGGACCTCCCGATCGACGTCAATGCCATCGACGAGACCAATACGCGCGTGCGGCCCCGCGACATTGCCAAGCGCATCGCGCGTAACGGCGGCGTGGGTCTCGTCGGCCTGGTCGGCGTGCAATCGAACGAATTCCCGCGCGCGCTCGATATCGCCAGGGCCTTCCGCGCCCAAGGCGTGCAGGTGATGATCGGCGGCTTTCATGTCTCCGGCTGTCTCGCCATGCTCAACGAGACCCAAACCGATATCGAGGTCGCGCAAGAGCTCGGGGTCTCCATCTTCGCGGGCGAGGCCGAGGAAGGGTTCGACGAGGTGCTTGAGGACGCGGCCAAAGGCGCGCTCAAGCCCCTCTACGACCATATGAAGCATCTGCCCGGCATTGGCGACGTCGCCTCGCCGCCATTTCTTCCCGCCGACTTCGTCAAGCGCACCGTTGGCAATGTGACGAGCTTCGACGCCGGCCGCGGCTGCCCCTTCCAATGCTCCTTCTGCACCATCATCAACGTGCAGGGGCGCAAGTCGCGCTACCGTTCCCCCGATAGCATCGAGCAAATCCTGCGCATGAATGTGGCCCAAGGGGTGAAGCGCTTTTTCATCACCGACGACAATTTTGCCCGTAACAAGGATTGGGAGGCCATCTACGACCGGATCATCAAGCTGCGCGAAGAGGACGGCTTGGACGTCCGCTTCATGATCCAGGTCGACACGCTGTGCCACAAGATCCCGAACTTCATCGAGAAATCGCAGCGCGCGGGGGTCACGCGCGTGTTCATCGGGCTCGAGAACATCAATCCCGCGAATCTGATCGCGGCCAAGAAGCGGCAGAACAAGATCACCGAATACCGCAAGATGCTGCTCGAATGGAAGCGCGTCGGCATCATGACCTTCGCCGGCTACATCCTCGGCTTCCCTAACGACACCCCGGACTCGATCCGCCACGACCTCGACATCATCAAGAAGGAGTTGCCGCTCGACGCGCTCGAATTCTTCGTGCTGACGCCGCTGCCCGGCTCCGAGGACCACAAGGTCCTGTACGAGAAAAAGGTCTGGATGGACCCCGACCTCAACAAATACGAGCTTGAGCACGTGGTCACCGGCCACGCCAAGATGACAAAACAGGAATGGCAGGACGCTTACCGCTCGGCCTGGGACATTTTCTATACCGACGAGCATTTGGAAACGATCATGCGCCGGGCCGCCGCCAGCGGTATCAACGTCCGCTCGCTGATGCCCGTGCTGATGTGGTTCTCAAGCGCCGTGAAGATCGAGGAGCTGCATCCCCTGCAATGGGGCATCTTCCGCATCAAGCACCGAAAGGACCGGCGCCCGAGCTTCCCGCTTGAGTCGCCACTCGCCTTTTATGCGAATTACGTCCAGGACACCGCGCGGAAAGCGGCGAAGCTCGTGCGGCGCTGGCGGCATCTGAAGCGGATCGTGGCCAAGATCGAAGCCGACCCCAAGGCGAAATTCTACATGGACGACGCCCTGACGCCTGTCGGCGAAGAGGATGCCGAGCATATGGAGCTCTATAATCAGAGCGAGTCGATCAAGGCCGCAGTGCAGCATGAGCGGCGCGTCGCCGGCCACCCCGGCACCGGCCACGATCATGCGCATCAAGGCAATGGGCACGCGGGCACCGCCCGCCCGGCGCGTCCGGCCAGGGACGATCCTCGCGCGGCGATCATTCCTCCCGCTGCTTGAATTCAGTCTGACGCGCCTCGCACAAAGCGTGTCGCTCGGTGTCCGCCGCGCCTGCGACGCTGGTGGGAGGTTCCTAGAAGCCGCCGAGCGCGCGGCGGACGAAGTCGCCGAACTGGCCCGTGCGCGGACGCCTCGGCCGCTGCCAGGGCTGCTCCTCCGCATAGCCCTCATTCGCATAGCGATCGTAGCGCGGGTCATAACCGCCATAGCCAGGCCGGGGGCCAGGTCCGCCGCTCGGGGCGAGCGCCGAGGATTCGACCCAGCCGGCCGCGCCGCTATGGGCATCCTGCACCTGCACCCAGCCCGGTTGGCGGGAGATCACACGCACATTCCAGCCTGAAAGAAGAGCATAGACCATCGGCGACCGTAGATCCGGCTCGGCGCGCATATCGGCGGTGCCGGCGACCACGGACGCCCATTCCTCGACTTCGGACGCATCCCTGCCCGCCCCGGAAAGCGGCGGTTCGCGCCCCTGCTCGTCGTCAGGTGACGTGGCATCGTGGCCGAGCGCTGGGTCTCGATCCTGGTAGGCCTCATCCTGGTTGGCGTCGGGCCAAGGCTCCGATTGAGCCGCCCGCTCGTCCGCATCGCCGTCCGGCGGCGTGACATCGCGAGTCGCGGCGTCCTGCGCCGGCTGCTTCGGCGCGGCGGGCGCAGCTACGGGCTTTTTCGGCTCGATCGCCGCCGTCTTGGTTGGATCGGGCTTGGCGGGAGGGTCCTCGCCGACCGCGACATCCTCCTTTGGACATTGCGTGTCCGCCGGGGCGACCGTCGCGACCTTGGACTTAGCGTCCGCGGCGCCGCCTGCCCCGCCGAGGACGGCCTGGGCCAGGAAGATGGTGCTGCCCGTGTAGAGCAGGGCCCCGACCAGCCACAATGTCAGAAGAAGCTTGCTTCTCATGCCGAACCTCCGATCCCGGCCCCTCGGCGTTCGGGCCCGATTCGTTCCCAGTTAAGCAGGAATGGCCGAACCAGGCGTTAACTGGGCACGTCAAAATGGCAGGAGCATGGGCGCAACATGACCCCGGTGGATAGTTTGGACATCCCGGCTTGCCATCGCGCCTGGCTGATGGCACCTGCTTCTGTATGGGCAACAGCGCTGGATACAAGGAGTTCCTCGCCGATTTACTCTCGGCTTTCGGCCCGGTGTGCATCCGCAACATGTTCGGAGGCGCAGGAGTTTATGCCGAAGGCGTCATGTTCGCCCTCGTCGCCGACGATACGCTCTACTTCAAAGCCGACGAGACCTCCGCGCCCGACTTCGCCGCCGAGGGCAAACGTCCCTTTACCTACACGGCCGAGGGCCGGGCACCAGTCGCCATGTCCTATTGGGAAATCCCGGAGCGTCTACTCGACGACCCCGAGGAATTGGCGGTCTGGGCGCGGCGGGCGCATGACATTGCGCGTGCGGCCACGACCAAGCCAAAGCGGCGATGACCGCATCAAGGGCTTAGGTGGGCGACTGGATGCTCTCCAGATATTCGAGGATGGCTTCGACGTCGTGGGGGCCGAACGCGAAGATGGGCATGTCCGGATGGCCCGACACGATGCCTTCCGCCAGCGACTCACTCAGATCCTCGATCGGATATTTGCTGGACAAGGTCCGGAACGGGGGCGCGTCCTTATGGGGGCTTTCGCCCTCCCTACCGACCGCATGGCAGCGCGAGCAATTCTCCCGCACGAGCACCTCGCCCTTATCCACCAGGGTCTTGTCGGCGGCGGCGGTAGGCAAAGCCGCGATGAGCACAGCTGCGCTCCCCACGAGCATCGCCGCAAGCAGTCTGCGCCACGACCGCACCACGATGGTTGACGGCACTTAGACCCTCCCTCCCGGAACTATCGGCTGTGGCTACTATGATTTCGGCCGCTCGTCCTTGACCCTGCTCAAGATTTAAACGGAGCCTAGGTCCCGCGCGGCGAGGCGCGAGCTGATCTTGGTCGACCCTCGTTTCGGCGCCTGAAGCGCCGAACAGTCTGGCGAGGCGCTCAATTCGGCGCTCTCGCTCGGGCGGAAAGCTCCGCCCTAGTGGCTCATTTCAAATTTGAGCCGTTCGATCTCGTCTCTGAGACGCAATTTTTGCCGCTTCAAATCAGCGATCTTAAGATCGTCGGCCGTCGGCCGCCCCAGCTCCTCTTCGATCTTGCGATCCAATGCGCGGTGCTTCTCCGACAACTCCACGAGATGTGCGTCAAGCGCCATGTCCAGACCTCCGATTCAGTTGGTCTCCGACTATGCAGTCTGACAAATCGGGGGGGCTTTGTCTAATGGCTCGACTGTGTCGAGACGCCGCTCCGGGTCCCTGCGGGGAGCCCGATGCGAGAAGCCTTGCGCCGTCAGGATTCGCCATGATACTTCCGGCGGGCCCCCAAAAACAGCGAGGAGCTGGGACGTCATGGAGAGCGAGGACATCCGCGAGCTCCGGGCGACGTTGCTCAAGCTCAAGCAGGAGCATGGCGACCTCGACAGCGCCATCAACGCCCTAGAGGATTCCGGCCGCGCTGACCAGCTGCAGCTCAAGCGGTTGAAGAAGAAGAAGCTTGCCCTCAAGGACGAAATAGCCCGCATCGAGGATCAGCTCCTCCCCGATATCATCGCCTAGCTCGAGCCTTGCGCCGCTCGCGCGCGAGAATGGCAAGGCCGATGGTGCCGCCGATCAGCTCGACCGCCATATAGAACAGCAGAATCCGGCTTGGGACCCCGTCGACCACGAGGCTGAGGAGTCGGCCCGCCGCTATCGAGTACAGGAAGAACACAGCCCAGATCACCGCCACAAACCGCCATTCGGGCTTGAACGCGGCAAGGATGCAGAACACGGACATGCCGAGATAGAGGCCCATGATGGCGCGGAGCATCTCCGTCTGGTCGGTGCCTTGGACCGTTATGTCCATGGTTTTTGGCAGCATGGCCGCGGGATCCACGCCATAGCTCAGCGCCGGCGGCACGAGGATCAGGGCAACGGCTATGAGAAAAAGCCTCATCATGATCGGGGGTCCGCGGGAGGTTGGGCTGCGGAATCGAGACGGGCATTCTCCGTCATTCGCCCCCCGGGTTCCAGTCCTCTGATGCCACCCCCGCGCCGGCAGCACCGGCCTCCGGCGTAACCCCGCACGCGAGACTTGCCTTGCCAAGTACGGCGCAACCCTTTAAAGCCCTTCGCTTTTCGCGAAGCCTCGGCGCACTCTTCAAAGGCACGGCATGAGCGACGAGAAGCCCGGCGTGGGCATCATCATGGGCAGCCGCTCGGATTGGCCGACGCTGAAGGCCGCGGCTGACGTGCTCGACGCGCTGCGCGTGCCCTACGAGACCCGCATCGTCTCGGCGCATCGAACCCCCAAGCGGCTTTACGACTATGCCACGGGCGCGCGGGAGCGCGGGCTCAAGGTGATTATCGCCGGCGCCGGTGGCGCCGCCCATCTGCCCGGCATGACCGCCTCCATGACCGAGCTGCCGGTGCTCGGCGTTCCGATCGAAAGCCGCACCCTCAAGGGTCTCGACAGCCTGCTTTCAATCGCCCAGATGCCGGCCGGCGTGCCCGTGGGGACCTTGGCCATTGGCGAAGCCGGCGCGACCAATGCCGGCCTGCTGGCGGCGCAGATCCTGGCGCTGTCCGACAGGGCTCTCGCCACCCGCGTCATGGCCTGGCGCGCGGCGCAGACCGAGGGCGTAGCCGAGACCCCAGGGGACGATGGCTGAAGCCCTCCCTCCGGGAAGCACCATCGGCATCGTGGGCGGGGGTCAGCTTGCCCGCATGCTGGCGCTTGCCGCGGCGAGGCTTGGCCTTAACACCCACATCTATGCCGACGAGCCGAACGCGCCCGCTTTCGCCGTGGCCTCCGGCTCCACCGTCGGCGCCTTCGATGACGAGACCACGCTCGGCGCCTTCGCCGGAAGCGTCGATGTGGTGACCTGCGAGTTCGAGAATGTGCCGGCGCGTGCGTTGGAAATCGTAGGCCGCAAGGCGTCGGTGCATCCCCCCGCCAAGGCCTTCGCCATCACCCAGGACCGGCTCATCGAGAAGGATTTCCTGCGCGGACTTGGCATCGCCACCGCCGACTACGCCGCCGTCGACGACGAACCGAGCCTCCGCCAGGCGCTTCACCGCGTAAAGCTTCCCGGACTCTTGAAGACCCGGCGCTTCGGTTATGATGGCAAAGGACAGGTGCTGATCCGCACCGAGGCCGAGGCTGTTGCCGCGCTCAAGGAGCTTCGCGGCCAGCCGGCGCTGCTCGAGCCCCTCGTCGCCTTCGACCGGGAGGTTTCGGTCGTCGCGCTACGCGGCCAGGACGGTGATCTCCATTTCTACGATCCGGCCGAGAATGTGCACCAGGACGGCATCCTCGCCATCAGCCGCGTCCCCGCCCGCCTCCACGCCGATACGATGTTTGAGGCGCGGCGCATCGCCGGAACCATCGCCCAGGCGCTCGGCCATGTCGGCGTGCTGTGCGTTGAGATGTTCGAGCGCGGAAGCGAGGCCCCTCATCTCCTTGTCAACGAAATCGCCCCGCGCGTGCACAATTCCGGCCACTGGACCATCGACGCCTGCCTGGTCAGCCAGTTCGAGAACCATATCCGCGCCATCGTCGGCTGGCCGCTGGGAGACACAACGCGACACAGCGATGCGGTGATGACCAATCTCATCGGCAACGACGCGAACCGCTGGCGCGAGCTTGCCGCCGAGGAAGGCACGGCCCTACATCTCTATGGCAAGGCCGAAGCCAGGCCCGGCCGCAAGATGGGCCACACCACGCGCCTATTGCCCAAGACTTGACCTGCCTTGGGTTGTTGCATTTCGAAGTATTGGCGCGCTCTAGACAAACAGCGCTTGTTTTGTTACAGCCATCCCCGATGCGGGGCCGGTTGGGCTCCGGCCAAAGGTGGGTTTGACCCCCTTCATTCTCTCAACCACGGAAACGGAGAGCACGCGCGTGCAGGTCGTCGTTCGCGATAACAATGTGGATCAGGCCCTCAGGGCGCTGAAGAAGAAGATGCAGCGCGAAGGCATCTTCCGCGAGATGAAGCTCCGCAATTATTACGAAAAGCCGTCCGAGAAACGAGCGCGCGAGAAGGCCGAAGCCATTCGCCGCGCCCGCAAGCTCGCGCGCAAGAAGGCGCAGCGCGAGAGCGGCGTCGCCGCAGCTCCAAGGCCGCCTCGCACCCCGCGTTAGGGGCCTCTGAATTTTCCTACATTGCGCGAGCCGCCGCGGCCTCGGGCCAAGCCCGAGGCGCGGTTGAACTTGGGCTCGCCGGCTACGACGCCAAGGCCACCGGCTCGAAGCGAGGCGCGCGGATGGCGGCGGCGGGACGAACCTCTTCCTGCTCGAAGGTTTCGAGGAAGTCAGAGACCTTCTGCCAAGCGCCATGGTCGAAGAGATCGTTGTGACTGCCCAGTCTCAGAATGGAGAGGGTCTTCGGCTCATTGGCCGCGGCATAGACCTGTCGGGCATGGCTCACCGGAATCAGATCGTCGCGGGCGCCATGCACGATGAGAAGCGGCACCTTGACCGAGGCGATCCGATCGATGGTGCGGTATTGATCGGTCATGATCAGACGCAGCGGCAGGAACCACCACACCTGATTGCCGACATCGACGGCGGAGGTGAAGGGCGCTTCGAGCACCACGGCCTTCACCGGGCGCTGCAAAGCCAGCCGCGTCGCAACGGCGGTGCCGAGCGACTCGCCATAAGCGACGATGTCGTCGTCATCGAGCCCAATCTCACGCAGATAGTCATAGGCGACGGCGGCATCGGCGACGTTGTTCTCCTCCGACGGCCAGCCGCCCGACCCGCCATAGCGGCGGTAATTGAGCATCAAGACGCCATATCCGCTCGCGGCGATGGCCTCGATCTTGCGCGCCCGGTTCGCGGCCGAACCGCTATTACCGGTGAAATAGAGCAGCGTAGGCTTATTTCCGCAGGCAGGCCGGTACCAGGCGATCAGCGTGACGCCGTCTCTGCTCTTGAGGGTCACCTCCTCCACGTCGGACAGGCCGACCTCCCTCGGCGGGTAGCGCGTCGTATCGGGAAGATAGAGGAAGTAGCGGTGGAGCACCCAGCCGCCGGTACAGATGATTGCGTAAGCGCCTATCAGCGAGAGCACGAGATTCAACATGACGCCATCTAAGCCTTTCGATCATTGTTCTTTGTGAGAGACATGCTCTCCTTATCGTTTCCTCGCTGAACCGCACGTGAACCCGGCGTTCAGCATCATAGCGGCAGGCGGCTCTTACGCTCGCTGGCGTGAGCCGCCGACATTACTAGTTCAAATCGAGCTAGAGGGCCACGAACTTGGTTCGAGCCGCCATGCAGGCGAAATGCTGGTGGAAGCACTCGCAAGCGGCACTCGTCTTGATCTCGGTTTCCGTCGTGGTCGAAACAGGAGCCATACGACTATTATTACGCCCGCAATGCAAAATGGGTTCCGCTCCGTTTCAAGCGATTGGGGACTTCTTACGCGAGGGAAACCCCGCAACCGGACACCAAGACACGGCTTTTAGGGCCGTGGCGTGACGCGAATCCGGCAAAAACGGGATAGGGCGAAATCCTTAAGGAGTCCCGAGCGTCTTCACCAAAATTTGCACAAGCCAAAAGAGCCCTTACAGCGACTTGGCAATCTCCTCGGTCATTTTCTTTGCGTCGCCGAGCACCATCATGGTGTTGTCGCGATAGAACAGCGGATTGTCGATGCCAGCATAGCCGGACGCCAGCGAGCGCTTGTTGAACAGCACGGTGCCCGCCTTCCATACTTGTAGCACCGGCATGCCGTAGATCGGCGATGACGGATCGTCTTCCGCGGCCGGATTGGTCACATCGTTGGCGCCGATCACGTAGGCCACGTCGGCTTGCGCGAACTCGCTATTGATGTCCTCGAGCTCGAACACCTCGTCGTAGGGCACATTGGCCTCGGCCAGCAGCACATTCATATGGCCAGGCATACGCCCCGCGACCGGGTGGATCGCATATTTGACCTCAACGCCGGCTTTCTTCAGTCCGTCCGCCATTTCCCGCAAGGCATGCTGCGCCTGCGCCACGGCCATGCCGTAGCCCGGCACGATGATCACCTTGCTCGCATTCTTCATCAGGAACGCCGCGTCCTCGGCCGAGCCGAGCTTCACCGGTTTCTGCTCGGCACCGCCCGCGGGTCCCGCCACCTCGCCACCGAAGCCGCCCAGGATCACGTTGATGAAGGAGCGGTTCATCCCCTTGCACATGATGTAGGAGAGGATGGCGCCGGAGGAACCGACCAGCGCGCCGGTGACGATCAGCGCACTATTGCCGAGTGTGAAGCCGATGCCGGCCGCGGCCCATCCCGAATAGGAGTTGAGCATCGAGATCACGACCGGCATGTCCGCGCCGCCGATCGGCACGATGATCAGTACGCCGAGCAAGAGCGCCAGCGCCACGATGGCCCAGAAATAGACGCCCGTCTGCGCCTGGCAGAACATCACGACGCAAAAGACGAGCACCAGTGCGAGCGCGATGTTGATGACATGACGCGCGGGTAGCAGGATCGGCTTCCCCGACATGCGCGCCGAGAGCTTGAGGAACGCGATCACCGAGCCGGTGAAAGTGATGGCGCCGATCGCCGCGCCCAAGGACATCTCGACCAAACTCGAAGTGTGGATGTTGCCCGGAACGCCGATGCCAAATTCCGCAGGCGCGTAGAAGGCCGCGGCGGCGACCAGCACCGCGGCAAGACCGACAAGCGAGTGGAAGGCGGCGACTAGCTCCGGCATCGCCGTCATGGGAATGCGGCGCGCGACCACCGCACCGATGCCGCCGCCAATGGCGATGCCGGCGACGATCATCGCCCAGGTGAGCGGCGAATCCGGAGCCGCGACCGCCAGGGTGGTGAGCACGGCGATGGCCATGCCGACCATGCCGAAATAATTGCCCTTGCGCGACGTCTCGGGCGAAGACAATCCGCGCAGCGCGAGAATGAACAGGACACCCGCGACGAGATAGAGCAGCGCGACGATATCGGAGTTCATGGCTTACCTCGGTAGCGCGTCATTTCTTTTTCTTCTGATACATGCCGAGCATGCGCTGGGTGACGAGGAAGCCGCCGAAGATATTCACGCTCGCGAGGATGAGCGCGGCAAAGCCGAGGAGCTTCGCCAACCAGTTCCCCGACGCAAGGTTGAAGTCGGCCGCTTCAACTGCGACGGCGAGGAGCGCGCCGACGACGATCACCGAGGAGATGGCGTTGGTCACCGACATCAGCGGCGTGTGTAGCGCCGGCGTGACGCTCCACACCACGTAATAGCCGATGAAGATCGCGAGCACGAAAATGGAGAAGCGGAAGACGAAATCGTGGCCTTCGGATATTGCTGCGTCTTGTGCGTAGGCGCTGCCGGCTGCGAGAGACACCGCCAGCAAGGCCAAGCCGAAGACGGCAAGCGCGAACCAATTCGTTGCTCGCCTCATGTCTTTCCTCCCTTGGGCTGCCCCTTGGGCTGCCGTGCGCCCGCGCTCTTCTTCGCCGCTGGCTTGGCGCCATTGCCGGGTTTTGGCGTGGCGCGCGCGCCCAGAGCCGCGCCGCCGAGGCGCTCGGCGATCATGGCATTGACGATGGCCCCGTCACGGGCGATCAACGTGCCCTTGACCAATTCGTCGTCCCAATTGATCGCAAGCTCCTTGCTCTCCTTGTCGATCATCGGCTCGACGAAGGCGAGTAGATTGCGGGCATAGAGGCTCGAGGCATTGACCGGGACCGCTCCGGGCAGATTGAGATTGCCCATGATGCGCACGCCCTTGTGCCCCACCACCTCGCCTGCCTTGGTGAGCTCGGCGTTGCCGCCGCGCTCAGCCGCGAGGTCAACGATGATGGCGCCCGGCTTCATGCTCTCGATCATGGCTTTGGACAGAAGCTTCGGCGCCGGCCGCCCCGGAATCAGCGCCGTGGTGATGACGATGTCCTGGTTCTTCACATGCTCGGCCACGAGCTCGGCCTGCTTATTCTTGTAGGCGTCGGACATCTCCTTGGCGTAGCCCGCCGCCGTCTCGGCCTGGCGAAATTCCTCATCCTCCACGGCGATGAATTTGGCGCCCAAGGACGCCACCTGCTCCTTTACCGCCGGGCGCACATCCGTCGCCGTGACGATGGCGCCGAGCCGCCGCGCCGTGGCGATGGCTTGTAGCCCGGCCACGCCCACGCCCATGACGAACACGCGCGCCGCGGGCACGGTGCCCGCCGCCGTCATCATCAGCGGCAAAGCGCGCTCGAACAATGCGGCGGCGTCAATCACGGCCTTGTAGCCGGCAAGATTGGCCTGGCTCGACAGCACGTCCATGCTCTGGGCGCGGCTGATCCGCGGCAGCAGTTCCATGGCGAACAGGCTGGCGCCCGTTTTCCCCAGAGCCTCGATATCGCCCGCGTCGGAAAAAGGATCGAGCATGCCGATGAGCATGGCGCCCGGTTTCATGGAGGTGACGACCGCCAAGGAGGGCCGCCTGACCGTGAGCACGATGTCGGCATCCTTCACCGCCTCGGCATCGGTCGCGGCAATGCTCGCACCGGCGGCGCTGTAATCCTCGTCGGCGAAATGGGAGCCGAGCCCCGCGCCCGAGCGGACAACCACCTTGGCCCCGTGCTTGACGAGCTTCTTCGCGGTTTCGGGACTGAGCCCGATACGCGACTCCCCTGGGCTCTCGGCCGGCACGCCAATACTAATCATCGTGGCTCCGTTGGCTGGCATGACGCCAACCTCAATAAGCGCAGTCCGCGCCAAGACGTGTCGAATGTGGGAGGCGGCTGGATCACGCCGCCCGTCGGGCAGGAACGTCTATTCCGATCAAACCACAAAAACGGCCAAAAACGCCATGAGGACGACCGTAGCCACGACCAGAAAGCCACTCACCTTGAGGAACGTTTTGTAGGTTCTTTGATGCTCGGCGTAGTCCATCGCCGGATGGCCCTCGGACGGATCGATATGCATGCCACTCCCCTGTGCTCGTTCGCCCCATATCCGCCCGCGAGATAGCACAAAGCCGGGCCGACGGGCAACATCGACCGCGCCATGAAGGAGCCGTTCGCTAGAGTGAAGCTTCCGGCAATGGCACCCCGGCCGCTGTGAAGGTTTCCTTTTGCCGCTGCGCCACTTGGGCGAGGTCGAAATCGGTGATGGTGTGGTCGAACAGGCGGTGAAAGTTCAGCTCCGCCTTGAGGTGCAGGAACACCCCGCCAAGGCCTATTGCGGCGCGATCCATGAACACGAACTCGCGCGGTACCTTGACCGGCCCCTTGTCGCGCAGGCCCTGATGCACCTTGAAGGCTTCCCGCCGTCCATACATGCCAGGCGACTGCTCGTCGGCGATGGTGCGGACGCGGTCGTCGAGCATGGGTCCGTAGATGAAGCCCGCCCAGATGTTCAGAATGTCGATGAGCTCGTTGGAGAGCCCGGCAAAGCCCCAGGTCTCATAGGCATGCACGACGAGAGCGCGGTCATCGTTAAGCAGCCCGCGATAGAGGTCGATCACGCCTTGAATGAATTTCGGCGCGAATGAGCGCATGCAGCCATAGTCTAGGAGGTTGATGCCGGCCGCCCTTCCCTCTTCGTCCTCGAATACCGTGTAATTGCCAAGATGCGGGTCGCCGTGAATGACGCCGTAATGGCTGAACGGATACCACCAGGCACGGAACATGGCGCGCGCCACTTTGTTGCGCTCATCGAGCGGGCGGTCGGCATAGTCGAGCAGGGGGCGCCCTTCGAGCCAAGTCATGGTGAGCAGCCTCTGCGTCGACAGCTCCGGCACGACCTCAGGCACGCGGATCAAGGCATCGCCGGCGAAGATCAGGCCGTAGAGACGCGTGTGCTTCGCCTCCAGTTCGTAGTCCAGCTCCTCCCGGAGCCGCGCCGCGATCTCCTGCCTCATCTCCGAGGTCTCGATCGCGGGCCGCATGCGGCGATGGATTGAGAACAGCATATTGAGCTGCTTCAGGTCGGCCTCGACCGCCGACTGCATGTCCGGATATTGCAGCTTCGCCGCCAGTTGCCTGCCCTCATGGCCGCGCGCACGATGCACCTGCCCGAGCGAGGCGGACGCCGCGGCTTCGCGCTCGAAGCTCGCGAATCTCGTCTCCCAATCGGCCCCGAGCTCCGCCGCCATGCGCCGGCGCACGAAGGGCCAGCCCATCGACGGCGCCTGGCTCTGCAACTGACCGAGCTCGGCCGCATATTCAGCAGGTAGCGCTTCGGGAATGGTGGCGAGCAGCTGCGCCACCTTCATGATCGGGCCTTTGAGCCCGCCAAGCGCGGCGGCGAGGGAAGCGGCCTCCCGGTCGCGGTCGGCATCGAAGCCAAGCAAGCGGCGGCTGGCAATGCGGGCGGCCACGCCCCCGACATTGGCGCCGACCTTGCCATAGCGTTGCATGCGGGCAGACAGGCGGTTGCGTTCCTTGTCGGAGGTCATTGGGGGTCCGATGGCAGGTTGTACCTCAAAGTTAGGGCGGCCACGCGAAATTGCCAGGGGCAGCGCCCCATGTCGGCAATAACGCATTCGTCAATTGATGCGGCGGCTTTGACCGGTCATGCTCGGGACCGGAGGATCACGCCATGGCCTTAAGAACTCTGCTCGGGCTCGGTCTCGCACTGCTATGGGCCACGCCCGCCGCCGCCGCCAGCAGCGCGCCACCGATCGAGGTGTGGAAGTCGGCGACGTGCCAATGCTGCGGCAATTGGGTCAAGCATCTTGAGGCGAACGGCTTCGAGGTGAAGGTGAATGGCACCGATTCCGGCGCGCTTGCCGCGCTGAAGCGTCAGGCTGGAATCGGCGACAAGCTCGCCTCCTGCCACACCGCAAAGATCGACGGCTATGTCATCGAGGGCCATGTGCCCGGATCCGACATCAAGCGCCTCGTGGCCGAGCGGCCCGAGGCCATCGGCCTCGCGGTGCCGGGCATGCCCATTGGCTCGCCCGGCATGGAGCAAGGCGCGGTGACCGAGCCCTATGACGTGCTCCTGGTCAAGAAGGACGGCACCACCGAAGTGTTTGCCAAGCACTGAACGTGCCGCCAGCGGTCCTCCCGCCTCAGCTGTCCGAAACATTGGCCGCGCCCTTTCGGCGGCTACGCGTCCCCTTGCCAGGACTCGCCGGAGGCTCGTCCGGCGGCAACACTTCCTGCTTCGGGCCCGAATTGAGCGCCGCGCGCATGGCTTTGCGTGCGTGTTCGAGCTCGTCCTCGAGCCGGGTCGGCGGCTCCTCCTCCGATGCTTCCTTCTCGGCGTCTTTCTCAGCCTCCTTCTCAGCCTCCTTCATCGCCTCCTCGATGCGGCCGGCCAAACTCGGCTCCGCGTACGGCCTCGCCGCCTTCAGCTCAGGCTGACGCGGACTGAGGATCAGCAGTACGAGAATTGCGATCGGGGTGAGAAAATCGGTGATGAGGATCGGGCCGGCATTACCGGGAGCGAGATTGTCGCCGGCCATAATGTCCATGACATGCCCAAACCCCGCGCCTGCCAGAAAGCACGAGGCTGCGATCGCCGTCGTCGCCCGGGCCTCGAACCCCTTGAACGCGGCATAGAAGCTCGCAAGGCCGAGCCCAAGATTGGCGACGCCCACCTCATATTGGAACGGGCTCGGCGCCCAGCCGATCGCGCTCGCGGCCTCTTCGGGCAGGAACACATGGCCCAAAAAGGCCCAGATGCCCTGGACCCCCAACGGGAGCAGGAACAGATAGCGCAGCAATCTGTCGGCGATCAGCCGGAACGAGATCGGCTCCGGGCTGCGCCACACGGCGATGCCCGCGAAGATCAGCGCCGCGATCCAGAGGCCTGCCGGTACGGCGGTAACGACGTACCCGACTTGCGCCGCGGACCAGGGATCAGCTTCCGGCATCCATCGCCTCGAGCTCGTCGATCAGGCCTTCGATCACCTTGAGGCCCATCGACCAGAATTGGGGGTCTGACGCGTCGAGCCCGAACGGCTTCAGCAGCTCTTTGTGATGCTTGGTGCCGCCCGCCGCCAGCATGTCGAGATAGCGGTCGGCGAAGCCCTTATCCGCCTTCTCGTAGACGGCATAAAGCGAGTTCACCAGGCAATCGCCAAAGGCATAGGCGTAAACATAGAACGGCGAGTGGACGAAGTGCGGGATGTAGGACCAGAAATTCTCATAGCCCGTCTTCAGGTCGATCGCGGGGCCCAGGCTTTCTCTCTGCACCTCGAGCCAGATCTCGCCCAATCGCTCCGACGTCAGCTCGCCCTCGCGCCGCTCGATATGCGCCTTGCGCTCGAAACTGTAGAAGGCGATCTGACGCACCACGGTGTTGATCATGTCTTCGACCTTGGCCGCGAGCAGCGCCCGCCTCTCGCGCTTGCTCGGCGCCTGATCGAGCAACGCGCGGAAGGTCAGCATCTCCCCGAACACGCTCGCGGTCTCGGCTAGCGTCAACGGCGTCGGCGCCATCAGCGGGCCTTGGGCATTGGCGAGCACCTGATGCACGCCGTGACCGAGTTCATGCGCGAGCGTCATCACGTCCCGCGACTTGCCCTGATAGTTGAGTAGAATGTAGGGATGCGCGCTCGGCACGGTCGGATGCGAGAAGGCGCCAGGGGACTTGCCCTCGCGCACTGGCGCATCGATCCAACGCTTGGCGAAGAAGTCGCCGGCGATGTCCGCCATGCGCGGCGAGAAATCGCCATAGGCCTTGAGCACCGTCGATCTCGCCTCGCCCCAGCCGATGTTCTGGGTGGGCTCCTCGGGCAGAGGCGCGTTGCGGTCCCAATAAGGCAGACGCTCCTTGCCGAGCCAGCGCGCCTTCAGGGCGTAATAACGGTGGGACAGGCGCGGATAAGCCTCACGCACCGCACTGACCAGCGCATCGACGACTTCCCGCTCCACCCGGTTGGCGAGATGGCGGGAGTCGGCGACATCGACGAAGCCGCGCCAGCGGTCCGAAATCTCCTTGTCTTTGGCAAGCGTGTTGGTGATCAGGGTGAAGAGCCGCAAATTCTCCTTGAACACACACGACAGCGCCTCGGCCGCCTGCCGGCGCGTGGTCTCGTCCTGGTCGAGCAGCAGATTGAGGGTCGGCTCCAGGCTCAGTTTCTCACCATCAACCTCGAATCTGAGCGAGGTCATGGTCTCGTTGAACAACCGGTTCCAGGAACCGCGCCCGGTGACCGCCTTTTCATGGAACAGCTGCTCGAGCTTGTCCTCGAGCTGGTAGGGCTTTTCTTTACGCAAATCTTCGAGCCAAGGCCGGTAATGCCCCAGCTCGGAACCGGCCATGGCCGTCTCCAGCACGCTGTCGTCGAGCCGGTTGAGCTCGAGCGGGAAGAACAGGAGCTTCGACGAGATGGTGGTGATCTTCTCCTGGATGTCGCCGAAGAATTTCTGCCGCGCCGGGTCGGAGGTGTCGGCGGCGTAAAGCAGGCTCGCATAGGAGATGATGCGGCCGAGCACGTCGTTCAGCACCTCGAACTCGCGCACCGCCTGCACCAGCGCCGCCCCACCTTTGCCGCCGTCGGCGAGCGCCGCGAGCTTGCCGGCGTAGTTTTCCTGCATCGAACTCGCGGCACGCTCGGAGGTTTCGAGGTCGGCCTTCAGCTGCGGTGCACCCGGACCGTCATAAAGATCCGCGAGATTCCATTCGGGCAAGGCTTCGAGTCCCGGCGTCGCTTCGTCGCTCTTGGGCTTCGTCTTGCCCTGAGCGGGTGCCGCCGCGGCGTGAGCCGGCCAGCCATGGATTGATCTGAATTGCATTGGCGTCCCGTTCGTCCTCCTCGATACACGCTAGGGCCTAGCGTGCTCTTACGGCGATTTTGCGAGACGGCCAAGGGCGCCCCTGACCAAAATCGAACCGCGATAAAGACGATGTTTACCCTTCCACTGCACAATTTTGGCACATAAGCACCCTCAGGCCGGCCGTGTTTCGTGCTTTAGCAGGAGGGGCGCCGTCCGCACCGCAAGCGTAACCGTAGCGAGTATTGTGTCATGGCTAAACGTGTTCTGGTCGTCGGCGACGACCCTGTTCAGCGCCGTATTGTCGAAGAGACGATCAAGCGCCTGGGCCACGCCGTGGTCGGCGCCGAAAGCGGCGACAAGGCCCTTACGGTCCTCAAAGCCGATGAGTGCGGCGAGATCGGATTGATCCTGCTCGACCTCGCAATGCCCGGCACCGACGGCATGGCCGTCCTTGCCGCCATGAGGTCTTTGCCGCGAAAGCCGCGGGCCATCGTGCTCACCCCCAATGTCACCATCGACAGCGCCATCGCCGCCATGCGGGCGGGCGCCGTCGACTTCGTGGTCAAGCCGGTGATCCCCGAGCGTCTCGAACTTTCCATCAAGAACGCATTCAGGATCGAGGCTCTGGAGGGCGAGATCAGCCGCATGAAGGCCGCCGCGCGGGGAGAACTCGATTTTGCCGATTTGATCGCTGGGAGCGAGACCATGGGCCGGGTCGTCGCCCTTGGCCGCCGGGCCGCCAAATCCGGCATCCCGGTCCTGGTCGAAGGCGAAAGCGGTGTCGGCAAGGAGCTGATCGCGCGGGCCATCCAAGGCGAGAGCTCCCGCTCCGGCAGGCCCTTCGTCACCGTGAATTGCGGCGCCATCCCCGAGACTCAGGTGGACAGCATCCTGCTCGGCCATGAGAAGGGCTCGTTTCCCGGCGCTACCGAGCGCCAGTCGGGGAAATTCGTCGAAGCCGACCGCGGCACCCTCTTCCTGGACGAGATCGGCGAGCTGCCGCTCGAGGCTCAAGCCAAGCTGCTCCAGGCCCTGCAACATGGCGAGATCACCCCGGTCGGCGCCAAGAGCCCGGTCAAGGCCGATTTCCGCCTGATCGCTGCGACCAACCAGAACCTGATTCATCTCGTGCAAGAGGGGCGCTTCCGCGAGGATCTCTATTACCGGCTCAACGTCTTCCCCATCTGGGTCCCTCCCTTGCGCGACCGGCTGGAGGACGTGCCCGAACTCGTGCGCCACTTCATCGCCCGCTTCGCCGCGGAGGAGAGAAAGCGGGTTGATGGCATCGAGCCGGAAGCCCACGCCATGCTCATGCGCTATTCGTGGCCCGGAAACATCCGCCAGCTCGAAAATGCCGTGTTCCGTGCCGTCGTTCTGGCCGAGCAGCCGCTGCTTTCCGTCAACGAATTCCCGCAGATCGCGGCCCATGTCGAAGGCTATCGCGTGAGTGTGCCTCCCGCGCCGGCGCCGAGGACCGTGGCTCCGCGCATCGACGGGCCGGTGATGCTGGGTGAGTCCGCGCACGCACCGGCGACGATCCAACTGCGCTCCGCCAACGGACGCGACGCCGTTGGCATCCCCGCCTTGAGCGAGGGCGGCGATATCCGTTCTCTCGAAGATGTCGAGGCCGACATGATCAGGCTCGCCTTTGGCCGCTACCGGGGCCGGATGACGGAGATCGCCAGGAGGCTCGGAATCGGGCGCTCGACCCTCTACCGGAAGATGCGAGAGATCGGGTTGGAAGCCCGAGTCAGCTAGCGCGTTGCGGGAGAATTTTGACACGAAAGCCACACTCGCAAAAAAAGCGGGACCGCCGAAAGGTCATTCCGCACCGCACTATGGCCAAGCGGAGTCTGTCCAGTTAGGCTTTAGATTCTTGGTATTTTCTGCCGAATCAGAGGAGTTCGTTCGGCTGAAGGGGACAGATCAATGAGGCCAGTTTGTATCGCGTTCGCCATGGTCCTCGCCGCGCCGGTGACTTTGCCGGCCTATGCGGCGGAACCAGATGCTCCAGCCGCTTTGATCGGCAATTCGGAGACGATCCGCATCGCCATCCAGGAGCGGCTGTCGGAGACATTCACCGCCAAAAGCGAGGCGAGAAAGGACGAGCAAGGCGCGCTCGTGGAGTATTACGCGGCGCCGGAGAACCGCCTGCTCTGGGTGGACGAGAACGGCTTCACCGACCGCGGCAAGGCCGTGATGGATGAGATCAAACAGGCCGACGATTACGGCCTGCGCTCGGCCGACTATCCTCTGCCGGCGACGACCGGCGGCGACAACGGCAATGTCGACGCCAAGTCGCTTGCCAACGCCGAGATCAAGATCAGCTTCGCCGTGCTCGGCTATGCCCGCGATGCCCGCGGCGGCCGCATCGAGCCCTCGCGCCTCAGCCCCAATCTCGATCCGACCTTGGCGCTGCCAGATCCGTTGGAGGTGATTGAATCGATCGCCATCCGCTCAAACCCGGCGGCCTATTTGCGGAGCTTCCAGCCGGACCAGCCCCAATTCGAGGCACTGCGCAAGGCCCTGATCGAAGTGCGGGGCGGCAGCGTGACCAAGGACGTGGTCAGGATCCCCGATGGCGCCCTTCTCAGGGTCGGCATGGAGGACGACCAGGTCGTTCTGCTCCGAAAGCGGCTTGAGCTCCCCTCCGAGGGCGGGGCGAAGGACACCCTGTTCGATGAGTCCCTGGCGGCGGCCGTGCGGGGCTTCCAGGCGACCCATGGCGCCTTGCCCGACGGCGTGGTCGGGCCCGGCACGCGGCGGCTGCTCAATCAGCAGCATCACGCGGCCGCAAGCCCGGCGCGAACCAGACTCATCCTGCTTAACATGGAGCGCTGGCGCTGGCTGCCCCACGATCTTGGGCAGTTCTACGTCACCGTGAACATTCCCGAATTCATGCTGCGGGTGATGGGCGAGGGTAAGCCCGTGCACACCGCCAGAGTCGTAGTCGGCAAGCCCGACAAGCAAACGCCCGTCTTCTCCAATGAGATGCAGACGATCGTGTTCAATCCCTATTGGAACATGCCGAATTCAATCAAGACCGAGGAAATTCGGCCCTATATCCGGGAGGAAGGCGGCTGGTTCGGGGGCGGCGGCTGGAACACCGCCGTGCTTCAGCGCCATAATTTGCGCATCAATGTCGGTGGGCGTGAAGTCGACCCGTCCAGAATCGATTGGAACCGGATCGACATCCGCAGCCTCAATATTTATCAGCCGCCGGGCCCGGAAAACGTGCTCGGCAACGTCAAATTCCTGTTCCCCAACAAGCACGACGTGTACATGCACGACACGCCGCAGAAGTTCCTGTTCGCCAAACAGGTCCGGGCCGAGAGCCATGGCTGTATGCGGGTGCAGAACCCCGACCAGCTGGCGCTGGCGCTGCTGAAGCAGGACCAGGGCTGGACCTCCGGCCGGATCGCCTCGGCCATCCACAACGGCTACGACCAGCAGATTCCCCTGCGGCAAAAAATCCCAGTCTACATCACCTATTTCACCCTCTGGGTGAACGATGACGGCTCGATATCGACCTTCGGCGACCTTTACGGCCACGACGCCCGCATGGCGGGGGCCTTGAGGCTGTGAGCCGGGACTCCGCGCTTTAGGTTAACGTTAACCGTGCCTGGGGATTCCGGGCATTGTTATACGTTTTTGCCTTTTTTTTCCCGCATTTAGGCAAATACTGTTGCTTAACCGGCGTCCTCGCGGAATTGCCGGTTATGGGGCTTGAGCCGGACGGGGGCTCAAGATTGAAACCGGCGGTCGAAGCCGGTCTGAGGGAAAGGCCGAAGCGCGGGGATGGCTGTCCGGGGGATTGTTGCACGTCGCGCCATGCTTGGCGCGGGCTTGGCGATCGCACTCGCCGGGGCTTGGCTTTGGCCCGCCGCTCAACGGGCGAGCGCCGCCGGCGAAAGCCGCACGCTGTCGCTGTTCAATATCCACACCAAAGAAAACCTGACCGTCACCTTCAAGAAGGACGGCCGCTACGATGCCGATGCCCTGAAGGAGCTCAACCATTTCATGCGCGACTGGCGCCGTGACGCCGAGCGGGAGATGGACCCCGAGCTGATCGATCACATCTGGACCCTGCACCAGCAGCTTGGCTCCAGGCAGCCGGTCCATCTCATCTCCGCTTACCGCAGCTCCGCCACCAATGAATCCTTGCGCAAGCGCGGCGGCGGTCAAGCCAAGCGTAGCCAGCACATTCTAGGCAAGGCCGCCGATATCAGCTTCCCGGACATTCCCGTAAAGGAGCTGCGCAATTCGGCGCTGGTGCAGGAATGGGGCGGTGTTGGCTACTATCCGACGTCGGGCGTGCCCTTCGTGCATGTCGACACCGGCCATGTGCGCATGTGGCCGCGCATCGCGCGGCTCGAGCTCGCAGCGCTCTTTCCCAGCGGTCACACCAAATATCTGCCGACCGACGGGAAGCCGATCACGTCGCGCGACTATCAGATTGCCCTCGCCAAGGGGAAGGTGCCGAGCAAGACGCTGGTCGCGGCGGCGATGCCGGCGCCAACGCCGAAACCCCTGCCCCAGCCTGCCGTCATAGCCGAGGCTGGTATTCCACGGCCGATCCTTGCCTCCTATACGCCCGAGCCCCTGCCGTCGCCGGCAACGGCTAGCGCGCCTTCAGAGCAGGCCGCCCGACTCCCAGTCCACAAGCCCTTCGTTTATGCGAGCCTCGGCGGTTCGCCACGATATGAGCCCGAGGCGGATTTGGCTGGGGCTGCCGGCTTTCCGCTCTACCAGAGCGCCGAGGTGGTGGGCGCACCTGAGGCCGACGACGATCATCCCGACGAGCTGAGCTACGTACCCTTTGAGATCGCAAGCCTGATGACCGACATGTCGGTGACCTACAATCACGCAGCCGCGAGCCTTTCCCGGCCCGAGCAGCACGATCTCTCTTATTTGTTCGACGACATGGACCGGCCGCTGGCCGCGACCTTCCGCGCCACCTCGAACTATCAAGGTCTGGCTGCCGCCCAGCGCTTCAGCGGCCACGCCGTGCGCGATATCTATGCCGAGTTGGAGCCCCCGGCCCCGACCCGCCTCGCCCAGGCCGATCGCTAAGCCCCAGCGTCCTCCCCGCGTCACTCCAGCTTGTAAACGCGCCGGAAGCCGGCGCGGCGCTAGGCGGCCTCCGCCTCGGTCGCCATGCCGAGGGCGTGGAGATAGGTCTCGAGCACGGCCTCTTCCTCTCGCCGCTTATTCTCGTCCTGTTTGCGGATACGAACCACCGTTCTCAGCGCCTTGACGTCGAAACCGTTGCCCTTGGCCTCGGCATAGACCTCGCGCAGATCGGCGGAGAGAGCGGCCTTCTCCTCCTCGAGCCGCTCGATGCGGGCGATGATGGCGCGAAGCTGGTCTTTAGCTGATGTCTGGAGCGGCACGGTTGGACCTCGAATCTGTGATGGAACTGGCGGGAGCTTACGCAAGCCCAGCGGCACTAGGCAACGCGACGAGAGGTCTTATCCAGCTTATCCAGAGCCTTGATACGAATCGGCATTGGAGCCGTGTTGCTCGATGGCATGCAGCCGCGGATCGGCCGCCGCGAGCACCTGCCGCATCACCGCCGCCAATCGCTCCGCCCATTCCACTTGGCCCTCGGCCGATATGATCAAATCCTGCCTGATTTCGACCAGCGCATGGGCGAGACCGCGTAACGTGCCATGCCGGTAAAGCGTGTCACCCTTCAGCTGGCCCGAATAAGGAACATTGTCCCCCACGACGATGTCCGGCATGGCCCGCAAGCCATCCAACAGAGGGCATGGAAGCCGCGCGTCCTTGTCCCACAGCACCGCCGCGTGCCAGGGCCTCGGCACGCTCTTCCAGGCTTGCGTGAAGCTGTGGACCGCTAGCAGCGCGGGAGGCTTGCCCGCCGCGATCGCGGTGTCGATGGCAACATCGATGGCATGATGATAGGGGACATAGTATCGGGCGATTCGCGCGTCGATCTCCGTCTGCTCGATCCCGGCATTCCCGGGCACGATGCGTCCATCGGAAAGCTGCATGACAAGTGTTGGATCGTCGACGTCACGATTGGGATCGATCAGAAGCCGCGAGAACCGCGTCAGCAGGGCCGGCACCCCGAGAGCCCGCGCCAGCCGCTCCGCGACGCCAGCCGCACCGATGTCGTAGGCGATATGCCGGCTGAGATCCTCAGGCGTCAGGCCAAGCATGCCGGAAGGCAGAGGGAATCGATTCTCGGCGTGGTCGCAAAGGATCAAAAGGCCCCGGCAACAATCCCCGTCGATGCGTCGAAACGGCGCCTCTTCCCTTTGCTCCTGCTGCACTCTATCGATCCGCTGCGCCACGGCCTCTCCTCTTATTGTCTCTTGACACTACGACTGAGGGTTTTATCTCGGCTTCAATCTGATCTCGTCGAGGCAAGTCTGGCATTGGGTCAAGCTTGTGACGCATTTTCTATGGATTGTCGCAGCGGCCTGACGCGGCCGCAGAATGACCTTATAATTGACCGCTCTAGTCAGACAAACGCAACCAATTCGATGCTATCTTCCGGGGATCTTAGCCGTGATCGATGGCCGTGAGACCGTGACGCTCGCCCGCTCGCTCCGCCCGGGGGTAATCGCCGTTGCGCCCAACGCTTGGGCCCGGGCGGCTCTGTGTCTGCTCGTCTCCGTGCTCGCCCTCGCTTTTGCCCCGGCGCCGGCCCATGCCGATCTTAAGCTCTGCAACACTACGTCCAGCCGGGTCGGTGTCGCCATCGGCTATCGCGATGTGGACGGTTGGGCCACTGAAGGCTGGTGGAACGTTGCGTCGCATACCTGCGAAACGCTGCTCAAGGGCGTGCTTATTGCCCGCTTCTATTACATTCACGCGATCGATTACGACCGGGGCGGAGAGTGGGGCGGCACCTTGTATATGTGTACGGACGACAAGTCCTTCACCATCCGCGACGTCAAGGAATGCGTGAAGCGCGGGTTTAAGCGGACAGGTTTTTTCGAGGTCGATACCGGCGAGGAGCGAGACTGGACGGTTCGCCTCACTGATCCTGAAGGCGAAGCGAAGAGTCAATGAGGCGCAATCGCCGGGTCAAGATCGTCGCCACGCTCGGTCCTGCCTCAAACACCGAAGACGTGATTCGCGCCCTGTTCGAGGCTGGCGCCGACGTCTTCCGCATCAATATGAGCCACGCGACCCCGACTGGCTTTCGCGAGGCTCACGCCATCATCCGCAAGCTCGAGACCGAGTTCTCGCGCCCGATCGGCATTCTGATCGATCTGCAGGGACCGAAGCTTCGCATCGGCAAGTTCGAGTCGGGCGGCATTCGCCTCACCGAAGGCGACATACTGAGCTTCGTTCGCCGCGACGCGATCGGCGGCTTGGGGCGCGTGAACCTGCCGCATCCGGAGATTTTCGAATCGGTCCAGCCCGGACACACGCTCCTTCTCGACGATGGCAAGCTCAAGCTCAAAGTCGTCGAGGCGAGCGACGTTCGGATCGACGCCGAGGTGCTGACCAGCGGCGTCCTCGGCAGCCGCAAGGGCATCAGTCTTCCCGACACCATCATTCCTTTGGACGCCATGACCGACAAGGACCGCGTGGATCTCGAGGACGCGCTGTCGGTCGGCGTGGATTGGGTCGCGCTCTCCTTCGTCCAGCGAGCCTCCGACATCGCCGAGATTCGCAAGCTCGTGCGGGGACGCGCCGCCGTGATGGCCAAGATCGAAAAGCCCTCGGCGCTCAACGAACTCGACCAGATCATCGAGCTCGCCGACGGCATCATGGTGGCGCGCGGCGACCTTGGCGTGGAGATGCCGGTCGAGAAGGTGCCTGGCTTGCAGAAGCAGATCACGCGCGCGGCCCGCAATGCCGGCAAGCCGGTGGTGGTTGCGACGCAGATGATGGAGTCGATGATTCTAGCGCCGGCGCCCACGCGCGCGGAAGTCTCCGACGTCGCCACCGCCGTGTTCGACGGGGCCGACGCGGTGATGCTGTCGGCGGAATCGGCGATCGGAAAATACCCGGTCGCGGCCGTCGCGACCATGGACCGGGTTGCGATCGAGGTGGAGCGTGACCCGCTCTACGAAGCCATCATCCATGCGCAACGGATCGCGCCCGAGGCGACAGGCGCCGACGCCATTTCGGCGGCCGCGCGTACCGTGGCCGAGACGCTCAATCTCGCGGCCATCATCTGCTACACCGCGTCCGGCGCGACCAGCCTGCGCGCCGCCCGCGAGCGGCCGCCAATGCCGATCCTGGCTCTGACCCCGATCCCCGCGACGGGCCGCAGGCTTGCGGTGGTGTGGGGGCTGCATTGCGTGCAGACCGGCGATCCGCGCGACCTCGACGACATGGTGGCCAAGGCCTGCCGCATTGCCTATCAGGAAGGCTTCGCCGTGCCCGGGCAGCAGGTCATCATCTCCGCCGGCATCCCGCTCGGCACGCCGGGCGCAACCAATATGCTGCGCATTGCCTTGGTCGGCGAGGATAATCCTGACGAGCCCGACTAGATGTCCCGGCCGTCGACTTCGAGCGAAAGCGACTTCTCCGCTCGCTGCGCCTGCTCCAGGAACGGATTGACCTGGAGCGCCTGGCGATAGGCTTCGAGGGCTCCTTTCTTGTCGCCCGTCTGTTGCAGGGCCGCGCCCAGATCGCGAAGCGCCTTGTAATGATCGGGGTCGATGTCCAGGGCCCGCCTGAAATCGGAAAGCGCCGCCTCATTGTCGTTCTGCATCAGATGGACGATACCCCGCTGATGCCAGGCTTCGGCGTTGTCGGGGGCGATGTCGGTCACGGCATCGAGCACCTGCAAGGCGAGGTCGAGATCGACCTCCAGCACGAAGGCATCGACGCGGCTCATCAAGAGGTCGACGGTATCGCTGCCGGACGCGTGCCAAAGCTCCTCGATCGATTGGGAGATGGGCTCAGCCGCCGCTGCGTCCTTGGCGTTGCGAAGTTGGCCATAGAGCTCCTGCAGCATCTCGGCGCGAAAGGCAGGGTTGGCAAAGGGGGCCTCGCCGGTCAGGACATCAGCTCGGTCTCCCTTGCTCGGCGTTGACGCGGGCGGCAGACCGGTCCCGTCCTTGCCGGGGGTTTTGGGC
>JBBQKN010000017.1:0-71728 GCA_038326945.1 Hyphomicrobiales bacterium
CCGGGGCTCACCAGCCACCAGACCTGATCGAGACCGAGCCGCTTCATGGCCATGAGGCTGATCTGCCGGTGGGCGGCGTGGGCCGGATTGAATGAGCCGCCGAGCAGCCCGATGCGCATCCCGGCGGCGGCCATCGGCGGCCGGATCGAGTCCCTCGATGGGAGTCCTACCGTGCCACCGGCAGGGCCTGCCCCCTCGGGGAGAGTTGAAGAACCTTTTCGCAGCTTGGAGTTCAAGGCCGGATCTGGCCGGAGCCGTGCACGACATATTTGAACGTCGTCAGCTGCTCCAAGCCCACCGGCCCGCGGGCATGGAATCGCCCCGTGGCGATGCCGATCTCGGCCCCCATGCCGAACTCGCCGCCATCGGCGAATTGCGTCGAGGCATTGTGCAGCACGATGGCGCTGTCGACGCGGGCGAGGAAGCGCTCCGCCGCGACCTTGTCGTCGGTGACGATGGCCTCGGTGTGCTGCGAGCCGAAGCGGTCGATATGCTGGACCGCTTCATCCAGGCCGCCGACCACCTTCACCGCGACGATGGCGTCGAGATATTCCGTCGACCAGTCCTCTTCGCTCGCAGGCTTCACGCGCGCGTCGGCTCTTTGCGTCTCTTCGTCGCCACGCACCTCGCAGCCTGCGTCGATTAGCATTGCCACCAGCGGCTGCAACTCCATGGCCACCGCGGCGCGATCGACGAGCAGGGTCTCTGCCGCCCCGCACACGCCGGTCCGCCGCATCTTGGCGTTGAGCACGATCGCCTTCGCCATGTCGAGTTCGGCCGGCGCATGCACATAGACGTGGCAAACGCCTTCGAGATGCGCGAATACCGGCACCCGCGCCTCCTCCTGTACGCGCGCGACGAGGCTCTTGCCGCCGCGCGGCACGATCACGTCGATGGCGCCGTCAAGCCCGCCAAGCATAAAGCCGACGGCGGCGCGGTCGACGGTCGGCACCAGCTGAATCGCCGCTTGCGGCAGCCCGATCTCGGCGAGGCCTTCGGTGAGCGCGTTGCAAATCACGAGCGACGTGAGGAAGCTCTCGGACCCGCTGCGCAAGATGACGGCGTTGCCGGACTTGAGGCAGAGACCGCCGGCGTCGGCGGTGACATTGGGCCTCGACTCATAGACGATGCCGAGCACGCCGAGCGGTACGCGCACGCGCGAAATCTGCAAGCCGTTCGGCCGCGTCCATGACGCGATCACCTGTCCCACCGGATCTGGAAGCGCCGCGATCTCGCGCAAGCCCCGCGCCATCGCCGCCACGCGCGCCGGGTTCAGCATCAGCCGGTCGATGAAAGCCTCGTCGCGGCCCTTGGCGCGCGCCGCCTCGACGTCGTTGCGGTTGGCTTCAAGCACCGCCTCGGCGCGGGCCTCAAGCCTCGCGGCCATGGCCTCAAGCGCCGCGTTCTTCCGCGCCGTAGAGGCGAGTGCGAGCTCCCGCGCGGCCTCGCGCGCGAGACGCCCCATATAGAGCATCATCGGCTCGATGCTCGCCTGCGAGTCTTTGGCGAAGATGGACATGTAAAGCCTCAACCCTTCCGGCGCAGCACCATGTCGTCCCGGTGGATCAATTCAGGGCGTCCACGGTAGCCGAGAATGTCTTCAATTTCACTGCTCTTGCGGCCGATGATGGCCTTCGCGTCGGTGTGGTCGTAGGCCGCGAGCCCACGGCCGATCTCGGCGCCGTCGCCAGTCCTGATAACCACGGCATCGCCGCGCTCGAAACTGCCTTCGACCCGCGTGACACCGGCCGGCAATAGGCTCTTGCCGCTCGCAAGCGCATCGGCCGCGCCGCGGTCGAGCACGACGGAGCCCTTCGGCTCGAGCGTGCCCACGATCCAGCGCTTGCGCGCGGCGACGGGATCGGAGCGGGCCAGGAACCAGGTGCTTGAGCCTCCGGCGGCCAGTGCGGCGAGGGGATTGAGCACCTTGCCGCTCGCGATCGCCATGTGGGTGCCGCCGGCGAGAGCCAACTTCGCCGCTTCGATCTTGGTCACCATGCCGCCCCGCGACAGTTCCGAGCCCACATCGCCGGCCATGGCCTCGATCTCCGGCGTGATGTCGTGGACTTCGTCCAGTCGTTTGGCATCGGAACTGGATCCGGGCGGCGCGGTGTAGAAGCCGTCCACATCGGAGAGCAGCACCAGACAATTGGCGCTCATCATCGAGGCGACGCGCGCGGCGAGCCGGTCGTTGTCGCCATAGCGAATCTCGCTCGTTGCCACGGTATCGTTCTCGTTAACGACCGGCACCGCGCCGAGCTTGAGCAAGGTCGTGACCGTGCTCCGCGCATTCAGATAGCGCCGGCGCTCTTCCGTGTCGCCAAGCGTGAGCAGCACTTGCGCTGCGACGATGCCATGCGCGCGGAACGCATCTTCATAGGCGTGCGCCAGGCCGATCTGCCCCACCGCGGCCGCGGCTTGACTGTCCTCGAGCCTGAGCGCGCCCTTCGGCAACTTGAGCACGTTGCGGCCAAGAGCGATGGCGCCGGAGGAGACGACAATGACCTCCTTGCCGTCGCCGCGCAGTCTGGCGATGTCGTCCGAGAGTGAGCGCAGCCAGTCGGATTTGAGCGCGCCGCTCGCGCCGTCGACGAGCAGCGACGAGCCGATCTTGACCACGACCCGCTTGGCACCTGTCCATTCCGTTCTCATGGCTGCCATCCGTCCAGACGCGGCTTCGGCGCCGTGCGTTCGGTCCTTGCGGCAGCGACGATGGAGGCGAGCTGACGCAGCGCGGTCTGCATGCCGTCGCCGCTCACCGCCGACAGCACGAATGGCTTCGCGCCCGAAGCCTTGGCCAGCGCCTTCGCCTTTCGCTTCAGCTCATCCGCGGGGACCGCGTCGGATTTCGACAGCGCCACGATCTCTGGTTTGTCCTCCAGCCCCGCGCCGTAAGCCTCGAGCTCGCCGCGAATGATGCGATAGGCCTCGACCGGATCGTCGAGCGTCGCGTCCACGAGATGCAGCATGACAGCGCAGCGTTCGACGTGACCGAGGAAACGGTCACCGAGCCCGGCGCCTTCATGCGCACCCTCGATCAGTCCCGGAATGTCGGCAAGCACGAAATCGGTACTGTCGACCCGCACCACGCCGAGATTGGGATGGAGCGTGGTGAAGGGATAGTCGGCGATCTTCGGCCTGGCCGCGCTGACCGCGGCAAGGAAGGTCGACTTGCCGGCATTGGGCAGGCCGATCAACCCGGCATCGGCGATCAACTTCAGCTGTAGCCAGATCGTCATCTCCTCGCCCGGCTGCCCGGAATTGGCCCGACGCGGCGCCTGATTGGTCGAGGACTTGAAATGGGTGTTGCCGAACCCGCCATTGCCGCCGCGCGCAAGCACCACGCGCTGCCCGGGCTCGGTCAGATCGGCGATCAGGGTCTCGCCATCCTCTTCGAAGATTTGCGTTCCCGGCGGCAATTTTAGCACCACATCGGCGCCGCCCGCGCCGCTCCGGTTCTGGCCCATGCCATTGCCGCCCTTCTTCGCCTTGAAGTGCTGCTGGTAGCGGTAGTCGAGCAGGGTGTTGAGGTTGGCCACGCATTCGGCGATGACGTCCCCGCCTTTGCCGCCGTCGCCGCCATTGGGGCCGCCGAACTCGATGAACTTCTCGCGCCTGAAGCTGACGGCGCCGTTACCGCCGGCGCCGGAGCTTACATAGACCTTGGCTTGGTCGAGAAACCGCATGATCTGTCACAGGAACGAGAGCGGCTTTCCGCTGCGATAGGAATTGAGGTCGTCATGGCGCATGACGCGTTAATTGCCGCCGGAGGCGTTGAAACTTCCTTACGCAGCAGAGAAGGCAGCGAGCGCTCTGTCACGGGTCAACCGATAGGTCAAGCAGCGCGATCGGTTGCCGCGCGCGGCGCACTCGCGCAGCACCTCGCCCGAGGGCTCGAAGCCGAGCTTGGCGATCACCCGCGCCGAGGCCGGGTTCTCGCGGAAATGACCGGAGGTGAGATAGGCGAAGCCCTCTTTCTCGAACACATGCCGGATCAGCGCCCTCGCCGCCTCGGTCGCATAACCCATGCCCCAATAGGGTTTGCCAAGCCAATAGCCCATCTCGGCATGGATCGGGTCATAGGCGCGATAGCCAACGCAACCGATCAGATCGCCGCCAAGGTCGATGGCATAGGCCACGCCCTCCTCGCCATCATGATGGCTGTTGATCCAGTCGGCGGCCATCTCCGCGCTGTAGGGATGAGGAATGGTTCCCGTCATGCTGGCGACCTCGTAATCGCCGGCAAGCAGGCTGACGCGCGTAGCATCCGCAAGCACGGGGGCACGCAGCAACAATCTCTCGGTCCTGATGCTCACAACCGCAAGATAAACATGAGAGCGCGCCGAAGCGAGCCCCCTCTGGCCGCAACCGACGCACCCGCGAAGCGGGGGGTCGTCCTTTAGCGATGCAGGCTGGAGATGCTAGCTGGTCTTGACCGAGACGTAGACGCGGCCTTTTGCCTTGGTCGCGTATTCGACCTCGCCCTCGCGGACGGCAAAGATGGTGTGGTCCTTGCCCATGCCGACGCCGTCGCCCGGATGCCATTTCGTCCCGCGCTGGCGCAGGATGATGTTGCCCGGGATGACGCTCTGACCGCCGGACTTCTTGAGGCCGAGCCGCCTGCCGGCCGAATCGCGGCCGTTGCGAGATGAGCCCCCGGCTTTCTTATGTGCCATGGTTCCGTTCCTCTATTTCTTCTTCGGCGCCGGCTTCTTGGCCGCGGATTTTGCCGCGGGCTTCTTCGCCGCCGGCTTCTTCGCTGACGCTGCCTTCTTGGTCGCTGGCGCTGCCTTCTTCACTGGCGCTGCCTTTTTCGCCGCCGGCTTCTTCGCCGGCTTCGCCTCGGTCTTCTTGGCTTCGGTCTTCTTGGCTTCGGTCTTCTTAACTTCGGACTTCTTGGGCTCGGGACGCGCCACTTTGGTCTGCGACGGCTTCTTGCCGTCGGTCAGGATCTCGGTGATGCGGAGCATGGTCAGGTCTTGGCGATGCCCACGCGTGCGGCGGTAGCCCTTACGCCGCTTCTTCTTGAACACGATGATCTTGTCGCCACGCGTCTGCTCCACCAATTCGGCGGCAACGAGGGCGCCGGCAATGGTGGGGCTGCCCGTCTTGGGGCCGCTGTCGCCACCGAGCAGCAGCACCTCGCCCAGCTCGATGATGTCGCCGGGCTCGCCTGCGATGCGCTCGATCTCGATAATGTCGTTTGGCGCAACGCGATATTGCTTGCCGCCCGTGCGAATGACCGCGAACATGTTCTTAAGCTCTCGTCTTCTTAACTTGGCTTGGAAAGCCGGCCTGCTTCAGGCCACCTGCAAAGGGGCCCAGAGGAACCGGTGGGGCCGGAGGCCGCGAAAATTCATGGCCGATCCCACCAGGCGGCGCAATATATAAGTGCAACACCATAAGTCAATGAGGCACTGGCCGCGAGCCCGAGGTTGCCGCGTGGCGGCGGGCCAGTTAGAAGGTGCCGTTCCTGAAAACGACCATTGGCGGACGGACGGCCTGACGGAGAGGTGCCAGAGTGGTCGAATGGGACGGTCTCGAAAACCGTTGTACGGGTGACCGTACCGTGGGTTCGAATCCCACCCTCTCCGCCATTAACTGCGACCAGCCGTGGAGCTTCGCTAAACTACAACCGGGCAGTTCGTAGAATCCACACAAGGTCAAGTCATCCATCCCCCATGCGGTCGTGCTGCGAAATGTGTTGACGAGTCGGAGGATTTCGGGGGAGCCTTGGTCAGGCCGCTGGGCGGCCCGCGGCGCCATCGGTTGTTGGCAGTACGCGCCAGGATCCTTGGAGCGCCGAGCCTCGAACACGGGGGTCGGAACATGGTTAGACTGCTTGCCACCGCGGTGACGGTGCTGTCGATTTTTGCCGCTGGCGCGCCGGCGCTCGCAGAAGACTCAAAAGATCCCATAAAAATGACGCTGCACGACTGGACCGGGCAGCTGATCACGACGCGTCTCATGGGCGAGGCGTTGAAGAATGCGGGTCTCAACGTCGAATATGTGCAGGCCGATTACCTCGCCCAGTTCGCCGGCCTCAAGACCGGCGACCTCGACGTGGCCATGGAGATCTGGGAAACGACCGGCCGCCCGGCGATGGACGAGGCAACCGCAACCGGTAAGGTTGAGAACCTTGGCGAGACCGGCATGCTTGCCATCGAGGAATGGTGGTACCCCGAATATATGAAAGAGAAATGTCCGGGATTGCCGGACTGGGAGGCGCTGAAGAAATGCGCCGAGCAATTCTCCACGGCCGAGACCGCCCCCAAAGGCCGCTATCTCGGCGGCCCCGTCACTTGGGGCGGCTTCGACGAGGAGCGCGTGGCTGCCCTCGATCTTCCCTTCGAAGTGGTCCATGCTGGAACCGATGCGGCGCTGTTCGCCGAGCTCGAATCCGCCGTCCAGCGCAAGGCACCCATCATCCAATGGGTCTATGCGCCGCATTGGGCGCCCATAAAATACAAGGGCGAATGGGTCGAGTTTCCGAAATACGAAGCCGCCTGCTACGAGGACCCGGAGTGGGGGATCAACAAGACGGCCACGCATGATTGCGGCAAGCCTCGCGGCCCCATCTGGAAGGTGGCCTGGTCCGGGCTCAAGGACAAATGGCCGAGCGCCTACGACGCGATCAAGAAGTTCAACATCAACAACGACGAGATGGGCGCGCTGATCACCAAGGTCGATCTCGACGGCCAGAAGGTCGATGACGTCGTGGCCGAGTGGATGAAAAACAACGAGGCGCGCTGGAAAGGCTGGGTCGGCCAGTGACGCTCAAGCGGCTCGATTAGGGCGCGTGCGGCCTGCTAGACTCTCCGGGAGGCAGCAGCCCCCGCTTCAGCGCACCGGGGCCCTTGATCCGTGACAGATGTCGCTCTCGCCTGCCGCAATGTGTGGAAACTCTACGGACCCGATTCGAAGGGTTTGCTCGCGCGGCTCGGGCCTCGGCCGAGCCAAGCTGACGTCAAGGCCGCGGGCTACATCGCGGCCGTCGCCGACGCGACGCTGTCAGTCTCGCGCGGCGAGATTTTCGTCATCATGGGCCTTTCCGGCTCCGGCAAGTCGACGCTGGTGCGATGCCTCGCACGCCTCATCGAACCCTCCGCCGGCGAGGTCATGTTCGCGGGGCGCAACCTGTTGGACGCGTCGCCGGCGGAACTGATCGAGCTCCGGCGTCACAAGATGGGCATGGTCTTCCAGCATTTCGCGCTGCTGCCGCATCTCACCGTGCTCGACAATGTGGCCTTTCCGCTCGAAATTCAGGGGGTGGCGCCCAAGGCGCGCGAGCAGCGCGCCCGCGAGATGACAGAGCTGGTCGGCCTCAAGGGCCGCGAGCACAATTTGCCGCAAGAACTCTCCGGCGGCCAACAGCAGAGGGTGGGAATTGCCCGCTCGCTCGCCACCAACCCGGACATCTGGTTCCTCGACGAGCCGTTCTCGGCCCTCGATCCCCTGATCCGGCGCGAGATGCAGAACGAGTTTCTGCGGCTCCAATCCGTGCTGCACAAGACCATTGTTTTCATCACCCACGATTTCGACGAGGCGATTAGGCTCGCCGATCGCATCGCCATCATGCAAGACGGCCGCATCGTGCAAATCGGCACGCCGGAGCACCTCGTGCTCTCGCCGGCCGATGGCTATGTCGCCGAGTTTACGCGCGAGGCCCCGCGGGCGAAAATCCTGTCGGCGCGCGCGATTGCCCGCGCCCCGCGTAACGGCGAGGCCATCACGGGTAGCATCAGCGCCGACAGCAAGGTGGCCGCGTTCGCTAAGGAGGTCGAGGCCTCGCCCGGCGCCTTCGGTGTTCACGATGCCAACGGCAAGCTCTTGGGCGTCGTCGATCGCGCCGCGGTCGTGTCGGTGCTCATCGGCGCCACGGAGGCACCATGACGGCGGCTTTGGCGGTGAGCAATCGGGCGGGCAACGCAACGGTCTCCGCCGCGCTCGGCGTCTGGATTGTTCTTGCCGTATTGGCTGTCGCTGCCTTCGCTCTGCCGGCCGGCACGCTTCCGGGCTGGCTGCTCGAACTACCGCGGACGTGGCAGCTCCGATTGGACACGGCCATCTCGAGCTTCATGCAGTGGCTGGTCGAGGACGCGACCTTCGGCCTGTTCACGTTCCGGCAGGCGACGCGGGCGTTCAGCGCTCTCCTCGATGTGCCCCTCACGGCCGCGACCGCATTATTCTCTACCGGACTTCTTCGCGGCAGCGGGTCGACAGCCGTGCAGCTCGCGCCACCGCTGCCCTGGATTGCCGTTGTCGGCATCGCGGCCGCCCTCGGCTGGCGCTTTGGCGGCGCGCGTCTGGCGCTGCTCGCCGGCGGTGCATTTCTGTACCTCGCGGTGTTCGGTCAATGGGCCAGCGCCATGACCACGCTTGCTTCGATCGCGATTGCGGTACCGCTCGGCGTGGCAGGTGGCATCTTGTTCGGCATCCTGGGCTTTCGCGTTCCCCTTGCGCGCCAAATCATGGAGCCGATCCTCGATCTGATGCAGACGGTGCCGATCTTCGCCTATCTCATCCCGATTCTGTTCCTATTCGGCTTTGGGCCCGTGGCGGCGATGATCGCAACCATGATCTACGCCATGCCGCCGATGGTTCGGGTGACGATGACGGCGCTGGAATCCGTTCCGCGTGAGATCGTCGAGTATGGCACCATGGCCGGCACGACGCGGCGGCAGCTGCTGCTGAAGGTCATGCTTCCGGCCGCGCGGCCCCAGCTTCTCGTGGGCGTCAATCAAGTCATCATGCTCTCGCTCAACATGGTGATCATCGCCTCGATGATCGGGGCGGGCGGCCTCGGCTATGATGTTCTGACCTCACTTAGGCGCTTGGACATCGGACGCGGCGTCGAGACGGGCCTCGCCATCGTCGTGCTGGCGATCGCCCTCGACCGGTTGAGTCAGGCCTATGCCTCACGGCGGATCACCAGCGCGGGCGATGGCCGCGCCTTTGCCCTGGCCGTTCTCGCGTTCACCGCCGTAATCTACGTCATCGCGCTGTTCGTTCCGGCCATCGCGACCTACCCCCAATCGCTGCAGCTTTCGACCGCGCCCTGGTGGGGCGAAGCGGTCAGATGGATCAATGTGCACTTCTTCGACGCCTTGGACGCCGTGAAGAGCGCGCTCCTGCTAAACCTGCTGATCCCCGTCAAGCGCTTCATGGTTGCTCAGCCTTGGCCGCTGCTAGCCGCCGCTCTGGCCTTCGCCGGCTGGCAGCTCGGCGGCATCCGGCTTGCGGCTCTCGCTGCGGGCCTCACGCTCTTCATCGTTCTCAATGGGCAGTGGGAGAACGCGATGGAGACCGTCTATCTGTGCGGGATCTCGGTCATCATCGCCTCGGCCATCGGCATTCCGCTTGGCATCCTGGGCGGCCTTTCCGATCGGGCCTGGCGCATTATCGAGCCCGTCATCGACACGCTGCAGACATTGCCGAGCTTCGTTTACTTGATACCCGCGGTCATGCTGTTCAGGGTCGGCGATTTCACCGCCATGATCGCGATCGTGCTCTACGCGCTCGCGCCGGCGGTGCGCTACGCGGCACATGGCATCCACAACGTTGAGCCCTCGCTTATCGAGGCTGGCACGGCCGCCGGATGCACCCCCAGCCAACTGCTCACCAAAATTCGGCTGCCGTTGGCGGCACCCGTGATCCTTCTCGGCATCAATCAGACGGTGATGCTGGCTATCTCCATGCTCGTGATCACCGCGCTGGTCGGAACGCGCGATCTCGGCCAGGAGGTGTACATCGCCTTGACCAAAGCCGACACTGGACGCGGCCTGGTCGCCGGGCTCTGTGTTGCTGCGATCGCGATCATCGCCGACAGACTGATCCAGACCGCTGCACGCCGCCTTGCCGCGCGACGGGGAGGCCACGCGTGACCCCTGATATGGTGCGAGAGCGTTCAGCCGCGCGCGTCGCCGCGCTTCCGATCTGGTTCGGACCCGTGGACCCTCTGCCGCTGGCCGGCGGAATTACCAACCAGAACTTCATGGTCGAAGATCGGGGGCGCCGCTACGTCGTGCGGGTCGGTGACGATATCATCGTTCACGGCGTGCTTCGCGCGAACGAGGTCGCCGCGAGCCGAGCCGCGCATTTGGCGGGTCTGAGCCCGGGCGTCGTGCACGCGGAGCCGGGCATTCTCGTACTCGATTTCATCGAGGGTCGCACCTTCGCAGCCGAAGACGTGCGCAACCCGGCAAACCTCGAACGCCTCGTCGACATGGTGCGGCGATGTCACCGCGATATTCCTCAACATTTGCGGGGCCCGGCCGCGATGTTCTGGGTGTTCCATGTCGTACGCGACTATGGGCACACGCTGAACGAAGGGCGCAGCCGGCATGCTCGTCTCCTGCCGGACCTGCTCGCGCGTGCCGCGCGCCTTGAAGCCACCGTCGGTCCCGTCGAAATCGTGCTCGGCCACAACGATCTGCTTGCCGCCAACTTTATCGACGACGGGAAGAAGCTGTGGCTCGTGGATTGGGAATATGCCGGATTCAATTCACCACTATTCGATCTGGGCGGCCTTGCTTCCAATAGCGAGTTTTCTTCCGAACAAGCGGAGCAGGTCTTGAGCCTTTATTTCGACAGGCCCGTTGACGATGAGCTGCGCCGCCGTGCTGCCGCCATGACCGCGGCGTCACTCCTGCGCGAGGCCATGTGGAGCATGGTGTCCGAGATCCATTCGACCGTCGACTTCGATTACGCCGCCTACACCGCCGAGAACTTGCGGCGCTTCGAGGGCGCCTATGAGGCGTATCTTGAGATGGACTCCGCATGAGCGATCTGCCCTCTTCCGCCAAGATCATCATCGTCGGCGGCGGCATCGTCGGCTGTTCCGTAGCCTATCATCTGGGGAAGATGGGCATCACGGACGTGCTTCTGCTGGAGCAGGGCAAACTGACCAGCGGCTCGACTTGGCACGCCGCGGGCCTTGTCGGACAGTTGCGCACGAGCGCCAACATCACCCAGCTGCTCGGCTATTCCGTCGAACTTTACGGCCGGCTCGAACAGGAGACGGGCCTCGCCACCGGATGGAAGCAGAACGGCGGCTTGCGGCTTGCCTGCAATCCGGAGCGCTGGACGGAGGTCAAGCGGCAGGCGACCACCGCCACCTCCTTCGGGCTCGAAATGCATCTCTTGAGCGCGAAGGAAGCCCAGGATTTGTGGCCGCTCATGCAAGTCGACGACGTTGTCGGGGCTGCCTTTCTTCCCACCGACGGACAGGTTTCTCCATCGGATGTCACCATGTCGCTCGCCAAGGGTGCGCGCAACGCGGGCGTGAAGATCATGGAGGGCGTAAAAGTCACCGGCGTCGAGGTGGAGAATGGGAGCCTGCTTGCCGTGATGACCGATGAAGGGCGGATCGGTTGCGACAAGCTCGTGATCTGCGCCGGCCAGTGGTCGCGCGAGCTCGGGCGCATGGCCGGCGTCAACATTCCCCTCGTCTCGGTGCAGCATCAATATCTCATCACCGAGAGAATCGAGGGCGTGACGTCGAACCTGCCGACGCTGCGCGATCCGGACCGTCTCACCTATTGGAAGGAAGAGGTGGGAGGCCTGGTGATGGGCGGCTACGAGCCCAATCCCAAGCCGTGGGCAATTGAGGGATTGCCGGAGGGGTTCGAGTTCCAACTTCTGGAAGACGACCTCGACCATTTCGAGCCGCTGCTCGAACTCGCTGTGGGCCGGGTTCCGGCCATGCAGACGGCAGGCATCAAGGAGTTCATCAACGGCCCCGAAAGCTTCACCCCCGACGGGAATTTCATCCTGGGTGAAGCCCCGGAGATGCGCGGCGTCTATGTCGGGGCCGGCTTCAATGCCTTCGGCATCGCGTCCGCCGGCGGCGCCGGCATGGTGCTGGCCGAGTGGGTCGTGAAGGGTGAGCCGCCCTACGATCTCTGGCCGGTCGACATTCGCCGCTTCGGCAGGAACCATCTCGACCCGGACTGGGTGCGCACGGGCACGCTCGAGGCTTACGCCAAGCATTACACGATGGCGTGGCCGTTCGAGGAACATCAATCCGGCCGACCGTTACGGCGCTCGCCGCTCTACGGCAGGCTCAAGGCGGAAGGAGCCTGCTTCGGCGAGAAGCTCGGCTGGGAACGGCCGAACTGGTTTGCCGATCTCGCGCGCGGGGAGAAGGCCGCGGATATCTACAGCTACGAGCGGCAGAACTGGTTCGATGCCGTCGGCCGTGAGCACCAGGCAGTGCGCGAGCGTGTCGCCATCTTCGACCAGACCTCCTTCGCCAAGTTCCTGCTCGTCGGCCGCGATGCGGAGCAGGCGCTGTCGTGGATCGCGGCCAACGACGTCGCCAAGCTGCCAGGCCATCTCGTCTACACGCAAATGCTCAACCACCGTGGTGGCATCGAGTGCGACCTGACGGTCGGCAGGCTATCGCCGAGCGAATATTACATCGTGACCGGCACCGGCTTCGCCACGCACGACTTCGACTGGATCTCGCGCTCGATCCCGGAGGGACTCGATGCCCGCCTGATCGATGTCACCTCCGCCAATGCCGTGCTGTCGGTGATGGGTCCTCGGTCGCGCGAAATCCTCCAGGGTTTGACCGAGCACGATATGTCCAATGCCGGCTTCCCCTTTGGCCGACTGAAGCGAATGACCGTCGCCGGCGCATCGGTGCTGGCACTCCGCGTCACCTATGTCGGCGAGCTCGGCTTTGAGCTTCACATTCCCGTTGAGTTTGCCTCGACCGTCTACGACGCGCTGATGACTGTCGGGGAGCCACACGGCATCGCCAATGCCGGCTACCGCGCCATCGAGTCGCTGCGCTTGGAAAAGGGCTACCGCGCCTGGGGCGCGGATATCGGGCCGGACCACTCCCCGCTCGTCGCCGGCCTCGCCTGGGCCGTGAAGCTGAAGTCCGGCACGCCATTTCAGGGGCGCGCCGCCCTCGAAGCTCAGGCGGCAAAGACGCTGCCGCGGCTGCTCGCCGGCTTCACCACCAACCCTTCGATCGTCCTCTTGGGGCGCGAGACCATCTATCGCGACGGCAAGCGGGTGGGCTGGCTCACAAGCGGCGGCTACGGCTACACGGTCGGCCGCTCGATCGGCTATGGCTATGTCCGCGATCCGGAGAACGGTGTTGATCGCGATCATGTGCTGTCCGGTGACTACGAGCTCGAGGTCGCGACCACGCGCGTGCCCGCAGAGGCGTTCCTCGATCCGATCTACGACCCCGCGATGTCGCGAATTAAGAGTTGAGCCGTGACCACGCAGAAATGCGTGAACGAGGACGATCTATGCGGTCGCTGAGCTAAAGCAGACGCGCCGGCCTTAGGGCTTCCGCGTGGTCACCTGGTAGAATCGCTCCACCCAATTCCCATCGCGCTTCACCAGGATTTCGGTGGCGAACGCAAGCGCCGGCAGAGGTGCCCTTGAAGCTGCCATGCAATGCGGTGGTGAAAGTCCGCATCGCCGCATCGGAGTCGAGCAGCGCGACCGTCACCTCGCCTTGGATGATCTCACCAAAATCGAGCTCCGGCAGCGAGGCGAGCTGATCGGCGACGGATTGCGGCCCGTCATAGTAAGGCGTCACCGAGATATGGTCCGGCGTCATCATCCCTTTGATCGCCTCGACATCCTTCTGCGCGAACGCCGCATCGAGCGCCGCCGACGCCTTGTTGATCGCGTCGATGGTTTCGGCCTCGCTCGCCTCAGCCTGACAAAGGCCCGCCGTGACAAGGATCATGAGGGAAAACACGATGGCTATCATGCGCATGTCCAACTCCTTTGCCGTGGTTGATGCCGAAGCCCCGGATGCCCCATTCTCCGCACCCGAGGAGATATCACAACCCCCAGGCGCATGACGGCATAGCAGGCCAGGCACCGCGCTCGTTTTCCCCGTCGCCAGCCGGGTTTGAGCTGACCGCTATTTTTGGCCGGTTAGGCCCCTTGGATCTCCTCGCGCAGAAGCTCGAGCCGCAGCCATTCTTCTTCCGCCGCCGCGAGCTCCCTTTGGGCTTTTGCCAATTCCTCTCCGGCCGCGGTGAAGCAGGCGCGATCGCGGACATAGAAGTCGGGATCGGCGAGGAGATGCTCCAGCCGCCGGATCTCAGCAGTCAGCGCCTCGATGCGGGCGGGCGAAGTCTTCAACGCGTGCTGGTCGGCGAATCCGAGGCGCTTGCGCGGCTCCGAGGTGCCGCGCGGCGCTGAAGCGCGTGGTGCCGGCCGCGCCGGACTCGGAGCCGCGGGCTTCTCCCGCGCCAGCGCGCCGACGCCAGCCCCGCGTTGCGCCACCATGTCGGAATAGCCGCCGGCATATTCGATCCATTTGCCGTCACCCTCGAACGCGAGGATCGAGCTGGCGGTGCGATCGAGAAAGTCCCGGTCGTGGCTGACGAGAATAAGCGTCCCCGGATAGCTTGCCAGCATCTCCTGCAAGAGATCGAGCGTCTCCAGATCGAGGTCGTTGGTGGGCTCGTCCAACACCAGGAGATTGGACGGAACCACCAGCCCGCGCGCGATCATCAACCTTCCGCGCTCGCCGCCGGAAAGTGCCTTCACCGGGGTTCTTGCCTGCTCCGGTTTGAACAGAAAGTCCTTCATGTAGCTGGTGACGTGACGGGACTCCCCGTCGATGATCACGGTGTCGCCGCGCCCCCCGGTCAGAGTCGCCGCGAGGGTCGCCTCGGGATCGAGACTTTCGCGCCGTTGGTCGAGGGTCGCGATCTCCAGGTTGGTTCCGAGTCGCACGCTGCCGCGATCGGGAGCAAGCGCTCCGGTGAGCAGATTGATCAGCGTCGTCTTGCCGGCGCCGTTCGGACCCACGATGCCGACCCGATCGCCCCGGGCGATCTTGAGGCTTAAATCCTGCACCACGTTGACATCGCCATAGCTCTTGGCGATGCGCCTCGCCTCGATCACACGCTTGCCGGTCTCCTTTGCCTCCTGCACCGAAAGCTTCACCTCTCCGCTCGCACGGTTTTGCTGAACGCGCTTGCGCCGATCGCGGAGCTCGAGCAGATCCCCGAGCCGGCGCTGGTTCCGCTTCCGCCGCGCGCTGACGCCATAACGCAGCCAGGATTCCTCTTGCACGATGCGGCGGTCGAGCTTGTGGCGTTCGAGCTCCTCCGCCTCAAGGATGGCGTCGCGCCACACCTCGAACTCGGCGAAGCCCTTGTCGAGCCGGCGCGTGGTGCCGCGGTCGAGCCAGACTGTCGCCTGCGATAGATTTTCCAGGAAGCGCCGGTCATGGCTGATCAGCACCATGGCCGAGCGCGTGGATCCGAGCGCCGCCTCCAGACCCTCGATGGCCACAACGTCGAGATGATTGGTCGGCTCGTCGAGCAGAAGAATGTCAGGATCCGGCGCCAGCACGCGGGCGAGTGCGGCGCGCCGGCTTTCCCCGCCGGACAGCGTTGCCGGCTCCTCGGTCCCCGTCAGGCCGAGGCTCTCCAGCAGGAACCGCGCGCGATGGGGATCGTCGCCGGGCGCAAGCCCCGCCTCGACGAAGGCCGCCGTGCTGGCATAGCCGGAGAGGTCGGGGCTTTGCGGCAGATAGCGGAGGGTCACGCCCGGCTGCAGGAAGCGGCTGCCGGAATCGGGCTCGATCATTCCGGCGGCGATCTTGAGCAAGGTCGATTTGCCCGAGCCGTTACGGCCAACGAGACACAGACGCTCCGAAGGGCCGATCGACAGGACGGCGCCGTCGAGCAAGGGCGTGCTGCCGAAGGAAAGTCCGATGTCCTTCAGCAGGAGAAGCGGCGGAGCCATGGTGTCGCTGTTCCGTTGGGCGGCTTGAGGCGTTACGCGCGCCCTTCTTAGCCCAGACGCGCGCCGCTTCTCAATCTAGGCCTACCAGTTGGCGCGAGCCGGCCGGACGCTGTCGTGCCGTGCGGGATGGGGCCAGCATTGAAGGTGTCGATCTCGGCCACGGGGATTGAGCGTTCGGAGCCCTCGTTGCTACCGCAACGCCCGGTGGTCGCTCCGATCCATCGACGCCGTCGCGGTCCATTCGAGCGGGACCTGCGACATCATCGGACAGTCGAGAGTCTTCTCCAGCGCCTCGACCAGCTGTTCCTCATCATTGGCCTTGACATAAAGGCCGCTGTTTTCTTCCGCCACGCACATGAGGTCCATGACGTTGTACGTACCGGTCCACGAGAAAGCTTCATATCGGAACGCGATGGCGTGGATCGTGAGGGCATAGCCCGCGGCCCGGAGCTGCTTGGCGAGTTCGCATGGGGACCGCCCGCAGGTCTCCTCGCCGTCGGTGACGACGACGATGACGCCCGGCTTTGACCTGAAATCGAGCGCTTCGGCCGCCTCCTCGATCCCCGATGTCAGCGCCGTCCGCCCCGCCGGCACCAGGGAATTCAGGGCGCCCATGATGAGGCTCGCCGCATTGGATGTTGGCTTCAGATCGAGTTTGACGTTGCACTGATTGTAGGGCCCGGGGCCGTAGGTCACGAGGCCGACGCGGCGAAACTTAGTCGCGCTGGGCAACACCCGGGCCAGCGCAGAACGGGCTTCGTCGATCCGGGCGCGCGAATTGGGGATACCGAGGATCTGGTTGCCTGACATCGATCCCGACGCGTCGAACACGACGATCGCGTCCTCGTGGCAAGGCGGGATCTTCTTTTCCTCCGCCGACGATGGGGAAATAGTGCCAGCGAGCGTGGCGACGAATGCCAACCCGACAAGGAAATGGGCAGCAGTCGCGATGCCGCGAGACGGAGGAACCATTGCACGATGCTCCCAAAGGCTTTTTCCGACTTTAGCAAAAATAGCGCCGCGCGCTACCCGCGTGATTTCGAGGCGCCGTCAATGGGGCTGATGGCAACCGCCGGCGCCCAAAGTCGCGTCAAGTCTGGATCAAGGGCCGTTCGGCCCGTTCACCATCCTTTTGCCTAATGCCGGCTATAAGCAGAAATCGCCGGTCCGGTGGTCGGACGGCAAAACGCACGGTGCAAGAATTGTCTCATTCCAAGAAAACGGCGCACAGCCTCGTTGTCGCGGCAGTGATGGCCTTCGGGCTTTGTCTCTTGGTGCAGCCCGAGCCCGCGCGCGCGGCGCCCGCGAACGCCTGGGGCGGCAGCCATTCTTCCTCCGTCGATTATGTTCGCGACTATCGCCGCCGGCGGGGCGATCCGCCCGTCTATCCCTATTATTATGGTCCCGGGCGGCCTGGCGGCTGGAGCGTCTATTTCGGCTTCGTGCCCTATGCGCGGGGCAATTACGAGATCCAGGCGCTACAGAGGCGCTATCCGGAGACGAATTGGCCACCGAGCTTGCGCTATTATCCGTACCGGTGAGTTTGAGTCCTCGCCTCACCCCACGCGCCACAATTCACCTATTATTACGCGGTACGGGGTTTGGCTCGGATTCGTCTAAGGTTGGATCTGAACCAAAGACCTGTTCAGCGTTTCTGTTCATCACCACGCGACGGCGCCTACTCCGGAAGAACCCTGGGGGGAGCGCGAATTTTGAAGAGTCGAAGCCACCGAGGGTAAAATGACCACAGAGCCCCGCGATTCACATGAGATGGAGCGTCGTCGCTTCGACCGCGGTTTCATCGACGACCGCATTGCCGGTCGCGGTCTCGCTTATCTGATCCTGCTGAACGGAATTGCGGCGCTCGTTATGGTCGCGGCCTTCGTCTTCGGCTTCCAGACGAGCGCCGAGCCGAAACTCGCCGCCGCCATGCAGGTGTTCGGCTTCGGCGCCCTTGCCGGCCTGCTCAGCTCGTTCATCGCCTATCTCAATCGGATCGTCAGGGTGGAAATGCCCGAGCGGCCGCGCTTGCCGAGTTTTTTGCGGCTCGTCGGCATCGCCGCCGTCATCGTCAGCGGCGGCGCGTTCTTCGCCGGCATCAGCATGGTCGGCACCACCTCGACCGCCAAATCGAGCTCGCAGCCCAAGACCAGACTTCAGGATAAAGCCTTGGCGCAGGGCTCCGCCGACGCGGCCAAGGATTCCTCGCGCATCGCGCCTGGGAACGATCAGAGCCGCTAGGCTCAAGCCTTTCTCATTCGCAGTCGGAGGGCGCCTGCACGCCCTTGAAGCGGGCGCTCATCCAAGCCAGGGCGGCGGGGGCGGAGCCCGGCGCCGAAACCGTGGCTGACTCCGGGAAGTTTGATGAAGCTGACCCTGGTTCCTCATCTCCCATATCTGAAACTCAGCATCAAATATTCTTCATCATTCCCAAGATCCCATCGGCACTAGGACGTGGTTGACGCGCTAGCTGCAAATTCTTTCAAGAAGACGGAGAACCGGCCGCCAGATCAGGGGCTTATCACAACGGCTCTCATCGCGATTGTTCTGGCGAAATAAGACCGTGTTTTTATGCGCTGGCTAGGAAGTACCAGGAGCTATACGGCAAAAGCCCTTCGGGAAACAGGGCCAAGATCGGCCAGAAACTGGACGCCCCCGGAGCGCTTCGCGCTACCCGCCATCCACACCTTGGGGCCTAGGCGATTGGACTCGCGACCCCGATCATGGTTAACTGACCTCGCCTTGGGAGGGATAGCGCCCTTAAGAAGCGCGACAAGCCGTGGCTGCCGGAGAACCCGGAGAAGCAGCGCGTGCCCAGGATAGAGAAAGAAGTTCTGGCGATTTTCTTTTGGCCCGCCGCCGAGCCTGTCGGCTGCGCGCGCCAATCGCCCGGTCCTGCTCGCGACTGCGCCGACCCAACCATCCAGCACCGCCCCAATCTTCCGGCGGGGACCATGAGGGTAGATCCATGACCATGACCTTCGATCCCGATGCGGCCGCTAAAAAGAAAACAGCGACGTCCAATCCAATGGCCCAGTTTCAGTCCTTGAATTTCGAGACCGCGATCCCGGAGGCGATGCGCGCCTTCGCCGGAACCGCGGTCAGTCAGACGCGCGATGCGTATGAGCGGAGCAAGGTCGCGCTCGATGCCGGCCTCGAGGCCGTCGAGCGGTCGTACGACGCCGCGAGCCAAGCGACCGCGTCGCTCAACCGCAAGATCATCGACATCGCCCAGCGCAACGTCAATTCAGGCTTCGACCTGGCCAAGAACCTCGCCAGCGCCAAGAACCTTGCCGAGATCGTGGAATTGCAAGGCGCGTATTGGCGGAAGCAGTTCGAGGTGCTCATGGAGCAGGCCGAGGAGGTTCGCGCCCTGTCCGTCAGCGCTGGCGCGGACGTGGCCGAGCCGATCAAGCGCCATGCCGCGCATCAGGTGGACCAAATTCGCGCCATCTCGACCAAGGCGACCGATGAGGCAGCCGCTGCGGTCAAGCAGCAGGTCGCGAATATGGAGCAGGCACTGCGCAAGGCGAGCTGAGCGGCCCGCCACGCGTTTGCGTAGCCCGATGCGCCGGGAGCGGAATAGTCCTCCGTCTCGGCGCCTCCCCCCTTTGCCATAACGGCCACCCATGCGGGGGCATTTGCGTCTATAATCGGCCACGAGCCGCCGTGTCGGGCCGTCTTTGTCGGTCCATGGGGCAAGTGGTGAGGGGGATATGACCAAAGCGTTTGCTTATCTCGGCGCCGGCATGCTTGCCGCGCTGGCCGTCGCAGGAGCCGAGCTGCCCGCGCTGGGCGGGGGTTACGAGAACGCTCTGGTCTTCATGCCGGCCCAAGTGCTGCCGCCAGATCTGGTGCGAAGCCCCTATCACACCATCGTCGGCAGCGTTCCGGTCGAACGCTTCCTCGACCAATATCAGATGCAGACGAAATACGGCACCTTCCCCGTCGACGGCACCGAGCTGTTGCGCATGCGCGTGCGCGAGGTGGCGGCCACGGCGCATATGGAGGAGATCAACGGGGCCGAGACGCTGGTGACGGCGGCCGGGAAAACCGCCTTGAAGCCTCTGGGAACGGCAAAGGACCTCGTCACCGCGCCAGGCAAGACCATTGGCGAGACGTTTCGCGGCGTCGGCGGCTGGTTCAACCGCGTCGATGCGTCGATGAGCGCCACTGATCCGAACCGCGAGGGAACCGTCGCCTCGCTTGCCGGCGGCAGCAAGGCGCGGCGGAAGCTCGCCTATGATTTCGGCGTCGATCCCTACACCACCTTCGAACCGCTGGATTCCGAAATCAGGCGGGTGGCAAGCGCGAGCGCCATTGGCGAATCCGGGGTCAATGTTGGTCTCGCCTTTGTCACCGGGGGCGCCGGCATCGCCATCAGCGTCGGCGGCACCACCAGCACCATACGCGAGGTGTTGCGCGACAAGACCGCCGCCGAGCTCGAGCAGCTCGGCCGCGAGCAATTGGTGGCCATGGGCGTTTCGCCGGGAACCATCGATGCCTTCTACCTCTCGCCCTGGCTCACCCCCACCGACAAGGCGGTGATCGTCGCGGCCATGATGCAGCTCAGTAATGCCGGCGCGCGTGAAATCTTCATCGCCCGCACGGCCCAGGCGAAGACCTATTCGGAAGGCTTCGCCTATCGGCGCAAGGCGGAATTGACCGCAGCCTACAATAAGCGCGTGTCGCCGGTTCGGTCCTTCGTCAATGTCAGCGGCACGCCGCTGATGCAGACTGGGAGCGGGTTGGTCGCCATCGTGCCCATGGACTATCTCTATTGGAGTCCTCAGGTCGAAGGGCTCATTTCCGCTGCCGGCCCCCACGGCGAAATCTGGATCACCGGCAGCGCGAGCAAGCTCGCCACGCAGAATCTCGCGAGCCGCGGCTGGAAGCTCGTGCCCAAGGCATCGGCGCGTCTCGAAAAATAGCGCCCGCGCCGGCTCAGTCTTGCGATATGGCGATGCCCCAGGGCGCGGTGCCGACCGGCATCGACTTCGTCACCGTCAGGCTTGGCACGTCGATGACCGACACGTCGTTGCTGTTGCCGTTGGTTGTGAACAACAGCTTCTCGTCGGGGGTGAAGGCTAGCTGCCAGACGCGCTGGCCGACGAGAAGATATCGCTCGACTTCCAGCTTCTTCGCGTCGATGACCGCCACGTGATTTGCCGGACCCAAGGCGACGAATGCCTTCGAGCCGTCCTTGAGGATGCGGACGCCGACCGGCTGCATGTTTTCCGGCCGCACCCCGGGAATCTCGAAGCCGATAACTTTGATGATCTGGCGCGTCTTGGCGTCGATCACCGACACCGTTCCCGCCACTTCCGAGGTCACCCACAATTGCGACCCGTCGGCTGTGAACTCGGCGAAGCGCGGCCGCGATCCGACCAGTACGTTGTCAGTGATCTCATACGTTTCCGTGTTGATGAAATGCGCCATGTTCGAGGTCTCGGTCGTGCTGATGAGAACCTTGCCGTCGGGACTGATCCCGACGCCCTCCGGCTCAACGCCGACCGGCACCTCGGCCACCACCTCGCGCTTGTCGAGGTCGATCACGGTGATCAGATCGTCATCCTCGTTGGAGACATAGACCGGGCTGCCTGAAGGGTGAATGTTCAAGAGCTCCGGATCAGTGCCGGACGGGAGGTCCCCCGTGATCGTCGAGGTGGCCACATCGAGAATCTGCACGGTGTCGTCGTCGCTCGCGCAGATGAGAAGAGATTTGCCGTCCTTGGTCAGCATGATGCCGCGGGGACGCTGACCGACGGGAATCGTCTTCTGCACCTCGAGCGTCGCGCTGTCGATCACGGTGATCGAATTTCCCTTCTCGTTGGAGACATAGACGGTATAGGCGAAGGCCTCGCCGGCGAAACAGGCCAAGCTCGCGCCTGCGGCGATTGCGATCGCGAGTCGTTGCGTCCTTGGCATCTCCAATCCTTTCTTGGCTCGCGCCCCGATGCGAGACGTTGGCCCGGGCGTCGATGGCATCATTTGAATTTGCATTTGCTCTCCGGCTCATCGACGCCGAGCGTGTCGACTTCCGCGGTTCGGTGCAGGAAACCTTCCTGCGGCGACATTGACACGGGCAGATCGGGACCCGCGATCAGGATCGGCTGGCGCAATTGCCCATCCCAACTGCGGAAATTGACCTTCTGCCCTTTGAATGCCGCGAGATCGAGATCCTTGCTGCGGAGATGGGCGTTGACCGGGCCAAAATCGCCGGAGCGGGCGCGCGTCGCTCCCTCGCCGATGGCGCGGACGGCGATCCACGCCTGATAGTCGACCGGCCACATGAAGCGCTTGGCGAAGCGCTGGAACCGGTTCTGCATCTGCGTGGCACCCCATTGCTCATGCGCCGGGTGCCAGCTCATGGCGGTAAGACCTGTAGTCCCTGCGACGGGACGTGGATCCCAGGTGCGGTAAGGAAGGTAGGGACCGAACACCCCCTTCTCGTCGGCGACGATCAGAACGTCGTAATCCGGCGCGCCTTGAGTGAAGACCGGCATTTGCCGCTGAATTTGCAGCTGACCAGAATCGGAGCGCCGCGCGCCCGGGGTCTCCTTATATTCGCGCTCCTCGACGATCGTCCCGCCGAAGCGCGCCGCAGCTCGCTTGATCGCCTCGAGATAAGCGAGGTCCTCCGGGAACACGCCTTTGACCACAAGCCAGCGCTGCCATTTCTTCCATACGAGATATTGGGCGAGCGCATCGGCGAGCATGTAGCGGTCGGGCGCGGTGTGCAGCACGTTGGCGCGGCAATCTTCCTGCCGCAGCCGCTCGTCCTCGGACCGAACATTGATCAGCAGCACGTCTTGCCCCGATACGGAATCGGCAAGCGCCAGCAACGTCTCGGCCGGCGCATCGACGAGGATGAAGTGATGGCCGCTATCGGCCAGCCGCTTCAACGCCGCCACGGCGTCGCCGCCGATCGGCACGCGCTCCACGTCGAGATCGAACTCCTGCTTGGTGAAGCGGCCCGTCGTGTTGCTGTCCTTGAGCGCCATCTCGGCGCCGGCGATGCCGTAATCCTCCGGCTCCACATGCAGCCGGGAGAGCGGGATCAGCTGCTTCACCTCCTGCTTCAAATAGCCGATGGGCACTTTGGTGACGGCGGCCGCAGGCGGCGCCGGCTTGGGCGAGGATGCGGGTGACGGTGCGGTCTGCTGAAGAGGCGCGGCCGGTGTGCCCTCATGTTGCGGGGCGGCCACCAGCGGTGTCGGCGCGAGCACAAGGGCGATAATCAGACAGAGGCAGAGGGACCGAGGAAATGTTCCCGCGGGCGTGTGCCGGGCGTTCGCTGCGTCCGGCAAGGCCCTACGCTTGTGACACTGCATACTGGGAGGAACCCTTAGTCACTCAAGGCGGCAACTGCAAGAAAACCGGTCGATATGCCGGCAATGTAGCCGGAAGCGCACGCGCGAACCACAAACGAGGTCGAGCATAGATGGTAAATTCTGTTGCCCGATGCATCCAAGTGACCGACCAATGCCAGGGGTTGATTGACAAATTGCAAGGGCGCGAGCAGTCTCAGCCGCGTGAAACCGGCAGGAGCGGCCGAAAAATCGGTCGGTCGGTGCCACGCAAGGGAGGAAACAATGGTGAGTTTTAGGACGGCCGGCGCGCTGGCTTGCGCGCTCGGGCTCGGCCTCGTCGGGACCAACCCGGCCTTGGCAGGAGCCGAAACGGAAACAGCCGCAACGACGACGACGAAGGAAGCCCCCGCACCTTCAGTAACGCAGGAGCAACTGAGCGCCGCGGCGCAGGACGACAAGAACTTCCTGCATACCAACGGCAATTATGATCAGACCCGGTATTATCCCGGCAAGCAGATCAACACCTCGAACGTCGGCAAGCTTCGCCCGGCCTGGATCTTCCAGACGGAAGTGAAGGAATCGTTGGAGACGACGCCGATCGTCGTCGACGGCGTGATGTATGTGACCACGTCGTTCAACCACGTCTATGCGATCGACGCCAAGACCGGCGAGCAATACTGGCACTACAAGCACAAAATGGGTCCGGTTACGACCTATTGCTGCGGCCCCAACAATCGCGGCGTCGCCATCTACAAAGACAAAGTCTATATGGGCACGCTTGATGCCAAGCTCGTTGCTCTCGACGCCAAGACGGGCAGCCTGATCTGGCAGACAGACCTCGCCGAGCCGGAGCTTGGCTATAGCGAGACCATGGCGCCCACGGCCGTGGACGGCAAGATCCTCATCGGCACCAATGGCGGTGAGTATGGTATCCGCGGTTTCGTCCGCGCCTATGACGCCGAGACTGGCAAGCTCGTCTGGAACTTCGATACGACCCCGGAGAATTCCGTCGGCGTGTGGGCGACCCACGACGCCACGGGCAAGGACATGCATCGCGACATCGCGGCTGAGAAAGCCGCGTTGGAGAAGATGGGCGATCCCTACAAGACCCTCGGCGGCGGCGTATGGCAAAATCCGGCTGTCGACCTCAAGACGAAGCGCATTTACTTCGTGGTCGGCAACCCCTCACCGGACCTCGACGGCTCGATCAGGCCCGGCGACAATCTCTACACCGACTCGCTCGTGTCGCTTGATCTCGACACCGGCAAATATGCCTGTCACTTCCAATACGTTTCTCATGACGTGTGGGATCTCGACTCAGTCAGCCCACCGATCCTGGTCGATGTGAAGGATAAGGACGGCAAAACCGTTCCCGGTGTGATTCACGCTGGCAAGACCGGCAACGTCTATGTCCACAACCGCAAGGATTGCAGCCTCATTCGCTTCTCCGAAGCGATGGTGGATCAGACCGGCATGTGGACCCTGCCGACGGCCGAGGGCGCGCCGATGCTCCCTGGCGCCAATGGCGGCGTCGAATGGTCGGTGATGGCGGTCAACCCCGATCTCGGGCTGACCTATGCCGTCAATCTGCACCAGCCGATGACCTATCACGTCGAGAACTCGCCCTATCCGGGCGGCAAGCTCTGGCTCGGTGGCGCCTTCAAGATCATCCCCGGGTCGGATCAGTTCGGCAACGTGACCGCGGTCGACTACAACACCGGCAAGATCGCCTGGCAGAAGAAGACGCCGCTACCGATGATGGGTGGCGCGTTGACCACCGCTGGCGGCCTGATGTTCACCGGTGAAGGCGACGGTTGGTTCCGCGCCTATGACGCGAAGAGCGGCGACGTGCTGTGGTCGTTCTTTGCCGGTGCTGGCGTCAATGCGCCGCCCGCCTCCTACTCCGTCGATGGCAAGCAATATATCGTCGTCGGGGCTGGCGGAAACACCCAGATCGACTTCAAGCGCGGTAACAACATCATCGCGTTTACAGCCGATTGATCGCTGGCAAGGGCCGTCACGGGTGGCCCCCAAGACGTAACAAAGTAAGGGGACGGGGCATATTGGCCCCGTCCTTTTCATGACAAGGAACGCTTAGTCATGTTGCGGGTTGTCGAGATCATGACCCTGAGACTGGTGCTTCTGCTCGCGGCATCGCTGATGTTCGCTAACGCCGGCGTATCTGCCGCCGAAGGCATCGAGGAGAAGGCCAAGCTCTGCGCTACCTGCCATGGTGAAAAGGGCATCCCCATCAACAACACGACGCCCGTGATCTGGGGACAGAACGAGGGCTATCTCTATCTTCAGCTCCGCGATTTTAAGAGCGGCAGCCGCAAGAACGCACTGATGTCGCCGATGGCGGCGTCGTTGGAGAAGGCCGACATGCTCGCGCTCGCCGCTCACTTCACCAAGCTCAAATGGCCGAACCTTGGGCAGCCGGATGCGTCGAACGAGGTCGCCGCAAAAGCGCAGACCGCCGCGGGCTCCATCGGCTGCCGCGGCTGTCACCTCGAGCATTTTCAGGGCGACGGCACCACCGCCCGCCTCGCCGGGCAGTGGCAGGAATACCTCCACAACACGATGATGGCTTTTCGCGACGGCTCGCGCGGCAACAATCCCGGCATGTCGGATTTGATGAAGGCCACCGCGCCGGACGATCTCGAGGCGCTGTCAAAATATCTCGCCGGCCTCCAGATCGACCAATATCTCGGCAACGGGCGCTAGGCGCCAGAGCCGCCAGCCCTTAGCGCGCCGCCAGCTTTTCGCGCAGCGCCGTGAGCGAGGTGAGGTCGCCGGCGCTCTTTCCCTGCTTGTCGCGAAGGCTCTTATCGGCACCGTGGGCGAGCAGAAGATCGACCGCGGCCTCGTGGTCGAGTTCGGCCGCGATCATCAGCGCGGTCCGGCCGCGATTATCCCGATCGTCGACCTTCGCGCCGCGATCGAGCAGGAGCGTGATGACCTGGACCATATCGTTGACGCCGGCCTCGGCCGAATAGCCCGACGCCCACATCAGCACGGTCAAATCGTTGCCGTAGCTGGCATTGACATCGACGCCATGGTCGAGAAGCAGGCGGACGACATTGGCGAAGCCTCGGCCGGCGGCGTAGACGATTGCCGTCTTCTCCGTCTGGTCGAGCGCTTTGGGATCGGCGCCCTTCTCGATCAGCAAGGCCACGATCGGCTCGCTGCCCAAATAGGCCGCCGCCGCCAGCGGCGTGATGCCGGAGCGCCCGGGAAGGCTCAAATCCGCCCCCCGCTCGACCAATGCGCGCACGATCGGCAGCCGGCCCGTTTCCGCCGCCTCATACAAAGCCGTGGAGCCGTCGATGCTCCGGGCGTCGATGGCGGCGCCGCGATCGAGGAACAGGGTCACGATTTCGGCCTGGCCGGATTTCGCCGCGCTGCCGAGCGGATTGAAGCCGAAGCGATCGCGCGCCTGGAGCGAAGCCCCGTCATCCAAAAGCCGGCGTGCCAGAGCTTCGCAGCCCTTATCGGCTGCCGAGAACAGCGACCGATTGAGTTCGACGGTCGAGGCCCCCCGCTTGATCTGCTCATAATTCTGCTCTTGCAACTGGCAGATTTTCTGATTGGCCAGAGCGCCCCCGGCGGAAGCCGCCAGAAGCGCAAATGCGGCGGCGCTTGCCGCGGCGTACCGAACGAGACGCGTGAGCGGAAATGAGGACAAGTGACCTTCCTTACGTGATCGAGGCCCGAGGCTGAGCTGGCGTGCGGACCTTATCCCATCCCCATCGGGCCGGAAAAGGGCCAACGACCTGGGCGATTCCTTGGGACAGAGGTCCGATCTTGGTTGAGCCAGGCGGCCGCTCGGGCTTCCATGGGTGCAAATGCCAAGCGATCAACCGCAATTCACCTCCGAGGATATCGAGGCGCTGACCGGGGGCGTCATCAACGCCAAGGTGCTCGACGAGTGGCACTACCGCGAAAGCTGGCTGACCCCGGTCGACCAGCCGAGGCGCGGCAGGCCCTATCTTTACGATCGCGCCAATCTGTTCGAGGCGAAGTTTCGCGGGGAGCTCGTCGGCCTCGGCGTGGCGCAAAAGCCCGCGCGCGACACGCTCGAGACGCTGCTCATGGGTGAGGCCATCGGCCAGCGGCGGCTCGAAGGCAGGGCCACCTCGCGCGACATGGAGGACCACCTGCCGCGACAGATCGAGACGCTGCTCGAGACGTTGCCTGGGGAGACGCGGCGGCTATGGGCGGTCTATTTTGGCGGCGCGCTCGGCGCGCGAAGCCCGGTCTATGCGCGCACGGTCAAGGACGACGTCCCGCTCAGGAAGCTCTTAGTGCAGGAAGCGGCGCCCTATGTCTTGATACTCGACGCCTGCCTCATCGCGCGCGAGGTCTTGGCCTATCAGCGCGGCAGATGAGGGTTAGCCAAGCCGGCCGCAGCCATCCGATCCGGCCTTGCAATGGGTGGCGTAGCTGGTCCAGTTTCGCCCCTCGGCCGGTTGGCGCCGGCTTTCAGGGAGGGATCATGCCGTTACACTACACCAAAATTTTCGCATTCGTTGCGCTGCTCACCGTCGCGGCCTTTATGCTTTGGCTGGTTTGGGGCGCATTTTTCGAAGGCGAGGAGGTCGACCAACCCGCCGCCCTTCCGAATTCCGCGCCGGCCACGATCCAGCTGGCGCTTGCCGGCTGAGGCGCGGGGACGCTGCGCCCCGTGGCCTCCAAAATCATGGTGTTTGGGGCGGGGGGCCAGATCGGGCACCAGCTGATCGAATCCTGCGCGCTCGCCGGATGCGCCGCGGTGGGGCTGACCCGGACCGAGGCCGACATTTGCGCCCCTGCCGCGGTGGCCGAGGCCATCGGCCGTCACGCGCCAACTATCATCGTCAATGCCGCCGCCTACACCGCCGTCGACCAGGCTGAGAGCGACACGGAACAGGCGTTTGCCGTCAATCGCGACGGCGCTGCCGTGCTGGCCCAGGCGGCGGCGACAGCAGGCCTGCCGCTCATCCACCTCTCGACCGACTATGTGTTCGATGGTCAGGGCCGCACGCCCTATCGGGAGGACGATCCGGTCAGGCCCCAAGGCGCCTACGCCCGCAGCAAGGCGGCGGGCGAGCGTGCAGTGAGGGACGCCCATGACCGTCACCTGATCCTGCGCACGTCATGGGTGTATGGCCCCTTCGGCACGAATTTTCTGCGCACCATGCTGAGGTTCGGCGCCGAGCGCGACGAGCTTGCCATCATCGACGATCAGACCGGCTGTCCCACCGCAACGGCCGATATTGCGGCTGCGATCATCGCGATGGCTGTGAGCGCCGAACGGGGCGACTTCACCGCTTGGGGGACTTATCATTATGCGGGGGCCGACGCGGTCACCTGGCACGGCTTCGCCACCCTGATCTTCGCCGAGGCCGCCAAATTCGGGCGGAAGAGCCCCCGGCTCCGGCCGATCGCCACCGCCGACTATCCGACGACGGCGCCACGGCCCGCCTATTCCGTGCTGAGTTCGGAGAAAATTCGCCGCAGTTTTGGGGTGGAGCCGCGCCCGTTGCACGACAGTCTGGTCGCGTCGCTAAGGCGTCTGTTGGACAAACCTTTGTGAGATCGGGATTACCAAGCTTATGCCCATGGAGTATCGCGAGCTCGGCCGCACCGGCATTAGACTGAGCCCGGTTTGCCTCGGCACCATGACCTTTGGCCAGCAGAACTCCGAAGCCGAAGGTCACGCGCAGATGGACTACGCGCTCGACCGTGGCATCAACATCTTCGACGCGTCCGAGCTCTACCCCATCCCGCCGAAGCCCGAGACCCAAGGCCGCACCGAGGAAATCATCGGCACCTGGCTCGCCTCTCGGCAGGCCCGCGACAAGGTCATGATCGCGACCAAGGCGATCGGGCGCACCAAGATGGACTGGCTCCGCCGGGATCGCATCAGGGGCAGGCAAAGCCGGGCGCAGCTCACCGAGGCGGTCGAGAGGAGCCTGACACGGCTTCAGACCGATTATATCGACCTCTACCAGCTGCATTGGCCCGATCGGCCGATGCGCATCTTCGAAGGTCTCGACTACGTCCATTTCGAGGGCGAGACCCATTCCATCGAGGAGATCCTGGGGGTCCTCGCCGAATTCATGCAGCAGGGCAAGATCAGGTTCCTCGGCCTATCCAACGAGACGCCCTGGGGCGTGATGAGCTTCCTCAAGGCCTCGGAACTCATGGGGCTCCTGCGCATCGTTTCGATCCAAAACGCCTTCAACCTCGTCAACCGGTCGTTCGAGACCGGGCTTTCCGAAATTTTCTATCGCGAGCACGTGAGCCTGCTGGCCTATTCGCCGCTGGGACAGGGTTATCTCAGCGGCAAATATGAGGGCGGCGCGACTCCGCCAGGCTCGCGCAAGTCGCTATTTGACCGATTGGGCCGATATGAGCTGGGGAATGGGCCTCGCGCTATCTCGACTTATGTCGCGCTTGCGCGCAAACATGGACTTGACCCGGCGCAAATGGCGCTCGCCTTCGCAACGTCGCGGCCCTTCGTTACCTCCACCATCATCGGGGCAACGACGATGGATCAGCTCAAGACCGATATCGACGGAGCCTTGCTCAAGCTTCCAGACGAGGTGCTCAAGGACATCGAAGACATCCACCTCACTTTTCCCAATCCCTGCCCGTAGATTTTCACCCACCCAGATTGCGCCATGCCGAGACTATTTTCCGGGATCGAAGTTCCAGCGACCGTGGCGCAGCGGCTTAACCTCGTCCGCGCCGGCTTGAATGGCGCCCGCTGGATCGATCCCGCCAACTATCATCTGACCCTTCGCTTCCTGGGCGATGTCGATGGCATCACCGCCCGCGATTTTGCCCACAGCCTCGGGGACATCATGGCCCCGGCCTTCGAGCTCAGGCTTCGGGGTATTTCGAGCTTTGGCGGCCGCAAGCCTCGCGCCATCTTCGCCAGCGTGTCCCCCTCCGAGGCGCTGCAATCGCTACAGCGGGCGCATGAGCGCGCGGCCCGCGCGGCGGGACTGCCGCCCGAGCCGCGCAACTTCACGCCGCATATCACCGTGGCGCGGTTGAAAGGTTCAAGCTCGGAGGCGGTGGCGATCTATCTCGAGCGGCAGGGATATTTGAGCGAGGCCTTCGAGGTCAGCCGCTTCGTGCTGTTCTCTTCCCGCGCCTCGATCGGCGGCGGTCCTTATGTGGTCGAGGCCGCCTACCCGCTCGAGGACCAAGCGAGCCTGGTCTAAGCGCCCCGTTTCGCCGGCAGCGACTCGTCTCCCACCAGCGCTGCCAGCAGGCCTTGCGCCGCTTCCTCGATCAGATCGAGCGCCTGATCGAAACCCTCGGCATCGCCGAAAAACGGGTCCGGCACGTCCTTGGTCCCGACACGGGGCGCAAATTCGAGGAAATGGCGGATCTTGGTATGGGCCTCACGCGGCGAGCGGCGCCTGAGCTCGGCCGAGTTCGAGCGATCCATGACGATCAGGAGATCGAAGCGGGAGAAATCCTCGGGCACGACCTGCCGGGCGCTCTGGCCGGAAATGTCGATGCCGCGCGCTTGCGCCGCGGCCTGGGCGCGATTATCCGGCGCCTGCCCGACATGCCAATCGCCGAGACCCGCCGAGTCGATCTCGAAGCGATCGGCCAGCCCCTCCTCCTCGATCGCGCGCCGAAAGACGCCCTCGGCCATGGGCGAGCGGCAGATATTGCCGAGGCAGATGAAGAGGAGGCGGTGGGTGACCATTGGGCTGCTTCGCATGGGCGGGGGCCCAAGACAAGATCGAGACAAGATGGCGAAACTGGCTTCTTGCGGAGACCCGGCCCCCACCCTATGTGTTTGGCGGACTTCGGCTCTTTCAGCCTTGGCGAGGTAACGGCATGATGGCTTGGAACGACGCGAGCGAGCTCCGTAATGCGGCCTTCGGCAAGGAGATTTCCTTGCACGCATTCGCCGAGCGTGAGCGCAAGGTACGCAGTGAATTCTGGCAGAAGCTCAAGCGCTTCGCCGGGCAAGTCCCGTTCGTCGAGGACATCGTCGCGGGCTATTATTGCGCCCTCGACCCGGCCACGCCGATGCGCGTCCGCGGCATGCTGCTCGCGGCCATCGCCTATTTCATCCTGCCACTCGATTTGGTCCCGGACATCATCGCCGGGCTCGGCTTTGCCGACGACGCGGCCCTGGTCACGGCGGTGCTCGCTCTCGTCTCCTCCCATATCACGCCGACTCATCGGGCGGCGGCGGCGCGAGCGCTCGACAAGGAATTGCCTCGGGCCTCTTAGCGAGACGTCGCGACTTGACGATAAGCGTCAGAGCTGAGGATTGACGATCACCTTGCCGGTGACTTTCCGGCCTTCGATCAGCCGAAGTGCCTCGGCGGTTTCCACCAGGGGGAAGCTGCCGTGGATATGGGGCTTGATCAGCCCGTCGCGACACCATGCGAGCAGCTCCGCGGTGTTAGCGCGGTGGCGGTCCGGGTTGCGCTCGACGAAGGCCGTCCAGAATACGCCGACGAGCGCGCAGCCCTTGAGCAGAATGAGATTGAGCGGAATGCGCGGGATCTCGCCCGCGGCAAAGCCGACCACGAGATAGCGCCCCTCCCAGCCCGTCGCCCGCAAGGCCGGCTCCGCGTGCGGCCCGCCGACGCAGTCATAGATCACGTCGACGCCCTTGCCCCCCGTTATCTCTTTCAGGCGGGCCTTCAGATCCTCGTCCCGATAATTGATGCCCGCCTCGGCCCCGTGCGCACGCGCGAGCGCGAGCTTGTCGGCGGAGGAGGCGACCGCGATGACGCGGCCGCCCATGACCTTCGCCAGTTCGACCGCCGCCAGCCCGGCCCCGCCGGCGGCGCCGAGCACGGCAATGGTCTCTCCCGGCATCAGCCGCCCCCGGTCCTTGAGTCCGTGCAGCGCCGTGCCGTAGGTGACGGGAATACCGGCGGCTGCCGCCTCGCTGACGCCGTCGGGGATGGGCACCGCGTTCCCCGCCTCGGTCGCGACCATCTCGCGGCAGCCATTGCCACCGATGAACGCCACCACCCTTTGTCCCAGTTCGAGGTTCTTGGCGTTCGGCCCAATACTTTGGATCGTGCCCGCCACCTCCGCCCCCGGCGAATGGGGCAGCGTCGGGGTGACCTGATATTTGTTGCGCAGCACGAGCGTATCGAAGAAGTTGAGCCCCACCGCCGAGACCCGGATAACGACTTCCCCGTCTCCGGCAACTGGATCCGGGACCTCTTCGATGCGCAACATGTCCGGTCCGCCGAACTCGCTGAATTGCGCCACGCGCATGATCGAACTTCCTTTGCTTGACGCTGGGCTGGAAGCTCCAGCCTGGCCTATCCGATAGAAGACCAGTGAAATCCTTGGAAGGCACCGCACGAGGATATTTCGCCATTGGCGTAGAGGGCGTGTCGAAAGCCGTCAATCTCGGCAATTTGCTGCGCTCCGCTCACGCCTTCGGTGCGAGCTTCGCCTTCACCATCGGCGCCGATGCGCGCGCCATGGACACCATCGCCGACACGTCGAAGGCGCCGGGTCATCTGCCGCTTTATCATTGGCGGAGCGTCGCCGAGCTTAACCTGCCGCGAGGCTGCAGGCTGGTCGGCATCGAGCTGCTCGACGAGGCGGTGGATTTGCCAGCCTTCGCCCATCCGCCGCAGGCCGCCTACGTGCTCGGACGTGAACGGGGGGTGCTGAGCCCCGAGCTGGTTGCCCGCTGCCACCAGATCGTCCGCATTCCAACAAGTTTTTCTTTGAACGTCGCCACCGCGGGGGCGATCGTGATGTATGACCGCCTGCGTTGCCATGGCCGCTTCGCCACGCGTCCCGTGGCTGGGAGCGCTTCGCCTGAGCCGCGGGTCCAGCATGTGCAAGGCGCCCCGCGCTACCGGCGCCGCCGGGTCTAACGCCCCCAATCTGGCCAAACGGGACTCAACTATGTATGGTTACCGCTGCTCACGACGAATCGGGGACGGGGAGATGCGCCGAGCCGTTCGAGCCGCCTGCATTGGCGTAGCCTTAAGCTTTACGCCCGCCATGGCGGACAATCCAACGCTACTCCAGACGTTTAGCGACTGGTCAGCCTATGGCGCGTCCGGCAGTGCCAAGGTTTGCTTTGCCGTGACCCAGCCCAAGGAGCTGAAGCCGAAGAACGTCAAACGCGATCCGGTCTATTTCTATGTCTCGGCCTGGCCAGGGGACCAGGTGACCAACGAGATCAGCGTCAAGATGGGCTACCCCTTCAAGCCGGGAGCCACCGCGACCTTGACCATCGGCACCCAGAAATTCGAGCTGTTCACCAAGGATGAAGGCGCCTTCGTCGAAAAGCCCGAGACCGAGAAGGATCTGGTCCAGGCCCTGAAGAAGGGCAGCAGCATGAAGATCGACGCCAAATCCGCACGCGGCACCCCCACCAGCGACACCTATTCGCTGAACGGCGTTAGCGACGCGCTCGATCGCATCGCCAAGGAATGCAGCAGCTAAAACGCCGCAATCTGCTCTAAATTCCTCTCATTGATTGCGACACGCGACAGGAATAGCGTCCTTTCTGTGCGGCTTTGTCGCAATGGGAGGAACTCCATGAAGTGCTGTTACGCCGTGGCTTTGATCGCCGTGCTGTTCGCCGCAAGCTCGGCCGAGGCGCAAGTCGTCGACATGTCGACCATCACCTGCGCGGACTTCTCGGCGCGTCCGACCGACCAGATGGCCAACATCATGTTTTGGCTGGAGGGCTATTATACCGAGGAGGATGAGGCCACCACGGTCGACTTCGCCGAGTTCAAATCCACGTTGGAGAAACTCCTGATCTATTGCGGGAGCAATCCGACGATCGGGCTTTTGACCGCGGCGGACAAGGTCATGGACAACGATGACGAATAGGGTTTGAGGGCCTTTTCGGCCCCGCCGTTGGCATTGCGCCCCACGCGCATGATATGACGGGCTAAGGCCGGCGCTGGGCTGGCCTTAAGCGCTGAGATCATGTCCATATCGACCCTTGCCACCGAGATCTCGCCGACGCAGGCGGATCGCCGCGAACAATTGATCGGGCTCGACCGCGCCGGCCTCGCCGCGAGTCTCGATCAGCTCGGCGTGCCCGCGCGCCAATCGCGCATGCGCGTCGGGCAGCTTTGGAACTGGCTCTACGTCCAGGGCGCGACCGACTTTGCCGCCATGACCAACATCGCCAAGGAGTTTCGCGGCGAGCTGGCGCAACGCTTCGGCCTTCGCCGCCCGGAGATCGTCACCGAGCAAGTCTCGTCCGACGGCACGCGCAAATGGCTGCTGCGCGTCGACGACGGCAAGGAGGTCGAGACGGTGTATATCCCCGAAGCCGATCGCGGCACGCTCTGCATTTCCAGCCAGGTCGGCTGCACGCTGACCTGCAGCTTCTGCCATACCGGCACGCAGAAGCTTGTGCGCAATCTCACCCCCAACGAGATCGTCGGCCAGATCATGATCGCCCGCGACCGTCTCGGCGACTGGCCCGGCGCTGTCGCCGACGACCCGCGCGGAATTCCCGACACGATGCGCAAGATCACTAATGTGGTGCTGATGGGCATGGGCGAGCCGCTCTATAATTTCGATCATGTACGGGACGCGATGGCGATCGCCGCCGACGGCGAAGGACTTTCGGTTTCCAAGCGCCGCATCACGCTGTCGACCTCAGGCGTCGTTCCGGAAATTCCGCGCTGGGGCAGCGAGGCCGGCAGCATGCTGGCGATCTCGCTCCATGCCGTGCGCGACGATCTTCGCGACCAGCTGGTCCCCATCAACAAGAAATGGCCGATCAAGGAGCTGCTGGATGCCTGCCGCGCCTATCCCGGCCTCTCCAACGCCAAGCGCATAACCTTCGAATATGTGATGTTGAAGGGCGTCAACGACTCACTTCCCGACGCTAAGGAGCTTGTGCGGCTTCTCGCCAAGATCCCAGCCAAGATCAATCTGATCCCGTTCAATCCCTGGCCCGGCGCGCCGTTCGAATGCTCGGACTGGGAGAGAATCGAGAAATTCGGCGAGGTGGTGAACCGCGCCGGCTATGCGAGCCCGGTGCGCAATCCGCGCGGGCGCGACATCATGGCCGCCTGCGGCCAGCTCAAAAGCGCCAGCATCAAGCAACGCGCCAGCGCGCGGCCCGCCACAGGACTAACCACATAATCCAAATTGCCGCTGACCGCCGGACCGGACAAGTTGGGTACAGACGGCGGCACCGACGTCCTCGTCGTCTATGAAGGACTGCCGCGCGGAGTGCCAGCCGCCGATAACGAGACCGGCACGCGGATGGCGCTGGCGAAGCTCGCAGCGCTCGTTGAGGCGAAATGAAATTGTCGGTCTTCGATCGTCGACGTGTGCCCAGCCTCGTTAGTGGGCCTTCGCCCAGGCAAGCGCTGCTTCGAGCCGGTCGTTGCCCCAGAACAGCTCATCGCCAACGGTGAAGCTCGGCGCGCCGAACAGGCCCCGCGTCATGGCCTCGTCCGTCTGCGCCTTAAGCGCCGCCTTATTCGCCGGCGCGTTGGCGGCCTCGAAGGCGCTGTTCGCATCCACACCGAGCCCCGCGAGGATTGCAGCGAGCGTGTCATCCTCGCCAATGTCCTTCTGCTCGGCATAATTCGCGGCAAACACGGCCTTGGTGAAACCCGGAATCCAGCCCTCGCTTTCGCCCACCAGCGCCAGCCGCGCCGCCTTGAGCCCATTTTGCGGAAAATTCACCGGCGGCAGTTTCAGGGGCAATCCATCCGCGGCGCAGACGCGCGTCAAGTCGCGCCACATATATTTGCCCTTGGCCACGAAGATGTTGAAAGGCGAATCGTTCCAGCCAAAGGCTTTGAAGATCGGGCCGAGCAGGAACGGCTTCCAGCGCAATTCGACACCGGCCTCCTCCGCCAGCGCCTCGATGCGCATGGCGGCGGGATAGGAATAGGTGCTGGCGAATTCATACCAGAACGCGATGCTGGGCACGGGCTCATCCCCTGAGGTATCGGGCCTCAGTCTGTCCTATAGTGCCCACCATCTCCAGCCGCGAGCGTGTCGCATGAGGTGACGCAATGATCGTCCGCACCATCTTCCGCGTGCTCTGGGCCGCAACCGCCTTTATCGTCGCCGCGAGCCTGGCGCTCGGCGCCCTCTTCGTCCTCGGCGCGATCTGGGCCGGCGACGAGCTTCGCGCCGCCGCGCCGAACGATCCAATCTTCCGCCAGAAAGGGGCCGCTCCCGTGCTCGGCATGATGGTGTTCGCCGGAACCGTCGCTCCGGCGCTGACAGTCCTGCCCGGGGCCATCGCCGCCATTGCGGGCGAAGCGCTCCGGCTCCGCACCTGGATGTATTACGTGCCGGCGGGCGGCGCCGCGCTCGCCCTCGTCCCCGTGCTCGCCTCGCCCGAGACGATGCCAACGCTGCCGACTGGGCAATATATGGCGATCGTCGCTGCCGCTGGCTTCATCGGCGGCTTCATCTATTGGCTGCTGGCGGGGCGGCGCGCGTGACGCGCGGGTATGGCGCCAGGCTCAGTTCTCTCCCTTGATCTCACGGCCGAGCGATTCCATCAGCACTTCATAGGCTTGGCACTGGGCGTCGACATCGCCCTCGCCCAAGAAGGGGAGCCAAGTCTTCTGGAACTTTGGACCCATCTGCGCCTTCAGGAATTCTAAATCGACCCGCAGTCTCGCGGGCCGTCCGGCAGCCACAAACATTGAAAAGTATTGGGTAATGAACTGGTCATATAGGCCGAACGTCCTTTCGGTCAGGAGGAATCTATTGAGGTGGAATTGTCGATCCAATTCTCGTTTTGAAAGGATCAACTTCTGGGGATCAAGGGTCGCCCAATGACCTACGCCCCGACAGAAGCAATACAGGTCGTTGGTGTGTGGCGTCGTTTTCTCGTAGAAGTCGATCCTCTTCTTGACCAGCTCCCCGCTCACTTGCTTTCGCCGGTCAATCCTCAGCCCAAAGTAGAGAAGTATGCCAGCAATGGCGCCCGTCATCAGCGGCGTGATGGCCGCCAGAAGCAGTCTGACGTACTCCAGCCAGGGTGTCGCGGTAGGGTCGGTCATTTGAGCATCTTGCCACGTCGGGTTCCTCTGAGCGAGCAGCAGACTGCTAACTCTCAGGCCTGAGATCTTGTCTATTGGCTGCTGGCGGGGCGGCGCGCGTGACGCGCTCAAGGTCCCAGGGAAGGTCCCAGGTGGGACCGGTCCCCTTTTGGGTGGGGCCGGTCCCTGAGACGCAACACGATACTCGTCCTGGAGATGTGACCGCGCAGGATCACGAGAATCACTATCGCTCAAGAGCCTTAACAAGCGGTAAGCGAGCTTCGGGACAAGCGCCCCGGCCCTTGCGCAACAGGCTCGCCTGCCTATAGTCCCGCGAAACATTTCCTCAGGGTGCGTCGCACCCCACAAGGCTCATTCCATGACGACCGGCGTCAACAAGGTGGTGCTCGCTTATTCCGGCGGGCTCGACACTTCGATCATCCTGAAATGGTTGCAGGAGACCTATGGGTGCGAGGTGGTGACCTTCACCGCCGATCTCGGCCAGGGTGAGGAGCTGGCGTCTGCGCGCAAGAAAGCGGAGATGCTCGGCATCAAGGAGATCTTCGTCGAGGATCTGCGCGAGGAATTCGTGCGCGATTTCGTCTTCCCCATGTTCCGGGCGAACGCGCTGTATGAAGGCGTCTATCTGCTCGGCACCTCGATCGCCCGGCCGCTGATCGCCAAGCGCCAGATCGAGATCGCGCGCGAGACCGGCGCCGACGCCGTTTGCCATGGCGCGACCGGCAAGGGCAACGATCAGGTCCGCTTCGAGCTCACCTATTATGCGCTCAACCCGGACATCAAGGTGATCGCGCCCTGGCGCGAATGGAACTTCAAGTCGCGCAGCGATCTGATCGACTTCGCCGAGAAGCACCAGATCCCGGTGGCCATGGACAAGCGCGGCGAGGCGCCGTTCTCGGTCGACGCCAACCTGCTGCACTCTTCGTCCGAAGGAAAGGTGCTGGAGGACCCGGGTGTCGAGCCGCCGCCTTACGTTTATCAGCGCACCATTGCGCCGGAAGACGCGCGGGACAAACCGACCATGGTCACCATCGGCTTCGAGCGCGGCGATCCCGTTCACATCGACGGCAAAAAACTGTCCCCCGCGGCGCTGCTCACGCGGCTGAACGAGCTCGGCCGCGACAACGGCATTGGCCGGGTCGATCTCGTCGAGAACCGCTTCGTCGGCATGAAATCGCGCGGTGTATACGAGACGCCGGGCGGCACCATCCTGCTCGCGGCGCACCGCGCCATCGAATCGCTGACGCTGGACCGTGAGGCCATGCATCTCAAAGATTCGCTGATGCCGCGCTACGCCGAGTTGATATATTACGGCTTCTGGTTCGCGCCGGAGCGCGAGATGCTGCAAGCCCTGATCGACAAGAGCCAGGAGCATGTCGAAGGCGAGGTCACGCTCAAGCTGTATAAGGGCAATGTCATCGTCACCGGGCGCACGAGCCCAAAATCGCTCTATGCGAGCAAAATCGTCACCTTCGAGGACGACGCCGGCGCTTACGACCAGAAGGACGCCGAGGGCTTCATCAAGCTCAACGCGCTCCGCCTGCGCCTCCTCGGCAAACGCAATCGCGAGTGATGTGGCCCGACACAAGACTGCTCAATCTTCTCGGCATCGAGCTGCCCATCGTGCAGGCGCCGATGGCAGGCGCGAGCTCCGTCGACATGGCGGTCGCCGTGGCCAAGGCCGGCGGTCTCGGCTCGCTCCCTTGCGCCATGCTCACGTCCGACAAGATCGGCGAATGCGTGGCCGAGATCGCCTCGCGCACCAACCGGCCGATCAATCTCAACTTCTTCTGTCATCAAGCGCCGGGCCATGATGCCACGCGTGAGCAGGCCTGGCTCGAGCGCCTCGCGCCCGATTACGCCGAGCTCGGCGCCGAGCCGCCGGTGCTGCCGCTCCGCACCGGATTGCTGCCGTTCGGCGAGGAGACCTGTCGCCTGGTCGAGGAACTGACGCCGAAGGTCGTGAGCTTCCATTTCGGCTTGCCGGCGCCTGACCTCGTTCGGCGCGTCAAATCTGCCGGCTGCAAAGTGCTGGCCTCGGCCACCAGCGTGCGCGAAGCAAAATGGCTTTACAAGCACGGCGCCGACGCGATCATCGCGCAAGGGGCGGAGGCCGGCGGCCATCGCGGCATGTTCATCGAGACCGACGTCACGGCGCAGCTCGGCACCTTCGCTTTGGTGCCGCAAATCGTGGACGCGGTGCCGATCCCCGTCGCCGCCGCCGGTGGCATCGCCGATGGGCGTGGGCTAGCCGCCGCCTTCGCGCTCGGCGCATCGGCGGCGCAGATCGGCACGGCCTATCTGCGTTGCCCTGAAGCGAGCATCTCCGAGTTGTACCGCGCGGCGCTGCGGGAGCCCGAGACCCCAACCGTCATCACCAATGTGTTCACGGGGCGCCCGGCGCGCGCGCTGCGCAATCGCCTGGTCGAGGAGCAGGGCCCCATCGATACGGAGGCGCCCGACTTCCCGCTCGCGACCCAGGCCGCAATGCCGCTGCGGGCGAAAGCCGAGGCGAAGGGCTCTGGCGACTTCAGCTCGCTGTGGTCGGGCCAGGCGCGCGCGCTGGCGCGCGATATGGGGGCCGAGGAGCTGACCCGGACCATCGCCGAGGAAGGCCTCGCCCGGCTGCGGGCGCTTTCGCTTCCCAAATAACCGTCATGCCCGGGCGCAGTCCCGGGCATCCACGAATTTACCGGAAATAGGCTGGAGAAAGACGCGAATGGCCGGGGCAAGCCGGCCATTGACAGGGTCGATCCCGCTACGCCACGGCGAGGGAGGTCGCCGGCGCCACCGTCGGCTTCGCGTCGGACTCATGCCTGACATGCGGGAGATCGCACAGCCCGCCGCCGAGATAAAGGTGATGCCAGAGCTGGGTCGCGACCACGCCGCCAAGACCCAGGCTGACAAAGGTGCCGAGCTTGGCGCCGTCGCCCTTCGCCAACAATTCGCAATCTCGCCTGACGCTGTCCACGTCGAAATAGCCCGCCCGCGCCAGGGATTCCGGACTGATCAAATCGCGCACGAAACTGGGAGGGTCCGACAGGAAGGTCTCGGCCAGAGGCGCCCTGAACATGGCTTTGCGCCGCTGCGCCACCGACTCGGGCAACATGCGCGCCGCCGCCTGCCGCAATAAATATTTGTCCTTCAGCCCGCCCCTAAGCTTGAAGCGCGGGTGGATGCGCGAGGCAAACGCGATCACGTCCTCATCGAGGAAGGGGGGGCGCGTCTCGACGCTGTTGGCCATGGCCACGCGGTCGCCCTTCTGGCTGAGCAGGAGCCCCGCGAGCTGCACCTTGTAACCGACATAGAGCGAGCGGTTCAGCGGATGCCAGCGGCGCATGCGGTCGAGATCGAGCGCGAGGTCCTGATAGGCGACGAACGACCCAAGCCGCTCCTTCAGCTCGCTGCTGTAATAGCGGTCGCGCGACGTCGCCACGAGATTGTACATCACCGATTGCGCGTGCGGCCCGGCGATGATGCCATCGATGCGGGCGAGTTCTTCGAAGCCGAGATGCGGCGCCGCCCATTTCCGCGCGACGCGGCTTATGCCCGTGCTCGGACGGAAAGCGTCGCCGATGTCGAGCTTACGGGCCATCTCCCTGATCTTGAACCAGACATAGCCGGCAAACGCCTCGTCCGCGCCCTCGCCGGTGAGCACGGCCTTGTAGCCCTGACCATGCACCTCCTGCGACAGGGCAAGCAGCGCGGCGCAAGACGTGTCGAGCACAGGGCTCTCCGTCGCGCGGATCAGATCCGCATAGCGATCGGCGATGAAGGCGGGGCCGGCTTCAACCACCGTGGTGAGCCCCCCGATATGGCGCGCGGCCTCGCTTGCATACGCGGCCTCATCAAGGGCCGGGTCCGGCACCCGGACGGTGAAGCTCGGCAGCGGCCGCCCGCTCACCTTCGCCGCCATGGCGAGTACATAGGCTGAATCGACGCCGCCGCTGAGATAGCCGACCACGGGCACATCGGCCCTGAGTCTGATCTCGACCGCGCGCTGGAATTTCGCTTCGAACTCGTCGATCAGCGCGGTTGCGTCGGCCGGGTTATCCTCATCGCCCCAATCGGGGAACTCGAAATCCCAATAGCGCCGCTCGACGATCTCGGCCGCCTTGCCGTCGGGGCGGAAGGCGATGCGGAGATAGTGCCCGGGCAGGATCGACTGCACGCCTTCGAACATGGTCCGGCGCGAGCCGAGGGCGAAGAAGGTGAAGAGATGATCGAGACCGCGGACATCGGCCGCCGCGGGCACCGCGCCCGATGCGAGCAGTGCCTTGATCTCGGAACCGAAATAGACGCAATCGCCCTGCCGCGACCAGAACAGCGGGCAGATGCCGACCCGATCGCGCGCGAGCAGCACGCTCCGCTTGGCGAAATCGATCAGCACGAAGGCGAACTGACCCTTCAAATGCTCGAACAGATCCTCGCCGTGCTCCTCATAGAGATGCACGATCAGCTCGCAATCGCTCCGGGTGGTGAAAACATGACCTCGGGCCTCGAGCTCGGCCTTCCGTTCGGGATAGTCGAACAGTTCGCCGTTGTAGAGCACGGCGACGGTCCGATCCTCGTTGAAGATCGGCTGTTGACCGTTGTCGACCCCTACGATGCTGAGACGCTGATGGGCGACGCCGATTCCGGGCGCGAACAAGGTGCCTCGATCGTCCGGGCCGCGATGGAGCAGTACGCCGCCCATGCGCGCCACCTGGGCCCGCTCGGGCTCCCGCCGACCCTCAAGGTCGATCACACCTGCAAAGCCACACATCTTGCCTCGCTTGAAATTCGCCCGGGATAGGGTGGGCGCCGTTGGACGTGGCGTCCTTAAGGCCGGATGCCCGGGACGTAGTCGGCGGGATCGGGAATCGGTCTGTGGTCGAAGACCCGTCGCGCGCAAGGACGAGCCTCTTGGATTCGCTGGGCATTTGTATGGCCGCAGCGGCGGCGTCATTCAAGGCGTTTTCGGGGAAAGCGGCGAATTGCGGCGGAATCCAAGCGGTCTTACAGCGCCGCGACGATCATGCGCCCGATTTCGGCGTGGACGGCGTCGCGCTCCTCTTTCGATGCCGTCGATTGAGTGTAGTAGACCGCGACGAGGATGGGAACTCGCTTGGGCGGCCGGAGAATCGCAATCACATTCGCGGTGGCGTTGTCGCCGCTGCCGGTCTTATCCCCCACTTGCCATGACGCAGGCACGCCGGCGCGGATCCGCTTGGGGCCGGTCTGTGCCTCCACCATCCAGGTCTCGAGCTGTCGCCGCGACGCCGGCGAAAGCGCGTTGCCGAGCAAGATGGCGCGCATGTCGCCGACCATCGCCGCCGGGCTGGTGATATCCCGGTCATCGCCCGGGATGGCCGTATTCAGGTCAGGCTCGATGCGATCGAGCCTAGTCACGCCGTCGCCAAGGGAGCGTGCGTAGAGCGTGAGCCCCTGCGGGCCGCCGATTACCCGCAGCAGGAGATTGGCCGCGGTGTTGTCGCTCCAAATCAATGCCGCCGCGCAGAGCTCCGAGAGGCTCATGCGGCCCTCGGCCAAATGCGTCTTCGCCACCGGCGCATATGAATCGAGATCGCCCTCGCCGAAGGCGATGCTTCGGTCGAGCCGATCCTCGCCACGATCGACACGTGCGAGCACCGCCGCAGCGGCGAGAAATTTGAAGGTGCTGCACAGCGGGAAGCGTTGGTCGGGCCGATGCTCCAGGCGCGCCCCCGACTGCGTGTCGAGCGCCAACACCCCCAGGCGCCCTCCGAAACGATGTTCCAGCGCCGCGAATTGCGCGTCCGCGCGCTCACGCGTTTCCTTCGCAGGCTCCGCCGCGACCATGCGCGGGCCGAGCGTAAGCAAGGATGATGCGCCGAGCATTGCCGCGCGGCGGGTCAAGAACACGGGCATCGGCTTAAGTCTCACCCAAATCCACGCGAACCTTGCGCTTCTCGCCAAGGTTTGGCTTTTCGCCCGTGCGCCGCGCCTTGGCGAATTCGCAAGCCGCGACGGCGGAGCTGGCGGGGCCGTCCCACATTTCGGCGCGATGCGGCTCGACCCTGATCACGCGCAGATTGGGGTCCTCGGGACCGCCCGGCCACCACACGCGCTGCTTCTCGGTCCATAGCGCGCGGGCCCGTTCAGTGTCGCGGGCGACGACGGCAGTCCCGGCAATGGACAAATAGACCTTTTCCTCCGCATAGACGAACGTCAGGCAAATCTCCGCGTGACGCTGGATCTCGTCATCTTTCAGGCCCCTGACATCGGTGAGAAAGAAGATCGCACCCTCCTGCCGGTCTGGCAGCGCTTCCAACGGCCGCGCCCGCAGGCCGCCGGCAAAGCGCGTGACCATCATGCAGATTCCGGCCTTCGCCACGACGTCCCAGACTCTGCTCTCGACCTCGTGCTGCATTAAGCGGTTCCACCTCTTGCGCCTGAGACCAACCACCCTGCGGCGAGCGAGTTCCGCCCCATTGCACCATCGTCACACGCGCTATATATGCCTGACATAGAAGCGCGGGCCCCTTCAGGTCCGCGTTTGACATTCTGGACCCCCATGAAACTTCGTAACATCGCCATCATCGCCCATGTCGACCATGGGAAAACCACGCTCGTCGACCGGCTCTTGCAGCAATCCGGCGCTTTTCGCGAGAATCAGCGCGTCGCCGAACGCGCCATGGATTCGAACGATTTGGAGCGCGAGCGCGGCATCACCATCCTGGCCAAGGCGACCTCGGTCGTCTGGAACGGCGCACGCATCAATATCGTCGATACCCCGGGCCACGCCGATTTTGGCGGCGAGGTGGAGCGCATCCTCAACATGGTCGACGGCGCGCTGGTGCTGGTCGACGCCGCCGAGGGACCGCTGCCCCAAACCAAATTCGTGGTGTCCAAGGCGCTGAAGATGGGGCTCAAGCCCATCGTCGTCATCAACAAGGTCGACCGCCCGGATGCGCGGCCGACCGAGGTCGTGAACGAGGTGTTCGATTTGTTCGCGAGCCTCGATGCGAGCGACGACCAGCTCGACTTCCCGATCCTCTACGGCTCGGCCAAGGAAGGCTGGATGGCGGCCAGTGCGGATGGCCCGAAGGACGCAGGCATGCAGCCCCTGTTCGACCTGGTGTTGGACCATGTGGCCCCGCCGCAGGTCGAGGACGGACCGTTCCGCCTGCTCGGCACCATCCTCGAAGCCAATCCCTATCTCGGCCGCGTCGTCACCGGCCGCATCACCTCGGGCACCATCGCCCCGAACCAGACGGTCAAAGTGTTGGACCATGACGGCAGGCTGATCGAGCAGGGCCGCATCTCCAAGCTGCTCGCCTTTCGCGGCCTCGAGCGCGTCGCGCTCGACCAGGCCAGCGCCGGCGACATCGTCTCCATCGCCGGCCTGCCCAACGCCACCGTGGCCCACACCATTTGCGCGCCTGAGGTTGAGGAGCCGCTTGCGGCCCAACCGATCGATCCACCAACCTTGTCCATGACCTTCCGCGTCAACGACTCTCCCCTTGCCGGCACCGAAGGCGACAAGGTGACGAGCCGCATGATCCGCGACCGCCTCTTGCGCGAAGGTGAAGGCAACGTGGCGCTGCGCGTCACCGAATCGGACGAGCGCGATTCGATGGAGGTCGCCGGCCGCGGCGAATTGCAGCTCGGCATTCTGATCGAGACCATGCGGCGCGAGGGCTTCGAGCTCAGCGTGTCGCGGCCCAAGGTGCTGTTCCGGCGCGACGCGAGAGGCGAGCTGCTGGAGCCGATCGAGGAAGTCGTCATCGACCTCGACGCCGAGCATGCGGGCGTGGTGGTGCAGAAGCTCTCGGAGCGCAAGGGCGAGCTGGTCGAGATGCGTCCCTCTGGCGGCGAACGGCAGCGGCTGGTCTTCTACGTTCCCACGCGCGGCCTGATCGGCTATCAAGGCGAACTCCTCACCGACACACGCGGCACCGGGATCATGAACCGGCTGTTTCACGCCTATGCGCCCCACAAGGGCGCGATCCAGGGGCGGCGCAACGGCGTACTGATCTCGACCGAGGCCGGTGAAGCGGTGGCCTATGCCTTGTGGAATCTCGAGGACCGCGGTCCGATGATGATCGAGCCAGGCTGGCGGGTCTATGCCGGCATGATTGTGGGTGAGCACACCCGCGACAACGACCTCGAGGTCAATGTGCTCAAGGGCAAGAAGCTCACCAATATCCGCACCACCTCGAAGGACGAGGCGGTACGCTTGACCCCGCCGATCCGCATGATTCTGGAGCGAGCGCTCGCCTATATTCAGGACGACGAGCTGGTCGAGGTGACGCCAAAATCGATCAGGTTGCGCAAGCGCCATCTCGATCCCAACGAGCGCAAGAAGGCCGAGCGGCAAAAAGAGGCAATGGCCGTTGCTTAATCTTACCAGCTTCATTGCCAGGTCCTGATAGTTCCGCATTTTCTAGAAGCGGGCCAGGCCAATGCCGGGTCCGCCTTTTTTGCGTGCCGCGTCTCGCCGATTGCGCCGTGGCGTCGGCCCGCGTGACCGCCCGGTCACACTCGCTCATCACGTTGTGAACAGCGCGCGTTCCCTCTGCCCATCGCGCTCACTCTGCGCTAGGCTCGAAGAATGGAGACCGACCTCGTTCAGATCAGGCCGGCGAGGCCCAAGGACGCTGCCGCACTGGCCGATGTCTATGCCGAGGCCTGGCGGGGGGCCTATTGCGGGATCATTCCTCACCTCTTCCTCGAACGCATGATCGCGCGCCGTGGTGAACGATGGTGGAAGAACGAGCTGGCCAACCGGCGTCCCTTGCTCGTCCTCGACTTCGATGGCGCCGCGTCCGGCTACGTCACCTATGGCCGGTCCAGGACCGGGCGTACGCCGTTCCAGGGTGAGATTTTCGAGCTTTATCTCCATCCGGTCTATCAGGGGCTCGGCCTTGGCCAGCAATTGTTCGAGCACGCGCGCAAGCGGCTGGCCGACCTCCGCCTCAAGGGTCTCCTCGTTTGGGCGCTGACCGACAATGACTGTGCCTGCTCGTTCTATCTGAGCCTGGGCGGCAAGCCCGTGGCCGAGGGGGCGGAGCGGTTCGGCGAGGTGTCCTTGCGCAAGGTCGCCTTTGCCTGGAACTAGAGACCTTAGCGCTTGCTAACCGCAAAGCTTGGTCGAGCCCTAAACGTGCAGGAGCGTCCTTGCCCCTCCTCGACCTTATCGGAGCCCCGCAGGTTGCGGCCCTCTTGGTGCTCGTTCAGCGAGGGCTGGAAGAGCTGTACTCGATGCGCAATACGAAAACTCTGATCGGCGCCGGTGGACGCGAGGCCGGGGCAGACTACTACCCCGTGGTCGCCGCGACCCATCTCGCCTGGATCGCGTCGCTGTTGTTCTTGATCCCGGCTGACACCTTCATTATTTGGCCGCTGATCGGCTGTTACCTGGCCCTACAGGTCGTTCGCTATTGGGTGATCGCCAATCTTGGCCGCTTCTGGACCCACCGCATCATCACGCTGCCTGACGCTCCGATCGTCTCGCGCGGGCCCTATCGCTATGTGCGCCACCCGAATTATGCCGTCACCATCGTCGAGACGCTGGTGCTGCCCTTGGCGTTCGGGGCGCTCGCGCTTGGGGTGATCATGACGGGGCTGTGGTGGACCGTGCTCAACTACAAGATCAAGCTTGAAGACGAGGCACTCCAGTCGCGCCGTACCGCTCAGAGCTCCACGGCGAGAAAATAGGCGGAGAACCCGGGACCGAAAGCCGCAAGCAAGTGCGGGCCGTTTGCGCCAGCTTTGAGCGCCTGATCGAGCGCAAACAACGCCGTGGGCGAAGACATATTGCCGAAATCGCGCAACGCCTTCCACGAATAAGTAAGATCGTCGCGCCGAAGACCTAGGACCTTCTGCACTGTCTCCAAGACCTTCGCGCCTCCGGGATGAAACAAGAATCCATTGAACTCGCCAAGGTTCATGCCGCTCGCGCTGAGGAAGGCTTGTAGAGCGGGCTTCAGATGGGTGCGGAGCAGCGGCGGCAGGTCGGGGCTCAACACGACACCAAAACCGTCCTCCTTGATGTCCCATCCCATGATGTGCTCGGTGTCCCGCCAGAAATGGTCCCCCATGGCAAGGATTCGACCGCGGTGGCTCGAGCTTCGGTCGAGACCCTTGCAATTGCGCAGGACCACACCTGCGGCGCCGTCGCCGAAGAGTGCCGCCGATACGAACATCGCCATGCTTGGATCGTTGACGCGGAGGCACAGGCTGCAGAGATCGACCGTCAGAAACAGCACATTGGCACCGGGCATGGCCTGGGCGTAGCGAGCCGCTCTTGCGAGCCCACCAACCCCGCCGCCGCAGCCAAGCCCGAAGATCGGCAGCCGCTCGACCGAAGCCGGAAGATCGAGCCGGTTCATCAGCTTCGCGTCGAGGCTGGGAATGGCGAGGCCGGTAATGGTGTTGACGACAATGGCGCCGATATCCTGAAGCGCGACACCGGCGGCAGCGGTCGCGCCGCGGGCCACCTCTTCGAGCAGGGTGAGCGCGTGCAGGAGGAAGCTATCCGTCCGGGCTTCCCAGCCATGCTCCTGGTCGTACCATTCGGGCGCCTCGCAAGCGTAGCGGGTCTCTATTCCGGTGTTGCGGAACAGACCCTGATGCCCGGCAAATTGGGGGAAAATGCTCCTGGCGCGCCGCGCCGCGTCCTCTTGCGACAATCGGTTCGGCGGCACGGCCGTGGCCATGCCCGCGATCTCGACATCGAAACCTGCCGCCGCAGGGACGACAGCGCGTGTCTTGGCGGCGGTCTTGAGCATACGAACTCCGGCGAAACCAAGATGGCCCTCTCCGGCGAGTGTGCGACCTCGGGCCCGGCGCGAGCCAGCGGTCGCTACGCCGCACAAGCTCAATTCTTCGTGTGTGATCGGCTTGACCGCGGATGTAGGCGCTTGTGAGGCGGCGGGTCACGGCCTAGAAGGTCCCGGGGGCGCGGGGATCCCAACACCCGCGCCATTGGTCGAAGCTCCGCTGACGGTCTGAGAGCTATGTCCGACATGAAGATCGCTGTTCTTGGCGCCGCCGGCCGCATGGGGCAATCGCTCGCCCGTGCCGTTGCCGCCACCGAAGGCTGTGTACTTGCCGGCGGGGTCGAGACCAAGGGCTCGCCCGCGATTGGCCAGGACGTTGGCGAAGTCGCGGGGTTGGAGCCCCTCGGCATTCGGATCACCGACGATCCGCTGCCGATCTTCGCCAGCGTCGACGGCGTGCTGGATTTCACCGCACCCGCGGCCACGATCGGTTTCGCCGCATTGGCGGCGCAGGCGCGCATCGTTCATGTCATCGGCACGACCGGCCTGTCGGCCGATGACCAGACCAGGCTCGTGGCCGCCGCGCGCCACGCGGCCATCGTCAAGGCCGGCAATATGAGCCTCGGCGTCAATCTGCTCGCCGGGCTGACCGAAAAGGTGGCGCGGACGCTCGGGCCAGATTTCGACATCGAGATCCTCGAGCTGCACCACCGCCACAAGCGCGACGCCCCTTCCGGCACGGCGCTGATGCTGGGCGAGGCCGCCGCCCGCGGCCGCCAGATCGCCCTGAAGGAGCATGCCGTGCGCTCCCGCGAGGGCGATGTCGGTCCGCGCCACGAGGGCGATATCGGCTTCGCCATCATGCGCGGCGGTGACGTAGTGGGCGAGCATCGGGTGATCTTCGCCGGCAATGGCGAACGGATCGAGCTCGTTCATGTCGCCAGCGATCGCGCCATCTTCGCCAATGGCGCGGTGCGGGCGGCCTTATGGGCGAGAGGCCAGGCCCCGGGACTCTATTCCATGGCGGATGTTCTTGGCCTCTGATATCGCAATCCGACAGCCATCCTCGTAGCGAATAGGGCGATGCCGCAGCGTCCGAGCGAAGAACCAGTTGCTATGGAGAATGCATTGGTTCTCGTGCGCCATGGCGAGAGCGAGTGGAACCGCCTCAACATCTTCACCGGCTGGCAGGACGTCGATCTGAGCGAGGAGGGCATGGCCGAGGCGCATCGCGCCGGCGCCATGCTCAAGGCCGACGGCCGCCACATCGACATCGCCTTCGCCAGCACCCTGAAGCGGGCTCAGAACACCCTGAAGATCATCCTGAGCGAGCTCGAGCAGAGGGAGGAGGCGGTGCCCATCGTCTACGACGCCGCGATGAACGAGCGCGACTATGGCGACCTGGTCGGCATCAGCAAGGACGAAGCCCGTCAGCGCTGGGGGGACGCGCAAGTCCACCTCTGGCAGCGCTCCTACGACGTCGCCCCGCCCGGCGGCGAAAGCCTGAAGGACACCGCGGCACGGGTGCTGCCATTCTTCGCCAAACGCATCATGCCGGAATTGCAGGCGGGCAAGAACGTGCTGATCGTCGCCCACGGCAATTCGCTCCGCTCGCTGGTGATGCAGCTTGACCGGCTGACGCCGCAACAGGTGATCGGGCTCAATATCGGCACGGGCGCGCCGCTGCTCTACCGGCTCAGACCCGACGGCTCGGTGGCCGAGAAGCGCAACCTCGTCGATTAGGCGGCGGAGAGGGCGGCCCGAAGCACCCGGGCGAAATCTTCCCGCTCGGGGTCGGTCAGGAAACTCGCGATCACCACGGACTGCCCATGAGAGGCAAGCGACAACTCGGTCGAGCGCCCGACGCGCTGTTCGAGCTTGAGCCGCACCCAATAGGGATTGAAGCTCCAGACCTGCTCCTGGCCGGATGGCTGCACCCGCGTCACCGTCAGCGCCTCCGGCGTAAGGTCGACCGTCTCGTAAATGCGCAAGGCGCGGAAGTTGAGCTTGAAGGCGATGTAGATCAGCGCCACGTCGAGGCCCATGAAACCCATCACCGGCCAGGCGCCGATCATGTAGAACATGAGGCCGGTGCCGAAGCTGACGACGCAAACCGCGCTCATCATCACCATGAAGCCCCTCGGTCCGAGCGACCGGTGCGGGGTCAGGAGCGCCGAGAAACGGCTTTGATCTTGTGGGCTCGAGGTGAGCTCTGTCATAGCTCCCACTTCGTCATGGGTTGAGGGTCATTGGTAAGATAAGGGAACATGGGGGTTCAACCGAAAAGCGGCAAGCGCCGCGCCGCTGGCAAGGCGGTAAGGCGCAAGAAGCGGCCTGGCGCGGCGCCCGGCTCACGCCTCACGCCGGCCGAGATCGAAGAGATTTTTCAGCGCTTTGCCAGGCTCGATCCCCACCCCAAGACCGAACTCACCTACACCGACCCCTTCACCTTGCTCGTGGCCGTGGTCCTGTCGGCGCAAGCGACCGATGCCTCCGTCAACAAGGCAACGCCCGAGCTGTTCAAACTCGCCGATACGCCCGAGAAACTGCTCGCGCTCGGCGCTGCCAGACTGACCGAGCAGATCAAGACCATCGGCATCTATCGCAACAAGGCGAAGAACCTGATCGCGCTCGCCCGCAAGCTCCTGGATGAATTTGACGGCAAGGTGCCGGGCACGCGCGAGGCCTTGGTCACCCTCCCGGGCGTCGGCCGCAAGACCGCCAATGTGGTGCTCAACGTCGCCTTCCAACAGCCGACGATTGGCGTCGACACCCATCTCTTCCGGGTCGCGAACCGCACCGGGCTCGCCCCCGGCGACAACGAGCTCGAGGTCGAGCTCACCCTGAATGAGGTGGTGCCCGAGCGTTACCGGCACAATTGCCATCACTGGCTGATCCTGCACGGGCGCTATGTGTGCAAGGCGCGGAAGCCGGAATGCTGGCGCTGCATGATCAGCGACATCTGCCTCTACGAGCCGAAGACGCCACCGCCCGGTTAAGCGGGGCGCCTCAAGCCGGCCGCGTCGCCAAGCGGCCCACGCCGGCGCGGCGCGCCAGCGTCTTGTAAATATGGACCATGAAGGCCGTGGCGAAGATCGGCGTGAGCAGGTTCAAGAACGGCACCGAGGCGAGGCCGGCGATGATGAGGCCGCACAGCGAGACATAGCCCCTATTGGCTTTGCGCAGCCGCCTTGCCTCGTCCGGCGGCAGATGCCGCATCGCCACCATCTCGAAATATTCCCGCCCCAGCAAATAGCCGTTGCCGGCATAGAAGGCGATCAGGTTGACGCCGGGTATGAGCAGGAGCAACAAGGCGACCAGATTCACAGCCAGAACCACCACGAAGAACTTCAAGCCGACGCCCACCGCGGCAAGCGTCGGCAGCTCGTGTCCCGGCGGGTCCGAGGGATAATTGACGCGCTCCACCTCGCTCGCGATGTCATCGAGGTAGAGGCCCGCCATGAGCGAGGTCACGGGCGGGATCAAAAAGATGGAGGCCGCGACGAGGGCCAAGCCGCCGAGCCATTCGATCGTTTTTTCGATCCATTGCGGCCACGACACGAAATGGCTGAAACTCCATTCCACGCCGACGATGAGGAGGACGAAGAGAGCAATGGTGAAACCGACGCATTTGAACAACACCGCCCGGAAGGGCGGCGTGAACATTTGCCGGATGGCTTGAATCGCGGCTCCGATCATGTGCTGTTCCAACCGTTGCGGCCGCGAATATAATGGGCGGCCCGGCTAATACCAGATCGCAAGCGAAAACAAAGGGGCGGTAAAGCCATGGCGGAACGCAAGAGCTACGACGTGGTCGGAATCGGCAACGCCATCGTCGACATCATCGCCCGTTGCGACGAGGCGTTTCTATCCAAGCACGATCTCGACAAGGGATTCATGCGCCTCATTCCGGCCGAGGAAGCCGAGCGGCTCTATGCCGCCATGGGGCCCGGGGTCGAGCGATCCGGCGGGTCGGCGGCCAATACCATCGCCGGGCTCGCCTCCTTCGGCGGCAAATGTGCCTTCATCGGCAAGGTCGCGGCGGATCAGTTCGGCGGTATCTTCCATCACGACATCCGCTCTCTCGGCGTGGACTACACCACCCCGCCCTCGACCGACGGCACGCCAACGGCGCGCTGTCTCATTCTGGTGACGCCGGATGGCGAGCGCACCATGAACACCTATCTCGGCACCAGCGTGGATTTCGCTCCGCCCGACCTCGACCCCGCGCTGATCGAGGCGGCGAAGATCGTCTATCTCGAGGGCTATCTCTTCGACCGGGCCGAGGCCAAGGCGGCGTTCAAGGAGGCCTCGCGGCTTGCGCGCCAAGCGGGAGCCAAGGTCGCCTTGACCCTGTCCGACGCCTTCTGCGTCGACCGCCACCGCGCCGATTTCCGCATCTTGATCCGCGAGGGGGCCGACATCGTCTTCGCCAATGAGAAAGAAATCACCACCCTCTACGAGGTGAACAGCTTCGAGGAGGCCGCCAACGCGGCCCTCGCCGATTGCGAGCTCGCGATACTGACCCGCTCCGAGGAGGGCTCGCTGATCCTGGGCGCCGGCACATCCGTTGCCATCGGGGCGGACCCCGTCTCCCAATTGGTGGACGCGACCGGGGCCGGGGACCTTTACGCCGCGGGATTTCTCTACGGCCTGACCCAGGGCGCGCCGCTTGAGACGTGCGGGCGCCTCGGCAGCCTCGCCGCAGCAGAGGTCATCGGCCATATCGGCGCCCGCCCGGAGGTTTCCCTGCGCCAGCTGGCTGAGGACCGCCGTCTGCTCGCACAGTGAACAGGCCACCCGCCTCCTGTGGCTTTTTCGTCACGACCGCCGCCAATTTTGCTTTTATTACCCAAGGTTTAACCCTCAGGGTGGGCATGCCTGCTATGTTATCCACAATGCGGAGTCGACCAGGGGGATTCGATGAATAGTTTTGTGCGCCTTATCGCTGGCGCCCTGTTGGCGACATCTGCGCTCACGGCGCAAGCAGCCTCGGCGCAAACTGCGCTCGAGCAGGACGCGGCGCTTCAGGACACGGCCTATATGACCGTTGGCCAGACCGTGATCTCGCTCGGCGGCGGCTTCGCCTATCTCACTCTGCCCGATACGAAATTCACCTTCCGCTACAAGGGCGATGGTCCCGGCGACACTATCAGCAAGCAGAAGAACGACGCCTTCGACGAATATGGGGGCGGCTTCTCCGGATCTGTCGCCACGCCTTTGGGCAGCGCCTTCGGCCTGCCATGGGTCGGCGCGGTGCACGGCTATTGGTCGAGCATCGAGAATACCAACCGCAACAAATGCACCACCACCAACAGCAGCATCTGCGCCGCCTCGGATATTGTCGATCAGCCGGGCCTCTCGACCGTCAGCGTCGACGGCACGCTGACCTCGCACACCAACCGCGACGTTGACAGCTGGGGCGTGGCCTTGGAGCTGACGACCCCGCATCCACGGCCCGTGATCCTGCCTGGCATCATGAAGAGCACCCATTGGGGCGCCGCCTTCGATGTGAGAGGCCTCGATCAGGATCTCCGCATCAACGGCCAAACCGGCGGCACCGGCAATCTGTTCAATTATCGCGAGACCCTCGATACCACCTATTACGGTGGCTACGTCACCTTCGGCGGCGAGTATTCCCTGTTCCCGGCGCTCTATTCGGGCTGGGGCTTGCGGTCCTTCATCGATCTCCATGCCGGCATCTATGGCGCCAATACCGACTATAACGGCCGGTTCACCGGCAAGGGCATCGGCGGCAGCAGGCTCGGCCTCTCCGACGACGAGGTCGCCTTTATCGGTGGGGTGAAATTCGAGACGCGCAAACAGTTCAGCCCGCGCACGAGCCTGTCCTTGCTCAGCGAGTATGATTGGTACTCATACGCGCCGGAGATGCGCTACAATGACGGCGACGGCCGGGCCAAGGGCAAGGTCGAACAGACCCAAATCACCGACGGCGACGCCTTCTCGCAGCGCACCAGCCTCCGCTTCAATATCGGTCTCGGCCCGTCGCGGCTCTACGCCCCGCAATAAAACTCTAAAGCTTGCGCAGCGCCACGGTCTCAACCGCATGATCCTCACCCTTGTGCAGGATCAGATTGGCGCGCTGCCGCGTCGGCAGAATATTTTCCTTGAGATTGACGAGATTGATCGTGCGCCACAGCGACCGGCCGATTTTACGCGCCTCATCCTCCGATAGCGTCGCGTAGCGGTGAAAATAGGAGGCGGGATCTCGGAACGCCGTCTGCCGGAGACGCAGGAAGCGCTCGACATACCAGCTCTCGATCAGCTCATCGGCGGCGTCGATATAGATCGAGAAATCGAAGAAATCCGAGACGAAGGGAATGGCCGCCCCGTCCTTCGGCAGCTTCGCCGGCTGGAGCACGTTCAAGCCCTCGACGATGACGATGTCAGGCCCTTCGATCCGGATCGACTGGTCCGGCAGCACGTCATAGACGAGATGCGAATAGACCGGCGCTTCGATCCGCTGGCGGCCGGATTTCACGTCGGCGAGGAAATTGAGGAGGCGGGGAAGGTCGTAGCTTTCGGGAAAGCCCTTGCGCGTCATCAGGTCGCGCTCTTCCAGCACCGCATTCGGAAACAGAAAGCCGTCGGTCGGCACCAGCTCGACGCTCGGATGGCTCGGCCAGCGTGCGAGCAGCGCCTGGAGCACGCGGCCGGTCGTGCTCTTGCCCACGGCGACGCTGCCGGCAAGGCCGATGATGAAGGGCGTCTTGCCGTCGCCCGCGCGCAGGAACGCCGTCGCGGCGCCGTGCAACGCCTGGAGCGATTCGACATGGAGATTGAGCAGCCGGCTGAGCGGCAGATAGATCTCCACCACCTCCTTAGTCGAGACGCGCTCGGTGAGGCCGCTCAAATTTTCGAGCTCGGCCTCGTCCAGCGGCATGGGCGTGTCCGCCCTGAGCGCCGCCCAGGCGTCGCGGGCATAGGTGGCGTAAGGAGAGAACGCGACGGTTGGGCGCGGATTCATCGGGCCTGCGGGAGCGCTGTCAGACTGACGCGGTGTTCCGCCTCTGCTGCGCGAGCTCGGTGGCGCCCATGCGGCGCTCGAGCTCGTTTAGGACAAGGTCAAGGCCGACGTCCCGGGACTCGAGCACGACGAGCAGGTGATAGAGCAGATCCGCGGTCTCGGCGATCAGCGCGGCGTCGTCCTGGACGAGGGCGGCGATGACCGTTTCCGCCGCCTCCTCGCCAAGCTTCTTGGCGGGCTTGATCGGCGCGCCGTCGAGCAGGCGCCGCGTATGGGAATCTTCCGGTCTTGCGGTCCGCCGCGCCTTGATATTGGCGGCGAGGCGGGTCAGCACGTGATCATCGCTCATGACGTGGCTCATACACTGCCCGGTGCCCGAGTGGAATAGGGGCCTTCGCTTCATCAATAGCAAAACTGAGGCATTGTGCGTGTTGGGCGGGCACGATTGAGGCTGCAGACCCGACTGGCCGCCTAACCGTCGAGCCGCATGAGCAGCCCGGCCGTCGCCATATGGCGCTTGGCCTCGCCGATCGAATGCTCGCCATAGTGGAAGATGGAGGCGGCCAGCACGGCCGAGGCATGCCCGTCGCGCACCCCCTCGACCAGATGGTCGAGCGTGCCGACCCCGCCGCTCGCGATCACCGGCACCGACACGGCGTCGGCCACGGCGCGGGTCAAGTCGAGGTCGAAGCCGGCGCGTGTCCCGTCGCGGTCCATGGAGGTGAGCAGGATTTCGCCGGCGCCGAGCGCCACCACTTCTCGAGCGTACGCCACCGCTTCGATGCCGGTCGGCTCGCGGCCGCCGTGGGTGAAGATTTCGAAGCGCGGCGTCTCGCCGGTTTTGCTGACGCGCTTGGCGTCGATGGCGACGACAATGCATTGAGCCCCGAACTTCTCCGAGGCCGCGCGGACGAAGTCGCGGTCGATCACCGCCGCGGTGTTGATCGAGACCTTGTCCGCGCCTGCCTCCAGTAATTTCCGCACATCGTCGAGCTTGCGCACGCCGCCGCCAACGGTGAGCGGCATGAAGCAGCGCTCCGCCGTGCGCTCGACCACGTCGAAGATGGTGTCGCGGTTCTCATGGCTCGCGGTGATGTCGAGGAAGCAGAGTTCGTCCGCGCCGGCCTTGTCATAAGCTGACGCGGCCTCGACCGGATCGCCGGCATCGCGCAGATCGACGAAATTGACGCCCTTGACCACGCGGCCGTCCTTCACGTCGAGGCAGGGAATGACGCGAATCTTGAGCATGACGAGACTTAGGCTTTCGCTGACGGGGTTGGGCTCTTGCCCAGTCTGACGATGAAAGCAATCACGGCCGCCACCGCCCAGAGGCCGAACAGCACGAGGCCGGCCGGAATGCTGAGATAGGAATACCAGATGACGAAGCCGAGATCGTAGACGATCTGACCGTAGTCCCGCCCCTGGATCACGCAAGGGATCACGCGGTTGAGATCGGCTTGGCAGCCAAACGCTTCCGCCATCATTTGCCCGCCGACCGCGATAATCGCCGGGCCGAGGGCGATCAGAAGGATGAGGATGAACAGCCAGATGAAAATGCCGCGGGTGCGCATAGATGGCGACCTAGACCGACTCTTGCGCCTCGCTCCGATAGGAGGCGATGAGGCTCAGCGCCTCCGCCGGATCGAGCCTGCCATCGTAAAGCGCGCGGCCGGCGATCGCGCCTTCGAGCATCGAATATTCGGGGTGGAACAGCCGGCGCACATCCTCGATCGAGGCGAGGCCGCCGCTCGCGATCACCGGAATCGAGGTCGCGCGCGCAAGCGCCGCCGTCGCGTCGAGGTTGAGCCCGGTCAGCACGCCGTCGCGCGAGATGTCGGTGTAGATGATGGCGGCGACGCCGGCATCCTCGAATCTGTGCGCGAGATCGAGCGCGCTCATTTCGCCGTCCTCTGCCCAGCCCTCGATCGCGACCACGCCGTCGCGCGCATCAATGCCGACGGCGATGCAGCCGGGAAACTTGCGCGCGGCCTCGCGCACGAGATCGGGATCGCGCACGGCGACGGTGCTGAGGATCACGCGCCTGACGCCCTTATCGAGCCAGGACTCGATGGTGTCGAGACTGCGAATGCCGCCGCCGAGCTGCACGGGGATGCGCACGGCGCTCAGGATCTCCGTCACGGCAAGGGCATTGACCGGCTTGCCGGCGAAGGCGCCGTCGAGATCGACGAGATGCAGCCACCGAAAGCCCTGATCTTCGAACAGGCGCGCTTGCGCGGCGGGATTGGCATTGAAGACGGTAGCCCTGTCCATCTCGCCTTGGCGGAGCCGAACGCATTTGCCGTCTTTGAGGTCGATGGCTGGGATCAGGATCATGGCTTCCACTCGAGGAAATTGGCGATGAGTGCAAGCCCAAGCTTCTGGCTTTTCTCCGGGTGAAACTGGGTGCCGGCCAGATTGTCCCTGGCGACGAGCGCCGTGATCGTTCCGCCATAGTCGGTGCTGGCCACAAGCGTCTCCTCATCCTCCGGCACGAAATGATAGGAATGCACGAAATAAGCGTGCAGGCCCGCCTCCCCGGTCGGAATGCCACCGAGCAGCGCGTGGTCGCGATCCACGCGCAGCGTGTTCCAGCCCATATGCGGGATCTTGAGGCCGGGATCGTCGGGCTCGATCGCACGCACCTCGCCCCCGATCCAGCCGAGGCCCGGCGTCGCGCCATGTTCCAGCCCGCGGCTGGCCATGAGCTGCAAGCCGACGCAAATACCGAGAAAGGGCTTGCCGCCGTCATGCACGGCCTCTTCCAGGGCCTCGACCATGCCGGGGAGGCCTTCGAGCCCCCGCTTGCAATCGGCGAAGGCGCCGACGCCGGGAAGCACGATGCGGTCGGCCGCCGCGACCTCCTCCGGCCGCGCCGTCACCTTGACCGCAAGCCGGGAGCCCTGCTCGCGCGCGGCGCGTTCGAACGCCTTGGCGGCCGAGTGGAGATTGCCGGAGCCGTAATCGATGATGGCGACGTGCATGGCGTTCGTCACCGCCCTGGGAACAGGCCGATGACCTCCTCCCCCTCGCCGCCCGCCCGGGCGCGCGTGGCGACGACCGGGCTCTGCCGCTCGGCCGTAGCTTCGCGCGGCGGCATAACTCGCTCCTGCTCGGGCAGCCAGGCGCGGAAGAAGGCGAGCTCGGCCGCGTCGCGGCTCGTTCCGACGGCGGCGCCGACCTGCCTCCATCCGCGCCGTTCGAGCGAGGCGGAGCGGAGATCGCTCGCCTCCGCCGCGAACAGCACGACGAGGCCGAGGCTCACCCATCCCAGCAGCCCCTGTCCCTGCTCGCTCTGGCCAAGCAGCCAGGCGAGCGCGACAAACAGGGCCACGAACAGGATCAGCTCGAGCCACATGCGCTGATACAGGAGCCACAACCCGGGCACGAACAGTGCCGGCCAGGAGAACCCCTGCTTGACGAAACGCAGCGACTCGGCCCGGGCCAGAACATCTGGCGCCTTGGCCGGCGGCTCATAGACGGAATAGACGGTCACAACACCTGCACGCTGGCTGCGCTTTCAGCCTTGAAGTTGGCCTTTGGTCGACGGCACGCGGCCACCCTGGCGCTCGTCGATGGCGACCGCCTGACGCAGCGCGCGTGCGAGCGCCTTATAGCAGGTCTCGGCGATGTGGTGGCTATTCTCGCCGTAGAGCGTCTCCACATGCAGCGTCAGCCCCGCATGCTGGGCCAGGGCCTGGAACCATTCCCGGAATAGCTCGGTGTCCATTTCGCCGATCTTGGAGCGGGTAAAGGGGACCTTCCACACGAGATAGGGCCTGCCCGAGACGTCGATTGCGACGCGAGTCAAGGTCTCGTCCATGGGCAGATAGGCCGAGCCATAGCGGGCAATGCCTTGCTTGTCGCCAAGGGCCTTGGCGATCGCCTGACCGAGCACGATGCCGCTATCCTCGGTCGTGTGGTGCTGGTCGATATGGAGGTCGCCCTTGGCCCTGAGGGTGATATCGATCAGGGAATGCCGCGCCAGCTGCTCGATCATGTGGTCAAGGAAGCCCACGCCGGTATCCACGGCGAAGGCGCCGGTACCGTCGAGATCGACGGTCGCGCTGATCGCGGTCTCCTTGGTACGGCGTTCGACCGTGGCGCGCCGCTTCGACTTGGCTTTGACTGGCTTCTGCATGATGGCAACCTAACGCAAGGCTCTTAGCAATTCGCTTAACCGGGGGCGAGTCTCGAATTTATTAAGTCCTCGCCCTGAGGGGGGCCGGAGGCCCGTCTCGAAGGGTGAGGCCACGGTCATCAAATACGGTCCTCATGCTTCGCGACGCCGCCTTTGGTGGCTCCTCGGCATGAGGGCAGATTGAATCGCTTGACTAAGGGCGCGTTCGTCACGATATCGCAGTGCAGCATGAGTCAGTCCTCTCCCGACACCTGGCACGCCACCACCATCCTCACCGTCCGCAAGCGCGGCAAGGTGGTGATCGCGGGCGATGGTCAGGTGACGCTTGGCCAAACCATCATCAAGGGCAACGCGCGGAAGGTCCGGCGCGTCGGCACCTCCGGCAACGTCATCGCCGGCTTTGCCGGGGCCACGGCCGATGCCTTCACCTTGTTCGAGCGGCTAGAGGCCAAGCTCGAGCGCTTTCCCGATCAGCTCAAACGCGCTTGCGTCGAGCTGGCCAAGGACTGGCGCACCGATCGCTATTTGCGCCATCTCGAGGCCATGATGATCGTGGCCGATGCTGGCGAGAGCCTGGTGCTGACCGGCACCGGCGACGTGCTCGAGCCGGACGACGATGTCATGGGCATCGGCTCCGGCGGCACCTTTGCTCTGGCCGCGGCCCGGGCGCTGCTCGACAGCGATCTCGACGCCGAGACGATTGCGCGCAAGGCCATGGCTATCGCCTCGCGCATTTGCGTCTATACCAACGATGAAGTGGTGGTCGAAAGCCTTGAATCCACAAAGTGACCATATGACCAATTTTTCCCCGCGCGAGATCGTCTCCGAGCTCGACCGTCACATTGTCGGCCAGCGCGACGCCAAACGCGCAGTCGCCATTGCGCTGCGCAACCGTTGGCGCCGGCTCCAGCTCGACGACGAGCTGCGCGAGGAAGTGCTGCCCAAGAACATCCTCATGATCGGCCCAACCGGCGTCGGCAAGACGGAGATCTCGCGCCGTTTGGCCAAGCTCGCCAATGCGCCCTTCATCAAGATCGAAGCCACCAAATTCACCGAGGTCGGCTATGTCGGCCGCGACGTCGATCAGATCATCCGCGATCTCCTCGAAGCCGCCATCGGACTCTCGCGCGGCGCCAAGCGCAAGGAGGTCGAGGCCAAGGCGCAGTTGAACGCCGAGGAGCGGGTGGTCGATGCGCTGGTCGGCATCCATGCGACGCCCGCGACCCGCGACATGTTCCGCAAACGCTTACGCGCGGGCGAGCTCGACGATAAGGAGATCGAGGTGCAGGTTGCCGATGCCGGCGCCGGCATGCCTTCATTCGAGATACCGGGCATGCCGGGAAGCCAGGTCGGCATGATCAATCTCAGTGACATGCTCGGCAAGGCGCTGGGCCAGCGCACCAAGCCCCGCCGCGTCACCGTTGGCGACAGCTTCGGCCTCTTGATGGCGGAGGAATCCGACAAGCTGATCGACAACGATATGATCGTGCAGGAAGCGATAAAGAACGTCGAGAATAACGGCATCGTCTTTCTCGACGAGATCGACAAGATTTGCGCGCGCTCGGAACGTATCGGCGCCGATGTGAGCCGCGAAGGCGTGCAGCGCGATCTGCTGCCGCTGATCGAGGGCACCACCGTCGGCACCAAATACGGGCCGGTGAAGACCGATCATGTGCTGTTCATCGCCTCGGGCGCCTTCCACACGGCCAAGCCCTCGGACCTGCTGCCGGAGCTGCAAGGACGGCTCCCGATCCGGGTCGAGTTGCGGGCGCTTACGCGCGACGATTTCCGCCGCATCCTGACCGAGCCCAAGGCCTGCCTGATCACGCAATATATCGCGCTGATGCAGACCGAGGGCGTCGAGCTCGAATTCACGCCGGACTCGATCGAGGCCATCGCCGACATCGCGGTCGAGGTGAATACCAACGTGGAGAATATCGGCGCCCGTCGCCTCGCCACGGTGATGGAGCGCATTCTCGACGAGATTTCCTTCGCCGCCGGCGACAGGCAGGGAGAGAAAATCGTCATCGACGCCGCCTATGTCGAAGAGCATATCGGCGACCTCGCCCGCAACGCCGACCTCTCCAAATTCATTTTGTAGGCGGCACACCCCCGCTGCGACTTAGGCCCGGTCCAATCTTGTGGCCAAGGCTTGCCTATGGTTTGCTTTGCCGATCGCGGGGGTAGCTCAGCGGTAGAGCAGCGGGCTGTTTACTCGTCTGTCGGTGGTTCGAATCCACCCCCCCTGCACCATGCCCCGCTCGCTTTATCTCAACCTGCGGCCAGCTAGCCGCGCTTCAGAGCCCTGACCCGCACATAGAGCGCGCCATCACCGCCGAGACGGCGTGGTGCGGGTGAGAAGCTAATCACAAGGCTGGCGAAATCAGGCTCCGACAGCCACAGCGGCACCGCGCTCCGCAACACCCCCCGCTCCTCCTCCTCATAGAAGCTCGTGCTCGCGGCCCGATCGGTGCCCTTGCCGGTGATCACCAACACATGGCGCAAGCCCCGCCCCTGCGCCATCTTAAGGAAGCGCCGAAGCTGCGCATGCGCATCGCGTTGGCGCATCCCATGCAGATCCAGCCTCGCTTCGACCTCAAGGCGTCCCTTCTCGAGCTGGCGCGAGGTCTGCCGGTCGAGCGGGGCCGCGCGCGCACGGGGTGAACGCTTGAGCGTTCGTGCTGGCGTCTGTGCGATCGGCGGCGGCGGCTCTGGCGCCGCGCGCTTGACCGGGGCGGCTTGGCTCTTGTCTATCGGCGGCCGCTGCTCGCGCCGCTTCAGCGGCGAGGCCGAGTCCGCGATCTTGTCCCAGAGCGCGGCATCCTCGTCATCCTTGACGCGCTTGGCCATGCTCACGACCCCGGTGCATCGTTCGGCAGCAGAATAATGAAGCGCGCGGGCGCGAGCGTGCTCCCGGCGATGGCCCCCGCGCCGTCGCCCGAGCCCCAGAAAATATCGCCGCGCTCGGGGCCTTTGATGGCGGAGCCCACATCTTGCGCGATCATCAGCCGGCGAAACGGCGCGCCGTCGGGGGCCTTGAGTTCCGACGCATCGACGAAAACCGGCAGCCCGAGCGCATGATAGGAGGCATCGACGGCGAGGCTTCGCTCGGGCGTTAGCGGCACGCCTTGCGCCCCGATCGGGCCTGGATCGCCCTCGCCGGGGCGCGCGGCGAAGAACACGTAGGACTGGTTTTCCCACATCAGCCGCTTGCCGCGCTCGGAATCGGCGTGGATCCACTCCTTGATCCGCTGCATCGACATGCCGTTGCCCTTGTTCTCGCCGCGCTCGAGTAGGCGCTTGCCGATCGAAACATAGGGGTGGCCGTTCTTGGCGGCATAGCCGAGGCGGACGCTGGTGCCATCGGCGAGGCGCACGCGGCCGGAGCCCTGGACCTGCATGAAGAACAGCTCGACTGGGTCGGCCAGATAGAGGAGTTCGAGCCCCTGGCCCTTGAGCGCACCCTTGTCGATCTCCTCGCGCGTGTAATAGGGCACGAGATCGTCCCCGCTCTTGCGCATCACACTGAGCGTATCGTTGAAGCGCGCGCGCATCTCGTCCGGCTTGACCTGGACGAGGTCGGCCGGGCGGCCATAGACCGGAACCTGAAACTTGCCGCCCTGCTTCAGCGCGCCATCGAGTTCCGGCTCGTAATAGCCGGTGACGCGGCCGGGCTTGGCCGCAATCACGCGATTGGGGGTGTAATGAGCTTCGAAGAAGGCGCGGGCCGCGTCGCGCCCAACCGGACCGCGCGCAGCGAGATCGAAGGCGGCCTTGCACACGCCGGCTGAAATATTGGTGCTGGCGGCCTTGGACGAGATCTTAGCGCAGGATCTCAGCAGCGTGGCGAAGGCCGGCGCCTGATTGTCGGCCTGCCAGCCGTCGATCTCGGCGAAGTCTATGGGCACAAAGCGCACAGCCTCCTCGTCCACCGTATTTCCCTTGAACAGGAAGAGCCAGAAGAGCCAGACGAGCGCGATGGTGACAGTGCCCGCGCCGAGCAGCAAGAGGATGGAGCGGACGCTCACGCCCACGCCGAGGCGGCGCTCAGTTCGCCGACTCGGTCGCGACAAGCTTCCAGTTTGGGTTCTTGGAGGAGAGCTCGCGGCAGAAGGTCCAGATGTCGGTGACTTCGCGCACCTTCTTCGCATCGCCTTCGACCACCTCGCCGTCGGCGTCGCGCGTGACCGAGATCAGCTCGCTCACGAATTTGACCGTGATATAGGCGGCGCGGTTCTTCACCTCGGCTTCGATGATGTCGGTCTTGTTGATGCCAACCAGATTCGACTCCACCTTTTCGCCGCGCGCCTCGCGCTCGCGAATGGCGGTCTCGAAGCCGTCGAACACCTCCGCGCTCAGGAGCTGCTTCAACATCGCCTCGTCATCGTCGGCGAAGGACATGACGATCATCTCATAAGCGGTCTTGGCGCCGGCGAGGAAGGTGTCGGGGTCGAAACTCGGATCGGCGCGCATGAGCTGGGTGAGCGACCGGGCCAAGGGGCTGTCCTTCGGCGCATGGCCGCCAAGCCTGGCCTCGATATCCTCCACCGACGGACCCGAGGCCTCGCCGATGGGAGCCGATCGCCCGCGCGGCAGCGCCACCACCGGCTCATTGGTCTTGGGCGCGCCGGGGCGCTTATCCTCCGCCGCCGAGTAGGGATCGAAGGGCTGGCGTTCACTGCCCGTGCGCCGGCCCAGCACATTCCGCAGTCGAATGAAGATTACGACTGCGAGTACCAGGAACAGCAAAGTATAGATGTCGAATGCTTCACTCATTCTTGCCGCGACCCGCGTTCGGTGGATAGGCCCGCGATGCTTGCGGAACTCTCCAGGTGCATATTGGTTCGCACCGAGAGATTTACCAGCGGGAGCCTCAAGGGTTGTGGGGTGGTGCCCACCTCACCCGGTCATAGCCCCAACTTAAGGCATTCCCAGGGCCATGGCCAACTCTAAACGGCTGTGGTCTTAATTTGTGGATACCGCGGGGGCGCAATCGCCTTCAGGAACGTACCCAGATTGCGGGACCGCGGCTCCCATGCTAGCCAGCCCGGTCCGATTGAAGCTGGAACCAATTCGTGGCCAAGTCGAAGCAAGATCCGGAGCAGCCGGCCAAAGGCAATGGCGGTGGCAAAGCGGAGGCGAAACCTTCCGCGCCGGCCGAATCGGCCGCCCCAACGAACGCGGCCCCAGAGCCCGCGGCGTCAGCTCAACTCAATGTGCTCGCGCAATACATCAAGGATCTTTCGTTCGAGAGCCCCGCGGCCCCGCAGGCGCTCCAGAACCCTCCGCCAAATCCGCAGCTTCAGGTCACGGTCAACATCGCCGCCGTGCCCCAGGCGGAAGAAATCTATGAGGTCACCGTCAATCTCGACGTCCATGCCAAGAGCGACACGGGCGTGATCTACAATGTCGAGCTTGCCTATGGCGGGCTGTTCCGGCTTCAAAACGTGCAGCAAGATCTGTTGCAGCCGGTGCTGTTCGTCGACTGCCCGATCATTCTGTTTCCCTTCGTCCGCCGGGTGCTGGCCGACGTCACGCGCGACGGCGGCTACCCGCCGCTGATGCTCGACCCGATCGATTTCGGCAGACTCTACCGCCAAAACCTCGCGCGCGCGGCCGGGCAAGCCACCAATTAGCTGACCAGCACCGCCAATACCGGCCGCCACAACGCCTCGCCCCCGAGGCTCGCCACGAAGGCCTCATGCGCCAGCCTCTCCTCGAGCGTGAGGCGTGGCGGCAACGGGCTCGGTCTTGCCCGCGCCCCTTCCGCGATCGTATGCAGCAGCGCCGCTTGCGCCGCCTCGGCCGCGAATTCGAGCCGGGCCTGGTGTCCGCCCACAAGCTCGACATAGACCGAGGCCAGCAATTTGCAGTCCAGCAGCGCGCCGTGCTTGTCGCGCTCCGTCAGATCGACGCCGTAGCGCTTGCACAACGCATCGAGGCTGCACGGCGAACCCGGGTGGCGGCGCCGCGCCAAGGCCAGCGTGTCCACCACCCGATCCCAGCGGAGCAGCGGCCGGCTCAACCGTTCGAGCTCGGCGTTCAGAAAGGCGAAGTCGAAGGGCGCATTATGCATGACCAGCATGGCGCCTTCGATGAAGCCCAGCATCTCGTCGGCGAGGTCGTAAAAGCGAGGCTTGGTCGACAGAAACTCGAAGGACAGCCCATGCACCTCATAGGCGGCATAGGGCACGTCGCGCTCGGGATTGAGATGGCAGTGCCACTCCCGGCCCGTGGGGATGCAATTGATCAGCTCGACGCAGCCGATCTCGACCACGCGATGGCCGGCGGCAGGATCGAGCCCAGTGGTTTCCGTGTCGAGAATGACTTCGCGCACGCGGCCAGCTTCCCCTCAAGTTTCGTTTTCGTGACGGAGCCGCTCCATCGCGCGCCCCTTGCGGCCCACGAGCGACTCGAGAATCTTATCGATCTGAGCGCGCATGTCCGCAAGGCTCGTGCCGCTGTCCACAACGTAGTCGGCGCGAGCGCGCTTCACCTCATCGGCGAGCTGTCGCTTGAGCAAGGTTTGCAACTTTGCCTCATCCATGCCCGGGCGCGCGAGCACGCGCGCCTTCTGCACCTCTGGCGGCGCGCTCATCACGATGGTGACATCGACGCGCGCCTCCGCCCCAGTCTCGAACAATAGCGGGATCTCAAGCACGGCCAGCTTGGCGCCGCGCTTCTCCTGCGCGCGCAAGAATTCGACCTCTGCCTTGGTCACCATCGGGTGCACGATGGCTTCGAGCTGCATGAGCTTCTCCGGCGACCCCGCCACCTCTTTCGCCAACAGCGCCCGGTCGACTTTGCCTTCGCGGATCGCTTTGGGGAACGCGGCGGCGACGGCGGCAACGGCTCGACCTTCATAGAGCCGATGCACCTCCGCGTCGGCATCGCACACCGCCACGCCCCGCTCGGCCAAATATTGCGCCGCGGCCGACTTCCCCATGCCGATCGAGCCGGTAAGACCGATGACGAGCATCACGCCTCCGCCAGATTGGCCGCGACAAAAGCACGGAGCTCTGGCGTCACCTCAGGCCTGAGCCCGAACCAGCGCTCGAAACCTGGTACCGCCTGGTGAAGCAGCATGCCGAGCCCATCCACGATCGGATTGCCCCTCGCTTTCGCCGCCTCGATCAGCGGGGTCACGAGCGGGCTATAGACGATGTCGACGACGACGGCGTCGGCGGGCAAGGCCGAGATGCTGAGATCGAGCGGCGGCTTGCCCGTCATGCCGAGGCTGGTCGTGTTGACGAGGAGACCGCCGCCGGCAAGGGCCTTGTTTCTGTCCTCCCAGGGCACGACCGCGACCCGGCCACCGAGGATTTCGGCCAGAGCTTCGGCGCGATCGCGGCTACGGTTGCTGAGCACGATGTCCGACGCACCGCCCTCGAGCAAGCCGCGAAGGATGGCGCGCGCGGCGCCGCCGGCGCCGAGCACCACCGCGGGTCGCCTGTCCCGGTTCCAATCCGGCGCCTGTTGGCTGAGATGCGTCATGAAGCCATAAGCGTCGGTATTGCTCGCCTGGAGCCGGCCTTGCGCGTCGAGCCAAAGCGTGTTGGCCGCGCCCATCGCGGTCGCGGCCTCGTCCGCCTGATCGGCGACGGCAAAGGCGCTCTCCTTATGCGGCAGCGTGACATTGGCCCCGACATAGCCACGCTCGCCGAGGGAGCGCAGGAAAGCTTCGATCTCCGCCGGCGGCACCGCCTCCTTCTCATAGGCGCCTTCGAGCCCATGCAGGTTCAGCCAATAGCGGTGGATGAGCGGCGAGCGCGAATGCTGGACCGGCCAGCCGATGACACAGGCCCGCTTCACCGCGCGCTCCGTCAGCTGTCTATGGCGCCTTCCCGCCGGAGCGCATCGAGCAGCGGCAGCAGCGGGAGGCCGAGAATGGAGAAATAGTCGCCGTCGATCTTGTCGAACAGCTGAATCCCGATCGACTCGACTTGATAGGCGCCGACCGCGCTCAACACCTCCTCGCCGGCGGCCGCGAGATAGCGGCCGACGAAGGTCGGGCTCAGCTCGCGCATGACCATGTCCGATGCCTCGTTATGCGTCCAAACGCACTCGCCCCCTCGCGCCAGGGCAACGGCGGTATGCAGCGTGTGGCTCTTGCCGCTCAAATCCAGCAGGTCCTTTCGCGCCGCCTCCATGCTGTCGGGCTTGCTCAGAATGCGGTCGCCGAGCGCCAGCACCTGGTCGGCGCCAATGACAAAAGCGCCGGGCGCAAGATCGCTGACGGCCTCGGCCTTGGCGCGGGCGAGGACCTCGGCCACATCCTGCGGATCGAGCTTCTTCTCGCCGCTGACCGCCTCACGCATGGCCCCCTCATCCAGCCCCGGCGGCTCGACGATGAAGGCAAGTCCCGCCGCTTCAAGCAACCATGCTCTCACCTTGCTTCCCGAAGCGAGAATCAAAGGCGGCCGGTTGCTTTGGAGGAAGCCGCTCATGGATCGAGCGCGGGTGCACCGCGGTCATGGTAGAGGCGCATGATCGCCGCGGCCGTTTCCTCGATCGAGCGGCGCGTGACGTCGATCACGGGCCAGCCCTTGCGCGCACAGAGCTGACGGGTCTGGGCGATCTCGGCGGCGATGGCTTCGCGATCGACATAAGCGTCCAAATGCGAGGCCGCATGTTCGAGCACGCGGTTGTGACGGACCTGCGCGATTCGCTCGGCGCTGGCCACGAGGCCGATGACGAAGGCCTTGGTGCGCGCTTCGAGCTTTGGCGGCAGTGGCACGCCGAGAATGAGCGGCACATTGGCGGTCTTATAGCCTCGGTTGGCGAGATAGATACTGGTCGGCGTCTTCGACGTGCGGCTGATGCCGACGAGGAGGATGTCGGCATCGTCGAGATTGTCCGGCAGATGGCCGTCATCATGCAGCATGGTGAAGTTGAGCGCTTCGATGCGCCGAAAATAATCCGCATCGAGCACATGCTGACCGGCGACGGTAGGGGTCGATGGTGTACCGAGATAGGATTCGAACACTTGGAGGATCGTCTTCAGCGCCGGCACGGCAGGCACGTTCAGCCGCTTGCAGGTCTGCTCGATCACCTCGGCCAGCTCCTGGTTTACGACGGTGTAGAGCACGATGCCGGGCGTCGCCTCGACGTCCTTCAGCACGCGCTCGAGTTCCCGCCGGCTGCGCACGAGCGGATGAATATGCTCGATCGCCCGCACTTGCGAATATTGCACACGCACAGCCTTGGCGATCGCGCCCAACGTCTCGCCGGTCGCGTCGGAGATCATGTGCAGGTGGAAAGTACGGGGGATATCCATGGCTTTGCCTTGGGATAACCCCGATTGATCAAGGGAGCAACAGAGCCCGGCGCCCGAACAGTCCCCAACCATCCCGGTCAGGCCGCCATCTTGTTCACAGATTCGCTTATGTCGAAAAAATAATACCTGTCGCGGTCGCTCCCGCAATACCCTCGTCCGTCCCCAGCCGCGCACGCCATCTGCCGACAGTCTATCCAACAATGGTTCACACCACGCCGGCGACGAAGAAACGCGCTAATCGCCGCTCGATCGGCCGAGCTTTGGGGTATTCTCCACAGCCTGACGTCAGGTCCTAGGACCTTGCTCCCTACCCATCTCGCTTCCCTGTCGACAGCCTGGTGATAGGACGGAATAGCCGCTACCCACTGGCCAATAGTAACTACAGAAATCTCTTTGAGACTCTCTTTATTGATGTTTTGAGAAGGGTATGTTTCACACATCGATCTCTGGAAGCCGCCTTCTTTCAGCTCTCGGCGGCCGCATGACCAATCCGCCGCCGATCTGGCTGATGCGGCAGGCTGGGCGCTACCTTCCCGAATATCGCAAGGTCAGGCACCAGGCCGGCTCCTTTCTCGATCTCTGCTACTCGCCGCAGCTCGCCGCAGAGGTCACGCTTCAGCCCGTGCGCCGGTTCGACCTCGATGCGGCGATTGTGTTCTCCGACATCTTGGTGGTGCCCCACGCGCTGGGGCAAAAGGTCGAGTTCGTCGAGGGCGAGGGTCCTCGGCTTCAGCCGATCCGGACCCTGAAGGATTTGGAGAAACTCACGCCGGCTTTGGCGGTCGAGCGGCTGGCGCCGGTGTATGAGACCTTGGAGAGGGTCGTGGCGGAGCTGCCCTCGGAGATTCCGGTGATCGGCTTCTGTGGCGCGCCTTGGACCGTGGCGACCTACATGGTGGAGGGAGGCGGCAGCAAGGATCAGGCCGAGGCCAGGCTTTGGGCTTATCGCGATCCCGACGGTTTCCAGCAGCTGATCGATCTCCTGGTCGAGATTTCGAGCGGCTATTTGCTGCGGCAGATCCAGGCCGGCGCTGGCGTGTTGCAGATTTTCGACAGCTGGTCCGGCGGGTTGCCCGAGGATGAATTTGCCCGCTGGTGCATCGCGCCGACTCAGGCCATCGTCGATCGGGTGAAAGCACAAGCCCCCGGCATTCCCATCATCGGTTTCCCACGCGGCTCGGGCGTCCTGGCCAAGACCTATGCGAGTCAGACCCGCGTCGACGCCATTGGTTGCGACACCAGCCTGCCGCTGTCCTTCATGCGCGAGAAGCTGCAGACGCGCCTGCCGGTGCAGGGCAATCTCGATCCGCTTCTGCTGGTCGTGGGTGGCGAGCAGCTCGAGGCGCGGGTGGGCGAGATCTTGAGCATGCTCGGCTCCGGACCCTTCGTGTTCAATCTCGGCCACGGCATCGTGCCGGAGACGCCGCCGGAACATGTGGCGAAGCTGGTCGCCATGGTGAAGGAAGTCAGGGCCTGAGGCTGGCAGCGGCGATGCTCCTCTACGTCAAGGCCTTCCACGTCATCGCCATCATCGCCTGGATGGCGGGTCTGCTCTATCTGCCGCGGCTGTTCGTCTATCACGCCGGCAGCGCCAAAGGCTCCGAGCAGTCCGAGACCTTCAAGCTCATGGAGCGGCGGCTGCTCCGGGTCATCACCACGCCGGCCATGGTCGCGAGCTGGGTGCTCGGCCTGATCCTCGCCTTCTCCGGACTGATCGACTGGTCGGCCGATGGCTGGTTTCACGCGAAGCTCGCGCTCGTGATTCTGCTCTCGGCCTTCCACGGATTGCTGGCCAAATGGACCAAGGATTTCGCCCAGGACGGCAACACCCATTCGGCCCGATTCTACCGGCTGATGAACGAGGTCCCGACCGTGCTCATGGTCGGAATCGTGATTTTAGTGGTTGTCAGGCCCTTCTGACGCACTTAGCGTAAAGCAGTTCCGCCAGCCGCTCCGGTCTGCTATAAGACGAGTCGCATCCGATCCGGGACGCTGTCGCGGCCCGAGCATTCCTCGAAAATCGGTCCACCCGGAGCGGAGCAGGCGCTAATAGTCCTGCCTCACCGCCGAGGCCCTATCTTCCCCTTCCCTGATCCCCAGGCGCGAATCGCGCGCGTGGAGACCACTCAGAATCGAAATCCCCCTTTGGAGTAGCCGTTTATGCAGGAAATGAAACTGCAGGAGCTTAAATCGAAATCGCCGACGGAGCTGTTGAGCTTCGCCGAGGAGGTTGCCGTCGAGAACGCATCGGCCATGCGCAAGCAGGAGCTGATGTTCGCCATTCTGAAGCAGCTCGCGGCCCGCGATGTCGACATCACGGGCACCGGCGTGGTCGAAGTGTTGCAGGACGGCTTCGGCTTTCTGCGCTCGCCCGACTCGAACTATCTCGCCGGGCCCGACGACATCTATGTCTCGCCGAGCCAGATCCGCCGCTTCGGCCTGCGCACCGGCGACACGGTCGAAGGCGAGATCAGAAGTCCCAAGGAGGGCGAGCGTTATTTCGCCCTGCTCAAGGTCAACACCATCAATTTCGAAGACCCCGACAAGCAGCGCCACAAGATCCATTTCGACAATTTGACGCCGCTCTATCCCGACGAATGGCTGGAGATGGAGACCGATACCGCGCCGAAGAAAGATCTCACCGGTCGCGTCATCGACATCGTGTCGCCGATCGGCAAGGGCCAGCGCGGGCTGATCGTGGCCCAGCCGCGCACCGGCAAGACCGTGATCTTGCAGAACATCGCCCACGCCGTCACCGCCAATCACCCGGAATGCTATCTGATCGTGCTTCTGATCGACGAGCGCCCCGAGGAAGTCACCGACATGCAGCGCTCGGTGAAGGGCGAGGTGATCTCCTCCACCTTCGACGAGCCGGCATCGCGCCACGTGCAGGTGGCCGAGATGGTCATCGAGAAAGCCAAGCGCCTGGTCGAGCATAAGCGCGACGTCGTCATCCTGCTCGATTCGATCACGCGTCTCGGCCGCGCCTACAACACCGTGGTGCCGTCATCCGGCAAGGTGCTCACTGGCGGCGTCGACGCCAACGCGTTGCAGCGGCCGAAGCGCTTCTTCGGCGCCGCGCGCAATATCGAGGAGGGCGGCTCGCTCACCATCATCGCCACCGCGCTGATCGATACCGGCAGCCGCATGGACGAGGTGATCTTCGAGGAGTTCAAGGGCACCGGCAATTCGGAAATCGTGCTCGACCGCAAGGTCGCCGACAAGCGCATCTTCCCCGCCATCGACATCGCCCGCTCCGGCACGCGCAAAGAGGAGTTGCTCGTCGCCGCCGATCAGCTCAAGAAGATGTACGTGCTCCGCCGCATCCTGAACCCGATGGGCACCCAGGATGCGATCGAGTTCCTGATCGACAAGCTGAAGCAGACCAAGGGCAATGCCGAGTTCTTCGACTCGATGAACACCTAGAGCCCGGCCGCGTCGCGCAGCCGGCGCCCGCCGCCATCGCACGGCCACAGATTACCGGATGTCCATATTTATGGGGCCTCCAAAAGTG
>JBBQKN010000018.1:0-68677 GCA_038326945.1 Hyphomicrobiales bacterium
GACCAGCCGCTGCAAGGTGGAGAGCGTCGAATCATTGGCGACATAAGCGGAGGTGAACAGAAGCGCCGCCTCCTTGCCGTGCAGATCGGCAAGCTCGCGCTCGAGTTCGACATGATAATGCGTGGTGCCGGAGATGTTGCGTGTGCCGCCTGAGCCGGCGCCGACGGTGTCGATCGCCTCATGCATGGCCGCCAGCACCGCGCGGTGCTGGCTCATGCCGAGATAGTCGTTGGAGCACCACACGGTCACGTCGCGGGTGTCGCCGTCGGCATGGTGATGGGCGACCGGGTAATGGCCGCAACGCCGCTTCAGATCGGCGAAGACCCGGTAACGGCCCTCGCGATGCAGAGCATCAAGATGCTCGCGAAAGCGACCCTCGTAATCCATGCCCAATCTTTCCTAGACCACGGCCGCTCGCCGCTTTGCACTTAACTTAGACTAGTCGGAACGGTTCCGGTTCCGGAGATAGGCTCCGAGCCCGAGCAGCATGAGGAGACCTCCAATTCCACCCAACATCGCACGTTGGACCGGCGTATTGAGGTTCAGCAGGTCGCCCCGCTTCTCGGGTGGCTTGAGTGCCTCAACCTTGGATTTGAGCTCCGCCATGTCGCGCAGCTTCGTGTCCTCGTCATTGATGCGAACAGCACTCTTGATGAGTTGCGACCAGCCCTCCGTGTACGTATAGCCACCGGGATTTGCGTGCGCGAGCCCCTTGAAGTGCTTGATCTTGTGGTGCTCCCACATCTCGGCGAACTCATACTCCACCGCCGACGGGTTATTACCCTTCTGCCAGAATAGGTTGAAGAATTGCCCGGGGCCCTCTTCCTTCACAGGCTCGGGAGGGGCCGGCCGATTGGTCTTCTGGCCGGGCAGCAAGCCGTCGCTATAGAGTTTGGTCAGGACCACCTTGGCATCTTCGGTTATCTTGACGCCGTCGATGGTGCCCTTGTCGATGAATTCGAGATAGGCCCTGGCGAAACGACCGGAATGGCAATTCGAACATGTGCCAACCCACGCTTCCTTGCGTTCCTCGAACCATGGGTCCGTGAGGTTCTCGGCAATTTTCGTCGACGGCTCGAAGCCCCAGCGGACCTTGCGCACCACGTTGTGGGTGAACTCGCCCTTATATTCAAAGTGGCAGAACTGGCACGTGGGCGCATTCATGCCGCCCTTGCCCATCGCATCGGCAAGGCGAGCATTCCAATCCCAGGTATCGCCTCGGGTCTGGTAGACCGTGCCATGCTTCGAAAGCATGTAGTCCTCGAATTCGTTGTGATCGACGCCATTGTGGCACATGGCGCATGCTTCCGGCTTGCGTGCCTCGACCGCTGAAAACTCATGCCGGGTATGACAACTGTTGCACGTGTTCTGCGTCGTGTGACAGAACGTGCAACCCTCGGCCACTTCACGCTGTTCCATGGCCGCCCAGATCGCGAGCTCAACATTGGCTTTGTAAGAGAGTGCGTGCGACGGGTGTCCCGGCGACCATTGACCCTGCGGCCACGTCTGCGTATCGCGCTCGGATTCACGCTCGCCAAACTGCTGGACGTGGCATTGTCCGCAAGCGGCCGCATCGGGTAACCTCAGTTCGGTCTGGTGGAGTCCATGCTCCTTGCCGACACCCATGTGGCAATCAATACAGCCGACCTCCTTAAGTGGCTCGCCTTCGTTCAAAAGGCCCATCGAACGCAGATTGCCCTCGACTTCAGTGATCATGCCCTTCTTGTAGGCGCGGGAATCCGTGTCCGGCAGGTTGCGGATATCTTCCAGATTGTTGTGAACGCTCTTCGTCCAGCTGTGCACCCATCCTGGGGTGATAGCCGTGTGACACTGCACGCATTGTGCTCGCGTTGCATCCACTTGGGGATTAGCCGGCGGCTCGTAGAAATCCAGCGGGTTGAGGTACTTGGTTATTGGGATGGGTTCCCAGAACTTCGAAAGAGAACCCTTTCCTGCACCGGCGGCCGGATCGTGATAGCGCTTGGTCAGCGCGTCGTAAAGTTCATTGGGTGATGCGGATTTATCGAGCCCCAAGGCCTTGTAGGTGGCCTCCGGGACCTCGCTGCGAGCAGGATCTATTGAAACGAGCAGAGTGACGGAAGTCGCAGCGACCGCTGTTAATATGGCAGCCTTGGATAGTAGTTTTCTAAAGCTCGCCATCTTCCCTCCAGCGACCGTAAATCATTAGAATTGAACGAACTCCCTATGGGCTCATGATCGTGAAGTTGTGCGGTCTACGAAAGCACCACCCGGAGCATTTTTTATGGGGCCAGAACGCGTCTGGCGACGGACCTCGACCTCGCGAAGCTCGACAGCATGACCTCACGTCCGAGATTCGACGACGTACCGGCCTTGGCGGTCGATGTCCTCGCGGGAAAATCGCGAGGGCGGGTGATCGATCTCTGAGCACCGATCAGCGAGGTCCTACGCCCGAGTGCCGATGTACGTTGGCACCACCTCCTCTACTGTTTTCGGTCGAATCTTGAGCTCTTGCAGGCCCGGCAGGCTCCCGCTCGCAACATTGTCCGCCTTGAGAAGATCAACTTGGCCGGTGGTGAGCGGTGGATATGGCAGGAACTCGAACAGCCGCGCTTGGATCTCGGCCACCGCAAAGGGCACCGGTATGAGCAGTCGTCGTTTGCCTATGAGCTGTAGCGTCATCCTGACCAGTTCGCGCAGCGTGTACACTCGTGGACCGGCAAGCTCGTAAGTTCGACCGACGGTTCCGGGCTCGTTGAGTATGATGGCGACAGCTTCCGCTACGTCTTCCACAAAGACTGGCTGTAGTCGGGTACTTCCGCTGCCGATCAGCGGCAGTATCGGCAGCAGTCGGGCAAGCTCGGCAAGCGTGCCAAACAATGCGTCGTCCGGACCGAACATAGCACCCGGGCGCACGATCGTAGCCTCCGGAAACGTCTGCTGGACCACCCGCTCGCCGCGTCCTCGAGCACGGATGTAAGGAGACCCTGAATCGGCGTCGGCGCCGATGCCGGAGACAAGCACAAGGCGAGCAACACGGGCCGCGACCGCCTCCCGCGCTACCGTCTCGGCGCCTTGCACGTGCACGGCCTCGAAGGTCACGCCACCCTTCTCGACATAGGCCGAGACCGTGTTGACGACGGCGTCGGCTCCCGCAATGGCGGCGGCGACCGACGCTTGCTTGCGCACATCGGCAGCGACGACCGTGACCCGGTCGAAACCAATGGATCGTAGCTCAATTTGTGCCGGGTTTGGGTGCCGCACAGCGACCCGTACAGTCATCCCCTCGGCGGTCAGGCGGTGTACGAGTCGCCGACCGAGGAAACCGCCACCGCCGAACACCACAACCGTGGTCATCATTTCTCCGGCACGCTGGCCCGTAGGTTCTAGATGACGCATCCGTAGTTTAGCATGAGGATCTCGAGGCGACATCACCCTGACTCCGGCTGCTCCTGTAGTGATACGAGGACTCAGCCTTATTGCCTGAGGGTCATGTCGAGCTTAGGCTAATGTTAGCGATCCTCGCGGAGAGCAATTGTGGCTTCGCTATCGCGCTGCATCTGGTTCGTCGCAATCGCCTCAGCTGTGGCGGTGACTTGCCAAGTCGATCCCGTCATTGCGGAGGAACGCCCTCCTTGCACCGAAGATGCCATGCTCGTTTTCGATGCGTCCGGCTCGATGTCCAGCAACGGCTGGGGGTACAGCAGCGGGAATGCGCCCACGTTAAGCCGCATCGACCTCGTGCGATACGCGCTCGGCAACATCTTGCCAAGCGTCACGCGGTTTCGCGCGTGGAACTCATGACGTACGGGCCCCACCATTGATCCCGGGCTCTCGAACTTGGTCTTCCAACCAACGCCGGGGGCAACCACCGAGAATTGACTTTGCTATCCGAGCTGATCGCGGTGGAACAGGGTAGGTAAGCCCTGGCGCTTCTCGGTCTCGGCCAAAGCCATCATTGCGGCCGCGAAATTGAAAGCGACCATGGCACAATGAACCACCACGCGGGAACTTGAGGTTTGGCTGCTATCAAATGAGTTAACCGGTGCAGCACAGGATTTCGTGTCTACTGAGAGGTGTCGGATGGTGACAACTAAAGGTAAGACCGGGTTGGCTTTGAGCCCGCACACGACTTCAGCCGCGGGGACACCGGCTATTGCCGTAGCCGCGCTGTTGGCTGCCATGACGTCGATCCAATATGGCTCAACCCTCGCCAAGGACTTGTTTCCGATCTTTGGAACTGAGGGAACGACCGCGCTGCGCTTGGCGATTGGCGGCATCATGCTAACAGCGGTGCTGCGGCCGTGGAGAGTGCGGCCCTCCAAGAGTGTACTGCCCTTCTTGATTGCCTACGGCGTCAGTCTCGCCGCCATGAATCTCTTGTTCTATGGCTCGCTCAACAGAATACCGCTTGGCGTTGCGGTCACCCTGGCCTTTTCTGGCCCACTTCTGGTCGCCACACTTGCATCACGGCGCAAGACCGACTTTGCATGGGTTACCCTAGCAGTCGCTGGTATCGTTCTTCTTTCCCCCCTCGTTCACACCCAGGAAGCCCCCGATCCCATCGGAATTGTCCTTGCTCTTGGGGCAGGAGGCTGCTGGGCCCTCTATATCGTGTTTGGTCAAAAGGCGGGAAACGAGCTAGGGACACAGACGGTTGCCCTGGGGATGTTGATTGCTGCCGTGCTTGTCCTGCCCTTGGGTGTGGCACAGGCGAAATCGGCATTGCTCGATCCCTCCATGCTGCTTGCCGCCCTTGTGGTCGGGCTGTTCTCCAGCGCCTTGCCGTTCTGGTTGGAAATGGTGGCGCTTATCCGAATGCCTGCAAAGTTATACGGAACTCTGACTTGTATGGAACCAGCCCTAGGGGCGCTTGCGGGGCTTGTCTTTCTGCACGAGATTCTGACGAGTTTACAAATCATGGGAGTCGCCGCTGTTGTTGTGGCGGCCTTTGGTGCAGCCCTGACAAATAAGCCGCCCGTTCCATCGCCCGAATAGTGCGTGAAACGGCGTTGTCAGACTAACTAGTCATGAGCTGGCCGATCACGATCGGTCAAGGCTCTCACGCTGCGAGTTGACGCCACTCCGCCAGGGCGGCAGAGCGGTTCTGCTTGAAGATTCCGCAGCGGTTGAGGTGACGGTCGTGGTTGAAATGGTTGTGGATCGAGGCGTGAACGGCGGCAAATTTCTGCAGGGTCTTAATATCCCTGAACTTCGTCATAGCACTCTCTCGTCGCCGGAACGGCTGATGTGAGTTTTCAGTCCGGTTGTTGAGCCAGCGACCGCATTCCTGACGCTCCACAATCCCAATGACCTTCAGCGCGGCGCCGTAAGATCGAAGCCGGTCTGTCACGATTGCCTTGGGCCGGCCATAGCGTTTCATCGCCCGCTTAAAAAACTTCAACGCAGCCATGCGATCCCGGCGTTTTGTGGCAAAAACTTCGAGAACCTCGCCTTCGTGATCTACGGCACGCCAATGGTAGTGCGTCTCTCCATTGATCCTGACGACCACCTCGTCCAAGTGCCAACGCCAGTGCGAATATGATCGAGTCTGAATACGACGTTTTCTAATCTCCGCGGCAAGCCGGTTCCACCAGAACTGCACGGTCTCATGGCAGATATCGATGCCGCGTTCGAACAGCAAATCTTCCACCTGCCGCAGCGACAGTGGATAGCGCAGATACATCTTCACCGTGAGGCGGATCCCCTCAGGCGAGCTGTTGAAATAGCGGAAGGGATTGCGCATCGCCGGAGGCTAGAAACCTCGCCAGGAGCTCAAGCCAGTTTGCTCTGACAATGCAGCGCAAGCTACTCGGGTTTCGGGAGCGATAAAGCCAGGTTTTGCGCGCGTTCGTTGGCGATACTTTCCAACAACCGACGACAAAATGTTGACCCCCAAATGCCGCCCAAGAGATTTTCGGGTCAGTGGGCGCACGAATTCGATGAAAAATCGTCTCTGCCGCTTCAAACAGAGTATGAGGGGTCAGAATCTGGCCGGATTCCGCAGGCTAGTCGGCTCCGTCGCTAGAGGCACAAAATAACTATATATCAATGCCTTAGTGTGGCTGTGCTGGCAGTCTAAGGCGAAAGGCTCTCTGGGTCCAAATTCCCTGATACACGGGAAGATACAGGGAAATTCGCAGATCGAGGCGCGAAGGCGGGAAGACGGCTCGGTTTCCTTTCTATAAATCAGCTAGTTACACCAAAATTCCCTACGCACCCGAACAGGGAATGTCCTGGAGCTAACAGGGAATTGTTTCCCGCACAGCAGCGAAAGTCGCCTGAGCTCCAGCGGATGGAATTTTCGGAAAAAACAGGAGCTCGTTACAAGCATCATCCCTTGCCACGCGGCCCGCCGCGCAAATAGGGATGCCTAATCCTCCGCGGAGATTCGCGATCACAACGCTGATATTGTCACTTCCAACCGCACCAGCGCGATTGCGCCACGTGCCGGTCTCAACTCGGTTTAGCTAGAGCCGGTTGTAGCGCTTGAGAATCTCTACGAGACGGTGATGCGGCAATGCGTGGACGCAGACGCGGTCGGCTCCGGTCATGGTCTCGGCCGCGAGCATGGCGTTGACGATCGCCTCTTCGGTCGCTTCGATTGTCGCCACAAACAGAGCGTCGATGCTCTCATTCGACAGCATCGTGAGTCTCGCCTTCCCCGCCGGATCCGCCGCACCAGGGTTGGCGACGGAGAAAGCGATCATCAGGTCGCCGGAATCGTTGTGGCCGCGGCCGCCGACAAGCGCCAAACCCATCGCCGTGCGCCGCGCGAGCCGTTTGAGCTGGTGTGGCAAAAGGGGGGCATCGGTCGCGACCACGACGATAATCGAGCCACGTCCCGCCGGTGTTTCGGATTTCGCGGCTTCGCCGCACCGGGGAAGCATGTCGCGCAGCCATTCGCGCTCTGGCGGCGAGTCGCCGTCATAGCACGGCATCAGCTCCGGGATTTCGCGGCCGACGGCGACGCCCGCGATGGTGAGGTCGCCCCGCCGCCCGTGATTGCACTGACACAGCACGCCGACAGTGTGGCCGCCCTGGCTCGGCCCAAGCACGCGCGAGGACGTGCCTATCCCGCCCTTGAACTCGTGGCAAATCATCGCCGTGCCCCCGCCGGCATTCCCTTCCGCGACGGGTCCCGAACAGGCGTTGTCGAGCGCGGCGAACGCGTGTTCCTTTGTCACATGGAACCCGTTGATGTCGTTCAATATGCCGTCGAAGGTCTCGGCCACGACGGGGAGAGCCCAGGTGAGACGGGGATTGCGCAGGGCGAGCCACGCCACGACTGCATCGCGCACCACACCCACGCTATGCGTGTTGGTAATCATGATTGGCCCGGACAGGAACCCCGACTCCTCGATCCAGGCCGTGCCCGTCATCTCGCCATTGCCGTTGAGCACGGCGCAGCCGGCGAAGACGGGATCCTGCGATTCCTTCCCGCGCGGGAGGATGGCGGTGACCCCGGTCCGCACCGGACCTTTGCCGACGATGAGCCGGCCGTCGCCTTCGATCAACGTCGCGTGTCCGACTTCGACACCCGCAACGTCGGTGATGGCGTTGAGCGGGCCCGGTGTCCCGGGGAGCGGAATGCCGAGATCGCGAGCGCGCGCACGCGATGCCGCGTGCTTCGCGACGCCGCTTGCGGTAGCGGGATTTGCGGCGCGTGCCATCCTGTCCTCCTTCACGGATAGAGTTAGCATAGCTGGGGTGGCCCTGCGTCGAGCGGGCACAAAGCTCGGATGTGCTAAGCCTGTCGCGTGACCCCCTCGCGGTGATCGCTGGCTGGGGGAAGAACCTCCCCAGGAGGCTCAAGCCAATTTACTCTGACAATGTCCCAATGCTCTTTGTGATCGGCGCCGGTGGTTCTCCCTTCAACACGATGATCGAGCCCATACAGACTTGAGATTTTGATAAATCGTGCGCGCGTCTCGATTGATTTCGGTGAGTGCAGCATCGACTTTGCCCGTGACCTGCTTTTCAAGGGCCACAGCTGTTCCATATGCTGCGGACCAATCAGCCACCGTGGTTTTAATCACCTCAGCGTGAAATTGCGTTCCATAGGCACGATCACCATAGCGGAACGCCTGAATTTGACACGTATCAGTTCTCGCAAGGACGCTCGTGCCGATAGGCAAGCTGACAACCTCAGCGCCGTGCCACTCAAACACAGTCATGGGATCCGGCACGCCTCGTAGCATCGGGTCAAGCTTACCTTCTGGGGTCTTAAAAGCTTTGAAGACGCCGATTTCTGGTACTTTCGCGGGGCGAACGCAGCCACCCACAGCCTCGGCGAGAAGCTGGTGTCCCAGACAGATGCCCAGAAACGAACGTCGCATACTTACAACAAATGTGCGGATTGCGGCCTTTTCGCCCTGCAGCCATGGATACTGATCCTCTTGCCAAACGTGCTGCGGACCACCCATAGCGATCATGAGATCGAACGGCGCGAGATCGGGGATGGGCTCACCCTTGTCGAGTTCGACGGTGTGCCAATCCAATCTGTCCTCGAGAAGGAAGTCACGAAAGACGCCGGCATGCTCGACCGGTGAATGTTGCAGAATGAGAATCGTCATCGCGATCTTTTTTCGGAAATTTTCTTTAGATTCCCATCGCACGATGCAACTTTTTTTGCCGTCCTGTCGAGGATCGTCTACCCGCGTCTCTGCCGGCGTCCATGCGACTTATAATGACGATCGCACAGACTTTGCGTGTTCTCGTATTTCATGAAGAGGCACTTATCGCCCCTATGCGGTTCTACGTGGGCAACGCGAGTTGCGGCCACTTCTCGACCCACCTTCGCACATTCTTGACAATGGGGTGCCTCGGTCAATCGATGCCTCTTGATCGCTTTCCATATCGGTGACCTGTACCACTCGCGCCATGGTGGCTCTTTGCCACGCTTGAGATCCTCCGGTTCGATCATAGTCCCACCGGTACTGAGACATGCCTCTCATCAAAAGGTCCAACTTGGCTGAAACTAGTGGTGCCACGATCGTATCCAATCCTAATGTCGGTAGTCCTGCGAAACAGGCTGGGCACTCCCTGGGATGGATCAAAGGGTTGACCGGCGAGTGCAACTGGATATTTTTTCTCAAGGATGAAGCTTCCAGCAGCCACCGCGCCAGAGGACTAGCGGCGATTCATCGCTGGCATGCTGTCGTCGCGATATCGTCGAGCTGGGTCAATGCCGCGCACGGCCGATGCAGCGGACCCGCGCAACTCTGCTCACATCTCTTGGGCAGTGGCCGGGATGCGGGGATATCGCTGCGCCGGAAATCGATCCTCCTCAAACATCTCGCTTTCATGTTTCAGACTCTCGCAGCAACGCGATCGAAACGCATTGAGAATTGCATGGAGGCTCCTTACGGCATGTTCGATGTCCTTTTCTGGCAGCGAGGAGTAGCCGAAGACCAGGAGATCGCAACTCGACGAGCGGTCGAAGTCGTAGGCGCCTCCACTGTGAAGCGCGTACACGCCAATGCTCTTCTTCCGCGCGGCACGCTCGACGATATGAGCCGGCGGCGATCCCGGGGGCAGCCGCCACACAATGTGCAACCCTCCATCCGCTCCATAAATGTCACCGGGCCCAAAGTGCCGTTCCAAGGAAGCCCTGAGACAATCTCGGCGTGCTTTGTAGATCTGCCGCATCCGTCTCAAGTGGCGATCGAACAACCCCGATTTCAGGAACTCAGCAAGCACGGCTTGCTCGAGCCACGGCTGCCCACTGTTCATGTGAGATTTTACGACGCGCGCGGATTCGGAAAGTTCTTTGGGAACTACCGCATAACCGAGACGAAGACCGGCGCCGAGTGATTTGGAAAACGTGCCGAGATAGAGAACGCGGCGACTGCGATCGAGTCCGGCAAGTGTGGTGAGCGGAGGTCCATCGTAGCGGAAATCGCTATCGTAGTCGTCTTCAATGATAAAGCTGTTGGTCGCCTCGGCCCATCTGAGCAGATGGAGCCGGCGGTGAAGCGATAGCGTAGCACCAGTCGGGTATTGGTGAGATGGCGTTACAAACAGCACCCCTCCCCTTTTGGGCGGAAGTTTTTCCGCGACAAGCCCATGCTCGTCGACAGGGATGGGACATAGCTCGGAAGCGATCGTCTGGAAGAGGTGGGCCGCTCCTTGGTAGCAGGGGTTCTCAATAAAGAATGGGTGCTTTTGCCGGTCGACCAGACGGCAGATAAGATTAAGGCCATCCTGGGAGCCGCTCGTGACGATGACCTGCTCCATGGTCACCGACATGCCGCGTGACCGTCCGAGGTGATTTGCTAAGGCGAGACGAAGCTCTTCTAAGCCCGCCGGATCACCGTATTCGGTGAGACTGAATCCCGAAGTAGCGAGCTTCTGCACCATAAGGCGTCGCCATATCTTGATGGGAAATGTCAAGGGATCCGACCGGCCCACCCAGAAATCGTATCTCGGACGAGCGCTGGGCGGCAGGTGAGGGCCCGCCGGATATCCGGCGTAACATAGAAGCGGAGACGGCATGTCCGCTCCAATTGCATCATTTTCGGTGGAACTAACGTGATTGAACGACCCAGCGTGTCCGTGCAAAAGATCCTCAGGTACCTGACTTATAAAGGTACCGGCAGTGCCCCGTGACTGGACATAGCCCTCGGCAATCAGCCGCTCATAACCCAGCGTTACTGTATTGCGGGAAACCGCCATGCGCTCAGCGAGTTGCCGGGTTGGTGGCAACTTCATGCCAGGCTTGAGCTGGCCATTCAGAATCATGCCGCGAACTTGTTCGAACACTTGGGTCTGAAGCGACTCGTCGCAACCCCGATCAAGCAATAGCGAGAGTTCCATTGGTAGTCTCCAATTGACCCACCTTGGAACCACGATTATGGCCTATTGAGCAGCGGAAAACAGAGCCAAAATCTACCGGATGGCGGAACCGACTAGTGGGGTGCACCCGAGGGCGACCTCTAGCCGCGCGGTCACAAACCTCAGTGAGGTGGCCTTCCTGGGGTCTGACAAGACAAGCCAGGGACTTTAGAAATTGACCTACGTCGTTTGAATGAAAAAATGCAGCACGGGCTGAACAACAGTCCAGGTCGAATTCAGCCCTTTTGGAAAGGAGCCAGTGTCGCCGGGACCAAATCGTAGAGTTGTTCCATCCTCCAGCTTGACTTCCAGGATGCCCTCTATCATGACGAATGTCTCGTCCGCGGCAAAATAGTAGGGGCACTCTGAGTTGCCGGCGCGCCACAAGCCCGCCTTATACGTTTGGCCATCACGCTCTGTATTTCGCAGCCAAGCCACTTCCCCAGCTGGAAGTCCATCAGCGGTTAGGAACGCCTCATAGTCTTGAGCGTCGATTCGAGACTGGTACGCTTGTCTGCTGGTCATGGTCCAACCTCCTCTTGTCCCTACTGACTCTCCAAAGAATTACCTTGTGTGCGAGTCGATGCCCAAGCCCTTTGCTAGACGGACGATCGCGTGCGCCAATTGCCAGGATCGTAGAGGGGCATCACACTGAGAATGGCATCGTGACTTTTTCCATCATTCTGGATCGTCATACTCACCCCCGGCATTGTGTGCTCGGGGGTGATGTACCCCATCGCCGTGCCCCGTCGGCGGGTTGGGGAATAGGAACCACTCGTTACGCGACCAATCTCTTTGTCCTGGATGCAAATTGGATCACCGGTCTTGGCTACCACTCCGGAAGGTAGATCGAGCCACACGATGCGTCGTTTGACACCATGTTGCGCAATTTTGGCGAGAGCTTTCTGGCCGTTAAATCCCACTTTGCCGAGCTTCACCGTAAAGCCGATGCCGGCCTCTAACGGATTAGTGCCTCGGTCGTGGTCGTTACCGACAAGAAGATAACCGGCTTCCTGGCGCAAGCTTTCGAGCGCGGCTTGCCCGCAAGGGACAATGCCAACATCCGCGCCGGCGCTCATCACGTCGGTCCATATTTTTCTCGCATGACGGGGATGAAAGTGGAGTTCGTATCCGAACTCCCCCGTGTATCCCATGCGGGCCACCAAGCATTCAACGCCGGAGACTTTGGCTTCAACAAATCGGTAGTATCCAATCGCTTCCAAGTTACAATCTGTTAGCTTGCGAAGCACGAGAGTCGACTTTGGACCTTGGAGCGCGAGCGTGGTGTGGTCCGACGTGACGTTGGTGATATCAACGTTATGGCTGCTGACGTGTTGCTTGAGCCAGGACAAGTCTTCCTCGTCGCCACTGATGAACATGTATTTGGTGTCACCCAAGCGCCAGACAGTTCCATCATCAACCATGTTGCCGTGGGTGTCGCACATCGCCGTGTACTGAATCGAGCCGACGGTTTTTCGGCCGTAGTCATTGGTCATAACGGCTTGAATGAACGCGAGAGCGTCCGGACCCTCGATGATAAAGACCCCCATATAGTGGAGGTCACAGAGACTGGCGTTGAGCCGAGTACCTAGATGCTCCGCCTCGTGCCCAGGGGAATATTCCCAGGGGAGGTAGTAGCCAAACAGCTCCGCCATCTTCGCGCCAGCCTCAAGGTTCAAATCATGAAAAGGCGTCTTCTTCATTCGTTTGACTCCTTTCATAGGGCCGACAGCGCGATTTTATCGCTCCACTGAAGCAAGCGCCTTCATTGGGTGTCGAATGAATCGGGATTCAGGAAGCGCCGCAGCACGTTTTCCGTTATCCGCGACACGTTGTTCTGATAGTTCTCGTGCGAGAGACTTCCAGCCCAAGCGATGGAGCCGACCGAAAAAACCGCCCCGTTGTTTGGCACAGTGAAAAAGACGATGTCGGAGCGAGCAACTATGTTTTCGTCCGCGCCGAGACCCGGCGCAGTCTCTAGAAATTCCTCGGGTACGATCAAGTAGGTGTTCGTAAGGCCCTCTGATCGCGCGAGAATGAATGCGTTGGGCGGCGTGCCGAGCTGTAGCTCCGAGCGATCGACCTCAAGGCCGGCAGCACCGCCAGCTATTAGTCCGAAATCGCCGATCCGTTCATCTCCGACACCTTCAAAGATGAACTTGACCTCCGGCTTATAGCTGTCGGGAAGGCGCACATAGTAGCTAGCGAGGTCGAATCCTTGCGCGGCGAATCCAACGCCCACAAGTCCTTGCGGCGGACGCCCCAGTCGGGACCAGAGTCCTCCCTCGCGCCCGTCGAAGTTCTGGTAGTACTCCCCTGGCGCTGCCGCCCAGGCACGAACGCCACTTTCAGCCCTTCGAAGCTCGATAATACCAGGCAACTCTGGGTGATAGGCAATGCGCCAATACCAGCCATCCCCGCCTAGATACATGATGCGGCCACCACGATGGCGAAACGCATCGAAGGCATCCCACATTTCAGTCGACCAGTATTCCGGATGGGTGCCCGTGATTAGCACTTTATAGGGGGCGAGTGCGGGATAGCCTCGATCATGAAGCTCTTCGTCGGTGAGCACGTCGTATTCGTGGCCCTTCGCTTCCAACCAATCGGTGATGTGTGTATCGGCGGGGAACTGCCACAGCTTCGAATGTCCAAAGCCACCGAGCGTGCCTTGACGTTTGGGTCTCATATTTACGATCGGGCGGAGCCGCGACGAATAGCAAATGCCGCTTCCATCCGAATGCGCATCATAGAGAGACCCACCGTACTCGACGTGGTCGTTCAAAAAAATTTCATGAGGGCTGATAACATTCAAAATGTTGTTCAGCAGTTCGGCGCCACCACCATCCATACCGAGTCGATCATTTCCGTAGGCCATGTAACTCGCCGTTGGAAGAAGAAGAACGATTTCGCGTTCCTTGCCTGGCTCTGGCCCAACCATGAAGGGGATATATTCTTCGCTATCACCGGAACGCAGGCGAGCTGCGTAGATGCCACTCTTCATGCTGGAAGGGATCTGAAGCGAAAAATCTGCCTTCCAACCTGCATCGTAAACGTCGTCGTCGTGAAAATGGATGGCGCCCCATTGATTGGGGTCATCGTGGTAGTTCATCGTTTTGCCGGTCCAATTCCAGCCCGTCATGGCACGTGCCGGGAAGTTCACAACCTTACCATGAAGACGATTGGGTGAGAGATCGTATGCCGTCTGCGACTCCATCTTCTGCGAAAAGTCCCAAGCTCCGACGATGTCGCACTCCAGTCTCTTTGGAATGCCATTGACGATAGCCTCGCAGTCGGTCTCGCTGAGAGCCCGTGCTGCCAAACAAGGGCTATCGATCTTGCCGTTGTAAAAGCAATCCAGGGGCGTTCCGGGCTGACCGGGCATCGCGGCAAAAAGGAGGTCTGCATCATTGATGGCGGGCAGAACTTCGAGCGATCGCTCAGATGTTCCCCCGTCCGTGATATTGGATAAGGGCACGAGCGGATATTGAAACACACGCACTGTTCCGTTGCCGGCATCAAAGCTGGCTCCCACTCGATACCAACGCCGCAACTGCACCGGCGGGCCAACAGTCACTCGATCAACAGAGCCTGTGCCAGCCTCAACTTCTAAAGCGATGCTGCCGTTTTCATCGAGAATGAGAGCGAAACCGCCGCCCCCAGGTGACCACTTCGAAATGAGAGCTTGCTTTCCCTTGCTTGGCGTGGTCGGCCAAATAAAGGCCTGTACGGTGAAGCTAGAGAGGCTGCGCAACGGACCCGAATTTGGGACCTCCACGTACGACCCTGCTTGTAAGACTTGCTTACGGCCAGTGTAACTGCCGCTCGCCTGGCTCTCGATCACGACCTCCTTCAAGCCAGGCCCGTCGGGATTCTCGTCTCCACAAACGATCCGCACGATATCGGTCTGGTAAGTCAGCGGTTCTTCACAACTGACCATAAACTGCACGGTGTCGCCTGGACGGCAGTAGATTCGGTCGCTGTACCCCGTGATTTTCAGCATCCGTCAGGCCCCATCAACGGGCGGAAGAACAAGATCTTCCCCGGTAAAATCTTTCCAACGGCGCTGAAAAACATCCCACTCGGCTTCTTCCAGGCTATTGTAGAATTTGTCCTCAAATTTCATTGGCGTGCCGCGTTCGCCGCTCAACCTCGCAAGCCGCCACTCCGCGTAAGGCTTTGTGCAAAAGAGGACGTACTTTCCGCACAACGGTTCGCCACGGAAAGCGTGCAGAACACGCTGCAACCCCGGACTATGGTGTCCAACGGGTGTGCGCCGAAACTCTTCGGCAAACACACGGTCCGCTTCCGGGTCAATGCGATAAATCGATGGCGGCATCAGACGATCTCCGGTCTCCGTGACCAAGGTAAGCTGGGCTCGAGACAGAGCGCACGATTACCTTGAGCGAGTGCGGGCTGTCCCTCTCATCCAAATAAAATCTCTTCGGATCTCGGGTTGCACCCGCGTCGAAGGAGCCTGCCGCTTAGCGGCTGTGCCCCTGGGTGGTTGTTCAGCGTCTTCAATGTAGAACCCACCCCGACATCGCTCCATTTGTTCAATCACCGCGGTCGATCCACACGCGTTTGAAGTCGTGCCAATTCTGGCGAGGAAACTTGAAATTTTTGACGTGCGGGGCATACGCCACCATGCCCGTGCAAACCGTTACGACTGGTAACAAGGCCGCATCTTCCATGATTAGCCGATGGGCCTTTCTGTATAGCTCTGTCCGCCGCTTCTCCGAGGGCTCTGTCCGTGCGGAATCGAGGAGGCGATCAAACTCCGTTCGGCTGTAGTAGCCAGCGTTGAAACCTTTGGGAGAAAGATATCTCGTGTGAGCGACCTGCTCGATCCACACATCGCACGACATGCCCCAACTCATCTCCGAAAGCCCGACCCCTTCCGGCACGCCCAGGCGCCACTCTTCGCAATAGGACACCCAATCCTCGCGTCCTTCGATAGTGACTCTGACGCCAATATCGGCGAGGTCGCGCGCCATGCTTTGACAGATTTGGATTGGCGCCAGCTGCGCAGAGCCAGCAGTCGCTGTTACGATCGTAAATGCGAAGCCATCCGGATAGCCGGCCTCAGCGAGCAGCGCCTTGGCCCGTGCCAGATCATATGGATATAGCTCGGGAAAGTCGGCTTCGTACGATGGCGACGCCGGCGGCAAGATGCCGGCCATTCTATCGGTCGCGCCATCGAAAATAGTGTCGCTGAGACGCTGGCGGTCGAACGCACACATAATGGCTCGACGCACGCGAGCATCGCAAAAGGGCCGGTCCCTGGTATTGAAGATAAAGTACCAGACGTAGGGAATTGGTCCTTCACTGACGATGAAGCCTTTTTCGCGCAACTCCTTAAGTCGCGTAGGCTCCGGCCCGTAGGCGAAATCCACTTCGCCGTCGTGCAGCGCTTGAGCTCGGTCGTCGGCACTGGGAAGCGGTGTGAAGTGAATACCATCGAGGTAAGGCGGGCCGCCCCAATAGTCCTCGTTCCGGACGATTTTGACGCCGCAGCCGTACGGCGTAGGAAACCTCTCCGCGAATTGAAACGGCCCGGTTCCTGGCGCGTGGTCGGCGATCCCTTCATTCCCATACGCCTTCAATGCTGTCGGGCTGATGAAGACAATCGAACCCGGAGCGTCCTCCTGAGTCATACAGCGGAGAAACTCGGGAAACGGCTCCCGCAAAATGATTTCGACAGTGTGGGCATCGAGCGCCCGAACATCTTCCACGCTTTGGATTGCAACCTGGTTGTAATCGGCGGCAATGGGGGAGAACTGTGCCGCCTCCTGACGCAGCATGCGGTCGAAGTTGAAGACAACGGCGGCGGCATCGAACGGCGTCCCGTCGTGGAAGCGAACATTCTTTTGAAGGCGAAACGTATAAACAAGCCCGTCGGGCGAAACATCATACTGCTCGGCGAGAGTCGGCACCAACCGTGTATAGGGTGAAGCCTCGTCTTCCAGATCGTCTTCCACCAGACTTTCGAACATCTGCTGAACCACGCGGGCGGTGTTCCAGCCCCCGAACGAAGCGGGCGGATCGATGCTATCGACCTGCCAGTCGAGGGCGACCGCAAGTGTGCCACCCCGCTTTGGCGTCCCCCGTACCATCCCACCCTCCTTCCTCGATCCTTCAGGCGGCGGGACCGCGTGCTTGTTAGGTTATGTTCTTCGCTACTTCAGGCTCTTCGTCCGCGTGAACCGCCTCCAGCATTTGCCAGTGGGTACCACCCCTCGGCTGCAGATAGACGAAGTAGTAGATAAGCGTGGCTACTAAGATTCCTGCCGCGATCATGAGATCGCTCGTCGATTGAAGTGAGAGAGTCCAAATCGTTCCGATAAGAGCAACCAGTGGCGGCAAGGGCCAAAGTGGCATCCTATAGGGTCGGTTCACATCCTTTTGGACGATGCGAGAATATAGTGCCGCGACGGCAATCAAAGCGTACTCTGCCGCGAGGAGAACGCCGGTAAACGTTACCAGAGCCGCAACGCTTGATGTGGCGGTGAGTATCGCGCCGATACCTCCGATGATCGAGGTGGCGACCCAAGGGGTCTTGAACCGGGGCGAGATGGTGGTCAACATTTCGTTCACCACCCCCGGCCACGCCTTGTCACGCCCGGAGCTATAGATGACTCGCGCCAAACTAATGATGCACGCCAACACTGCATTGAAGATGGCGAGGGAAATTGCGAGGCTGACCACGACATTGAGCGTATGCCCACCCAATGACTCCACGAGGTAGGACATGGGCGACACCGAGTTTTGGAGGGCAGCCAAATCTGGTGCGCCGAGGATCGCGGCAGTGATGGGCAGAAGTTCAAAAAGAACTGTGATGAAAAAAGATATGAATATCGCATTCACAAGCTTGTTGTGCTTACCGCCGAGATGGGTTTCCTCGGACAGAAAGATCACCCAGTGATAGCCATTATAGGAGAAGAGTCCCACCCCTATGCCGGTTGCGATCAGCGCCAGACTTGCTGCGCTTGCTTCACCGCTGGCCGTAAAGACATGGGGGTTGACCAGTTCGCCCCAATGAAGCCCGGACTTGGCGAAAAAGAAACCGAGTACAACCGCAATCGTGATGGCGCCTAACTCTATGAACAGGAAGGTGCCGGTGATCACTGCATTGAAGCGGATATGCAGGATGGCACTCAGCGTTGCGACCAAGATGAGTACAGTTCCAATTAGATTCGCATCAACATCGGGCCAAACAACCTGGATGAACTGTCCAGCTCCGAGTCCTATTGCGCTGGGGATAAAGACTGCCAAAGTAAGAAAGATAGCGAACATGACAAAACCTGGGAGTCGCCCCATAACGCGGGCGACAATCGAATAATCGCCGCCAGCGATCGGGTACATGGCCCCCAGTTCGGCCCAGCAGAAGCACATGCCCACGCCAATCACGGCCGCTGCTATCATGGTCCAAAAAGCGCCGCTCCCCTGATTCTGCAAGATAACTTGGGCGATGACCCAAACGGCTCCAGCAGGGGTAACCGCGGAAACCACGACCATCACGGCCCCGAAAACATTTAGTACTCGGTTCAAGGCCTGCGGATAACGCTGCTGTCCGATGTCACTCATTGTCGCGCCCCCATCCAATGAGAATTCGTTGAATTCGCAGAGACGCGCTTTCGAACTCTGGCCGCGCGCCGGTGAACCCACATAGCGTCACTTTGGGTCCAGGCTAAATAAGCGAGCTGGCGGAAGGAAGTGCCAGGACTGGAGATTCCTATGGTGCCAAGGGTTTAGCGAAGGAAGGGCGCCCTGTGTGTACCGAAACCTAAACCCGGATGCAGTGGTGATAAAGTCCGCCAAGGGCATTGTCAGACCGAATTAGAAGGGGCCCCGACGCCCCGTGCGCGGCTCTTCATTTTGAACATGTTGCAACGCACAAAATGTGTCATGCGTCCTAAGCGAACGGTCTTTGGCGCGCGAACTTGGACCCAATATTCTCGTCAACGCCGTCGCTCCTGGACCAATCGACAACAAACGATCGGCGGCGCGATTTGCGGTGCGGGCTTAGCGTTGCTCGCCGACACCAAGTCGCATGAGCACGCCTTCGCAATCCTGTCCCAAGAAGGCTTTCGAAACCTGGATGACCAAAGCTTCTAAGATCGGTGAGATGTACGCAGCCGTGTCGCGCGCGGCCTACAAGCCCGTCGAGAAAGCGGTGATGCTCCGTTGACGCGCGGCATGTATCGAAAGAGTGGCAGATGAGTACCTCAACTTTTTGAGGGACCTTTGACCAATAGCGTTATAGTGCGCGGAGCTCGTCTTGGTTGCCCAATAGGTCATTGCTTCCGCCCGCATGAGAAAAAAACCGCCCAATTGGCAGACATTTGCCCGACGTTTGGACTGGAACTTAATCAAGGTCTACTACGAGATCGTCCAGTCTGAGGGCATCAGCAGCGCCGCGAAGGTCCTGCTTCGAAAGCAGCCGGCCGTCAGCGCGTCGCTGCGTCAGCTTGAAGAGCTACTCCAAGTCAAGCTCTGCGAACGGGGTCCGGCTGGCTTCAGACTCACGGCTGAGGGGGAGAAGATATATGAACTCGCGGAAACGATGGTCAGGCTCATCCGCGCGGCTCCCGATGACATGAACAAAGTACTTGGTGAGCTTACGGGCGCACTTGATATTTGTCTCATCAGCAATCTCATTGTGCCGATGCTCGACCAATGCTTTCAGCGGTTCGCCGAAGACAATCCGCGCGTTCGTCTGAAGATCGCGATCTACCCTTGGCAGGAAGCGGTACACCGCGTTCTTGAGGCGCAGGCCGACGTCGCAGTGGTCTACCAGCGCGTCCGCAACGCAGAATTGGACTATCAATGGTTATGCCGAGAGACCCAGTATCTATATTGCGGTCCATCCCATGAGCTTTACAAAAAGCACGTCAGCGATCCCTTGTCATTGCAGGCCGAGCCTTTCGTCCTCACCGGCTTCGACGAGGCCGACGAAGTAGCGAGTTTCAGGCTGCGCTACGGCCTCGGCAACAACGTAAGCGCAATATCGGAAGATTTATCCGAGGTCCGGAGATTGATCGGTGCGGGCATCGGTATCGGCTTCCTGCCCGCGGCCAACGCCTTAGGCACCGCCGATCAAGCGAGCTTGTGGCCTCTCCTGGTGAATTCCGTCGAGCTGCCCAGTTACAATCTGTGGGTCGTTAGCGAGAAGCCTAACAAACGTTCTCCTGCCGCCGATCGATTCATCTCGACCGTAGCGCGCTTTGTGCAGGCCGAGGAGCAAGTTCGGTCGAAAAGGCGACTATCTCTTTGAACCTTCCGCGGCTACACCTACCTCGCCACCGGCATGCTGAAATCCGCGCCGCGTTCCCCCGGAAGCCAGCGTTGCATGACCGACTTCTGGCTCGTGTAGAACCGCACTCCCTCCTCACCATACATGTGCGTATCCCCGAAAATGCTTTTCTTCCATCCTCCAAACCCCTGCCACGCCATCGGTACCGGGATTGGAACATTTATGCCCACCATGCCGACCTGTACGTCTCGGCTAAAGCGGCGTGCGGCGCCTCCGTCGCGCGTGAAAATGCTGACACCGTTTCCAAACTGGTGACCGTTGACAACGTCAATTGCCGTTTCCAGGTTGTCCACGCGCACGCAGCACAGCACAGGCCCGAAAATCTCCTCCCGATAGATCGTCATGTCGATACGGACGTTGTCGAACAGCGTCGCACCGAGATAAAATCCATTTTTCACACTCTCCTTGGCCAAGCTGCGCCCGTCGACAAGCAGGTCGGCGCCCTCTTCGACGCCGGTGTCGATGTAACTCATGATCCGACGTCGGGCTGCGTCCGTCACGATCGGTCCCATCTCGGTGCCACTCTCGTATCCCGAACCAACCTTCAACGCCCTGGCGCGGGTGCGCAGCAGATCAACAACATCGTCGGCCACATTGCCGACGAGAATCGCCACGGAGGTCGCCATGCAGCGCTCACCGGCGGAGCCATATGCGGCTCCTATCAAAGCATCGACGGACTTGTCGATATCCGTATCCGGCATCACGATCATGTGGTTTTTGGCGCCGCCGAGCGCTTGAACGCGCTTTCCGTAGCGAGCTCCGGTTTCGTAGATGTAGCCCGCTATTGGCGTGCTACCGACGAACGAGATGGCCTTAACGTCCGGATGGAGCAAGAGTGCATCGACTGCGTTCTTATCTCCGTGAACCACGTTGAACACGCCAGCCGGAAGCCCGGCCTCCTTCAAGATCTCTGCGATCATGAGCGAGGGAGATGGGTCGATTGGACTCGGCTTGAGGACGAAGGTGTTTCCCGTTGCGAGCGCGATCGGCCACATCCAGGCGGGAACCATCACCGGAAAGTTAAAAGGCGTTATGCCGGCAACGACGCCGAGTGGCTGCCGCATCGTCCAGTTGTCCATGTCGGTCGACACCTGTTCCGAAAATCTTCCCTGCAGAAGATGCGGAATGCCGCAGGCGAACTCGACGACGTCAATTCCTCGCTCGACCTCACCGCGAGCGTCACTCAAAGTCTTGCCGTGCTCGCTCGTAATTTTTGCCGCAAGGGCATCCTTATGCTGGTTCATTAATGCTAGCGCGCGGTTGAGAACCCGGGCACGCCGTATGGGGGGCACTTCGGCCCACCCGCGGAAGGCGCTCTTGGCGGCCACGACTGCCGCATTGACGTCGGCCACGGTCGAGAACGCGACTCTGCCCGTGACCTCACCCGTCGATGGGTCGAAGACGTCGCCATGCTCGCCGCCAGCGCTGGAAACGAGCTCGTCTGATATGAAATTGGAGATCAGTGAGATGCCCTTTTGTGCCGGTCGACTGCCCGAAGAGGAAATAGAGCTTCCATGAGGGGGCCGTTCTCGCAACATCGCGCGCTTTCCTTCCATTTCAGTCGCCCGACTATTCGATAATCTTCAGCGTCTTCGCCTCGACGACGAGTTCCGCCAGAATGCTGGCAGCCACGCTGAGCTTGCTCTTGGCGTTTGGTATGAGCCCAATCGGGCTGCGAACACGGTTGATGGCCTCGGGACCGAAGCCGCGCTGCTCCAGCAGCGCCCATCTCTTGGACGTCGTCAGGCGTCCTCCGAGTGCACCGATATAGAAGCTGTCGGAATTGAGTGCGAATTCCAGTATCGGAAGTTCATGCTCGTGTTCGTGGAACGCCAATACGACCGCCGAATAACGATCAAGAGCGCCGACGGAACTGAAACCTTGACGCGCTGACCGATGCGATTCAATCCCGAATGCAGCAAGCTCGGCCGCAGCGGCTTCGTCATGCGTGATGCAGCTCACAATGAACCCGCAGGCTTTGAACAGTTTGGCGACAGTAGAGAAAATGGTGCCGTTTCCGGCGACCAGCGTCCTGATGGCGGGAAGATAAGTCAGGTGAAAGACGTTGCCCTCACGCTCGCAACGACGTTGCGATCCCGGCGGGATAGGCGAGATCGGCTTGTCGCCCGTCAAGAGATCAATTGCGATCCACGCGGGCGTTCTGTCGTTGATCAGCTGTTGCGTCTGCTCCAGAAAATCGATCGACACGCATTGGTCGAAATAGAGATCGAGGCCGCCGCCGCAGGGGAGTTTTACGTCGAAGTACACTGATCCCTTCCCATATCGTATCAGCGCGTTTCGTCGATCCTTGATCAGGGCCACGGCTTGGGCGGACACTGCACCTTCGAAGCAGCCGCCGGATAGGTATCCGACATATCTGCCGTCTTCCGCCACTGCCATCTGAGCGCCGAGCGGGCGTGGGCTCGATCCGTCGATCCCAACAAGCGTAACAATGGCGGTACTCAAATGCAGCCGCTGCCACCTGATCAACGCGGGAATTATATTGTCTTGTTCGCAAATCAGCCGAGCTTTAGGCAAAGCGATATTCATTGCCGATCCTACTGATGGACGGGCTCCAACTCACGCGCCAACCCCTCGGCGATGAGTGCCACACGAAAGTTCTCGAAAAACTGGTTGGTCAGTTTGCGCGCTGTGGCGTCGAGCAATCTGCCCCCGACGCTTGCGAGCTTGCCGCCAACCAAGGCGTCCGCATCGAATGACAGCTTCGTGATCGACGGGCCAACCTCCTCGAGCGTGACCCGTGACGAACCGCGCGCGAAGCCCACCACGCCGCCGTCACCCTGACCAACGATCGTGTACGAGTGAGGCGCGCAAACGTCTTCAAGATTGACAAAACCTCTGAACTTGGCGCTCATAACACCGATCCGCAGTTTGACAAGCGCTCGCAGCCGTCCGTCATCGTCCTCCTGCAACTCGAGACAGCCAGGAATGCTCAACCTCAACAGATCGATGCGATTGATGGCAGACCAGACGACCTCTCGTGGCGCCCCGATAATGGACTCCCCCTGGACATTCATCGCTTAGCTCCTGACTCCCTGATGTCGTTGAGATTGAGACGAGAGCTGGCAGCCCCGACGGCTAGGCACAGCATGAATTCGTCCGGGCTCGGCGCGTCGACCAACCCCACCGAAAGTGTCTCCGCGAAGAAGAACTTCCACGGATCGTCTTTGTGTCCGAGCGGAACGTCGATCACGGTGCCGAAGCACCCTCTTTTGACGTTCGAGGGGATGACCGCGGCGCCGCCGCCGACAGCAGCGCGGACCGGTTTTCCGATGCTCGTATGAATCAGAGCGGCGCCGAGCGCCTCGCTGACACTGGATCCGAGCAGCAGACCCTTCCCGTAGGTCGTTACCTGAGAACCCAACGCACCGACGATCTGGGGCGTCAGGCTTGCACCCAACTTCTCGCCCATGCGAGCCGCGGCGGAAATGGCGGTTTCGCTTTCATCCGTCCACGCGTTCTTGAAGACGGCAATCACGGCGCTCCTCGTCCAGCACACAACATCGTCTTCAATCTTTCGCTCGCTTTGCTCTTTGAGAAAGACGAGCTTCCGCACAGGCGGCATCACGGTTGTCATGATCGCGTCTTTCAGTGCTGCTGCGCCATGCTTTGCATGAGCTGGCCGACGGCTCGGCTTGATATCACGCTTACGAGATGCTTTCGGTAGTCCGCGCTGCCATGGATGTCGGAACTCATCGCTGGCGATGTGAACTCGCCTGGAAAATCCCGAGGACCCCCGCCTGCATCGAGAACGCGTTCGTACTCCCCAACGCGGAACACTTGACTGGATGCCCCCGTCACAGCCACCCGCCACGTTAGGTCATTGGTAACGGACACGAATACGCCGACCAACGCGAAGCGCGATGCTTTTTGATGAAACTTTTCGTAGTGCGATCCCTTGGGGATGTCGAAACGAAAGCCGGTGAGCATCTCGCCGTGCTGCAGTGCCGTCTCGAAGAGGCCAAGAAAGAACTCGGATGCTGGTATCTGGCGGAGGTTCGTCTTGATCGTCGCGTTGAGACCGAGGATCGCCGACGGGTAGCAGGCCGCGGGATCGTTGTTCGCGACCGATCCGCCAATCGTCCCCCTGTTTCTCACCTGCCTGTCGCCGATACCGCCGGCCAATAGGCCGACGCCAGACAGATACTGGCTGACGATTGGACTCCGGGCGACATCGCAGTGTCTCGCCATCGCGCCGATTTCAATGGCATCGCCCGTCCGCGAAATCGCCGAGAGGCCCGGGATCAGGGACAGATCGATAACGCGGCTCGGTGCGACAAGACCGAGCTTCATCGTTGGGATGAGGCTCATGCCGCCGGCGAGATACTGGCTCTCTTCGTCCGCAAGGAAAGCCGTATGCGCCTCGGTAAGACTTTTCGGTCGAACCAGCTCGAACGGTTGCATATTCCTACGCCCCTGCGAGTTCGGACTGCGCCTGCATGATGGCGCGCACGATGTTGTGGTATCCGGTACAACGGCAGATGTTTCCCTCCACCGCCTGCCGAGCTTCCGTCTCGTCTATGGAACTGGTCTTGGTGACGAGCTCCACGACGCTCAGCACAAACCCCGGGGTACAGAAGCCACATTGCAGTCCATGACACTCGTGGAAGGCCGTCACGACGGCACGGCCGGCAGGCGTTTCGGCCACGCCTTCGATCGTTGTTATCGATGTCCCATCTGCGAGGGGCGCAAAAATGGTGCAAGACTTCACGGCGTCTCCATCCATCAAAATGGTGCAGGCGCCGCATTGTGATGTGTCGCAGCCCACATGCAGCCCCGTGAGACGCAGCTCGTTCCTGATAAACTCAGCAAGCAACATCTCATGGCTGACGTCGCGACAGATGGGCTCGCCATTCACCCGCATGCTGACGCAAATCTTTTCGCTCATCGTTGCTGTCCTTGAAAGGGCGAGTCTTTGGATCTCCTGATCGTCGACCAAACCTTTTCGGGTGTCGCCGGCATGTCGATGTGCGTCACACCGAACTCCTTCAGCGAATCGACGACCGCGCTCATTATTGTCGTCGTGCCACCTATTGTTCCTGCTTCACCGCAGCCCTTTACGCCCAGCGGATTGTGAGTACAGGGGCACTGCTCATGGTAGGAAACTTCGAACGATGGAAGATCCGAAGCTCGCGGCATGCAGTAATCCATAAATGTACCCGTCAGAAGCTGGCCGGTTTCCTCGTCATAGCGGCAATGCTCTAGAAGCGCTTGACCGATACCTTGTGCCAGACCGCCATGCACTTGGCCCTCGACGATCATTGGATTTATGATGACACCGAAGTCATCGACAGCGATGAAGCGGCAAACCTCGCAGGCACCGGTCTCCGGATCGATTTCGACCTCGGCGATTTGCGTGCCATTGGGGAACGTGAAGTTTAGGGGATCGTAGAACGACAGCTCATCGAGTCCGGGCTCGAAGTTATCGAGGGGGAAATTATGTGGGATGTAGGCCGATCTCGCGATCTCCTTTATCGAGAATGACTTGTTCGTGGTGGAGCTGGAAAAGATTCCATCCTTGAAGGCAACCTTGTCGACAGTGGTCTCAAGCATGTGAGCGGCTATATGCTTTCCCTTCTCCAAGACCTTGCGAGAAGATACCGCAAGGGCGGAGCCTCCAACCGCAGCCGAACGCGATCCGTATGTGCCGAGGCCGAATGCGATCCGAGCGGTATCCCCGTGCACTACCTCGATATCCTCGAACGGGAGGCACAACATGTCTGACACGATCTGCGCAAAGGCGGTCTCGTGACCCTGGCCATGAGAATGCGCGCCGGTGAAGACGGTCGCCGTGCCATCGGGATTTAGACGCACCTGTCCCGATTCATAGAGTGCGATGCGCGAACCGATTTTCCCCGAAAGGCGGGAGGGTGATAGACCACAGGCCTCGATGTAGCAGGAAAGACCTATTCCGCGGAGCTTTCCATTTGCCCGCGCATCGGCCCTTCGCTGTTCAAATCCATCATAGTCGATGGCGGACAGTGCCCGCGTGAGGCATAAAGCAAAGTCTCCCGTATCATAGGTCATCCCCGTTGCTGTCAGGTAGGGCATCTGATTCCGGCTGATCAGGTTCCTCTTCCGAAGTTCGATCCGATCCATTCTGAGGTGAGCAGCGGCAACGTCCATCAGCCGCTCAACCACGTAATTCGCCTCCGGTCGTCCTGCGCCGCGGTAAGCGTCGACTGGGAGCGTATTACTGAACACGCCTTTCACTTCGGCATAGATCACTGGGATCTGGTATTGCCCAGACAGCATTGGAGCGTAGAGATAGGTTGGGATGCACGGACCCCACGTCGAAAGATAAGCCCCAAGGTTGGCCTTCGTGGAGACCCTTAGGCCAAGAACGCGACCATCATCGTCTAATGCTAATTCGGCGTGCGTCTCGTGATCCCTTGCGTGCGCGTCCGACAGAAACGTCTCGCTTCGGTCGGCCGTCCATTTGACCGGCGATCGCATCTTTCGCGATAGCCACGGGATCACCGCTTCTTCAGGATAGACGTAACACTTTACCCCAAAGCCGCCGCCGACATCCGGCGCGACGACCCGCATCTTGTTCTCGGGAACATGCAAGACCGAATGGCAGAGTAGCATCCGAACGAGGTGAGGATTTTGACTGCTCGTATAGATCTCAAACTCGCTTCCCGCGGGATGATACTGCGCGTTGACCGCCCGCGGCTCCATTGGGTGGGCGATTATGCGGGAGTTGACGAGGTCGAGCTGAACAATGTGGCGCGCCGAGGAGAATGCGCGTTCAGTTTTGTCGTGATCTCCGATCGACCAGTCGAAGCACAGGTTTGTCGCCGTTCCCTCATGAACCACCGGCGCGCCGGGCGCTAATGCGTCTCCGACCGTCACCACCGCGCGGAGCGGCTCGAGCTCCACTTCGACACATCGGCTCGCCAAGCGAGCCGTCTGTTCGCTGTCGGCCACAACGACGGCGATTGCATCACCCACATGCCGCACCTTACTAATTGCCAATGGGTAGCGGTCAGGCTCAATCATTTTCGAGCCATCTTTGCAGGTGATCTCCCAGATACAGGGAATAGCACCAACACCGTCGGCCTTCAGATCGGCACCTGTAAACACCCCTCTGACACCGGGCATGCGCAAGGCTTCCGTAGTATCGATAGCCTTAATCTCCGCGTGGGCGTGCTGGGATCTCACGAAGGCTGCGTAGAGCTGGTTGGGAAAAACAACGTCGTCCGTATACCGCCCCTTGCCTGAGAGGAACCGGCGGTCTTCAACACGAAGTGCGTGATCGCCTATGCGCTTCGGCGCTGCCTCTGCCGACCTGTCATACTTCATTACGGACTCCGTCTGCCCACCCGCGGTGGCGCTAATTCGATAGGGCCTGCAGCGAGTGCAGGTAACCCGAGGGCGCCACCACCACTTCTCCATTAGGCGTTGGATCTGAGCTCAAATAGGTATCGCCGGAGATCCCCGACGGCCGATCCTTCTCCCCACCGTGGCCGCCTATGGAAATGATCCGCGTTGCGAGCGATTCGGCCTCACTGACGTCGTGAGTTACGAGAACAATCGTTAGCGCGACGTCGCGCCACAATTTGCGAACAAGGGCGTGAACCTCTTGTTTGACGTGTGCGTCAAGGGCGCCGAACGGCTCGTCCAGGAGCAGCACTCTAGGCTTGGATGCGATCGCTTGTGCGATCGCGAGCCGCTGCTGCATTCCCCCTGATAGCTGATGCGGATATTTTCCGCAGGCATGCCCAAGGCCGACGGACTGTAGGATTTCTTCCGCCTTGTTGATCGCGCTTCGTCTTTTCGCTCCAAATAGCGTGCCGAAGATCGGCGCCTTCTGGAACTCGTCGGCCAGCAACACATTCTGCAGGGCCGTTCGATGCGGAAAGACGGAGTATTTTTGAAAAACGACGCCACGATCGCGGTCGGGCTCCTCGGGCAGCTCCTTCCCATCCAAAAGTATGCGACCGTAAGAGGCCTTTTCCTCGCTCATCAGAATGCGCAGAAGGGTCGTCTTTCCGCATCCAGACGGTCCGATCAGCGCAACGAATTCCCCTTCCTCGATGGTTAGCGAGATGTTCTCCAACACTTTGGTTTCACCAAAGTGTTTGCAGAGATTTTCAAGCTCGATCTTCATAGTCAGCGCGCTCCCTGAAACCAAGGGAACAGCACTCGCTGGAGCATTGCCAGCGCAGCGTCCATGACGAACGCGAGGAACGTAATCCAAACGACGTAGGGGATGATAACGTCCATTGCTAGATAGCGACGGACAAGGAATATCCGATAGCCCAACCCGACTTCCGAAGCGATGGCCTCCGCAGCAATCAGAAACAAAAGCGCGGGTCCAATAGACAATCGCGCGGCATCAAGCAGATGAGGCAGCAATTGAGGCACGACGATCTTCCGCGCGATCAACCAGCTGGATCCACCTAGCGATTGCGCCTTTATCAGCTGTTCCCTTGGCAGGTCGCCAACCCTCATTGCCATTGTTCGGATCAGGAAGGGCGTGATGCCAATGACCAGCAAGAGAATCTTGGTCGTCTCCCCCAGACCCATGGCGATGAACAAGATCGGAAGCAGCGACAGCGGCGGAACGAACGAGATGACGTCCATGAACGGCCCAAAAATCGCGCGGGCCGTGGGGACCAGCCCGATAACGACGCCCACAACCAGGCCAATTGCGACGGATATGACAAGCGCGGGCAGTAGTCTGCTCAGACTGGCGAAAGTGTCGACCCAAAGCAGGTACTGGTTTGTTCGCGGGTCAGCAACGAACGCCAATCGGTAGATCGTGTTGCCAATCGTCGAAAGGCTCGGGAGCAGCTTGTCCTGTGCATTGGCGTCCAACCGTGCATCCGATGCCAGCATGTAAGCCACGATGGTGGCCACAAATGGCACCAGGATCAAAAACCAACGGAGTGACTGATTGGGCTCAATGTTGATTACTCGCTTCATAGGACTCGCAGCTCCCCGACTTCCGGCTCCGCGGCTATCCGTTGTTACGGGTTTGTTTTATCGCGCTCTTTCTGTGCGAATTCAACGTAATCGTTCGTGAAGCGAAGTTTGATATTGTCTTTGCTACCAGAGACTTGGCCGGAGGGAAATTCCACGCCGATCTCATCGCTCGATTTTGCGTTGGGACCCAAAAGATTCAAGCCATAGAGGAAGTTCCGCAACCGATCAGTGTTCTGGATAATCTGATCTCCCTCCACAAATTTCTTGTGCTCGTCTTCGTGCAAGAAGTGGGTTGTCGCAAGCTGCGCGTCAAATCCTGTGAGATCAGTTCCGGACGCGATCCCCATGTCACGCCTCGCGTTACTCCCGCGCTCAGAATCTTCCAGTGTAATGGCAAGGACATCAAACCAGATGCAGGCCAGTGCCTTAGCGAAATCCGGATTGTCTTTCACGACATCGGTATGAGCGACGATCATGTCGAGAATTTCTCCGGGGATCATCGACGAATTGAACACATTTACCGCGTCGGGCCGCTTCGACAGCTCGTAGACGGTAGGATGGAATGCGGCCATCGCGGTCACGTCGGCCGTGCCGAACGCCCCGACTTGATCCGCATCAGACAAGTTAACTAGAGAGACGTTTTTTTCAGTCAGCCCAATGCTTTCAAGCGCGCGGGTCAAAATGTAATGGTTGACGGAATAGAGGATCAGATGAACCTTTTGGCCTTTGATATCCTTCAGGGTTTTATCCTTGCCCTTCAAAATCACCGCATCGTTGCCATTCGAGTAATCTTGAACAACGACGACGGTGTTATCGACACCACCCACCGCTGGCGTAACGATCGTGTCCATAACAGTGACCAAGAGGGCATCGTATTCACCAGAGGTATATTGATTTATTGATTCAACATAATCGGTGAACTTAGTCGACGTTATCGAGATGCCAAATTTGTCTGCCCACTTTTTGACGATGCCGTTGTCTTCTGCCCATCCCCAAGCCATGTTGGGTGTGTAGATAGACCAAGCAACCTTGAAGGATTTTCGGGACTCGGCAAATGCCGAATGACTTGCGAAAACTACAGCAACGATCGAAACCAGTGCGATGCAAAGTGTTCTGCGCATTTCACCCCTCCAGAGGTTTGCTTCTTAACTCCCGATTTTCTGTTTACTTATTGATCACCGCGAAGGCCTCGATCTCGATCAAGTAATCGGCCGACGCCAAAGATGTAATGCCGATCCAGGTTGTGGTGGGGGGGTTAGGGCCTGGGAAATTTTCCTTCAAACCCGCTGCAACCTCTTCCCATTCACTCGGATCGTAGCCGGGCATATAGAGCCGAAGGCTGACGACATCGTCGAGGGTTCCGCCGGCGGCTTCCACGGCGCGCTTGATGTTTCCGGCACAAGTCTTCATTTGCGCCCGCCGCGTAGTTCCATGCGGCTTTTCGTTCGCGTCCCACGGGGTTTGGCCGGAAAGCCACACGATTTTTCCTCCCTCGGTCGTGATGATCTGAGAGAAACCCCATCGTTTGACGCTTTCGAATAGGAAGTCAGGGTGAATGCAATTCTTGGCCATTTCGTATCCTCTCAAACGACTGCTCACCGTGGTCGCCGAACTCGGCAATACCGATCGGATTCATGACACAGGTGTGGCAGGGTAAACATTCCCGTATTTTCGATAGACAGCATTGATGTTATTTATGTTGCTCAATCGATGATCGAAAAAGTCGATCGAACTGGGGTGTTCTTCCGAGGATCATTTCCAGACGTAGCGGTGGTGCAGTCCAGTCAGAATCTGGAATGGCGACAATGACGCCAGATTCCTGATTGTGGGGCTGCCCGATGCAAGGGCGCATCTTTCTTTAGTGCCAGGTGCGGGCCGATGTTGAAGAGGCGATGCACCGACAGGTCGGCTTAGCTCACGGACTATTTGCCCATGGCCGGAGAGAGCCAGAAAACCCGCGACTAGGTGGCTGAGCGGACTGGATTCGAACCTGGAGACACGGAGACCAACTTGGGGATCTGGTCCAACTGAAAAGTTGACCCCCAAATGCCTCCCGGGAGACTTTCTTGTCGGGACGCAGCCCAATTCGGCAAGGAAACGTCTCTGCCACTCAGGACCGCCTCCGGGGCGCCGAAAAAAGCCCGAAATTCGCGAGGAATTCGATATATCGCAGAAGGAAGAAAACACTGCTATATCAATAGCTTAACCGTGGCTGGGGCGCCAGGATTCGAACCTGGGATCACGGGACCAAAGCCCGATGCCTTACCGCTTGGCTACGCCCCAATTCGCGCTCGGAGATCTGCGTGCCTGCACCCACGCCGCCGGCCAATCGGGGCTAAGCTTATGGGTACTCTCTCGCTCCCAATATGGGCGAGCGGATGCCCTCCTACCAGCATCGGGGCACGGGAGCAATGTGCCGAGAGAACCCTGGCGACTTGGCGGCAGATCGGGCCGCGGCTGCCGGCACGTCAATGTCTTGGACCAAGCCGAGACGACACCGGCTCACGCGTTCAGTCTCGCGGGCTTGCAGGCTGCGGGGCCAATTGCAGGGCACGGGCGACATTTTTCGTCACCCCCGCCGCGTCGGCCAAAGTCTTCTTGTCGAGCACCCGGAAAAAGTCCTCCTTGGCGTCGAGGAGGATGTTCCTCAAGCCACAGCCTCCGGCAATGACGCAGGAATGTCCGGTTGAGCGCATGCATTCGACGAGCTCAGTTCCAGACTCTAACTTGCGCATGATTTCACCAAGCGCGATCTCGGTCGCCGGACGCGCCAACATCATGCCGCCGCCTCGCCCCCGGCTCGACACGACGTAGCCCTCGCGGGCGAGCCACTGCCCGGCCTTCGCCACGTGATGGAAGGAGATGCCATAGCGCTCGGCGATGAGCTGTGCCGACGCGTTCTCCCGGGGGGAGACCGCGAGGAAGATCAACACCCTGAGCGTGTAGTCGGAGAAGACCGAGAGCTGCATGCGCGCCACTATGGAATTTGCCGATTGACAGGACAAGGGCCGCGACATTGAATACGTATAAACGGTGCGTATTTAAAAGAGGTACGCGGCGTTGGGGGTCGTTGAGACAGGTTTTTTGGTCTTCCTCGGGCGGGGGGAACGTTGCCTGCCGCTTGGTCGGCATCTCCGTCGAGCAAGACGGTAGATCGCATTTCTCCATCCCCACGCGCCGGCACTCCCCTTGCGCCGCAAGACTACACCCAGCGCGCCGCCGCCCATGGTGGCGCGCTTGCTGTCCCGGAGGTCCCATGCAGCAACAGATGATCCTGGTCGTGACGCTGTTAGGAATGCTGTGCGTCGCGATACCCTTCATTCTCATCGCGCGCTCGACCGCCAGCTCCGTATCGCCGACACCCTTGTTCGACGATTCGTCGAGGCGGACATTGCTCTGGGTCCTCATGATCCTCGGCGTGGCGGTCACGGTGGCAACGCTGTGGGTCTGGCCGCACCGTGTGGTCGCGGGCGCATCGACCCAAGCCGTCAATGTGACCGGACATCAATGGTCCTGGGAGTTCGAACCGAACACGGTGAAGGCGGGTTCGCCGGTGATCTTCAACGTGCATGCCGGCGACGTTAATCACGGCATGGGTGTCTACGACGCCAACAAGCGACTCCTGTTTCAGGTCCAGGCCATGCCCGGCTACGTCAATCGGGTCGAATACACCTTCGACAAGCCCGGCACCTACCAGATCCTGTGCATGGAGTTCTGCGGTATGGGGCACCACCTCATGACCGCAGATCTTACCGTGACCGCCGCCGATCCGAACCAAGGGGCTCCGCAATGACGACCCAGACCCTAGACCGAGACATTTCCTCCGAGCGCCGGGGGGCTGGCTTGGCCCCAATCGCCCTGCTGCTGGCCGGCGCCGTATTCCTCCTGATGATGGTTGTCGGGCTCCTAATGCGCGCCGCGCAGGGCAACCTCGTTACCATCGACCCGGTGCTGTTCTATCAGCTCATGACCGCGCATGGCGCCGGCATGGTCGGCGCGGCCGGGCTCTCCGGCGCCGCGATTATGTGGTATTTCCTCGGCCGTCACGTCGCCTTGAACGCGAAAGTCTTTGCCATATTTCTCGGCCTGTTCCTTCTCGGCGTGGTGCTCATCCTTGGGGCCATCTTCGTCGGCGGCTTCGGCGCGGCCTGGACATTCCTATACCCGCTGCCGGCTCATTCCGGCGGCGCCTGGGGCAATAACGCCGCGATCGCCTTCCTCTGCGGATTGATCTCGATCGGCGTTGGCTTCCTGCTGTTCTATCTCGAAGCCGCCCGGGCGATTCTTGCGAAATACGGCAGCCTCTCCAACGCCATGGCGTGGCCGCTCGTGTTCAGCGGCAAGATGGATCATGTACCGCCTCCGACGATAATCGCGTCGACCGCCGTGATCATTTTCAACTCGCTCGGCATCGTCGTCGGCGCCGCGGTGCTCGTCATCAGTCTCATCAATCTGATGGTGCCGGCCTTCGCCATCGACCCGCTGCTCGCCAAGAACATGATCTATTTCTTCGGCCATGTGTTCATCAACGCGGCGATCTACATGGCCGTGATCGGCGTCTACGAGATCATCCCGCAATATACCGGCCGTCCCTGGAAGTCCTCGCGCGCCTTCGCCATCGCGTGGAGCGCGATCCTCCTCTTCGTCTTGGCCGTGTACCCGCATCACCTCCTGCAGGATACCGTGATGCCAGGTTGGGCCCTCGTCGTGGGTCAGGTCGTCTCTTATCTCAGCGCCCTGCCGGTGCTTGCGGTCACCGCCTTCGGCCTCCTCAGCTACGTACGCGGCTCGGGCATGCGTTGGGACTTGGCCTCGGCTCTGCTGTTCATCGGCGTGTTCGGCTGGTCGATCGGCGTCGTCCCGGCCGTCATCGACGGCATGATCTCCGCCAACAAACTGATGCACAACACGCAATGGGTGCCGGGCCATTTTCACACCTATCTCCTCCTCGGCGAGGTGGCGATGTCGTTCGGCGTCATGGCGTGGCTCGTGCGCAGCCGGGAGCAGGCGACATTCAACGGTTTGGATCGCACCGCCTTCTGGGGCTATGTCGGCGGGTCCGTCGGCTTTATCTTGGTGCTCTTGACCGCCGGCGCCATGAGCGTACCCCGCAGATGGGCGGTTCATGCGCCTGAGTGGATCGCGCAGGACCGCGTCTCTGCCGTTTTTGCGGTCGTGATCCTGCTTGGCGCGACCTATTTCGTCACGCGCTACGCGATCAGGCTGCTGACGGTCCATGACGGACGATGACCCCCTGGCTCAAGACGCTTGCGGCATGCCTCGTTGCCGGTTGTGCCGGTACGGCTGCGTTGTGGGCGGCAACGGAGAGTGGGCGGGCGCTCACGAGTGAGGGCGCTAGACGCGTGCGGGCGCTGGAGGCGCCGGCCCTGGTTCCCGACGTCGTCCTGACCGACCGGCACGATCAACCCTTGCATCTGCGGCGCGGCGACGGCTCGATCACATTAGTCGAGTTCATCTACACAACCTGCCCATTGATCTGTCAGTCCGCCGGCGCGGCCTTTCTGCGGCTGCAAGGGCTCTTGCAGGAGGCCGGCCTCACCACCGACGTCCGGCTGTTGAGCGTGACCTTCGATCTCGAACGCGACGGTCCGGCCGAGCTTGAAGTCTATGAGAAGACGCATCAGGCGGATGGCAGCCAGTGGCGAATCGTAAGGCCCTCACCGCGGGATCTAGAGTCCCTGCTGCAAGCCTTCGGCGTGGTGGTGCTTCCGGACCCGGTCCTCGGGTTCGAGCACAATGCGGCCATTCACGTCGTCAGCGACGGGCGCCTGATCGGCATCTTCGATCTTGAGGACATCGACGGCGTGATGAAGCAGATCGCGGCGGTGCGCCAAGGCACGACATGACCCAGGTGCCACTTTGCATGGCCGCGGCACTCTTCACCCTCTGCGTCATCTTGCGGGTGCCGCTGGAGCGTCACATGGTCACCCATGTGCTTGTGCTGCTGCCGGCACTCGCGGCCGCGGGCTGGTTCACGGGGCGCGCGATTGCGAATCGCTGGCCCACCCTCCGGTCGAGCGACTGGAACGCAGCCGGGGCGACGGGTCTCCTCACCGTCCTGCTCACCGGGGCTTTCTGGATGCTGCCGCGCTCGCTCGACTGGTCGCTGGGCGAGCCGCTTGGAGAGGCCGCCAAATTCGTCAGCCTGCCGCTCTTCCTCGGGATCCCACTTGCGCTCAGCTGGCGCCGGGCGCCGGTATTGGTGCGCGGATTTCTGAACGCAAGCGCGATCTCGATGGCCCTGACCTTGGCCTGGGTCTACGCCAACGCTCCGGTGCGCCTGTGCACCAGTTATCTGACCGGGCAACAGGAGCAACTGGGCGAAGGTTTTCTCTGGGTCTCAGTCATGCTCGGCGTCCTATGGACCGCGCCCGCTTTCGGCCTCCGGCTGCCGGCATGGGGCGCGCGGCAACTGCCCTCGCTCTTGCCTAGACACCTGCCGTGACCATTTCCGCGACGGTCCTATTTCGCCGCTCACGCGCGCGTTTTTTTGGATCTCAATCGGCCGTGCGATCGGCGGCTCCGTGTTTATCCCCTCGACTATTGGACCATGGCCGGGCGGCCGTCCGAGAGTTACCGAAAGCGCCGTCGTGGCCAGCGGGTAGCCGGGCGCGGGAACGGCCTTGTGTTACGGCTGCGCGGCGAGAGGGGGCCCCGGCGCGGTCGTGGTTGCGGGTCCGGACGCGCTTGTCTATATAGCTCACGCTTCAGCCAGCCGGAGTGTGGCGCAGCTTGGTAGCGCACCTCGTTCGGGACGAGGGGGTCGCAGGTTCAAATCCTGCCACTCCGACCAACCTTTCAATAGGTTAGGTTCGGCACTGAATCCCGTATCAGCGCGGAAGCAGGCGCTTCGCTGAGAGCACGATGGCCGGACAGTCATTCCTCGACGATGTCAATAAGCAGTTCGACGGCGCGGTGCGCTTCGTGCCGATGCAGGACGGGCTGGCGGAGAAGATCAGGGTCTGCAACGCGACCTATGTGACCCGCTTCGGCGTGCGCCTGCGCGGCCGAATGGAGACATTCACCGGCTGGCGAGCTCTGCACAGCTCCCATTTCAGCCCGGCAAAAGGTGGCATTCGCTATTCGCCGCGCGCGGACCAGGAGGAGGTCGAAGCTCTTGCGGCGCTGATGACATATAAATGCGCCTTGATGGGCCTACCCTTCGGCGGTTCCAAAGGCGGCTTGCGCATCGATCCGGCGAAATGGGAGCGTCACGAGCTTGAGCGCATCACCCGGAGGTTCACGCAAGAGCTGGCGCGGCACAATTTCTTCGGTCCCAGCCAGAACGTTGCAGCTCCGGACATGGGCACCAATGAGACCACCATGGCGTGGATGGCGGACGAGTATCGGCGCTGGTCCCCAAACGATATCAATGCGCTTGCCTGCGTGACCGGCAAGCCGCTCGCTGCCGGCGGCATCGACGGGCGCGTGGAGGCAACCGGGCGAGGCGTCCAATACGCGCTGCGCGAGTTCTTTCGACATGAGGACGATCTGGCGCGGTCAAAGCTTACGCCCTCCTTGGCCGACAAGCGGCTGATCATCCAGGGACTCGGCAATGTCGGCTATCACGCCGCGAAATTCCTGAGCGAGGAGGATGGCTGCCGCGTGGTCGGCGTGATCGAGCGCGATGGCGCGGTGTGGTCTGACGCTGGGCTGCCCATCGAGCATCTGAAGCAGCATTTGTCGAAAACGGGTGGCGTGGAAGGGTTTGCCGATGTGGAATTCGTCGCCGATGGTGCCTCGGTCCTTAAGCGCGACTGCGACATCCTCATCCCGGCGGCGATGGAGCGCGTGATCCATGACGGCAATGCCACCGAGATCCGCGCCAAGCTGATCGTCGAGGCCGCCAACGGTCCGACCACGTTCGAGGCGGACAATATCCTGCGCGAGCGCGGTATCGTCGTTCTGCCCGATCTCTACGTCAATGCCGGCGGCGTGGTCGTCAGCTATTTCGAGTGGGTGAAGAACCTGACGCACATCCCCTTCGGCCTGATGGAGCGGCGCCACCAAGAAGCAAGCCACCAGGTCCTGGCGCGCTCGCTCGAAGCCATGACCGGCACGCCCTTCCCCTTGGAGACCGCCAGCCAGTTCCTTCAGGGCGCGCGCGAGATCGACCTGGTCCGCTCTGGACTCGACGACATCATGCGGTCGGCTTACGGACAGATCAAATCCGTCTGGAGCACGGCGGGAATCCCCGATTTGAGAACCGCCGCCTATTCAATCGCCATCCGCCGCTGCGCCGACGCCTACGGCGCCATCGGCATTTAGCAAGCATTCGCGACGTTCGGTGCTGCCACCGGCCGACCATCGCTTCTCGCCGAAAAGGCCCGCCTCAGGCCTAAGTGTTTGCCGCTAAAGGCCACATTTTGCGCCAAATGCCCCTGCACATTAACGCTGCCTTGCAGGCGGGCCTACCATCCGCCCCGCGCCTGGCTAGTATCCCGCGCAGCGCGCCAGAAACCTTCAGATCGAGATCATGTCCGCCGAGCTCGCCTTTAATCGCAGCGTAGATGTCGACTATGGCGTGGCCGAGGAGGTTGCACCACAAGTCCGCCGCATCGTCGCCAACAATCCGGGCCCCTACACCTTTCTCGGCACCAACACCTATCTCGTCGGCCGCGGGCAGGTGGCCGTGATCGACCCGGGCCCGGCGGATGACCGCCATCTGGCCGCGGTCGTCGAGGCCACGCGCGGCGAGCGCGTCACTCACATCCTCATCACGCATAGCCATCGAGACCATTGCGACGGCGCACGCGCCCTCCAGGCTCTGCTCGGCGGCGAGATATTGAGCTTCGGCCCGACCGGCAGCCGCCGCGGCGCCGGCGCTCCCGGCCTCGGCGAGGCGTTCGTCGACCCGGCCTTCCGGCCCGACCGCACGATCAAGGACGGCGACGTGATCAGGACCGGCGGCGTCACGCTCGATGTGCTGCACACGCCGGGTCACGCGCCAGATCACCTCTGCTTCGCCCTGGTCGGACACCGTACCGTGTTCACCGGCGATCACGTCATGGGGTGGAACACGACCGTGATCGCGCCGCCAGAGGGCAGCATGGCGAGTTTCCTCGCCTCGCTGGAGAAACTGCTGCGGCGGCATGACAAGATTTTTCTGCCCGGCCATGGCGGCCGCGTCCAGACGCCGCAACGGGTGGTGAAGGCCTATATCATGCATCGCCAATGGCGGGACCAGACCATTCTCGCCTGCCTCGAGGACGGCGTCTCGACCATCCCGAAGATCGTCGCCAAGATCTATGGCGATCTAGATTCGGATCTGAAATCCGCAGCGTCTCTCTCCGTGCTCGCGCATCTGGAGTATCTGATCAGAAGGGGTTTAGCGGTCGTTGCCGGCCCCGCCGGAACAAACGAGGCTGCTGCTGCGGCTGCGGGAACGACTCCTGCGGGGCTGTCGAGCGCCTATTCCGTCGCACCCGCTGCTTCTTCTTCGGCTTCTTAAGCGTCCGCTGCACGGCGGCCTTCGGCGTCTTGGGCTCGGCCTGCTCCAGCCCCGTCTTCTCGCCCTTTTCCAAGGTTGCCTTGATCTCATCGAAGAAGCCGCGGATGCGCTTCGCATTGGCACCCAAATCGTGCATGCCGTAGCGCGAGGCCGAGCGGATATCGATGAAGGCTTGACTATCGTCGCCCCTGACGCGGACGAGCACATCGTCGGTGAAGCCGAGGATCATCGTCTTGTCGGTGGCTTCGATGCGGCCGATCCCGTCATCTCCGGGCGGCTCGTTGAGAACGATGGTCCAGCCCATCCGCTTCACCGCTTCATGCACCATGTCGTAGACCTCGATCGAGGATCGCTCCAGCTCCATGGAGCGAATATCGGGATAGGCCGCCTCCTGCTCCTCGGCCTTGGTCAAATCGGGGTCCTCGATGCGGTTCGCATCGGCGGGGCGCATGGCGGGAAGCTGCTTGAACTGCATGGGCTGCCGCGGCGTGGTCTCAATGTCATTGAGGCGCGGCAAGAGGAAGAATTGCGAGCTGAACCAGAGCGGCGCCGCGAGCCCGACCGCGGCGATGGCGATGCCGGCAAAGGCTTCCTTGGCTCCCGTCTGGCCCCCGAACCAGATGCGGACGAGGCCAAGGACCGCCACGGCGATGGCAAGGAAAAGCCCGATCACCGAGACAGCAAAAAGGTTGATCGCCGCCGGCGTGGCCAGCGTGCCAAAGCGGTGGAGGATGACAGTCAGCACCAGAAGCTGGAGGAAGAACAGCGCCATGCGGCGCGACCACAGCCCCTCGTGCAGCGTCTTCTGCAAATAGATCGCCGTCACCGCGAAAGTCCCTTAACCTCGGCCATTGCGCGCCCGCGAGGCACCATGCAGCCCTCTTATACCGAAATTGCGCGCTGGCGCGACACCGGTCCTAGCGTTCTCACCGCCGGCGACGCTATAGCGAAGGCGTGGCGGGTTTGTGGTGCGCCGGTCCGGGACCACGTCCCGCGCGACGACTTGGGCCCGGCCTCACCCTAACCAATCCTAAACTTCTCGCGGCGATCCTGCCGTGGGCTCCAGTTGCGGGCCCGCGTACAAGTCGGATCGGTCGACGGTCATGGTTAGGTCTCGGCGCGCGTTCCATGCGCCGCTCGCAATGCTGCTCGGCGCCGCGCTCAGCTCCTTGGGCGGCTGCGTCTATGAGCAGGACGGCCCGCCAGAGGCCCATTTCCAGAAATTCGAGACCAAGCCGCCCAAGGGCGACACCGTCACCGTCTGCCATGCCTATGGCTGCAAGGAGCAGACGCGCTACACCTTTTCGCCAGAAGATATCGCCGAAGTCTCCGCGCTGATGGCCAGGGTCCGCCGCGACGACGGTCCGGCCGAGGACCGCCGCGCGATGTCGTATGCGATCGCCTGGATGGAGCGGCGCGTGGCGCCGACCGTCGGCACCGCCAGCGACCGGCCGAGCATGGATTTCACCGGCTCGGGCGACACGACCCAGCAGGATTGCGTGGACGAGGCCACCAACACAACGAGCTATTTGCTCGTGCTCCAGCGTCATGGGTTGCTGCACCACCATTCGGTGGAGAGGCCCTTCGCCAAGGATAGTGTCAGCCGCTGGACCCATTGGGCGGCGATCATCGAGGAGAAAAAGAGCGGCGCCCGCTACGCCATTGATTCGTCCAGCGGCCCGAATGGCGACAACCCGATGGTGCAGGCGGCATCGAGCTTCTACGTTCCGGACGGCTCGGGCAATGTCACGCCGCCCGAGACCGGCATCGCCAGCGCGGAAACTGACGCGGGCGGAGCCAAGGCGCCAGCGGGTGAGGGCCTCGCCGGCATGATCGAGCGCATGAATGCCTTGGGCTATGCGGACTGATCTGGCTCAGACCTCTCGCGGCGCCTCTTTCAAAATCTGAAGCGCGAGCTCGATCGGACTGAAGGAGCGGCGATGGTGGGGGCACACGCCGTGCTGCTTGATCGCTCGCGCGTGCTCCGGCGTGCCATAGCCCTTGTTCGACTCCCAGCCATAGCGGCGGTAGCGCCGCGCGAGCTTCACCATCAGCCGGTCGCGCGTGACCTTGGCCACGATGGACGCGGCGGCGATCGAGAGCGACAGACCGTCGCCGCCAATGACGGTGCGCGCGTTGCCGGGAAACCGGCGCGGCGCGATATTGCCGTCGATCAGGGCCGCGGCGGCCGGAATCTGCAATTCGCGATAGGCCGTCCGCATGCCCCAAAGCGTCGCCTGCAAGATATTGTCACGGTCGATGCGGCGGACATGACCAAAGACCACGCTGACACAGGACGTGGCCATGATCTCGGCATAGCGATCCTCGCGCGCTTCGGGGGTCAGAACCTTGGAATCGTTGAGGCCCTCCGGGATGCGGTCGGGATTAAGGATGACGGCCGCAACCACCACGGGCCCGGCCCAGGGCCCACGCCCAGCCTCATCGATGCCGACGATGGGCCCCTGCAACTCATCCATCAGCTCGGCTTCGAGGTCGAAGCTCGGCACGGTGCGGGCAATGGAGGAGCGCTGCGCGAATCCCATGGCGGGGAGTTTTCGCTATCGAGGGCGCGCTTGGCAACCAGGAAGCGGTTGATGGCGTCGCGATTGTGGAAAACGGGCTACAGCAGGCGGAGCTGCTGGCCCGGGAGGACCGGCGGGTTGAACCGATCGGTGCGAAGCTCGACCGATTGCTGGTTGAGCCCGAGCCGCGCGGCGGCGATCTCGAATCTCCGCCCGATCATCCAAGCATAGGGCCCCTCGCCCAACTGGCGCTCACCCCATTTGGCCTCGTAGAGCTTGCCGCCTCGGGTCGAGCGCATCAGCGACAGCACGCGCTTGGCCCGGTCGGGACAGTTCACCTGAAGCCATTCGGTGAACAAATCCCCGATCTCGAGCGGTAGCCGCAGCAGCACGTAGCCCGCGCCCTTCACGCCCGCGGCCGCGCAGCGCTCCAGGATGCGCTCCATCTCCATGTCGGTAAGGCCTGGGATCACCGGCGCCACCATGACGGAGGTTGGGATGCCGGCCTCGGCCAGCCGCCCAAGCGCCTCGATGCGCTTGTCCGGCGTGCTCGCCCGCGGCTCCATGGCGCGTGCGAGCTTGCGGTCGAGCGTGGTCACCGACAACGCGACTTTGACCAGGCCGCGATCGGCCATGGAGCGAAGCAGATCGAGGTCGCGCAGGATTAGCGCCGATTTGGTGACGATGCCGACCGGATGGTCGGCGGCCGACAGCACTTCAAGGATGCGCCGCATGATGCGGAATTTGCGCTCGATGGGCTGATAGGGATCGGTATTGGTGCCGATAGCGATGGTGCGCGGGCGATAAGACGGGTCGGCCAGCTCGCGCTCCAGCAGCGAAGCGGCATTGGTCTTGGCGAACAGCTTGGTCTCGAAATCGAGCCCCGGCGAGAGGCCGAGAAAAGCATGGGTGGGGCGGGCGAAGCAATAGATGCAGCCATGCTCGCAACCGCGATAAGGATTGATGGAGCGGTCGAAGCTGATGTCGGGAGAAGAGTTCCGGGTGATGATCCGCCGCGCCGGGACCTCCTGCACTTCCGTGGTCAGCGCCTCGAGATCGGCCAGCGACTCCCAGCCATCGTCCACCGGCTCATAGGCGATGGGCTCGTAGCGGCCGGAGCGATTGGTCTCGGCCCCGCGGCCGTTCCGGCGCGCGCTGGCGACGCCTGCCGCTTCGAGCGGAAAGCAGTCGGACGTCTCCGGTTTTCTCAGGGCCACGGACATCCCTCGGATATAGGACTCGACCGTGAACAAATCAAGAACATTATAGCTTGAAAGACGCTTTAATTGCTGGAACGCGCCCAAGCGCTATAGTCCGCCCCCATGATTTCCGTGGTTATCCCTACTCTGAATGCCGAGGCAACGCTCGCTCCCACTTTGGCCGCGCTCGTGCCGGCGGTAGTCGACAGCGTGGTGCAGGAGGGCATCATCGTCGATGGCGGGTCGAGCGACGAGACCATCGCCATCGCCGACGCCGCGGGAACCAAGGTGATCATGGCCAAGCGCGGCCGTGGCAGCCAGCTCCACGCCGGCGCCGCCGTGGCGCGCGGGGATTGGCTCCTCTTTTTGCATGCCGACACCGTGCTCGAGCCGGGCTGGGCCGAAGAAGCCGAGGGCTTCATGGAGCGCGTGGCGGCGGGGCGGCGGGCGCCGGCCGCCGCGGCCTTCCGCTTCACCCTCGACGATGACGGTCTCATGCCGCGCCTGCTGGAATGGCTGGTGGGCTTGCGCTGCCTCCTCTTCGCGCTGCCTTACGGCGACCAGGGTCTGCTAATCTCACGGCGGCTTTACAACGAGCTCGGCGGCTTCAGGCCGATGCCGCTGATGGAGGACGTGGATCTCGTCCGCCGCCTCGGACGGCGCCGGCTGGCGATGCTGAAATCGCGCGCGGTGACGAGCGGCGCGCGCTACCGCCGCGACGGTTATCTCGCGCGCTCTTTGCGCAATCTATGCTGCATGGTGCTCTATTTTCTCCGCTTCCCCACGCGCATGCTCGCGCGCTTCTATGGCTAGACGACGCAAGCGCCGCGTCCAACGCGCCGCCTATGGTCCCCGCCTCGTGATCATGGCCAAGATGCCGAAGGCCGGGCGCGTCAAGCGAAGGCTGGGACGAGACATCGGCGGGACCGCCGCCACGGGATTTGCCCGAACTTGCCTCGCCCATACGCTGGCGCGGCTGGGCGCAGATCAGCGGTGGGAAACCTATCTTGCCGCCGCACCCGATCCCGAGGCCGGAGCGTCGCTTGGGTCCGCAGGTTCAAGCCGGATCAAGCGATTGCGCCAAGGCCCCGGCGATCTCGGTCAAAGGATGCAGAGAATTTTTCAGCGCCTGCCGCCTGGGCCGGCGATCATCGTCGGCGGCGATATTCCGGCCATCGGGGCCTCCGACATCGCCTTAGCCTTTCGCCTGCTCGGCGGTGCCGATGCGGTGCTCGGTCCGGCCCCGGACGGCGGCTATTGGCTCGTGGGAATGCGGCGAGCGCCCCGCGTCATCGCCCCCTTCGCGCGGGTACGCTGGTCGACCCCGCAGGCACTTGCCGACACGCTCAATAATCTCGAAGGAAGCCGGGTCGCCTTCGCCGCGACCCTTGGCGACGTTGACGATGCGCACGACTATGCGGGGCACCGCGCATGGTGGCAGCGTCTGATCCCGCCCCGCTCAGCCAGGCCGAGACCAGACTAGGATTTGGTCTTCGCCCCCTCCTGCCCTTTGAAGCGCGGCATCACCTCGATGAAGCTGCACGGGCGGTGGCGGTTGTCGAACTGATATTTGAGGATGCCGTTCCAGGCGTCCTTGCACGCGCCCGGCGATCCCGGCACACAAAAGATAAAGGTGTCGCCCGCCATGCCGCCGCAGGCTCGCGACTGTATAGTCGAGGTGCCGATGGTGGCGTAGCTCAGCATATGGAACAGGGTGGAGAAGCCTTCGACCTCCTTGTCGAAGAGCGGCGCCACGGCATCGGGTGTCACGTCGCGTTCGGCGAAACCCGTGCCGCCGGTGGAGATCACCACATCGACCTCGGGATCCTTGATCCACTTCTTGACCTGCTTCCGGATTTTCTTGGCGTCGTCGGTGACGATGGCCCGATCCGCCAGTCGATGCCCCGCCTCCCCGATCATGGTGGCGAGCAGATTGCCGGACTTGTCGGTCTTCTCAGTCCGTGTGTCCGAAATGGTGAGGACCGCGAAGCGTAGCGGAATGAAGGCAATGCTTTCGTCAATACGGGCCATGGGTTCCTTCCACGCCAAACGCCTTGGCGATCGGCGATGAAATGCGTCAGCCGCGGCCGAGCGCCGCCTTCAGCATCAGCAGATCCCTCCAGGCGTAGCGCTTTTGCTCCGGCTTGCGCAACAAATACGCCGGGTGCAGCGTGGCGAGCACGGGCAAATCGCCGATCGAGCAGGAATAGGTCAGCCACCGGCCCCTGAGCCGCATGATGCCCTCATTGACGCCGAGAACATGCTTCGCCGCGGCGCCGCCAAGCAGCACCAAGAGCTTCGGCGACAGCAATTCGATCTGCCGGGCGAGGAACGGTGCGCAGGCTTCGATCTCCTCGGTCGTCGGCGTGCGGTTGCCAGGCGGGCGCCAATAGACGGTGTTGGTGATGTAGACGTCGCCCTCGCCGAGCCCGATCGATGCGAGCATGCGATCGAGAAGTTGACCGGCGCGGCCGACAAAGGGCTTGCCTTGCAGATCCTCGTCGCGGCCCGGCGCCTCGCCGATCAGCATGATCTCGGCCTGTAAATTGCCTCTGGCGAAGCACAGATTCTTGGCCGTGCGTTTGAGCGAGCACCCATCGAATTGGGCGACCAGCGTTTCAAGCTCGTGCAAGGTCGCGACCTCGGCGCCAACGCTACGACGTGTCGGAGCGTTGCGTTTCTTTGCCGGGGCGACGCGGGGAACATTCACGACGGCCATGCGCGCCGGTGCAGGCCGCGCCGGAGCAGGCTCGAGGCCCGCTTCGGCAAAGCCATTGCGAGGCTCTTCGCCCACGACCTCGTCTACCCCCATGGCCTCGTACCAAGCCAGCAGAGCCTGGACGGAGTTTTGGTCCGCTTGCGCCATCAACCTGCGCGTGCTCCCGATTTGTGATCGCCCAACTGGACCGGCCAATTCAAACGATCTAAGCCTTCGTCTGGCCGTTGGCCAAGGAATACTGGATTCCCGCGCTCGCGGGAACGGCGTAAACCTCGGCCCTAAGTCCTGAACATGGAGCTCAACCTTGAACGACGTGACCGAGCGCGAGACCATGGAATTCGACGTGGTGATTGTCGGCGCTGGCCCAGCGGGGCTCGCCGCCGCGATCAGGCTCAAGCAGCTTGCGGCCGAGCAGGACAACGACATCTCCGTGGTCGTGCTGGAGAAAGGCTCGCAGGTCGGAGCCCATATCCTGTCAGGCGCCGTGATCGACCCCGTCGCGCTCGACCGGCTGCTGCCGGATTGGCGCGAGCAGGCCTCGCCGCTCGAGACGAAGGTGAGCGAGGACGGCTTCTATTATCTGTCGGAGACGGGCGGTGTCCCAGTGCCCTCGCTCCTGATGCCGCCGTTGATGAGCAATCATGGCTGCTACATCGGCAGTCTCGGCAGCCTGTGCCGCTGGCTGGGCGAACAGGCCGAGGCGATGGGCGTGGAGATCTATCCCGGGATCTCCGTCACCGAGGCAATCATCGGGCCGAATGGCGAAGTCGAGGGCGTCCTCACCGGCGACATGGGGGTGGCGCGGGACGGCACGCATAGAGACGGCTACACGCCGGGCATCGCGCTCACCGGCAAGTACACCCTCCTTGCCGAAGGCGCGCGGGGCTCGCTCACCAAGCAGCTGATCAAGCGCTTCGATCTCGATGCCGAGAGCGGACCGCAAAAATATGGCATTGGTCTCAAGGAGTTGTGGGAGGTGCCGAAGGAGAAGCATCGCCCCGGCCTGGTGCAGCACACCATGGGCTGGCCACTCAATGACACGACCGGCGGCGGCTCCTTCCTCTATCATTTCGGCGAGAATCTGGTTTCGGTAGGCTTCGTCGTGCATCTCGACTACGCCAATCCCTATCTCAACCCGTTCAAGGAATTTCAGCGGGCCAAGACCCATCCGCGCATCGCCGCCCAGCTCGAAGGCGGCCGCCGCATTTGCTATGGCGCCCGCGCCCTCACCGAGGGCGGCTGGCAGGCGATCCCGCGTCTCGCCTTCCCCGGCGGCGCACTGATCGGCTGCGCCGCAGGTTTCATGAATGTGCCGCGCATCAAGGGCAGCCACAACGCCATGCTGAGCGGCATGATGGCGGCGGAAGCGGCCTTCTCGGCGATCCAGGCGGGCCGCGCCCGCGACGTGCTCGACGCCTATCCCGATAGCGTGCGTACGAGCTCGATGGCGACGGAGCTGAAGCGCGTGCGCAATGTGAAGCCGCTCTGGTCCCGCCTCGGCACGCGGCTTGGGGTGATGCTCGGCGGCATCGATATGTGGTTGAGCACGCTGTTCCCGTTCCTCAGCCACACGCTGAAACATGCCAAGCCAGACTATGCGAGCCTCACCAAGGCATCAGATGCCAAGCCGATCGACTATCCCAAGCCGGACGGCGTGCTCAGTTTCGATATTCTGTCCTCTGTGTTCTTGTCGGGCACCAACCATGCCGAGGATCAACCGGTGCATCTGCGCCTCGCCGATCCAAGCATTCCGATCGAGGAGAATCTGCCGGAATATGCCGAGCCGGCGCAGAGATATTGCCCGGCGATGGTGTATGAGGTGGTCGAAGAAGGCGGCACGCTGCGATTCCAGATCAATGCTCAGAACTGCGTCCACTGCAAAACCTGCGACGTGAAGGACCCGGCGCAGAACATTACTTGGGTGCCACCCGAGGGGGGCGATGGACCCAACTATGTGAATATGTGAGCCCCCGCGCGACTATATCGCGGGCGGCGGTCACAAACGCGCCGCCTTTAGGCGGCAAGGAAGCTTTTGGGTTGCGGTCGAGGCCAAAAGGCCTAATCCTCCCAAATGGGAGGCGTTGAGAACCGCATTTCTGGGGCGGCGCCAAGCCGGACATATCATGCCAACTGCCGACTACGGAACCTTCCGCAACTGGGCCTGGAGGTCTTTGTTTGCTCTGGCGCTGGTCGCTGCGCCGGCCGCCTTTTCGGAAGTGGTGGGGCCAGGCACGGTGCAAGCCGGTTCGGGGACCCTACTCGGCAATTATCTCTCCGGCCGGGTCGCGCGAGGCGACCACGACACGACCGCCGCGGCGGAGTTCTATTCGCGGGCGCTCGCCGAGGATCCCAGCAATGAGCTGATCCTCGAACAAACGTTCCTGCTCGAAACGGCGGCGGCCGATTGGGATCGCGCCATCGAGCTTGCGCATGAGCTCGTCAAGCATGAGCCGTCGCATCGTATCGCCCAGTTCCTGCTCGGCATCGATTCATTCAAGCGCGGCAAATACGACGAAGCCGACAAGCACTTTGCCGCGGCCCGTCAAGGTCCGATCGCAGATCTGACCTCGATCCTGGCCAGGGCCTGGGTGCAGCAGGCGGCCGGCAAGACCAATGAAGCCCTGGCCACGCTCGACAGTCTGAGCGATGCCGATTGGGCCCAGTTCTATCAGCGCTATCATCGTGCCCTGATCGCCGATCTCGCCGGCAAGCGCGACATGGCCCGCACCGCTTTTTCGCAGGCGTTCAGAAAGAACCCCACGACCTTGAGAGTGGCGGAGGCCTATGCGCTCCATGCGGTTAACGCGAAAAACCGGAAGCTCGCCAAGCAGACGCTCAGGACCCATATCGCCAAGGCGTCGCGCCATCCCTTGTCGCTGGCGCTGCTCGCCGAAATCGAGGCCGGCAAGACACCGCCGTTGCTCGTGACCTCGCCCAGCGATGGGCTGGCGGAGGTCTTCTACGGCATCGGCGACGCCCTTGCCGGCGAAGGCGGCCTGGACATGGGCATCGTCTTCCTGCAATTCGCGCTTTACGTGAAGCCGGACTTCCCCCTCGCCCATGTTGCGCTGGCCGAGGCCTTCGACGGCGCCAAGAGATACGATCTCGAACTGGCGGAATTCAACTCGATCAATGAGGATTCGCCACTTTGGCTGAACGTTCAGATTCAGAAGGCCTTCACCCTGAATGCGCTGGAGCAGGTGGATGAGGCCAAGGTGCTGCTTGAGAAGATCGTCGCGCAGAACCCGAAGGATGTCCGTCCGCTCGACGCCTTGGGCAATATCCTTAGATCGCATGAGCGCTACGCCGAGGCTCGCGACTATTACAGCCGCGCCATTGATCTGATCGACAAGCCGACCAAGGAGAATTGGGCGCTGTTCTATGCCCGCGGCGTATGTAGCGAACGGCTCAAAGAATGGCCCGCGGCCGAGGCGGATCTCAAGCGCGCGCTTGAGCTTTCCCCCGACGAGTCTCCGGTGCTGAACTATCTTGGCTATACCTGGGTGGACCAGAGCCAGAATCTCAAAACGGCGATGGACTACATTCGCAAGGCGGTGAAGCTGAAGCCTGACGATGGCTACTATGTCGATAGTCTCGGCTGGGCCTATTTCCGCATCGGCAACCTCCAATCGGCGGTTGAGCAACTTGAGCGCGCGGTCGAGCTGAAACCGGATGATCCAGTCATCAACGATCATCTGGGCGATGCCTATTGGCGCATCGGACGGACGCTCGAGGCCAAATATCAATGGCAGCAGAGCCTCACCCTGAAGCCGGATAACGATCTCCTCGCGTCGATCGAGAAGAAGCTGGAGGACGGGCTCCCGGACAGTCCGGAGACCAAGGCCGCAAATTCTTCGGCGGGGCAGAAAGTCGCGGAATAAGCCTGCCGCTTCTCGTCCACAGAGTGTCGCCGGAGCACTTTCGATGACGGCGCTCCGCGAAACCGGACCCGCCAAGCTCAACCTTACGCTCGAAGTGTTGGGGCGGCGCGCCGACGGCTTGCATGAGCTGCGGAGCCTCGTCGCCTTTGCCGAACTCGGCGATTGGCTCGCGTTCGAACCCGGGCCCGAACTTGTGCTCGCGATCGAAGGCCCGTTCGCGAGCGCGCTTGAGGGCGACAATCTCATCCTCGCCGCGGCCAAAGCGGTTAAAGCCGCGGCTCCCACAATCGAGCTTGGCCATTTTCGCCTGTCGAAGATGTTGCCGGTCGCGGCCGGCCTGGGCGGCGGTTCCGCCGATGCCGCCGCGACTTTGAGGCTGCTCAACCGCGCCAATCCTGGTGCGCTCGCCCCTGCTGTCCTTGCAGACCTTGCGGCCAAACTCGGATCGGACGTGACGGTCTGCCTCGAAAGCCGGCCGGCGCTGATGAGCGGGCGGGGCGAGCGCGTAGCGGCCGTCCGCGGCATGCCTGGCTGCGGCGTGGTGCTGGTCAATCCGAGGCTCCCGCTCGCCACGGGGGCGGTCTATGGTGCGCTGAATGCGCCGCCTTTCTCGGAATCGCGGCACAGCGCCATGGAGGTCCCGGAATTCGGTGGACGCTTCGAGCAGCTGATTGCCTATGCGCAAGCGCGCGCGAATGATCTCGAGCCGGCGGCTTCGCGGCTGGTCTCCGCTATCGGCGAAGCGATCGGCGCGCTCAAGCGTCTGAAGGACGCGCGCCTGGTCAGGCAGGCCGGGAGCGGCCCGACTTGCTTTGCCCTGTTCGCGAGCGCGGACGAAGCCAAATCCGCGGCGGCCACGGTCGCGGCATCCAATCCATCCTGGTGGGTAGCAGCAAGCACCATCCTGCCCAGCGAATGAGTCGGGGGGGCTAGAAGGGCCGATCGACGCAAAAATCCACCGCATCGAGCAGCGCCGCCTTGGCGTCGCAATCGGGAAAAATCGCGAGCGCGTCGCGGGCAATGGCGCCGTAATGGCGGGCGCGCTCCATGGTGTCGGCGAGCGCGTTGTGCTTCTGCATCAGCGCCATGGCCTCGGCGAGATCGTTGTCGTTGATCACCCCGTCCTGGAGCGTCCGCTGCCAGAAGGCACGTTCCTGGCCGCTGCCCCTGCGATAGCACAGCACCACGGGCAGCGTAATCTTGCCCTCGCGGAAATCGTCGCCGACGCTCTTACCGAGAGTCGCCGCCTCGCAGGCATAATCGAGCGCATCGTCGACGGTTTGAAAGGCGAGGCCGAGATTGCGGCCATAGGATCTAAGCCCGGCGGCCTCGGATTTCGGCCGCTCCGCCACCACCGCGCCAACCTCGGCCGCCGCGGCGAACAGAGCCGCGGTCTTCGCGTCGATCACCGCCAGATAGTCGTCCTCGGTAGTCTCGGTGTTCTTGGCGGTGACGAGTTGCATCACCTCGCCCTCGGCGATCACGGCCGCGGCGTCGGCGAGAATGCGCAGCGCGCCGAGCGAGCCGACATCGACCATCATCTTGAAAGCTTGGCCGAGGAGAAAATCGCCGACGAGAACGCTCGCCTCATTGCCCCAGAGCAGCCGGGCCGCGGCCTTACCTCGGCGGAGATTGCTTTCGTCAACCACATCGTCATGCAGCAGCGTCGCGGTGTGCATGAACTCCACGCTCGCCGCCAGCCGCACATGGCCGCTGCCCTCATAGCCGCAGAGCTTCGCCGCGGCGATGGTGAGCATGGGCCGAAGGCGCTTGCCGCCGGAATCGATCAAGTGACGCGCGAGCTCGGGGATCAGCTCCACGTTGGAGCGGGCGCGGTCGAGAATAATGCGGTTGACATGGCCCATATCCTCCTCGACAAGCGCGAGCAGTGGCGCAAGGCTTGCCTTTGGATCACGCGCACCAGAAAGCTGAACAACGACTCCCAAGAGACCTCTCCTAAAGCGGCTTGGCGTTTAAGATGCCTTTGACGGCTGGGCGGATATTGTCTTTGCTCCAGCCGCGAGGTCAAGGCGCACCAGGCGTTAGGATTTCCTCAGATGAAGGAATTGTTGCGGTCAAACGACGCGGTGCTGATCTCTTTTGTCAGCGCTCTGCTCGCTGAAGAGGGAATCGCCTTCATGGTCGCCGACACGAATATGAGCGTGCTGGAGGGCTCGATCGGAGCGCTTCCTCGGCGCGTTCTCGTGGATACCGACGAAATGGACCGTGCGCGGCACATTCTCACCGAGGCCGGTATCGGCGATGTCATCTCCACCGACGGCAGGATCTGAGCGCACGGGCAGGCTCCCACCCGGGACGACGCTGGACGACTTCCTCGGCGGCCGGATCGAGGTGCTACAGCCCAAGCTGGGACACCGCGCCGGCAGCGACGCCGTGTGGCTACAGGCCGCGATCCCGGCGCGAGCCGGCGAGCGCGTGCTCGACGCCGGCGCCGGGGTCGGGGTGGCGGGGCTTTGCCTGCTCGCCCGCGTTCCGGAGATAACTGTGACCGCGGTGGAAATCGACGCCGGCCTGTGTGCGCTGGCCGAGGCCAATGCGCGGCGGAACGGCGTGGGCGACAAGTTCAAGGCGATCGCTGCCGACGTGACCTCTCCGGCCGAAAGCCTCCTTGCCAAAGGCCTCGTGCGCGACGGCTACGATCAGCTGATGGCCAATCCGCCCTATCACCGGGCGGGAACGGTCCGGGCAACGCCTGACCCGGCGCGGGCCGGGGCTCATGTGATGCAGGAGGGAGCGCTTGAGGCTTGGATCCGCTTCCTCGTTACCATGGCCGCGCCAAAAGGGTGTCTCACCCTCATCCACCAACCTCGGGCGCTGTCGCAATTGCTGGCGCTGCTCGAGCGGCGATTTGGCGGCGTCACGATCTTTCCCCTGTTCCCGAAGGCTGGGGAGCCCGCGGCGCGCATCATCGTCCAGGCGGAGAAAGGAAGCCGCGCCGCCCTTCGTCTCCTCGATGGCCTCGTGCTGCATGAGGGAGATGGGCGCTACACGGCGAAGGCCGAGGCCGTATTGAGAGCAGGCGCGGCGCTGGGGCTTAGCAGGGCGCGAAAATGAGAAGGGCTGCCGCCTCGGGGGGATAAGACAGCAGCCCTCAATTGGCCCAAGCGAGGTTGGCTCGGGCGCGCAAGGCGGCCTAGTAGCAAACTCTGACGTTGCGATAGACCGTCTTGAAGATGTAGCGATAGGCGTAGTCGCTCCACACGCGGATCGTTACAGGACGGCTCACATAGGCGCAGCCGCCGCCATAGTAGGAGAAGTTCCAGTGCTGGCCGTAGTTGTGATGGCCATGACCGTGACCGTGACCATTGCCGTGACCGTAACCGGCTTGGGCCTGGGGGGCGGCGAAGGCGAGAGCGGTCAGGGCGGCGGCGGCGATGAGGTTCTGCTTCAACATTTTAGTAATCCTCCAGAGTGTGACGCGGGCGTTCGCGTCGGATTGGGACCATCGAGCCAAGGGGGCTTCCCTCGGGTCAAGATGCCGTTCTAGCTGGAGGGCTCTGAACCGAAGCTGAGGCCGCCATTCATGTGGCGTTCAGCGTGCTGGCGCCGTCTCAAGACAAGCGAAAGGGCCACCCCCGTGGTCGGGAATGGCCCTTGGCGCAAATCGCATCACGCTTGGCCCGTTAGTACCGCCAACCGCGTCGGCCGCGCCAATAGGGGTAATAGGCGTAAGGATAATAGCCGCCGCCATAATAGCGGTAAGGGCGGTAGCCGTAGCCATAGCCGGGTCCGACATAGACGCCGACGCCAGGTCCGTAATAGCCATAGCCTCCCCAGCGCCGCCAGCCGGCGGATGCGGGATCGGTTGAGATGGCAACGAGCGCAACGGTGAGCGCGCCCGCGGCAATCAGCAGAGTTGCAAGCCTTTTCATGTGCTGTCCTCCTGAGGGGGTGCCGCAGCGCCCGAAAAGAAACGCCGGCGGCGTCGCTTGGGTCCGCCTCGATCGAGAAAATATCAAAAAATCCGAACGGCTTCATGGTGTGAGCAAAGACTGCGTTAAGCAAAGCTTAGAGCAGATCGCTGCGTTACTCTTTAGACCGCGTTTCCCGCCTTGATTTGACCTCCTGCGTCTGTACCTTTGCATCGCATGGATAATCACTCAGACGAACGCCCTTCAGCCTTGGATCGGGCCGTGGGGCTCCTGCCCGCGGCTTGGACCGGCCGGGGCACCCTGATTCCGGTGCTGAAATTCACCGGCCCGATCGGCGTCACCATGCCGCTCCGGCCAGGGCTGACCTTGGCGACAAGCGCCGCCGCCATCGACAAGGCCTTCTCCATGCGCGGCGCCAAGGCCGTCGCCATTCAGATCAACTCTCCCGGCGGCTCGGCGGTTCAGTCGGGCCTGATCTTCAAGCGCATCCGCGCCCTCGCCGAGGAGAAGGGCTTGAAGGTCTACGTCTTCGCCGAGGACGTTGCCGCCTCGGGCGGGTATCTGCTCGCCCTTGCGGGCGACAAGATCTACGCCGATGCGAGCTCGATCGTCGGCTCGATCGGCGTCGTCACCGCGACCTTTGGGTTCAATGAGTTGATCAACAAGATCGGAGTCCAGCGGCGGGTCTACACCGCCGGCGCCAACAAAGACACGCTCGACCCATTCCTGCCGGAGAAGCCCGGCGACGTTGAGCGGATCAAGGCGATCCAGCGCGACGTGCATGACGAGTTCATCGCGCTGGTCAAGGCCAGGCGGGGCTCGCGTATCGACAAAGCGGATGAGAACTTGTTCACCGGGGAGTTCTGGTCCGGCAGGAAGGCGCTCGAACTCGGTCTGATCGACGGGCTGAGCGACCTCCGCTCAAAGATGCGCGAGATCTACGGAGACGAGGTCCGATTCAGGCTGGTCATGCCATCGACGGGCTGGCTGCGGCGCAAGCGTGGCGTCTCCGTGCCCGGAGGCGGGTTCGACTTCGGTCTCACGCCTGGCGGACTTGCAGCCGACCTCATTTCTGCTATCGAAGCGCGCGCACTCTGGTCGCGTTTTGGATTTTAGGCCATGCCGCAACTTCTCATTCTCATCGCAGCCGGCGCCGGCGCTCTCCTCGCCAGGGGCTGGTATCGCCGCGAGCGCGCACGCATCGCCGCCGAGCTTGCCCGCGCCAGACAGGCGATGGAGCGGCGCGAGGGAGAGGGGATCGTCCGATTGGAGCGCGACCCGGCCACGGGGGTCTATAGGCCGAAGCGCGGTTGATCGGGCCCTGGCCGCATTTCGCCAGCCGGGCCAGCGCCCTTGACCCCGGCCTCTGTCGCCGCATAGCGTCTCTCGCCCATAAGCAACCCTCCCTGACGGCTTAAAAAGCGACGAATGAACGCCACCCCCAAAGCAGCCGCCAGAAACGTGACCTCCTCGTTCCAGGATCTGATTCTCGATCTCGAGCGCTATTGGGCCGAACAGGCCTGCGTCATTCTTCAGCCCTACGACATGGAGATGGGGGCCGGCACTTTTCATCCCGCCACGACGTTGCGCGCGCTGGGGCCCCGGCCGTGGCGCGCGGCCTATGTGCAGCCTTCGCGGCGACCGAAGGACGGCCGCTATGGCGAGAACCCGAACCGGCTCCAGCATTATTACCAGTTCCAGGTGATGCTGAAGCCGTCGCCCCCGGACATTCAGGACCTCTATCTGAACAGCCTTCGCGCCATCGGCATCGACGTTGCCAATCACGACATCCGCTTCGTCGAGGACGATTGGGAGAGCCCGACGCTCGGCGCCTGGGGACTCGGCTGGGAGGTCTGGTGCGACGGCATGGAGGTATCACAGTTCACCTATTTCCAGCAGGTCGGCGGCTTCGATTGCGAGCCTGTCGCGGGCGAGCTCACTTATGGGCTGGAGCGTCTCGCCATGTACGTGCAAGGGGTCGACCGCGTGTTCGATCTGAATTTCAACGGCGGCCAGGGGAACGAGAAGGTCACCTATGGCGACGTTTTCCTGCAATCCGAGCAGGAATATTCGCGCTACAATTTCGAGTACGCCGACACCAAGATGCTGGCCGCGCATTTTCGCGATGCGGAAGCCGAGTGCAAATCGCTGCTGGCCAAAGGCGATGACGGTGAGCGTCATCTGATGGTGCTCCCGGCCTATGACCAATGCATCAAGGCCTCGCATCTGTTCAATCTGCTCGACGCGCGCGGCGTGATCTCGGTGACCGAGCGGCAGGGCTTCATCCTGCGCGTGCGCGAGCTTTCGCGCGCCTGTTGCGCCGCCTGGCTGAAGACGGCGGCGGGCGGTGCTGGGCAAGAATCTTCCCTGGCCGCCCATGGCTGAGCTTCTGCTGGAGCTGTTCTCGGAGGAAATCCCGGCGCGCATGCAACCGCGCGCCGCGGATGATCTCGCGCGCCTTCTCGGCGAGGGACTGAACGCGGCAGGACTGAGTTTCGAGACCATTCGCAGCTTCGCCACGCCGCGCCGGCTTACGGTGGTGGTGAACGGCTTGCCCGCGCGCTCTCCCGATGTGCGCGAAGAGAAGAAAGGCCCCAGGGTTGGTGCGCCCGAGGCCGCCGTCCAGGGCTTTCTCAAATCCTCGGGGTTAGATGCTCTCGATCAGGCGGAGATTCGCGCCGACAAAAAGGGTGACTTCTATGTGGCGCCGATCGAGCGGCCCGGACGCCCGACGCCTGACGTGGTGGCTGAGATCGTGCCAGAGATCGTCCGCGGCTTCCCTTGGCCGAAATCGATGCGCTGGGGCAGCGGGCGCCTGCGCTGGGTACGGCCGCTCCATTCGATCCTCTGCGTCTTCGGCGGCAAGGTGGTGCCGATCGAGATCGACGGAATCGCGAGCGGCAACGAAACGAGCGGCCACCGCTTCATGGCGCCGAAGCCATTCAGCGTGAAGGGCTTTGACGACTATCAGAAGAAATTGCGCCAGGCCTTCGTCGTCCTCGACGGCAGTGAGCGCAAGGTCATCATCCTGGAGGCCGCAAAAAAGCTGGCCGCGAAGGAAGGGCTGGAGCTCATCGAGGATGAAGCGCTGCTCGCCGAGAATGCGGGGCTCACCGAATGGCCGGTGGTGCTGATGGGCGCCTTCGACGAAGGCTTCCTCGAGGTGCCGCCAGAAGTGCTCGCCACATCGATGAAGGCGCACCAGAAATGCTTCTCGCTCGCGCGCGGCAAGGATCTCGCCAACCGCTTCATCATGGTCGCCAATCTGGTAGCCGACGACGGCGGCAAAGCCATCGTCGCCGGCAATGAGCGGGTCATCAGGGCGCGTCTCGCCGACGCCAAATTCTTCTTCGACCACGACCGCAAGGTGATGCTCGAAGACCGCGTACCGAAGCTGAAAGAGATCGTCTTCCACGACAGACTCGGGACGCAGTATGAGCGGATACAAAGGACAAGGATGCTGGCGCGCGAGATCGCGCTGACCATCGGCACCGATCCCGACCTCGCCGAACGCGCGGCCATCCTGGCCAAGGCAGACCTCGTCTCCGACATGGTTGGCGAGTTCCCGGAACTGCAAGGCGTGATGGGCCGCTATTACGCGCTCGATCAAGAGGAAGATGCGGTCGTGGCGGACGCGATCGCGGCTCATTACAAGCCGGTCGGACCGTCAGATCAGGTGCCGCGCGATCCCGTCGCGATCGCGGTGGCCCTCGCGGACAAGATCGACATGCTGGTCGGCTTCTGGGCCATCGATGAGAAGCCGACCGGTTCGAAGGACCCTTACGCGCTCCGCCGCGCCGCGCTTGGGGCGATCCGCCTCATCTTGGAGAACGGGCTTCGAATACCTCTGATCGCGCCGCTCGATTCTCAGTCGATCAAAGTCGGCAAGACTGTTGCCGCCTTGACCAAGACCGCGGGGAAGAGCAGCGCGACAAGCGATGCGACGGTCAAATGGGCGGGGCGTAACGTTCGAGCGAGAAGCATCGACCTGCTCTCTTTCTTCGCCGACCGCCTGAAAATACATCTCCGCGACCAAGGCGCCCGGCACGATTTGATCGACGCGGTGTTCTCCCTTGGCGGCCAGGACGATCTGCTCATGGCCGTCCGCCGTGTCGACGCGCTCGGCCGCTTCCTCGACACCGAGGATGGCGCCAACCTTCTCACCGGCACCAAGCGCGCGATCAACATTCTGCGCATCGAGGAGAAGAAGGACAACAGGGCTTACGACCAGCCGCCGGACGCCAAGCTATTCGAATTGGCGGAGGAAAAGGCGCTGGCGAGGACCGTGGACGCGGTCGAGAGCGCGGCGGCGGCGGCGGTGGAGAAGGAAGATTTCGAGGCCGCCATGGCCGCGATCGCGCGGCTGCGCGCGCCGGTCGATGCCTTTTTCGATCATGTCACGGTCAATGCCGACGAGCCAAACCGCAGGAAGAACCGGCTCAGGCTGCTCAACCGGATCCGCGCCACCACCTTGACCGTGGCGGATTTCTCCAAGATCGAGGGGTGAACCTCAAATCGCCAGAGACAGCAGGATGAGGATGATGCCAATGGTGGCTACATTCCAAACCAGCGAGCGCACCAAGGTGACGCCGAACACATAAAGCGGCAGGTAGATAACGCGGGCCCAGAAATAGAGTTGAGCCCCCCACACCGTCATCCAATCGTGGCGACCCACGGCGTGGGCGATCAGAACGGCGGCGGCAAAGAGCGAGAAGGTCTCCAGGAAATTGATGAAAGCCCGATCGAGCCGGCCGGCCATGCCGGTCAGAGGCGGTCTCGGCTCATCGCGAGGTCCTGCGGCCCACCAATAGCCATGCTGCCAGTTCTTGCCCTGGGCGGAGAGTGCGATCTGAACGAGACCGAGTGCCGTTGCCAGCGCGAGCATGGTCAGTTCGATGGTCACGGGTGTCACTCCCCTGGTTTCGTGTCACGTCTTCCAGCACGGGTCGGGATCGGAGTAAACAAGCAAGGGGAATCGCGGAGGTCGCCATGCCCGCTCACATCAGCCTGATTACCCTCGGCGTCGCCGATGTGGCGAAAGCCACCGCCTTTTACCAGCGGCTCGGATTTGTCCGGTCGGAAGGGTCGAGCCAGCCAAGCGTCAGCTTCTTCCGGGCCGGCCCTGTCGTATTTGGACTGTTCGGTCGAGAGGCGCTTGAGGACGATGGGCAGACGGATGCGGTTTGGACCGGCAACGGCGGCATTACGCTGGCGCAGAACAGGGCGAGCGCGCAAGAGGTTGACGCCATGATGGCGAAGGCCGAGGCCACCGGCGCTCGCATCCTAAAGCAAGCGGCCAAGACCTTTTGGGGCGGTTATGGCGGCTATTTCGCCGATCTCGACGACCATGTGTGGGAGATTGCCCACAATCCGTTTTGGGTGTTGGACGAGGACGGCCGGTTGAGCTTGCCGGATTAGTCCCATGCCAAGCCATCTCTTCGTCTACGGCACCTTGCGGTCGGAAAGCCGCCATCCCGTCGCCCGGCTGCTTCGGGGGCAGGCCAAGCTCCTCGGCAAGGCTTCGGCTCCCGGCGTGCTCTGCGACCTTGGCTGGTATCCGGGCGCGCTGTTCCGGCCCGACACCAAAAGTCGCGTCGTCGGCGATGTGTTCGCGCTCAGGCACGCGAAGCGGCTGCTGGCGCAACTTGACGACTACGAGACCGGCGATCCGGGGTCGCCTTTTTTCAAGCGCATCGCGATCACGGTGCGCCTCGACGGGGGCCGCGCCGTCGAGAGCTGGACCTACGAACTGTGCGCGGTCCCGACACGACTGAAACCGATCGAGAGCGGCGACTTTATCCTGCATCGGCGCCTGCGCGCCGGGCGTCCGCTTCGCCCTTAGCGCGTTCCCTCCCCGCCATTTGTGTCAACCGACCCCGACCGCTAAAACAGCAGGCTCGCCAATTGGCATGGAACACGCGACAGGAGAGGCCGTCAGGCCATGAGTGCGTCGCCTAAATGGGTCTTCATTTTCGGGGGAGGCCGCGCCGACGGCGCCGCCACGCAGCGCGATCTGCTCGGCGGCAAGGGCGCCTATCTCGCCGAGATTGCGAGGCTCGGCCTGCCCGTGCCGCCCGGCCTCACCATCTCCTCGGAGGTCTGCGCCGCCTACTACAAATCCGACCGAAGCCTGCCCGAGGCGCTGAAGCCGATGGTCAGCGAGGCGCTCGATGTCGTGGGCGACGTCGCCGGCGCCCGCTTCGGCGATGTCGACAATCCCCTGCTGGTGTCGGTGCGTTCCGGCTCGCGCGCTTCGATGCCGGGCATGATGGATACGGTCCTTAATCTCGGCCTCAACGATGTGACGGTCGAAGGGCTGGCGCGGCGATCCTCCGACCGGAGATTCGCCTACGACACCTATCGCCGCTTCATCCAAATGTATGGCGATGTGGTGCTCGGCATCGACCACGATCTGTTCGAAGCGGCCCTGGAGAATTACAAAAGTCTCAGAGGCTTCGAGCTCGATCCTGAACTCAAGGCCGAGCATTGGGCCGAGGTCGTGACCCGGTTCAAAGCGCTCGTCGAGGAGGAGCTGGGCAAACCCTTCCCGCAAGATCTGCATGTCCAGCTTTGGGGCGCGATCGCGGCCGTATTCGGGTCCTGGCGCAATGCCCGCGCCATCGCCTATCGCCGGCTGCACGACATCCCCGACGACTGGGGCACGGCGGTGACCGTGCAGGCCATGGTGTTCGGCAATATGGGAGAGCGGAGCGCCACCGGCGTCGTCTTCACCCGCAATCCCTCCACCGGCGAGAACGAGCTTTACGGCGAATATCTCGTCAACGCGCAAGGCGAGGACGTGGTCTCGGGCCTGCGTACGCCACAGCCCTTGACCGAAGCGGCGCGCACCGTCGCCAGCGACCACCGGCCCTCGCTCGAGGCGCTGATGCCGGATGTGTTCGCCGAACTCGAACGCGCTTGCGCCAAGCTCGAGGCGCATTTCCGCGACATTCAGGACATCGAGTTCACGGTCGAGGAAGGCAAGCTATGGATGCTGCAGAGCCGCTCGGGCAAGCGCAGCATGCAGGCGGCGCTGAAGATTGCCGTCGACATGGCGGCGGAAGGGCTGATGTCCCGAGAGGAGGCCGTGTCGGGGATCGATGCGGCCCAGCTCGACCAGCTCCTGCATCCGACGCTCGATCCCAATTCCGAGAAGGTGATCATCGCCACGGGCCTGCCGGCCTCGCCGGGAGCGGCCTCGGGCGAGCTCGTGTTCGATTCGGACGAGGCCGTGCATCTCAAGGCGCAAGGCCACACGCTCATCCTGGCGCGGATCGAGACCTCACCGGAGGACGTCCAGGGCATGCATGCCGCGGCCGGCATTCTCACCACGCGGGGAGGCATGACCAGCCATGCGGCGGTGGTGGCGCGCGGCATGGGACGCCCTTGCATCGTCGGCGCAGCCTCGGTCCAGATCGATTTGGAGCAGGAGACGCTGATGGCCGGCGGCGAACTCCTGCATAAGGGCAACATCGTCACCATCGACGGATCTTCCGGCCATATCATCAAGGGCCATGTGCCGATGCGCGAGGCCACCCTCTCGCCGGACTTCATGACCCTGATGGCGTGGGCGGATTCGTTCCGCCGCATGAAGGTCCGGGCCAATGCCGACACCCCGGCTGACGCGCGTCAGGCGCGCGCCTTCGGCGCCGATGGCATCGGGCTTTGCCGTACCGAGCATATGTTTTTCGAGGAAGGCCGCATCGTCCCCATGCGCGAGATGATCCTCGCGGATGACGAAGAGGGCCGCCGTCATGCGCTTGACAAGCTGCTGCCGATGCAGCGCCAGGATTTTTTCGAACTGTTCGAGATCATGTCCGGCCTGCCGGTGACCATTCGCCTGCTCGATCCGCCGCTGCACGAGTTCCTGCCCCATACCGAAGCGGCCATCTCCGATACCGCATCGGCCATGGGCGTGAGCGTGAGCAAGCTGAGGCGGCGGGTCGCTAGCTTGCGCGAGTTCAATCCGATGCTCGGCCATCGCGGCGCGAGGCTGTTGGTGAGCTTTCCCGAAATCGCCGAGATGCAGGCGCGCGCCATCTTCGAGGCCTCGATCGAGGCGGGACGGCGTCTCGATATCGGCGTCATGCCCGAGATCATGGTGCCCCTGGTCACGTCAAAGGCCGAGCTCGACATCGTCAAGGAACGGGTCACGGCCACGGCGCGCGCGGTGGAGGCGGAGCAACGGCTCGCCGTGCATTACTCGGTCGGCACCATGGTCGAGCTTCCCCGCGCCTGTCTCAATGCCGGCGAGATCGGTCAAAGCGCAGATTTCTTCTCGTTCGGGACCAACGATCTGACCCAAACCACCTTCGGCCTGAGTCGTGACGATGCCGGCCGCATCCTCGGCGAGTACACCGATAAGGGCATCATCCAGCATGACCCTTTCGTCACGCTCGATGCCACCGTGGGCGAGCTGATGGAGATCGGGGCCGAGCGCGGGCGGCGGGCGCGGCTCGACCTCAAGATCGGCATTTGCGGCGAGCACGGAGGAGACCCCGCCTCCATCGGCTTTTGCGAGAGCATCAGGCTCGACTACGTGTCCTGCTCGCCTTACCGGGTCCCCGTGGCCAGGCTCGCCGCGGCGCAAGCCGCCCTAAGGCTAAAGCGAACGCCTCATTAACCTTGTTTTCAAAAGCATTTGGGCCTTGGCGTTCACCATAATTTGTCCTAAATCATTAGGCAGCATAACTGCCAACTAGACGGGACTCCGGGCAAACCGGTGGGGGACGACAAAACTCAACGCTTTAATTTTCCCACCTTTTTGGCTGGTTTCTAGATGGGGACTAGCCTCGACCGCGCCCACCAAGTGGCGTCATCGAGGCGCGCGAATGGCCTGACGGGGTAAAGGTCAGCCGCTCGCGTGAGTAACGGGGACAGCCCGGGAGGGACCTTTGGGCCGACGCTCGCCTCGTCGGATGTGGCACGTGGCCGCTGCGCTCGCGCCGCTTCCGTTGATAGGACTGGGCTACGCTTCGATTCCGGGCAACCAAATTGCCTTTCGGATCGAGCTTCTGCTTTCGGGGGACGGCTCTGTTCACGCGCTTTCGCGGGACGCCGCCGCGCCATCGGAGGTTCATCAGCCGTTGCCAAGAGCTGCGGCGGCGCTGTTCCAAAGCCATGGAAAAGGCCCACGGGCCGATCAATATCTCGCCGTCGTCACCACCACCTACGCCAATAAACAGTTCATCTCGGCCAGCATTGCCGGCGCCGACTTGAATGGTACGCCCCCGACTGTTCGGGGTGAGATCATCCGCGACAAGAAGGCGGACCGCCTCAACCCAACCGTGACCGAAGTCGCGCTACGCGGCTCGTATAAAGGCGACAGCGTCTCCTTCCTCGACTTCCCGGCCCAAACTATGCAGTTCCAGCCGGGACTCGCCACCCTGTCACCGGCGGCCCAAGCCGTGTCCTATACCCCGTCCTCCTCAGCCCTGAACTTCAAATATAAGGGTGAGAGTCAGGCAGAGTTCGAGGAGAGGGAGCGGCGTTGCCTCGCCACCGCGATCTATTTCGAGGCGCGAGGCGAGCCCTTGCAGGGACAGATCGCCGTAGGCCAAGTGATCCTCAACCGGGTCCGGAGCCCGCAATTCCCAGAGACGATCTGCGGCGTCGTCTATCAGGGCCAGATGGCGCCGGGCTGCCAATTCTCTTTCGCTTGCGACGGGCGCACCGACAATCCCAAGCCCGGCACTCAATGGGACCTCGCCAACAACCTTGCGCGCAAGATCACTTCGGGCCAGGCATGGCTGCCAGAGGTCGGCTATTCGACCTTCTATCACGCGGATTACGTCAGGCCGGGCTGGACCAGCGCCATGAACAAGATCGACGCGATCGGCCGACACATCTTCTACAAGAAGCGAAACGAGCGGCCTTATGTGGTGGAGGCTTCGACCAGTTCCGCCGCGTCTGACGCGATGACGGTTTCGCTCGCCTCCGCCACTCCCACCGCGATCAGCGCCAGTCCAGCGCTAAGTCTAGGCGTGGCGCCGAGTGAGTAAGCGCTCCGACCGAGATTAGGTCGACCCCGCTTCCCGCGATTTTTCCGACAGTTGCCAAAGTCACGCCGCCGGATGCCTCCGTCAGCACGCGGCCATCGACCAGCGTCACCGCCTGTTTGAGCGTGGCAACATCCATATTGTCGAGCAGCACCGCATCGATCGGGAAACGTAAGGCCTCTTCGAGCTGAGCCAGATTGTCGACCTCGACCTCGATCTTGACCAGACGCCCGGAACGCAACTGCAATCGCTCCAGCGCAGGCGCCAGGCCACCAGCCGCGGCGATGTGGTTGTCCTTCAACAGCACCGCGTCATAGAGGCCGAAGCGGTGGTTGACGCCACCACCGGCCCGTACAGCGTATTTCTCCAATGCGCGCAAGCCAGGCGTGGTCTTGCGCGTGCAGGCGATGCGCGCGTTGGTGCCCTTGACAGCCGCGACATAAGCGGTGGTGAGGCTTGCGATCCCGCTCAAATGGCCGAGGAAATTGAGCGCGACGCGTTCGGCCGAAAGCAGCGCCCGGGTCTTACCCTTGATGCGCGCGATCCGCGCGCCGGCCCCCACCTGGGCGCCGTCCCCGACCGAAGCGGTGAACTCCGCGTCCGGGTCTAGCGTCTTGAAGCTCGCGGCGGCGAGATCGAGCCCCGCGATCACGCCGGCCTCGCGCGCCACGATTTCGGCCTCGCCCCTCGCATCCGCGGCAATGATGGGATCGGTGGTGATATCGCCCGCGAGCCCCAGATCCTCGTCCAGCGCCAGGGCGACGGCGCGCTGGACGAGGAGCGAGGGCAGTTCGAATTTCACTGTCTCGGCGGTCATAGGGGCAAGGGGGCGGCCCGGCTCGGGGCCTTGGCGCGCGTGGCGACGGCCTCGGCGGCGATGGCCTCGGCCTCAGCCAGCGTCAGGAAGCTCCGTTGGGTCAGCTTCGGATCCGGCTCAGGGTGGTCGCTGCAAAAATGCGCACCGCGGCTTTCCTTCCGCGCCAACGCGGCGGCGGCGATCAGTTTGGCCGAAATAAGCATGTTGGCAAGGTGCCTGTCCGGCTCCGCACTTCGCTCGAGCTTGGCGATCACGCGCAGCGCAGCTCGAAGCGAGGCGCCGTCGCGGATGACGCCAACCTTGGTGGTCATGGCCTGGCGAAGGGTGCTCACCGCGATAGAATCGGGCTCAGGCTGCCACGGCGCCAGAGGCGCGGGTTGAGGCTCCAGCGCCGGAAGCCGATCGGTACGCACGCTATCGGCGACATCGCGCGCGACGCGGGCCCCGAACACCACGGCCTCCAGCAGCGAGTTGGAGGCAAGACGGTTCGCCCCATGCGCGCCGGTGGAGGCAACCTCGCCGCAAGCCCAAAGCCCCTCGACGCTGGTCCTGCCATTCGCGTCCGTGAGCACGCCGCCCATATGGTAGTGCGCCGCGGGCGCGATGGGGATCGGCTCTCGTCGGGGGTCGATCCCAGCCGCTTGGCAGGCGGCAAAGACGGTGGGGAACTCGGTCGCGAATTTCGCGCCGAGGCTCCGGCAATCGAGAAAAGCGCCGTGGCCGCTCACCAATTCGCGATAGACCCCCCGCGCGACGATGTCGCGGGGCCCGAGCTCCGCGTCGGGATGGAGCGCGCGCATGAAGCGCTCGCCATGGCCGTTGATCAGCAGCGCCCCCTCACCCCTCAGCGCCTCGGTGGCAAGCGGAGCGGGATCGCGGCCGATGTCGATTGCGGTCGGGTGAAACTGCACGAATTCGGCGTCGGCGATGACGGCTCCGGCGCGGGCGGCAATGGCGATGCCCTCGCCGCGCGATTCACGCGGATTGGTGGTAATGGCGAAAAGTTGGCCCGCGCCGCCGGTAGCCAGCATGACGGCTGAGGCCTCAAGCAGTAAATTCGGTTCGGCCTGGCCGGCGTCCGCCCGGGCGAGTGCGATGCCGGCGACACGGCCGTCACGCATGATGAGATCGCTGGCGCCAAAGCCCTCCAGTACATGAATCGACGGCGTGGCGTGGGCGGCCGCGGTCAACGCCGCCATGATGGCGCGGCCGGCGGTGTCGCCCTTGACGTGGAGAATGCGGCGGGCGCCGTGAGCAGCCTCGCGCGCAAAGTCGAGATGACCTTCGAGATCCTTGTCGAAGGGTACCCCGTAGCGGAGCAGATCCTCGATGCGATTGCGGGCCTCGCTGGCAAGCAGCAGGGCGATCTTCTCATCGACGATGCCGTCACCGGCGCCGATGGTATCCGCCGCATGGGCCTCGGGGCTATCCCCTTCGGCCAGCGCTGCGGCAATGCCGGCCTGGGCCCAGATGCTCGATCCGCCCTGGCCGAGGGGGCTGACGGAAATCACGACCACGGGCAGAGGCGCGAGCTTGAGCGCGGTGAACAGTCCGGCGAGCCCCGCGCCGACGATAACCACGCCGCCGCCGCCTCGTGCCCGACGCGGGGGCTTCACCGCAGCGAGGCTTTTGGTCTTAGTCATGGATGCGGCCCGGAGGCCATTCCTAATGGCTGAGATTGATCATGCGCTCGACGGCGGCCCTCGCCCGGCCGGCAATTTCGTGCGGCACCGTCACCTCCTCCTTGAGGAAGACGAGAGACTCCAGAATTTTCGCGAGCGTGATCCGCTTCATATGCGGACAGAGATTGCAGGGACGCACGAACTCGACATTCGGCGCTTCGACGGCGACGTTGTCGCTCATCGAGCATTCAGTCACGAGCAGAACCTTGCTCGGCTGATGGTCATGCACCCATTTGATCATGCCGCTGGTCGAGCCGGTGAAATCGGCCTCTTCGATCACGTCCGGCGCGCATTCGGGGTGGGCGATGATCTTCACGCCGGGATCGGCGTCGCGATAGGCGCGAAGCTCATCCCCGGTGAAGCGCTCATGCACCTCGCAATGGCCTTTCCAGGTGATGATCTCGACCTTGGTCTGGGTCGCGACCCATTTCGCCAGAAATTCGTCCGGAATCATGATGACGCGGTCGACGCCGAGGGATTCGACCACGCGCACGGCGTTGGAGGACGTGCAGCAGATGTCGGACTCGGCCTTCACGTCGGCGGAGGTGTTGACATAAGTCACCACCGGCACGCCGGGATAGGCCTCTCGCAGCGCGCGCACATCGGCGCCGGTGATCGAGGCGGCGAGCGAGCAGCCGGCGCGGCTGTCGGGGATCAACACCATCTTGTCGGGATTGAGCAGTTTGGCGGTCTCGGCCATGAAATGCACGCCGCCCTGGACGATGATATCGGCGTCGCTCTTGGCCGCCTCGCGGGCGAGCTGGAGCGAATCACCGACCGCATCGGCGACGCAATGGAAGATCTCCGGCGTCATGTAGTTGTGAGCAAGAACGACCGCGTTGCGGGAGCGCTTCAGATCGTTGATGGCCTTGATATAGGGGGCGAAGCCCACCCACTCGATGGGCGGGATCACGCGGGCCACGCGCTCATAAAGATGCGCGGTCTCGCGTGCCACCTCCGGCGTATAGGCCAGATCGGGCATGCTCGCAGGATGCAACGCCGCTGCCGGCCTTAGCTTCCTGCCACTCGTCGCGGCTGAGACTTCAGGCGTCATCACTCTGCTCCACTCGTTCGACCCAATAATGCTCATAATGAGTATATATAGGTCGTTAAAACATCCGGCACAAGGCCGGCACTCCTGCCCCAGCTATTCTCAATCGGAGTATAGGGTATTGGAGGCGCGGTTCAAGCCCAGTGGCGGGATCGTGAAGGCGCCCGGCCGCGCCAAATCGACCCGGATCGGCCGCGGCATCATTCCCCGAGCATGGCCAATGCGGCTTTCCTTTCGCCGGTCTTGAGCTTGAGGAACAGCGCGCGGGCAGCCTTGATGTCCTTGGCCGACCCGCTCTCCGCCGCCGTCTTGAGGGCCGCCGTCGTCGGGTGGTCGGCGCCGCAGATGAAGGTCAAGGCCTTGGCCAAACGCCCCATGGCTTCACGGTCGATCGTCGTCTCATCCATTGAGATAGCCTCTAACTGCCGGTGGCTGGGATCGCAGACAATCACGGCGCGGGGGCGGACGCCACCTTCGGCCTCACCAAGGCATAGACCCCGAAGCAGCCGAGCAACAGCACGCCGGCGATGACTGGCGCGCCCCAATCTCCGGTCGTCACGCGCACGGTTACGAGCCCGAGGCAGACGAGCGCACCCAAGGCGGGGACGAAAAGCGGGATCTCGAAATAGCCGCGCGCCTCGCCCTTGCGGCGCTTCAGCACGAAGAGCGCGCCATTCATGCAGGCGAAGACGATGAGGAGCAGGAGCACCGTCGCCGCCGCGAGCTCGCCGATGGTGCCCATCAGGGCGAGCGGCGCCGCGACCAGCAGAAGGGCGATGATGGCGACATGGGGCGTCCGCCTGCCGGCATGAACGCGGCCGAACCACGCCGGCAGCAGACCTTGCCGCGCCATGCCGTAGAGCAGGCGCGAGGCGGTGACGTAATTGACGAGCGCCGTGTTGGCGACAGCGAACAGGGTGATGCCGGTGAACACGACCGGGGGGAGCGCGGGTGCTGCGCGCCGCATCACCTCGGTGATCGGGCCTGGCGCCTCGGCGAGTTCGGGCCAGGGCACGACCGAAACGGCGGTGATGGCCACCGCCATGTAGATCACCGCGGCCAAGCCCATGGCGAGGATCAGCCCGATGGGAATGGTCCGCTGCGGATCGCGGCATTCCTCGGCCACGTTGAGGGTGTCCTCGAAACCGATGAAGGCGAAGAAGGTGAGAACTGCGCCTTGCGCCAGCAGGAGCATTTCGCCCTCCCCGGTCGGCGCCTCGCGGATGTCGAAATAGTCGACGCTCCCCCAATAAGAGAGCCCGGCCGCGACGACAATGATGAGTCCGGCGGCCTCGATCAGGGTGCAGATCACGTTGAGCCACATCGACTCCCGGATGCCGCGAAAAGCGATACCAGCGAGCATGAGGAGAAAGCCGAGGGCGAGCAGCCACAGCGGCATGGCCTCCAGATGAAACAGGGCGGCGAGGTTGGCGGCGAAGACCCGGGACTGGGTGGCGACCGACGTGAGGCCGGAGCAGACGAGCGCCAACCCGATGCTAAAGCTCAAGATCGGCAGGCCGAAGGCGCGCTGGGTCACGTAAGCGGCGCCCGCGGCGCGCGGGTAGCGCGAGCCGAGCGAGGCATAAGAGAGCGCGGTGAGCAGGGCCGCAACCAGGGCGATGGCGAATGCAAGCCAGACCGCGTTGCCGACTTGACCCGCGGCCTGCCCGATGAGGCCATAGATGCCGGCGCCCAGCATGCTGCCGAGCCCGTAAAGCGCGAGCTGCACCGGCCCGATCGAGCGGCGCAGCGTCGGCTGGGCCGCGCCGGCCTTAGTCAATGCTGCATCGGACATCCTGCTATCGACCTTCCGTAGATTGGTGGGCTAGCTCTTGAGCCGGTAGCCCGTCTTGAAGATCCACCACACCACGCCGAGGCAGATCAGAAGAAACAGAAGCGTCATGGCGAGGCTCAAGCCGACGCCCACATCCGCCTTGCCGAAGCATCTCAGCTGAGAAGATCTTCCATCTGCTCCGCAGATGTCAGCGGCCGGGTATCAAGGCGCCACGTCTCGAAAAACTTGCTCAGAAGGGTACCTTGTCGCCTTTCTAGAATCTCCGGGGTCCACTCTGTGTCGCCCAACACTTGAGTGGTCAACGCGAATGAAGACGTTCCACGCTTTGAAAAGTACTCGTTCTTTTTTCGCTCAAAGTCGTAGTTGCCCGCCTGCGCATTTTTTGAGCGCGATAGAAGTACCAGGTTTGCAATTCGGTGAGTCCACTGCGCCCTCTCCTCGGTATCTGGGAACCACTCCTCCCAAACACTTCCGGTCTTCGGATGTTGAGGCAAGACATGTTCAACCGTAATGATCTTGTGGTCGTATGACGCGGAACCATCGGAAACCGACTCGTCAAGCCGCA
>JBBQKN010000019.1:0-66561 GCA_038326945.1 Hyphomicrobiales bacterium
CAGCGCCTTGATCGGCTCAATCTCGGGCAGTTCATGCGCGCGGCGGGCGCGGGACGGCCGCTGGCCGGCGAGAAAGGAGCGGCCCGGCTCGATCAACGCGCGGCCCTCGAGCGCCGTACGCCCAAGCAGCATGCGGAAACCCATCTGATCGCGATTGGCGAGCGCAAGCTCGATGGGCCAGGAGCGGTTGCCGAGCACTATGCTGGTCTCGATGATGTAGCGGCGCTCCACCTGTCCACCTGAATTGCGCACGGCACGCTCGTCGATGGCCGGGGCCTCGCATCTGATCTTCACCGTGCCGCTCCGCTGTAGCGGATGAACCTCGAAGCGGACCCAAAGCCTACCTGTGCGCCGGAACGGTTCGATGGCGAAGGCATGCAGGGCGCTGGTCCGTGCTCCGGTGTCGATCTTGGCCTTGATCGCGGCGACGCCGAGATCGGCCAGCCGGACCCATTCGCGCCAGCCGATTCGCAACATTTCGTTCGCGGTTAAGCTTCGGTCCGTCATGTTGCCCAGAAACGCGGAGGTCCACCGCGCCACTCTAGGCCCGCGAAGGCCGCGCCTCAATGGGTTGCATGCTTCTATGACGCGCTCCTCTTCACTATAGTCGCCGTGCGGGCTTCGGCGAGAGGAACATGGGCAGGAACCAGCATGTGGTGGCGCACGAGCGTGGCTGGGCGGTGAAGCCTGAGGGCGACAGCGTCCCCAGCGCCGTGTTCAAGACTCAAAGCGCGGCCTGGGAGAAGGCAAAGGCCGTTGCCCGCAAGGAGCGGTCCGAAGCCCTGCTCCATGGCAAGGACGGCCGCGTCCGCGAGCGCAACATTTACGCCCACGATCCGCGCGTCAAGGGCTGAAGATCAAAGCGAGATAGACCACGAACAGCAACAGATGCACCGCGCCCTGAAGCACATTGGTGCGCCCCCCGCCGAAGGTGAACGCGCTCACGAACAATGTGAGGATGAGAAGCACGGTATCGACCTGATCGAGCCCGAGATGCATCGGGCTCCCGGTATAAAGCCCTACGGCGAGCACCGCCGGAATGGTGAGCCCGATGGTGGCGAGGGCGGAGCCCAGGCACACATTCACCGCGCGTTGTAATTGATTGTCGAGCGCGGCGTGAAGGGCCGTAAGCCCCTCTGGCGCGAGCACGAGAATGGCGACGAGAATGCCGCCGAGAGCGGTGGGTAGTCTGAGATCTTCGATGCCGAAGTCGACGATAACGGCCAGGAACTCCGCCAGCACCACGACGGGGGCAAGCGTGAGCAGCAGCATGACCACGTGGTAGACGAGAGACCCCTCCGCCTGCCCGTCGTGCTGGGCATATGCCGCCTTTCTTTGATTGCCGTTGCCATCGACCGGCTCGGCGAAGAAGGCGCGGTGGCGCATGGTCTGAATGGCGAGAAAGATGGCGTAGAACGCAATGGTGATGGCCCCGAACAGCCCGGCCTGGAACGGCGAGAGGCTGGGATCAGGCTCCGTCTTGGTGAAACTGGGAAGGATGAGGGCAAAGACGGCGAGCGAGGCGATGACCACGAGAAAGGCCCGCGCACCTTCGAGATTGTATTCCTGCTCCCAATAGCGCAGCGCCCCCATGAGCAGCGCCGCGCCGACCAGACCGTTGAGGGCGATCATCAAGGTGGCGAACATGGTGTCGCGGGCAAGCGTCGGGTTGTTATCCCCATGCAGGATGATCGAGGCCATGATCGAAACCTCGATCACGATCACGGACAAGGTGAGCACAAGCGTGCCGTAAGGCTCGCCGAGATGCCACGCTACGGCGTCGGCTTGGCGCACCACGCCGAAGGAGCACCACAGGATCACCCCAAACAACCACAGGAATACAAGCAAGGTGTGGACGTGGTTTTGTAGGTCACCGAAGAGCGGCGTCCTGAAGGCGTAGACGAGAGCCACGGTGATGAGGCCCGCGATCGTTGGTGCCAGCGAGGATAGACTCCGCCAGGGGTTCTTCCGTTGGTCGCCAAGGGGCACGATCACCTCGCGCTGATTCTGGGATCCTCTTCCGCACCCCAGGCCTGCTTTCAGAGCATCGCGCAACGGCGGAGGTGAGGCGAAGCTAACCCAGGCGTCACTTCGCCGCGAGGCGTCCACCGCCTTTCTGCCCGATTAGCCCTGCCTAGCAGCGATCGACGCTTTCATGTAAAAGCTCTTTACATGGGCTCAGACGAATCGCGTTGGCGCCGGCCGCGCTCCTATCACCACGGCAATCTGAAAGAGGTTCTGCTCGAGGCCGCGCGCAGACTGATCGAGCAGCATGGACCTGTCGGGTTCAGCCTAACCGAGGCGGCGCGGCTTGCCGGCGTTAGCCCCGCCGCGCCCTACCGGCATTTCCGCGATCGCGATGCGCTGCTGGCCGAGGTCGCGCGCAATGGCTTCGAGCGCTTCGCCGCCAAGCTCGACATAGCGTGGAACAACGGCATTCCGACGCCGCTTTCCGCCTTCGAGAATCTCGGCCGCGCTTACCTCGCCTTCGCCCGCGACGAGCCGGCAAGCTACGCGGTGATGTTCGAAGCTCGCCTCGGTCCTGGCGAGGACACAGCGCTCAAGCTCGCGGCTGACCGCGCCTTCGAGGTCTTGCAACGTGCCGCAGGAGTTCTCTGCCAGGCGCTGCCACCAGCTCAGCGGCCACCAGTTCGACTGATGAGCCTGCATGTGTGGGCGCTTTCCCATGGCGTCGCGGACCTCTTCGTCCAGGCGCCGCCCGGCGCGGCCAAGGTCCCGGTCACCCCAGAGGAGATCCTGGAATCGGGGATGCTGATCTATTTGCGGGGCCTGGGCATCGTCCCCGACGACAATTCCGTGACCGCCCGATAGAGCAACGCGAGGTCGGCCTGTTAGGGCGTTCCGACCTCCACTCCGGGCGTAATCGTTGGGGCGTGGATATGGTCTTCGATGTTGCCGGCCGGCGGCACGATCGTCGGACGTACCGTCATCCCGCTTAGGAAGGTATGGTGACGCTGTCGATGACCGTGTCATAGACGCTTGGCTCCGCAGGCAGAGGGGGCGGTGGAGGAAAAGACTGCAGACGCTGGCTGCCCGTTTGTGGGGTAGGGGTGTAATCAGGGGTTAGGTCCTGAGCTTGGACGGCGGAGGAAACGAACACGCCTGTTGCAAGGCCAACAAGGAACGCTCTACGCATCTTAGCCTCCCTTACGAGAGCAGCCCCAGAGCCCTTACAGAGGTATGAGTGCCGAGCCTCGGTAACAATCGCCCCTCGGCTCCGGCGGGGCACGGCCAGCGATCCCAACCGACGAGGTGATCCGCCCTTGATGGTCGTGCTCTCCGATCACATTTTATGTGGAGACTTGACTCTGGACAGACTGGTCCCATTTATGTGAATGTGAATAACATTCACACTGAAGGAAGGGTTTTCGATGCAGCTGGTTGCGACCTTGGACGACTACGGGAAGCCCGCTTGGATCATCGCCATGATCCTCGGCTTCATTGTTTGGTGGCCCATCGGGCTAGGGGTCCTGGCCTATCTGATCTGGAGTGGACGCATGGGATGCGGAAATAAACTGCAATGGAAGCAGCATTTTATGCAGGAGGCGCGGCGCTTCGGGGGCGGGTTCGGCCCCCTCCGCACGACCGGAAACGCGGCCTTCGACGAGTATCGCGAGGAGACCTTGCGGCGCTTGGAGGAGGAGGCCCAGGAGTTCCAGACGTTCATGGAGCGCCTGCGTAAGGCACGTGACAAGGCCGAGTTCGACCAGTTCATGGCCGATCGCGGCCGCGCCGGGGCCGCCAATACCGCTTAAGCGTCACCTTTAGAGAGGCAACAACGCGGAGGGCGTGGGATTTCGGTCCCGCGCCCTTTTTTGTGTCTCAGGCATATCCTGCAAGCACGCTTTTCGCGCCGAAGAAGCGGAACACCAGCGGCATCGCGATCGAATTGAACATCAGTCTGATCACCAGCCGGCGGAGCCACGGGTGTGAGTCGGCCGACGGGACAAACACCCTGGCGAAACTCGCGGCGTCGCGCTGGCGCTTGTCCACGGCGGGCTTGAGCAAGGCCTGATAGGCCGCAAAGGCCTCGTCATGGCTGCCATGCCGCTCAAGCTCCCGCGCCAAGACATAGGCCCCGGCCATGGCCATATGCGAACCTTGGCCGGCTAGCAGGGTGAGGCAGCCGCAGGCATCGCCGAGCAACGCCACGCGTCCCTGGTACCAGCGCGGCATCACGATCTGGGTCATGGAGTCGAAGAAGAGGGGCCCCGCGCCGCTATGCTCGTCGAGCACCCGCTCCAGGATCCAGCCCGCACCTTTGAACGCGTCGCGAACGAAATCGAACCGCCGTTCATGCGGCACATGCAGTTCGTCATGACGGAACACGTAAGTTGCGTCCATGCGTCGTTCGTCCAGCGGATAGAAGGCGCCGACGCGGTCGGTCTCCTCATGCAGCTTCAGCGCCCGGCCGAGATCGAAGCGGTGGTCCTCGAGGTGGAACGCGGCGACATAGGCGCCGAGAAAGCGGTCGACCTGCTGCTGGTCGCCGAAGACCAGCGTCCTCACCTTGGAACGCACGCCGTCGGCGCCGAAGACGAGGTCGAACGGCGCGTCGGCGCCATCCTCGAAGGTCACGTCGACCTTATCGCCGTCTTGGGTTAGCGCGGCGATGGACGAGCCAAAGCGGATGACGACGCCGTCCGCTTGCGCGCGGTCGTGTAGGATACTCTCCAGATCGGAGCGGCGGAGATAGACATAGTTGCCTCCGAGCGCCCGGCGCACGACATCGATGGGCACGGAGACATAGGGCTTTCCCTGATCGTCGACGAATTCGAGCGCGTCGATCGGATAGTGGATGGCGCGGAGCTCGTCCACAAGGTCCATGCGTTCGGCCACATCCCAACCCGAACCGAAGAAGTCCATCATGTAGCCTTCGGCCCGCAGCGTCGGCTCGCGTTCGACGATCAGCGGCTCGAAGCCTGCCTCTTTCAGCAAGATGCCGAGGGTCAGCCCGGCGATGCCGCCGCCTGAGATGAGTACGCTGGTCATGCGCGTCCCTCCTGTCGCGTCTCAGGACGCCTCATCGTAGCCTCCGCCGGTTGGCGTCTTGATGATGATGGCCTCGCCCGGCTCGAGCACGGTCTGCACGCAAGCCTCCAGGCTCTCCATGCGCCCCTCTCCGCGCCGAACGAAGTTGGCGCCTGCCTCTCCCGGCCCGCCGCCGAGGAGGCCGAAGGGCCGCTCGGTGCGGAAGCCGGAGAGGATGGCGCACTCCATGCGTTCCAAAAATCTGAGGACGCGAAGTGTCCCGTCGCCGGCACGCCATTGGCCCTTGCCGCCCGAGCCCCGCCTGATCTCGAACCGCTCGAGCAGCACGGGGTAGCGGAGCTCGAGCACCTCCGGGTCGGTGAGGCGCGAATTGGTCATATGCGTCTGTACCGCAGCCACCCCATCGAAGCCCGGGCCAGCCGGCGCGCCCGAGCAGATCGTCTCGTAATATTGGGTGCGGTCATTGCCGAAGGTGAGGTTGTTCATGGTGCCTTGGGCCGAACCAAGCACGCCAAGCGCGCCATAGAGGCAATTGACCACGGTCTGGCTCGTCTCGACATTGCCGGCGGCGACGGCGGCCGGGTAACGCGGCGCCAGCATCGAGCCCGCTTCGACTACGATCTCGATATGGCGGAGGCAGCCGGCATTGAGCGGGATGTCGTCGTCGACCAGGGTGCGGAACACATAGAGCACGCAAGCGCGCGTGATCGGCTCGGGCGCGTTGAAGGTGTCAGGCTGTTGGGCGCTGGTGCCGTTGAAGTCGACGATGACCTTGCCGCGCGCGCGGTCGAGTCGGATCGCGACTTTGATGTGCGCACCGGTATCGGTCGTGACCTCGAAGCTTGATGGCTCCAGGCGATCGATGACGCGGGCGATGCTCGCCGCGGCATTGTCCTGCACGTGGTCCATATAGGCCTCGACGATGTCGAGCCCGTAGGCCGCGACAAGCTTGTGCAGCTCCTCGACACCCTTGGTATTTGCTGCCGCTTGCGCCTTGAGATCGGCGATGTTCTGCGCCGGATCGCGGGCGGGGTAGGGACCCCCCGTGAGCAGCGCGAGCACCGCCTCCTCGCGGAAGCGCCCGCCCTCGACCAGCTTGAACGGGTCGATATAGATGCCCTCTTCTTCGATGCGCGTCGCCTTGGGGCTCATCGAGCCTGGCGCGACGCCGCCAATGTCGGAGTGATGTCCGCGCGCGGCGACGAAGAACAGGATCTCGGCGCCCCCCGCAGCGAAGACCGGCGTCACCACCGTAATGTCGGGCAGATGCGTGCCGCCATTATAGGGTGCGTTCAGCATCCACACGTCGCCAGGTGCGAGTTCGGAGCCAACCTCGCGGACAACGGTGGCGACGCTGCGGTCCATGGAGCCGAGATGCACCGGAATATGTGGCGCGTTGGCGACGAGGCGTCCGTCGCAATCGAAAATGGCGCAGGAGAAATCGAGCCGCTCCTTGATGTTGACCGAGCGCGCCGTATTCTGGAGCGCATAGCCCATCTGCTCGGCGATGGCTGTGAAGCGTTTGTTGAAGACTTCGAGCAAAACGGGGTCTGGGCTCGTGTCGAGCGCCAGGCGTTGCTGGCGTCTCCCGGTGTGGGTGAGGAGGAGATGGTTCTTGGTCTTGACCTCGGCCTGCCAACCAGGCTCGACTACCACGGTCTGATGCGGCTCGATGATCAGAGCGGGCCCTGCGATGCATTGTCCGGGACGAATGTCGTGGCGGAGGAACACCGGGGCCTCATGCCAAGCGCCAGTGCTATAGAGCCGCGTCGTGCTGTGCGCTGCCGGCGAGCCGCCTTCGAGCGCGATGTCCGGTTCCTCAAGGTGCTCGCCGCCGCCAAGCGCCTCGACCTCGATTGCCTCGATCTCGATCGCTTTGTCCGGGCTCGTGAAGCCGAAGCGCTGCCGGTGCGTCGCCTCGAATTCCGCGCGCATGTCCTGAAGCGTCGCGAAAGAAACGGGGAGCGAGCTGTCGGTGCCGAGATAGCGAACATGCGCCTGGGCGACGGTGCTGATGGCATTTTCAGGCACGCCTTGGCCCGCCAGCTCCTCGGCCGCATCCGCGGCAAGAAGCGCGGCGAGGGCCGCAGCCGCTTCGAGGCCGTCAGCATTGAGGAGGTGCAGCACCGCCTGGCTCCTGGTTGCTTTCAGCTCGGCGAGCCCCATGCCATAGGCCGACAGGACGCCGGAGAGGGGATGGAGCAACACGTGGGAGATGCCGAGCGCCTCGGCGACGAGGCAGGCATGCTGGCCGCCGGCGCCGCCGAAGGAGTTGAGCACATAGTTGGCGACGTCATAGCCGCGCTGCACCGAGATCGTCTGGATCGCATTCGCCATGTTCTCGACCGCGATTCTGATGAAGCCATCGGCGACCTGCGCCGGCTCCCGGCCATCCCCGATCTCCTCGGCGAGCGCGGCGAATTGGGCTTGCACAGTGTAGGCATCGAGCGGCCGGTCCTGGCTGGAGCCGAAGATCTTGGGGAAAAATTCCGGTACCAGTTTTCCCACCATGACATTGGCGTCGGTGACGGTGAGGGGACCGCCGCGGCGATAGCAGGCCGGGCCCGGAACCGCGCCGGCAGAGTCCGGGCCGACGCGGAAGCGCGCGCCGTCGAAATTGAGGATCGAGCCGCCACCCGCCGCTACGGTGTGGATCAGCATCATCGGCGCGCGGACGCGCGCACCGGCGACCACGCTTTCAAAGGTGCGCTCGTAAGTGCCATCGAAATGGCAGACGTCGGTCGAGGTGCCGCCCATGTCGAAGCCGATCAACTGGGTGAAGCCGGCAATGCGCGCGGTCTCGACGGCACCGACGACGCCGCCGGCTGGGCCCGAGAGGATGGCGTCCTTGCCCTTGAACAGATGCCCCGAGGTGAGCCCGCCCGACGACTGCATGAACAGCAGTCTTGTCTCGCCCCTGTCCGACGACAGCGCGGCAGCGACGCGGTCGACGTAGCGGCGGAGCAGGGGAGAGAGATAGGCGTCGACCACGGTGGTGTCACCGCGGCCGACGAATTTGACCAGCGGGCTGACCTCGTGGCTCACCGAGATCTGCGCGAAACCCGCTTCGTGCGCGAGGCGGGCCGCCTGGCGCTCATGCTCCGGATAGGCGTAGGCATGCATGAATACGATGGCGACGGCATCGATGCCGTCGGCGCGGCCCGCATCGAGTGCGGCCCGTAGCGCCTCGAGATCGAGCGGCGTTTCCACCCTCCCGTCGGCGAGCATGCGTTCCGGCACCTCGGCCACGCCCGCATACAGCATCGAGGGCTTCTCTATTTTTCGCGCGAAGATCTTGGGCCGCGCCTGATAGCCGATTTCAAGCGCGTCGCGGAACCCCTGGCTCACGATGAGCAGCACGCGGTCGCCCTTGCGTTCGAGCAGCGCATTGGTAGCGACAGTGGTTCCCATCTTCACGCTTTGGATCAGCTCGGTCGGCAGGGGCGTGCCGCGCGGGACTCCAAGCAGATCGGCGATGCCGGCGGTGGCGGCGTCGTCATAGGCCTCCTGATTGTCGGAGAGGAGTTTGTGGGTGAGAAGCCGTCCGTCAGGCGCATGGGCGACGATGTCGGTGAAGGTGCCGCCGCGATCGATGCAGAATTGCCAAAAACCGGTCCGGGTCATCCGATCCGCATCAGCCCCGCAACGTAGTGCTTCCAGCGTTTGACGTAGACATCCGCCGCCCGCGCGGTCATGGCCCTTGTCCGGTCGTCGGCGTTGCGGATGAGCTTCGCCGGGGAGCCGACGATCACCGAATTGTCGGGAAACTCCTTGCCCTCGGTGATCAACGCCCCGGCACCCACCAGTGAATTGGCACCGATCCTAGCGCCGTTCAAAATAATCGCCCCCATGCCGATCAAGCACGCGTCGCCGACGGTGCAGCCATGCAGCACCACGTTATGGCCGATGACGCAGTCGCGGCCGACGCTTAAGGGAAAGCCGGGATCGGTGTGAAGGGTACTGTTGTCCTGAATTTGCGAGCGCACCCCCAGCTCGATCCATTCATTGTCACCGCGGAGCACCGAGCCAAACCAGATGCTGACATCGGAATGGAGCCGCACGCGCCCGATCACGGCAGCAGTCTCGGCCACCCAGTAAAGCCCGTCGGCCGGAAGCTCCGGCGCCTCGCCGTCGAGCGCGTAAATCGCCATGCTCACTCCTTTCGTCGCCGTCAGACGTGTGGATAACCTTGATCCGCCGTGTTGTCATGCCCGCGCAGCCGCGCATCAAGTACGCCCGCATCGCATCTGAGCGCTGGATCCATGGGTCGGGCCGGGCGATGACAAAGGTGGGGAGCAGATGGCTAGTGAATCGGTGAAGGGAAAGCGAAGCAGATCCCCTTGAGCTACTCGATCGCCACCGGCATCGGGCTCGGCTTCATCGCCTATGTGGCGCTGAAGCTGATCGCTGGGCGCTTCCGCGACGTCAACGCCGCCTCGGGCCTGATCGCCGGAGCCCTTCCGTTGAAGCTGATCTTCGCGTGATGCTGGGCCAGAAACGAAAGTGGGCGGCCGAAGCCGCCCACTGCAAGTTGCGATACAGACCGTGACTACTGCATGGTCCTTTCGCTCTTCTTCATGGTCTTGTCCTGCTGGTCGAGCCAGACGAATGCCGGAGCGTTTTCGAGCTGCTCGCGCGTCGCGTCGAGAACGACCTGGATGTCGTCGTGCTCAGGATCGTTGCGGGCCTCGCGAGCTTCTTCCGCGCGCTCTTCTTTCGTCTCATCGGTCTTGGCCTTGTCGGCCATGGCCGCCTCGGTGCGGAAGTCCAAGGCGTCGAACGGAACGCCGACATCCTTTTCGCCGAGGCCAAGGAAACCGCCAACGCCGATGGTCACGGCGACGACATCGCCTTTCTCGTTGAGGATGACATTGTTGATGTCGCCGAGGTTGTCACCTTGGGCGTTTTCCACGGTCTTGCCGATCAGATCCTGAGCGGACCAGTCGGTCGGTGCCTGACGCGTCACATATTTGATGTTGTTCGCAGGGGTTGCGGCCTTGGCTTTCTTGTCGTGCTCGGTCTTGTCCATGGCGTCGGCGTGCTTGTCTGACATCATGGTGTCGTGCTCGGTCTTGTCCATGGCATCGGCATGCTTGTCCGACATCAGGGTGCGATTCTCGTTCTCAGTCATGGCCGGGGCCTTGCTGACTTCGCTGTCGAGAGCCTTGGCCTGTTTCAGATGATCCTTCAGGGCCGGCAGGGTCGTCTCAGCCCACTGCTTGAGTTCCGCGTTTTCGCCGGACTCGCCATAGGCCTGGAACATATCAACCGCCTTCTCATGGGCCTTTACCTGCGACGAAATATAGGTCTTATCGAAATCGTTGCCGGACAGATCCTTTAGTTTGTCGAGCTTGGCTTGATGCTTGTCGTCGAGCGGGGTTGGCAACTCGACCTTAATGTCGTTCTGCTTCACGAGCTGGAGCAACTGATCGCTGGTCTTCGTGTGGTCGTCGACCATACGCTGGCCGAACGATTTGACCTCGCCGTTGTCGGCTTGGCTAGCGGCCATGCGGCCGGATTGGATCTCGAACGTGTCGCTGGCCGCGACGTTTTGCACGAATTGCTCCGTGGAAGTTGCGTCGGCGGCAAACGCGGGGGCGTTCGTGAACATCAAGGGTGCGGACAGCAGAACAGCTGCCGCGAAAGCGGTGTGTTTCATGTCATTCCTCCTGGAGACAGCCGCCTCTCGCGGCCCTGGTATGTAAGTGTAGTGTCAACGAAAAAGTCGCCCGGCGGTTCCATGACTGGGACCGCCCGCGGCAAGGACGGCGGAAGCGGAGCGTGACGGCGGCGGTGGGAGCGCCGCGCCAGCCAGACCTTGAGGCGGTCACAGTCTGGCTTTAGGGTGCGGCCTAACAACAAGGGGACGGGGATGCGACGCCACAGATGGGCTTTGGTCTTGGGATTGGCGTTGATGCTGGGGGCGGCCGCGATGACGGCTGCGGCTCAGCCTCTGCCTGAGAGGGGGCCAGCACCGAGCCTCGTGGTTCCGGCTTGGAGCCTCACTGGCGAGTGCTATCCCATCGACTTCACCGACATCGACATCCAATGGTATGCCGGACGCGGCGTCTACCAGCTCACGGTAAGCGGCCTCAAGCCCTACACCAATATGGACGTTTCCCTAAGCCACGAGGCTTATAAGGGCCGCCCGGCCTATTGGCGGACGCTGGTCATCGGCTGTGTGAAGAACGGCCTCTTGCTGCCGCTGGCCACCCCCTATTACATCACCATGAATCTCGACCAATTCGTGGGCTCGAAGGGCGTCGAAATCGTCGGTGACTCCCGTAGAGTGCGCCGCGGCCTCCCCAGGTCTTAGCCGGCCTTTTCCATCGCCTCTTGTCCTCCCTGCCGCCGCTCGGCTATTAGGGTCGGCCATGGACACTGAAGTCACGTCTCGCCAGAGCTACGGCAGCGGCAATCCGCTCACGATCTTCATCACCTCGTTCTGCGCGGCCATCGTCGTCGCCGGCGGTTTTGGCATCATCGTCGAGGCTTTCATCGTCGCTGGCGCCGACCTGTTCGAACTTGGCCAAACCTTCGTTCTGGTCGGGAGCGCCATCACCGGCTTGCTAACGCTGTGGTTGTTTATCTGGACCTTCGCCCGCTCCTATCATGTCGAGCGGCGTCTTCAAACCGGGCTTGAGGTCGACGAGCCTGAGCTTTCGATCCTCGCCAATTTCCGCGATTTGGGGCCGGCACCGTCGAAGTTTTAAGCGGACTCGCTGCCGGCTGGCGCCCGAGGCGATTATCCGCATGCGGCGCCAATAAAAAATCCTTATGCTCTAGCCGGGAATAGTCTGGGGGATTGCGGCAATGTCGATTTGGGGAAAGTTGGCCGGCGCTGCGGCCGGGCTCGCCATCGGGGGCCCGATCGGCGCCCTGCTCGGCGGCGTGGCGGGACATTACGTCATCGATCGCGACGAGGCGGAGGATGGCCCTGCCGAAAATCAGGTGGCTTTTACCGTGGGCGTGATCGCGCTTGGCGCCAAGATGGCGAAGGCCGATGGCGTCGTCACCATGGACGAGGTCAACGCCTTCAAGGAAGTATTCAAGGTGCCCGATGGCGAGATGAAGAACGTGGCGCGCGTTTTCAATCTCGCCAAGCAGGACGTTGCTGGCTACGAGGCCTATGCCGAGCAGCTCGCGGTCATGTTCAAGGGCAACCGCAAGCTGCTCGAGGATGTGCTTGAAGGGCTGTTTCACATCTCCAAGGCGGACGAAACGCTGCACCCGCGCGAGGAGCATTTCCTGCATGAGGTCGCCAAGCGCTTCGGCATCAGCGACACGGAGTTCGCCTATATCAAGGCGCGCCACGTCACCGCGGCCAAGCGCAATCCCTATGAGGTTCTCGGCATCACCCCGACGATCGGGAATGACGCCCTGAAAAGCCATTACCGCAAGCTCGTAGCCGAAAACCATCCCGACAAGCTGATGGCTCGCGGCGTCCCGAAAGAGTTCGTGGCCATTGCCACCGAAAAGGTCTCCGTCATCAACGAGGCCTATGAGCAGATCGCGCGAGAGCGCGGGATGTAAGGCTCGGTGCCCGTGATCCCGGCGTCAGTCGGAATCCACTGAAGCGTATTCGGCTCTAATCAGTATAGATTCCGGCTTTTGCCGGAATCTCGGAATTCTGTCCATGACCGCAAGCCCCGATAGCCCGCTCGCAACGCTTTGGTGTCCATCGCCAAATCGCGAGCCCAGAGTGAATGGTCGTATGCCCGACATGCTCGTGCTGCATTACACCGGCATGGAGTCAACCGAGGCCGCGCTCGATTGGCTCACACGTGAAGAGTCGAAGGTGTCGTGCCACTACCTCGTCGATGAGGACGGACGCATCACGCAGATGGTGCGCGAGGGGGAGCGCGCTTGGCATGCAGGCCAAAGCCTATGGGCCGGCGAGACCGACCTGAATTCCTGCTCCATTGGCATCGAGATCCACAATCCCGGTCACGAATTCGGCTACCGCGATTTTCCGGGCGCGCAGATGCAAGCGGTCGAGGCGCTCTGCCGCGATATCTTCACCCGTCACCCAACCCGGCCCGAGCGCGTACTCGCTCATTCCGACATCGCGCCAGGAAGAAAGCGCGATCCGGGGGAGAAATTCGATTGGGCCCGGCTGGCCAAGTCCGGCATCGGTCTTTGGGTCGAGCCCGCGCCGGCAAGCTCAGAGCTAGGACTCGGCCCTGGCGACGAAGGCGAACCGGTTGTGACGCTGCAGCAAGAACTCGCCGCTTTCGGTTACGGGGTAGAAATCACCAGCACTTACGGCCGCGGGCTGGAGAATGTGGTTGAAGCCTTTCAGCGTCATTTCCGTCCCGAACGCGTCGATGGCCGCGCCGACGCCTCGACGCGGGACACTCTGAAGCGCCTGCTCGCGGCGGTCCAAGCAACGCCGGTTGCCTGAAGCGGCCCGAGGGAAGGCGGTCCTCGGGACGTCAGTGCTTGCTTGAATAAAAGGCCTGCGCCTTGGCGAGATTGCCCTCAGGATCTTTCATGAACAGCGTCTTGGCAACCTCATTGCCGAAGCAATAGGTCTTGCCGTCGATGGTCTCGTTGATGGAGCAGTCGGTCTTCACCTTCTGGCCGAGCGCGAGGCCTTCCGCGCACAGATTGTCATATTCGCCGTCGGCGCCCCACGCGGCGGTGGCGAGGCCAAGCAAAACAGTACCGGCAAGGGCGGACATGATTTTCGTCTTCGTCATGCAAATCTCCTATTGAGGGCTTTGATCGGCCAACCCAGGCTGCGGTCCCGGGATGGCTCCTTTAAGACCGGACGCCGGCTGTTCGGTCAGTGACTTGAATCACGCAGCATCGCCGGCGTCATAGCTCCTTAGCGCTCCCGGGTCGCGAACCTCGATGCTGCCGCGCGAGGCGCGGACCCAGCCGACGCGCTCCCACTCGCGTAGATAGCGGGTGATGACCTCGCGCACGCTGCCGAGATCGAGTGCGAGTTGCTGATGGGTCTTGGCCACGATGCCCTGGTCGTCGGCCTCGGCGAGCAGACGGCGCGCCAGCCTGAGATCGAGACTGGCAAAGGCCACCTCATCGACAAGGGTGATGAGGCTCGAAAGCAGATCGCCGTAATTGTCGAGCACGAATTGGCGGAACGGCACCGAAGAGGTCAGCAGTCGGTGAAATACGGGCGCTGGCAGGGCCGCCAGCAAGACGTCGGTCTCCGCCGTGCTTTCGGCCGGAAAGCCTCTTCCGGCCATGAGACAAGAGGTGGTGAGCACACAAGTCTCGCCCGGACCGACTTGATAGAGCAGAATTTCGCGGCCGCATTCGGAGGTCTTGAACACCCGCGTGCGGCCTTCGATGCACATCACGTAGGCATCGCAAGATTGGCCCTGCCGGTAGGCAATGTCGCCGCCTTTCAGACGATTGAACCTGATATTTCCGAGCATTTCCGCCCGGTGCTCGGGCTCGAGCTCGGGCAGATCGGGGAACGCCGACATCCAGCGTTTGGTAAGATCCGGGTCAGCCATCGGGGAGCCATCACTCCGGTCGTGGTGCCGTTGTTAAATTCACTATGAAACAGGTCGCCGGGGGAACGACCACACAATGTCGTTACAGCGGCGTGTCCGGCCGCATCCGGATGCAGCCATAAACCCTTGAAATCTCGAATAAATCATTCCTTAATCACGCAGACGGGATTGGACGGGGGGTGACCTCGGTCACATACGGAAGGCTGACATTCCGCCAAGAAGCGGGCATTCAAGGCAAAGACCTTGAGCAAAATTCACAAGGCTCACCAGGAGAAAACGCCATGACTAGGGCCTCCCTTCTATCCGCCGCGGCAGCGGCTTTGCTGCTTGGGCTTGCCGCGGCGCCCCCTGCGGCGGCAGACGATGCCGCCACCTCCGCCACGCTTGGCGCAACCGCGGCCGCCGCCGATGGAGAGTTCGACGATTATTGCGTCATGGGGCTAGCCTCCGGCCAGACCGTGAAGACCGACTGTTCGGTGACCTGGACCTCCGACGACGGCAAAGTCTACTGCTTCTCGTCTGAGGCATCGAAGGCGGCCTTCCTCAAGAATCCCGCGGAGAACATCCAGAAGGCGCGCGAATTCGAAATGGCAAAGTCGCAGGCCGCGGCGACGACCGGCGCCAAGGATTTCAAGGAGGGTGACGTCAACGAGGCGGTAAAGAAGGTCGTCGACGAGCGAAGCAAGGACGGCGCCTTCGTCTTCCACGACCCCAAGCTCAATGCCGACCTCAATCTGACCTTCGACAACATCAAGGTCGTGCGCGGCATGGAAGGCTATGGCTGGTTCGCCAATGTCATCTTCAGCGACAAGGATGAGCCCAAGAAGCAATACGCCATCGACTTCTGGTTCAAGCCGGATGGCCAAGAGCTGAAGCTGATGGATATCCGTGTGCAAAAGGGGCCGAAGCGCGACGGCGACGGCTACTACATGATCACGCGCCAGCCCGTCGCCTGGTGGTGGCTGCCGGTGCAGGAACATCCTGGCGACATGGAGGTGACCCGCGCCTGGCACGTCATGAGCGCGATCCACAACTACATCGCCAACAACAAGGACAAGGGCGGCAATCTCGAAGTGAAGGACGACAAGACAGGTGACACCGTGCCGCTCGAATTCGTCGAGATCCACCAGCCAGTGCGTCACCTTAAGAAGGAAGGCGAATATTTCGTCTGCACCGATTTCCGCAAACCCGGCAGCCAGGACGAATATTACGACATCGATTTCTGGGTCGACGAGAAGACCGGCAAGCTGGCGGTGAAAGAAGTGAAAATGCACAAAGTCCCGGTGCAGGAGGACGGCATCTGGACGCAAGTGCCACGATACAATTTCGACAGCATGGATATTGAAGTCACCAATTAAACGAGACCTTTCGAGGCGAAGCCGGTCCCGCTGGTGAGGGGATCACTTCGCCTCCTGGGTCGACACGCTAGGGCCGGCGAGAAGCGCCACCGCGGCGGCAACCTCTTCCGGCTTGCCGTACCGTCCGAGTGCCGTACCGGATTTGAGCATGTCGGCCATGGGACCGGAAGGGGAGTTGCTCATCCGCGAGCGTCTCAAGCGGGCCAAGAAAGAGGGCGATCTGCCCGACGGCGCCAACCCGCCTGAGCTTGCCCGCTACGCCTCCACCATCATGCAAGGCATGGCGGTGCGGGCCGCGGGCGGGGCGGGCCACAAGGAATTGCGCGCCATCGCCGCCATGGCGCTCAACGCCTGGCCTGAGCGAGCCGAACTTGACGGCGCTCGCGCGAAGTCCCTTATTACCTCTGTCAGCAGGCCGGATGGCCGCTCTGCCAGTGCCAGCGTAATCGGCGGGCAGGGAGGAAAGTCCGGGCTCCTTGGAAGCACGGTGCCGGATAACCTCCGGCGGGGGCGACCCCAGGGATAGTGCAACAGAAAGCAAACCGCCTTACGCCATCGGCGACGAGGGCGTGAGGTAAGGGTGAAAGGGTGCGGTAAGAGCGCACCGCGGTCTTGGTAACAAGAACGGCACGGTAAACCCCACCGGGAGCAAGACCGAATAGGGGCGGCGCGGCGGCCTCAAAAACCGCCAGTCTCGTTTCCAGGCGAGCCGCCCGGGTTGGTCGCAGGAGGCGCCTGGCAACAGGCGTCCCAGACGAATGGCCATCGCCGCACGGGCCCCAGTGGCTCGAGCGGCACAGAACCCGGCTTACAGGCCTGGTGACATGACTATGACTGGCGCGGAGGAAACCCCTTCGCGCCAGTCTCCATTTCTGACTCCGCTCATCCCTTGCGAGTCGCGCGAAACTTTGCCGTCTCCTAGACGTTGTGTTCAAAGACGACTTACGCAAAGGGAGACCTGCAATGCTTTATTACGCTTTGGTGTTTCTGGTGATCGCGCTCGTCGCCGGCCTGCTCGGATTCGGCGGCATTGCCGGTGCGTCGGCCGGCATCGCGCAAATCTTGTTCTTCGTGTTTTTGGTGCTGCTTCTGGTCTCGCTCGTCATGCACTTTATGCGCGGCGCGGCGCGCTAGACCGGCCGACCCCGCGGTTCCCGCTCTGGATTTGTCGAGCCGATCACGCAAGGTCGAAGCGATCGGCGTTCATCACCTTGGTCCAGGCTGCCACGAAGTCCTTCACGAACTTCTCCGTCGAATCGGTACAGGCATAGACCTCCGCCAACGCCCGAAGCTGGGAGTGCGACCCGAAGATCAGGTCGACACGCGTGCCGGTCCACTTCAGCTCATTGGTCTTGCGGTCGCGGCCCTCATACACGCCATCGGAGTCGGCGGGTTGCCATTGCGTGCTCATGTCGAGCAGGTTGACGAAGAAGTCGTTCGTCAAAGCCCCAGGCTTCTTGGTGAAGACCCCGTGCTTGGATCCGCCTGCATTCGCACCGAGGACGCGCAAGCCGCCGACCAGAACCGTCATCTCGGGCCCCGTCAGCGTCAGAAGCTGGGCCCTGTCGACCAGGGCTTCCTCCGGCGCCATGAAATGCGGTTGCTTCGGGTTGGTATAGTTTCGGAAACCGTCCATTCGGGGCTCTAGCGGGGCGAACGAGTCAACGTCGGTCTGCTCTTGCGACGCGTCCATGCGGCCTGGCGTGAAGGGCACGTTCACGTCGACGCCGGCATCCCTTGCGGCCTTCTCGACAGCCGCGCAGCCGCCGAGCACGATCAGGTCGGCGAGCGAGACCTTCTTGCCGAACTCTTTCTGAATCGCGTCGAGCTTCGACAGAACCGTATTCAACTGGGCCGGCTGGTTGACCTCCCAGTCCGTCTGCGGTGCGAGGCGAACGCGCGCGCCGTTGGCTCCGCCACGCTTGTCGGAGCGGCGGAACGTCGAAGCAGACGCCCAAGCAGCCGAGACGAGCTGCGGCACCGTGAGACCAGACGCAAGAATTTTTGCCTTCAGCGCCGTGATGTCCGGCTCGCTGACCAATTCATGATCGATCGCCGGGATCGGATCCTGCCAGATCAGTTCTTCCTTCGGCACGAGCGGGCCGAGATAACGCACGGCCGGACCCATGTCGCGATGGGTGAGCTTGAACCACGCCCGGGCAAACACGTCGGCGAACTGATCCGGGTTCTCATAGAAGCGCCGCGAGATCTTTTCGTAGGCAGGGTCGAGCCGCAGCGAGAGGTCCGTGGTCAGCATGGTTGGCACCTGCTTCTTCGACGGGTCGTGTGCGTCCGGAATCGTGGCGGCCCCTCCTTGCGCCTTCCACTGATAGGCGCCGGCCGGGCTCTTCATCAGCTCCCATTCGTTTTCGAACAGGTTCCTGAAGAACAGGTTGCTCCATTTGGTCGGCGTCTGCGTCCAGGTGACTTCCGGGCCACCGGTGATGGTGTCGCCTCCGAAGCCGGTGCCATGCTTGCTCTTCCAGCCGAGGCCCTGATCCTCGATGGCCGAGCCTTCCGGATCCGGGCCGAGCAGCGACGGATCGCCGGCGCCGTGGGTCTTGCCGAAGCTGTGGCCGCCGGCGATAAGCGCGACGGTTTCCTCGTCGTTCATCGCCATGCGGAAGAAGGTTTCACGGATGTCTTTCGCCGCCGCGACCGGGTCCGGCTTGCCGTTCGGACCTTCCGGATTGACGTAGATAAGACCCATCTGCACGGCGCCGAGCGGTTCGGAGAGCTGGCGTTCGCCGCTGTAGCGTTCGTCCCCCAGCCATGTGCCTTCGGGGCCCCAGTAGAGCTCTTCAGGCTCCCAGACGTCGGCTCGTCCGCCGGCGAATCCGAAGGTCTTGAAGCCCATCGATTCGAGGGCGACGTTGCCGGCGAGGATCATCAGGTCGGCCCAAGAAATTTTGCGGCCGTATTCCTGCTTGATCGGCCACAACAGTCGGCGCGCCTTGTCGAGGTTGGCGTTATCCGGCCACGAGTTGAGCGGCGCGAAACGTTGCTGGCCGCCCCCGGCTCCGCCCCGGCCGTCGGTGATGCGGTAGGTGCCGGCGCTATGCCAGGCCATGCGAATGAACAGCCCGCCATAGTGACCGAAGTCCGCCGGCCACCACTCCTGCGAATCCGTCATCAGGGCATGCAGGTCCCTCATCACGGCATCGAGGTCGAGGCTCTTAAACTCCTTGGCGTAGTCGAACGACTCGCCCATCGGGTCGGACAAAGGGGAGTTGTTATGAAGAACCTGGATGTCCAGTTGGTCCGGCCACCAATCGCGAATCCTGTGTCCGCGGCTGCCGCCCGTGAACGGGCACTTGCCGGCGCCTTCGTCGGTCTTTGCGTCCATGTCTCTCTCCAAAGGGTTCTAGGATTTTCATCGCGGTGATTCCGCGCGCTCGGCGGGAGTGTCGCGTGCAGCGCATCATCAGCGCAAATCGGATTTGCCTATGGGAACGATAAGTGAAACTTATTTCTCGGCCGGCGTGCCGAGAAAATGGCGGATTTGCAGCAACGTCGCCTCGGGCTGCTCCTCCTGCGGCATGTGCCCGCATTGATCGATGATGTCGAAACGGGCGTTGGGCATCTGGCGCCTGAGCTTCAATCCGATCGTGACCGGCACCACGCGGTCGTGATCGCACCAGAGGATGAGCGTGGGAAGGGTGATGGTGGCGTAGCGCGCTGAGATCTCCTCCACGTCGGGGGGCATGATCTGCCGTGCGCTGTGGATGAGGGCGTGCTTGCCCGCAGCCGTCTTCATCGGCTCGGCATAGGCCGCGATCTCGTCGTCGCCGATCTTGCTGTTGTCGAAAAAGGCGATCCTGAGCGCAAGCTGGATCTGCAAGGTCGGCGGCGCCATGCGCACGCCGATCTGCGACACCACCGGCGTGTCGAGCAACCTGAAGAACACCGGGATGTTCTGCGGATAGGCGATGGTGTCGAGCAGTACGAGCTTGGACAGCCGGCCTTTCAGCCGCGTGTCGGCTTCGAGCGCGAGCAGCAATGCGATACCGCCGCCATAGGAATGGCCGACCAGAGTGAGGTCGCGCAGATCGCGGTCGAGGATCAGCTGGGTCAGGAGCTCGGCCTGATCGGAGGCGGCGTAGCGTTTGTCGAATGGCTTGTCGGAGCGGCCGAAGCCCTTAAGGTCGACGGCGATGACCTTGTGGTCGCGGGCAAGGTCGGGCGCGATGTGGCGCCAAGTGAAGGTGTTGGTGCCGAAGCCGTGGATGAGCAGCACCGGCGGGCCTTCCCCGCGCTCCACCGCATACAGCTTGACCGGCGCGTCCGGCGGCCCCAGCCGGGCGAACGGCCCGTCAATGGTGTCGTTGGCGGCAAGCGCAACAGTGCCGCCGCCGAGCAGCATCGCGGCGAGGGCAAACGCGATTCGGAAGTCTCGAGTGAGCATCAATGCCGACGCCAGCCGCTTTTAGCGCATTCTTTTCACGATGCGGGCCGGTGCTCACAGAGCACTTCGCCGCTTGGGAATCCGGGAGCCGCCCGTCCGTCTCCCCGCGTTTGTAGACCGCTTCGCCGCTTCCCGGCAATTCAAAGCAGGAAACGGGGCCGAGGAGGGGCAGGCCGAGTCTTGGCGATTCGATCCCCGGTTACCCACAGCTATCCCGTCTCCGTTAAGCCTATTCCCATGAGATTCCTTGACCACCCATAATATCCCATGCTATCCCATAATTGCCCGTTCGGTGAGTGGTGGGAGGGGCAGGCAGCGCTCCTTACGGGGCCACGGGGGGACCGCGCCGCCTCTCCCACGATCTTCGAAACGGTACCGGCGCCTGGAGCGCTCGCGAGTTCTCAGTCGGCCCAGGCGCCCAAGAGGGGGAGATGGATCAGTTTGTCTCGTCATTCACCAACAAGATCGACACCAAGGGCCGCGTCTCCGTTCCGGCTTCTTTCCGCACAGTCCTCGCCAAAGATGGGCTTGAGGGCATTTATTGCTATCCGTCGCTCGATGCGCCTGCGCTCGACGCTGGCGGCCAGCGGCTGGTCGACAAGATCAACGGCCTTGTCGAGGATTTGGCGCCCTATTCGGACGAGCGCGACCATCTCGCCACTGCTCTGTTCGGTACGAGCGAGATCCTCTCTATCGATCAGGACGGACGCACCATCCTACCCGAGCGGCTCAGGGAGCACGCCGGCATCACTACACACATCACTTTTGTCGGCCTCGGCGAGAAGTTCCAAATGTGGGAGCCAGGCCGATTTGAAGCCCATTTGGCGGAAGCGCGCCAAAAGGTCCGCGATCTCCGCAAATTGCTCGGCGCGGGGCGCCGCGGAAGCGGCGGGCCAGAGGGAGCACGGGAATGATGGCGGGTCGCGGCACGGGCTTTTCGGCCGCAAGCGGACCGGCCCGCCACATTCCCGTGATGCTCTCCGAGGTCATTGAGGCGCTCGAGCCAAGCGACGGCAAACTCTACATCGACGGTACCTTTGGCGCGGGCGGTTATACGCGCGGACTGCTCGAAGCCACGCGATGCAATGTGCTTGCCATCGATCGGGATCCTGACGCGGCGAGCATCGCCAGCACACTTGCAGCCGATTTTCCCGGACGCTTGAGATTCGTGCTTGGCCGCTACGCCGAAATGCGCGAACTCGCCGAGCAAGAGGGTATCGACGCCGTCGATGGCGTGGCGCTCGACCTTGGCGTCTCCTCCATGCAGCTCGACCGGCCCGAGCGCGGCTTTTCCTTTAGCCATGACGGCCCCCTCGACATGCGCATGGGCGCGGACGGCCCGACGGCAAGCGATCTCGTGAATGCCCTGCCGGAACGCGATCTCGCCGCCATCCTCAGCTCTCTCGGCGAGGAGAAGCGCGCCCGCGCCATCGTTCGCGCCATTGCCGCGCGGAGGGCTGAAGCGCCGATCACGCGCACCGGCGAATTGGCCGAGATCGTCGCCGGCGTTCTCGGGCGGAGGCACGACGAGACCAAGCATCCGGCCACCCGGACCTTCCAGGCGCTCCGCCTTTATCTCAATGACGAGCTGCTGGAGCTGGCGCGGGGCCTGAGCGCGGCCGAGCATTTGTTGAAGCCGAAGGGCCGGCTCGCGGTCGTCACCTTTCATTCGCTCGAGGACCGCGTCGCCAAGCGCTTCTTCGCCGCGAGAAGCGCGCCAGCCCCGCTTGGGTCGCGCCATCTGCCGGAGGAGAAGCGCGCGCCTTTTGCTCCAAGCTTCCAACTTCTTAACCGTCGTCCATTATTACCGACGAAGGAGGAGATCAGGCTGAATCCCCGGTCCCGCTCGGCGCGCTTGAGGGCGGCGGAGCGGACAGAGGCTCCGGCTCACGCTTTCGATCTCGCGGCGCTGGGGGTGCCTCGAATCGCTCTTCCTGTCTGAGGGGACTTCAACTCACGGGTTCGCCATGCTGCGTTTCGTCAATATCTGCTTCGCGCTCGCCCTCGTGGCGCTGGCCTATGTCATCTATCAGGTGAAATACGAATCTCGCGCCCTCGACGAGGATATCGCTCAGCTTCATAAGCACATCGAAGCCGAGCGTGACGCGGTTTCGGTGCTGCGCGCCGAATGGAGCCTGCTCAACCGGCCTGAGCGGATCGAGCGTTTGGCTAAGAAGCATCTCCAGCTTGGACCGGCGCGGCCGGGTCAACTCATCACCCTCGACACGGTGTCGGAAAGCGACTTTGAGCGTGCCCGCCTGGAGGCTGCGCATGAAACGTTCGCGGCACCGGTTGCGGTGCCGGCCCCGGCGGTTCCACCCGCAGCCATCGCTGCCGCCGAAGGCGAATCTCTGCCGCCCGTAACCGTTTCGCCACCCGGCGAGTGAGGTTCGCACTCTTGGCCCGCGATCCACATATCAGTGTCACTGCGTCGCCCGCCGAGCGGGCTAACTGGGCCAAGAGTAGGCGCCGCTACCGCTTGGCCTGCCTGGGCTTCGCGCTGGGATTTCTATTGATCGGCGGGCGCCTCGTCAGCCTCGGCTTCGACACCGCGGCGCCAAGCTCCGGCGGCATTCACGACATCTCCACCACCGTGCACCGCCCCGACATCCTCGACCGCAATGGCAGGCTGCTCGCCACCGACATCAAGGGCGCCACGCTCTATGCCGACCCCGCCCGCGTCATCGATCGCGACGAACTGGTCGAGCAGGTTGCAAGCGTGCTCCCCGACATCAACACCGCGGAGCTGCGCCTAAGGCTGAAGCAGGGACGCCGTTTCGTGTCAATCAGGCGCGAGTTGACACCGAAGCAGCAAGGCGAGATTTACGAGCTCGGTCAGCCCGGCCTTGGCTTCATCGAGGAATATCGCCGCGTCTATCCCGTCGGCACCACCGCCTGCCACGTCGTCGGCCATGTCAATGTCGACAATAAGGGCCTCGCCGGCATCGAGAAATTCCTCGATGACAATCCCCAGCTCGCCATGTCGAACCCGGAAAACGCTGTCGGCGGAGAGACCGTCACCGTGTCGTTGGACCTCGGCGTGCAGCACGTCGTGCGAGAAGAACTCGCCTCAGCCATGGCCACCTATCGCGCCAAGGCGGCCGCGGGCGTCGTCATCGACGTGCATAGCGGCGAGGTGATGGCGATGGTCTCCTTGCCGGATTACGACCCGAATCACCGCGAGCAGGCCCTCGACAAGGATCGGCTGAACCGCTTGAACTCGGGCGTTTATGAGATGGGGTCGGTGTTCAAGGTGTTCACCACCGCCGGCGCGCTGGACGAGGGCAGCGCCACCTTGCGCTCGAGCTACGACGCGAGCCAGCCACTGCATGTCGCGTCCTTCACGATCGATGATTTCCACGGCAAGAAGCGCAAACTCACCGTGCCGGAGATCTTCATCTATTCCTCGAATATCGGTTCAGCCAAGGAGGCTCTCGATCTCGGCATCGAGCGCCACCGCGCCTTCTTGCGCAAACTCGGTCTCTTGAGCCGGCTCAATACCGAGATCGGCGAGAGCGCAGCCCCGATCGTCCCCGATCCATGGGGGCGGCTCAACACCATCACCATTGCCTTCGGTCACGGGCTCTCGGTCACGCCCTTGCAGCTTGCCGCCTCGGCGCTGCCCCTCGTCAATGGCGGCTTCGGGGTGACGCCAACCTTCCTGCCGCGATCCCGTGTCGACGCGCTGAGGCAGAGCCCAAGCGTGCTCAAGCCCGCGACGAGCCAAGCCATGCTGGCGTTGATGCGCCTCAATGTGTTGAAGGGCACCGGCAAGAACGCCGACGCCGAAGGCTACCGCGTCGGAGGCAAAACGGGCACGGCCGAGAAGGTGGTCGGACGCCATTACGAGGGCTCTTCGCTCCTGACGTCGTTTCTGAGCGTCTTTCCGACCGATGCGCCCGAATATCTCGTTCTGGTGATGATCGACGAGCCGAAGCGGGTGCCCGAGAGTCACAATGGGGCCACGGCGGGCCTGAATGCCGCGCCGACCACCCGCAAGATCGTCGAGCGCATCGCGCCCATTCTCGGCGTGGCGCCGAAGCTCCCTGGAGACGACCACAAGTTTGACGAAAAGGTGCTCGCCTCCTATTAGAGGAAGCCAGTCTCCGGGGCTCAGGCGAGCCGTTTTTGGGAGCTTGGGCGGAGGCCACCGGCGGCCTTCGCGGGCGGATGTCTTGGTCATGACCCTTGGTGAGTTGATGGGGCCCGAGGCCCCGCTGCCCGCGTCTTGGCTGCAAATTCCGATCATGGGGCTCGCCGCCGATAGCCGGAAGGTGAAGCCCGGTTATCTCTTCGCCGCTCTTCCGGGCTCGTGCACCGATGGCGCACGTTATGTCGCCGAAGCCCTGGAGCGCGGAGCCGCGGCGATCCTGATGCCGCAAGCTGATGGCGACGTCCGCACCGACACGCCTCTCGACGGGACACCGATCCTCAAGGATGCCAATCCGCGGCGGCGCCTGGCGCTCATCGCCGCAACGTTCTTCGGCGTCCAGCCGGACATTGTCGTGGCCGTTACCGGCACCAACGGCAAGACCTCGGTTGCGTCCTTCCTACGCCAATTGTGGGAGCAGATCGGTCTCCGCGCCGCAAGTCTTGGCACCATTGGCGTGGTCGGCCCCTCCGGCACTGCGACCCTTGCTCACACCACGCCGGACCCCATCGAGCTGCACCAGATCCTGGCCGACCTCGCCAAGGCCGGCGTCACTCATCTCGCGCTTGAGGCCTCAAGCCACGGGCTCGAACAGCGCCGCATCGATGGCGTACGGCTCGCTGCCGGAGCCTTCACCAATATTTCCCGCGACCATCTCGACTATCATCCAAGCTTCGAGGCTTATCTCACGGAGAAGCTCCGCCTGTTCGGCGAGCTGTTGCCTTCGGGTGCGCCGGCGGTGGTCGATGTCGACAGCGACGCCGGGCGCGAGGTCGCCGCATTTGCCAGAGCGCGCGGGCTCGATGTGATCTCGGTCGGGCGCGAAGGCGAAAGCTTGCGGCTGGTCTTGGCCGAAGAGGACAACTTTGGTCAGCGCCTCGTGGTCGAACATGACGGCAGGCAGGAGAAATTGCTCCTGCCGCTGGTCGGCGCCTTCCAGGCGTCCAATGCGCTGGTCGCCGCCGGGCTCGCCATGGCCACGGGCACGAGCGCATCGACGACCTTGCCGCTGCTGGCGAATTTGCGTGGCGCGCGCGGCCGCCTCGAACTTGCCGGTACCGCCCCCGCCGGGGCTCCGATCTTCATTGACTATGCGCATACGCCGGATGCCCTGGCCAAGGCGCTGGACGCGCTTCGCCCTTACGTCAAGGGCAGGCTCGCGGTGGTGTTTGGCTGTGGCGGCGATCGCGATAAGGGCAAGCGGCCCGAAATGGGCGCGGTTGCGGTGAGCAAAGCAGATATCACCATCGTCACTGACGACAATCCGCGCAGCGAAGAGCCCGAGGAAATTCGCCGCCAGATCTTGGTCGCGGCTCCGGGCGCGGTCGAGATCGCCGGGCGGGCAGGCGCCGTGGCGGAGGCTGTCGCTGGACTAAAGCGGGGGGATGTGCTGCTGATCGCCGGCAAGGGCCATGAGACGGGGCAGATCGTGAAAGGCGCGGTCATTCCTTATTCTGACCATGACGCGGTCGACGCCGCGCTGAAGCATGAGGCAAAGCTTGGCTAAGCCACTGTGGACATTGGGCGAAATGCTTAAGGCCGTGGGTGGTAGGAGCTCGGCGGCCAAGGGCGCAGCCGTGAGCGGCGTCTCCATCGACAGCCGCAGCCTCGCGCCTGACGAGGCCTTTATCGCGCTGCGCGGCCTCAATCGCGACGGCCACCTCTTTGTCGCGGCGGCACTGGCTCAAGGCGCCTCTTGCGCCATCGTCGAGCAGGACTTCAAGGCGCCGCGGGGCGAAGCGCGCTTGCTGCGCGTGACCGACACGTTGAAAGCCCTGAACGAACTCGGCACGGCGGCGAGGGCGCGGGCGAAGGATGCGATCGTCATTGCCGTGACCGGCAGCGTGGGCAAGACCGGAACCAAGGAAGCGCTGAAGCTTGCGCTCACCCCCTCGGGCCCGGTCCACGCCTCGACCAAATCCTACAACAACCACTGGGGGGTTCCGCTCTCTCTGGCTAATATGCGTGAGGACACAAGCTTCGGCGTGTTCGAGGCGGGCATGAACCATGCGGGCGAGCTGCGCGCGCTGACCAAGCTCATCCGGCCCCACATTGCCATCATCACCACCGTGGCGCCGGTGCATCTCGGCTTCTTCCGCTCGGTGGAGGCAATCGCCGACGCCAAGGCGGAGATTTTGGAGGGGCTCGAGCCTGGGGGCGTCGCCATCCTCAATCGCGACAGTCCCTATTTTGAGCGGCTGAGACGCCACGCCCTGCAGCAGAAGGCCAAGATCGTCGGTTTCGGCGAGTCCGCCGGCGCCGATGCGCGGTTCCTGACCGTCGAGCTTGGTCCCGACAACTCCAATGTGAAGGCCGACATTCTGGGTGAAACCATCAATTATCGGGTCGGCTCGCCGGGTATTCACCTCGTCCAGAACTCGCTTGCGGTGCTCGCCGCGGTCAAGCTCGCCGGCGCCGATGTGAAGGCCGCGGCGCGCTTGCTTGGTGGCTGGCGCGCCCAGACCGGACGCGGCGAACGCATCGATCTCGGCGGCAAGGAGGGGCGGATCGCCATCATCGACGAATCCTACAATGCCAATCCTGCTTCCATGCGCGCGGCGCTCGCCATCTTGGGGCTGACGCCAAGGGAAGAGTTCAAGCGCCGGGTCGCCGTGCTTGGCGACATGCTCGAGCTTGGCGGCCTCGGCCCCAAGCTGCATCAGGATTTAGCGGAAGCCATCGACGCCGCCGGCGTGGACCTCGTCTATGCCTGCGGCGAGATGATGCGCGGTCTCTACGATTCGCTGCCCCGGCCCCGCCGTGGGGGCTATGCCAAGACCGCCGAACAGCTCGAACCCTTGCTCACATCCGGGGTTCGCGCGGGCGACATGGTGATGATCAAGGGTTCGTTCGGGAGCCGCATGTCTCCGCTGGTCGAGGCCTTGCAACGTCATTTCGACCCCGAGGGTGCGACTGCATAAGCGCCGGGGGGTCGAAATCGAACCGATTTCGCTAAAACTGTCCGAAAAAACGAAGGGTCGAGGCGAAATCGCGATTCCATTCGGAGCGCTTTCGCCCTAAACGGGCCGAAGGGGGAAGACCATGCTCTATTGGTTGTCCGAGCTCGCAGGCGATCTTAGCGTCCTCAATATCTTTCGCTACATCACCTTCCGCACCGGGGGCGCGTTGCTCACGGCGCTGTTTTTCGTGTTCCTGTTCGGCCCGAAGATCATCAGATCCTTGCGCGTGCGTCAGGGCAGAGGCCAGCCGATCCGCACCGACGGACCGGAGGGGCATCTGCTGAAGAAGCAAGGCACGCCGACCATGGGCGGACTGATGATCCTGTCGGGCGTCACCTTCGCCACGGTGCTCTGGGGCAATCTGCACAACACCTATGTCTGGGTAGTGCTCGTCGTCACCCTCGTCTATGGCGCGGTCGGCCTATATGACGATTACCTCAAGGTGACGCGACAATCCGCGACTGGGTTCCGGGGGCGGATCAAGATCGTGATCGAGACCGCGATTGCCCTGATAGCCACTTGGGTCATCGCCTCGGTCGGCGAGGCGCCCCTGTCGACGGCGCTCACTATTCCCTTCTTCAAGAATGTGCTGATCCAACTCGGCTGGTTCTTCGTGCCTTTCGGCGCCTTCATCATTGTCGGCGCGGGCAACGCCGTGAACCTCACCGACGGGCTCGACGGCCTCGCCATCGTGCCGGTGATGATCGCCGCCGCCACCTTTGGCTTCATCGCCTATTTCGTCGGCAACGCGCTGTTCGCCGAATATCTTCAGATCCATTTCGTGCAAGGTACCGGCGAGCTCGCCGTGATTTGCGGAGCGCTGGTTGGCGCCGGCCTCGGCTTTCTGTGGTTCAACGCGCCTCCGGCCCAAATTTTCATGGGCGACACCGGGTCGCTGGCTCTCGGCGGCGCCCTCGGCACCATCGCCGTCGCCACCAAGCATGAGCTGGTGCTCGCCATTGTCGGCGGCCTGTTCGTGCTCGAAGCCGTTTCGGTGATCGTGCAAGTGGCCTCGTTCCGGCTGACGGGCAAGCGCGTCTTCCGCATGGCGCCGCTGCACCACCACTATGAAGAGAAGGGCTGGGCCGAATCCACGGTCGTGATCCGTTTCTGGATTATCGCCGTGGTGCTCGCGCTTGTTGGCCTCGCCACGCTGAAATTGCGCTAGATTCGGGACCAAGATGATTCCCGTCACGATCTTTGCCGGCCGCGACGTCGCGGTTCTCGGGCTCGGCTTGAGCGGCATCGCCGCTTCGCGCGCCCTCGCCGCGGGCGGCGCGCGCGTGCTGGCTTGGGACGACACCGAGGCTGCGCGCGACAAGGCCGCTGCCGCAGGCGTGAGTTTGCACGATCTTGGCTCAATCGATTGGACCAAGATCGCGGCGCTGGTGCTTGCTCCGGGCATTCCGCTCACGCATCCGGAGCCGCATTGGAGCGTACAGAAGGCGCGTGAGGCCCAGGTCGAGGTGATCGGTGACACCGAGCTGTTCTTCCGCGAGCGCGAGAAGCAAGGCTCGGAGGCCAAGATCCTGGCCATTACCGGCACCAATGGTAAATCCACGACGACAGCGCTCACCGCCCATCTGTTGCAGATGGCGGAAAGGCGGGTGGCGCTTGGTGGCAATATCGGCCACGCGGTGCTCGATCTTCCTCCCTTCGCCGACGATCTGACCTATGTACTTGAATTGTCGACCTTTCAGATCGACCTCACCCCCTCGCTCAGGGCCGACGCCGCGGCGCTGCTGAACATCACCCCCGACCATCTCGACCGCCACGGCACACTCGAAAACTATGCCGCGATCAAGGCCCGCATATTCGCGGGCCTACCGGCGGGCGGGACCGTCGTGATCGGCGTCGACGATGCGCTGAGCCGCGCCATTGCCGATGAGCTTCATGGCCCCTTCGCCGTCAAGCGCGTCGCCGTCGGGCGCGCCGTGGAGACGGGGGTTTGGGCCGACGCCGGGGTTCTGATCGAGGTCGATAAGGGGAGGGAGCTTGGGCGCGGGAGCGTTGCCGGCATCGGCTCGCTCAGAGGCGCCCATAATTGGCAGAACGCTGCCGTGGCCTATGCACTGGCGCGGGCGCAAGGGCTCGACGCTGCGACCATCGCCAAGGGCTTTTCGAGCTTCGCCGGCCTTGCGCACCGCATGGAGCAGGTGGCGCGGGCGGGATCCGTCCTGTTCGTGAACGATTCGAAGGCCACCAATGCCGATGCCGCGGCCAAGGCGCTGGCCGCCTTCACCGACATTTATTGGATTCTGGGTGGCAGGCCCAAAGCCGGAGGCCTTGCCGGGCTTGAGCCCTTCTTCCCGCGGATCGCGCGCGCCTATCTGATCGGCGAGGCGGCCGACGGCTTCGCCGTGCAGTTCGGCACCGAGGTCGATCATGTCAGATGCGGGACGCTGGATCGCGCTGTGGCCGCCGCCGCCGCCGATGCCAGCCATTCCGAAGCGAAGGAGCCGGTGGTGCTCCTGTCGCCGGCTTGCGCGTCCTACGATCAGTTCCCCAATTTCGAAGCGCGCGGTCGAAGCTTCCGCGATCACGTCATGAGCCTCGACGGGGTGAGCCCGGTGCAGCCGCAAGGCAAGGCGGCATGAGAATCACCCGCGCTGACCGCAGCGTGCTCTCCGATTGGTGGTTCACCGTCGATCGGTTGATGTTCTTCGGCCTGCTCCTGCTGATGGGTGCCGGTCTCGTACTGTCGCTTGCCGCAAGCCCGCCCATCGCCGAGAAATTTAACCTCGAACCCTTCTATTTCGTTCGCCGCCAAGCGGCGCTGCTTCTGCCTGCGATCGTCATCATGTTCGCGGCCTCGACCCTCACGCCGAAGCAGATCCGCCGTGCGAGCCTCATCATCTTCGTCGTCGGCCTTGGGTTGATGGCGCTCACCATGCTGGTGGGCCCCGAGATCAAGGGCGCCAAGCGTTGGCTTCAACTCGGCGTCTTCACGATCCAGCCCTCCGAATTCGTCAAGCCGGCCTTCGTCGTGCTCACCGCCTGGCTGTTCAATGAGAGCCAGAAGCGGAATGACGTGCCCGGCATCGAGCTTGCCCTCGTCCTCTATGGCGCGTTTGCGCTTATGCTCGTGCTCGAGCCCGATTTCGGTCAGACCCTGCTGGTCACCCTCGTTTGGGGGGCGCTCTTCTTCATGGCCGGGATCAATCTCGTTTGGATCGGGGCGCTTGTCACCGCGGGCCTGGCCGGGCTCGCCTCGGCCTATTTTCTCGTGCCGCATGTGGCGTCCCGCATCGACCGCTTCCTCAATCCGGCCTCCGGCGACACCTATCAGGCCGACCGGGCCTTCGAATCCTTCCTTCGCGGCGGCTGGTTCGGGCGCGGTCCCGGCGAAGGGACGGTGAAGGACGTGCTTCCCGATTCCCATACCGACTTCATCTTCGCCGTGACGGCGGAGGAATATGGCCTGATCGCCTGCCTGATCCTACTCGCCGTGTTCGCCTTCATCGTCCTGCGCGGCCTGTCCAAGGCGTCGCAAGAGCCAGATGGCTTCATTCGCCATGCGACCGCGGGGCTGATCATGCTGTTCGGCTTGCAGGCCCTGATCAATATGGCGGTCAATGTCGGGCTACTGCCCGCCAAAGGCATGACCTTGCCCTTCATCTCCTATGGCGGCTCGTCCTTGCTCGCCATGGCGCTGACCATGGGCTTTGCCCTCGGCCTGACGCGGCGAAGGCCGAAGACCGGGCGCCTGCCGCGCGGCACCTCAAGCGAGGTCGACGGCCCAAGCGAAGCCGGCCCGGGCGAAAGTAGAAGCGCCTCGGAGCAGGTGGCTTGAGCAAGGGCACCATCCTGCTTGCCGCGGGCGGGACCGGTGGCCATCTGTTCCCCGCGGCCGCGCTCGCCCAGGAACTGAACCGCCGCGGCTATGACGTCGAACTCGCCACCGACATGCGCGCGGAGAAATATGGTGGCGACTTTCCGGCGCGCGCCATTCACCTCATCCCTTCCGCCACGCTGACGAGCCGCTCTCCCATCGCGCTCGCCGCCACCTTTTCGCGTCTCGGCCTCGGCTTTGGCGGAGCGCTTGCCCTGCTGATGCGGGTTAAGCCCAAGGCTGTGATCGGCTTTGGCGGCTATCCGACGCTGCCGCCGATCATCGCCGCCGGCACGCTGCGCATTCCCACCGCCATCCACGAGCAGAACGCCGTGATGGGACGCGCCAACCGGCTGCTGTCGCGTTTCGTCGACAAGATCGGGCTTTCGTTCATGCCGACCAAGCTGCTTGGCCCCGGGGCCGAAGCCAAAGCGAGGCTGACCGGCATTCCGGTGCGCGATGCCGTGCTGAAATTTCGCGACGTGCCTTACGCGACACCGGACGCCACCTCCCGCTTGCTGCTGCTCGTCTTTGGCGGCAGTCAGGGCGCGCGCTTTTTTTCCGAGGCGCTGCCGCCTGCCTTGTTAAACTTGCCGGAGCCGATGCGCGCGCGCGTCACATTGGTGCAGCAGGCGCGAGAAGAGGATCTCGCGGAATTGCGCGAGGCCTATCGGGCTGGCGGCATCGCCGCGCATCTGGCCGCGTTCTTCCGCGATTTGCCGGAGCGGATCGCGACCTCCCATCTGGTCATCGCCCGCGCCGGCGCATCCACCGTCGCCGAGCTGACCACAATCGGGCGGCCCTGCCTGCTCGTGCCTCTGCCGCACGCCCTTGACAATGATCAGCTCGAAAATGCAACACGGCTGCAGGAAGCTGGCGGCGGTTGGTGCGTGCGCCAGTCGGAACTAAGCACTGAGCGCCTGGCTGAGCTGCTCGAGGCGCTGCTGTCGTCGCCCGAGCGTCTGGCCGAGGCGGCGGAGAAGGGCCATGCCATGGCCACGCCGGATGCCGTGGCCGATCTCGCCGATCTTGTCGGCGACCTCGTGAAGTCCAAGGAGTAGGCGCGTCCCATGCACATGCCCGATCCAGACAAGACCGGCCTCGTGCATATCGTCGGCCTCGGCGGCATCGGCATGAGCGCGATCGCTGAGGTGATGCACACGCGCGGCTATACCGTGCAGGGGAGCGATCTCAAGGAAAGCGCCAATCTCGAACGTCTGCGCGCGAAAGACATTCGCTGCGTGATCGGTCATGACCCGGCCAATATCGACGGCGCCGCCTATCTGGTCATTTCGAGCGCGGTTAAGGCGGGCAATCCGGAATTCGAAGCGGCGAAGGAGCGCGGGATTCCCATCATCCGCCGCGCCGAGATGCTGGCCGAGCTGATGCGTCCTTGCGCCGCCGTCGCCATCACCGGCACTCACGGCAAAACCACCACCACGTCACTAATAGCCGATCTGCTGAAAGGTGGAGGGCTCGACCCGACCGTCATCACAGGCGGCATCATCACCGGCTGGGGCACCAATGCGCGCATCGGCAAGGGCGAGTGGATGGTGGTCGAGGCCGACGAATCCGACGGCACCTTTCTGAAGCTTCCGACCCAGATCGGCGTCGTGACCAATATCGATCCGGAGCACATGGATTATTGGGAGACTGTGCCTGCTCTGCATCAGGCCTTTCAGCAATTCATCGAGGCCATTCCCTTCTACGGCCTCGCCGTCGCCTGCATCGACCACCCGGTGGTGCGCGAGCTTGTCGCGAGGCTCGGCGGCGCTGCCAATGGCCGCCGCACGATCACCTATGGCGTTGCCCGCGACGCCGATATCAGGCTCGCTAATGTGCGTCCGGCGCGAGACCGGATCGTGTTCGACGCGAGACTCGGCTCGGGCGTCAGCGGTGGCGCGCGCATGCTAGAGGATCTGATGCTACCGGTGCTCGGCCATTACAATGCGCTGAACGCGCTTGCGGCTCTTGCCGTGGCGGCGGAGGCTGGCGTCAGCGACGACGTGATCCGGGAAAGCCTCGCCGCCTTTTCAGGGGTGAAGCGGCGCTTCACCCATGTCGGCGAATGGCAAGGCGTGCAAATCTATGACGATTACGCCCACCATCCCGTCGAGATCGCAGCCGTGCTCCGCGCCGCCCGCATCGCCGGACCTGGCCGCGTCATCGCCGTGATCCAGCCGCACCGCTACACGCGGCTGCAAAGCCTGTTCAATGAATTCTCCGCCTGTCTCGACGACGCCGACATCGCACTCGTGACGCCGGTCTATTCGGCGGGAGAGGTTCCGATCCCTGGTATCGATCGCGACGAGCTCGCTGCGAGCCTCCGCCGTCACGGCCACCCCAAGGTGCTGACCGTAGACGGTGAGGAGGAGCTGGTTGAGACCGTGGCGGCTCTGGCGCAAGACGGAGACCTCGTGGTCGGACTCGGCGCCGGCACCATCACCGACTGGATCAATGCCTTGCCGCGCCGGCTTGCCGAGCATGGAGGGCGCTCATGAGCGAATCGCCTGCGCCGAGCACCGCACCGAGCGCTCTGGCGGTTGAACTTGCTGCCCGCTTGCCCGAGTTGCGGGGAAAGCTGAAACCAGGCGCCTTGCTTGCCGATCTCACATGGTTCCGCGTCGGCGGCCCCGCCGAAATCCTCTACTCGCCCGCGGACGAAGCCGATCTTTCTTACTTTATGGCGCATACGCCGGCGGAGATCCCCGTCACCATGATCGGGCTCGGCTCCAATCTGCTCGTGCGCGACGGCGGCATCGGCGGTGTGGTGATCCGCTTAGGTAGAGGCTTCGGCGATATCGAGATCGAGGACGGCTCGCGGCTCCGCGCCGGCACGGCCGTCCCCGACGTGAAGGTCGCGCGCGCGGCGGCGGACGCTGGCATCGCCGGGCTGTCCTTCTATCGCGGCATCCCGGGCGGCGTTGGCGGCGCGCTCCAAATGAATGGCGGCGCCCATGGCCGCGAGACCTGCGAAGTTCTGGTCGAGGCCCGGGGCGTCGATCGCGCCGGAAAAATCCATGTGCTACCCGTGGCGGACATGCGCTACGCCTATCGCTATTGCGGCGCGCCGGAGGACCTCGTCTTCACCCAAGCCCTATTCCAAGGCGAGCCGGGCGATCCCGCCGCGATCCTCGCCGAGATGGAGGGCATCGCCGCCTATCGCGAGCAGGCGCAGCCGATCAAGAGCCGCACCGGAGGCTCGACCTTCAAGAACCCGCTTGGCAACAAGGCTTGGCAACTGATCGACGCCGCCGGTTGTCGCGGACTGAATATCGGCGATGCACATGTCTCCACGATGCATTGCAACTTTCTCATCAATGAGGGTAAGGCAAGTGCCGCCGATCTCGAACAGCTCGGCGAAACCGTGCGCGCGCGGGTGAAGGCGACGAGCGGCATCGAGCTCGAATGGGAGATCAAGCGCCTCGGCCTGCCCAAATGAGCCCGGCCGCGCGCCGCCGGTGTCATTAACCCGCGAAAGCGGGTAATCCAGGTATCATTGCTCTGAATATTCGATCGCTCGGGTGAAGCCGGGCGAGACGCTTTTGGACTCCAATCCGTCTGCCTTAGGGGGCGTCGCATGACTGAAAATCGAACCCACGTCGTCGTGCTGATGGGTGGCCTGTCTTCGGAACGGGAGGTTTCGCTCCGCTCCGGCGAGGCCTGCGCCGCGGCGCTCGAAGCGCAAGGCTACAAGGTGACCCGTCTCGATGTCGCGCGCGACGTGGCGACGAAGCTTACCGAGCTCCGCCCGGACGTCTGTTTCAATGCCTTGCATGGCCGTTTCGGCGAGGATGGCTGCATCCAGGGCGTGCTCGAGACGCTCGGCATTCCGTACACCCATTCGGGCGTGCTCGCCTCGGCGCTGGCTATGCACAAGGAACGTGCCAAGTCGGTTTTGCGCGAAGCCGGCGTTCCGGTGGCTGAGAGCCTGGTCCTGCCGCGGGAGGATGCGGCGCGGGAGCACGCCATGCCGCCCCCTTACGTGATCAAGCCGGTCGCCGAAGGGTCGAGTGTCGGCGTGTTCATCGTGCGCGAGGGCCAGCGCCATCCGCCGCAGGAGCTCCATGCCTTCGACTGGACCCTTGGTGAGGAGGTGATGGTAGAGCGTTATATCCCTGGCCGCGAGCTCACGTGCGCCGTCATGGGGGAGGAAGCGCTGGGCGTCATCGAGATTCGCCCGGCCGACGGTCTCACCTTCTACGACTACACGTCGAAATACGCTCCCGGGGGCTCAATTCACGTCCTGCCGGCCGCGCTTTTACCAAATGTTTACCAATTGGTACAGAAGCTGTCGGTAGCGGCCCATGGGGCACTGGGCTGCCGTGGGGTCAGTCGTTCCGACTTCCGCTTCGACGATCGTCCGGACGGCCCGGGGGACCTGATCTGTCTTGAGGTCAATACCCAGCCCGGTATGACGTCGACGTCGCTCGTGCCCGAGCTTGCGGTTCACAGCGGCCGCTCTTTCGGTGAGCTGGTTCGCTGGATCCTGGAGGACGCGTCGTGCAATCGCTAGGCCCGATCAAGGGGCGAGGTAAGGCAAGGGGACCCGACGCGCTGCTTGCGCGTGGCATCGCCGTGCCGGCACGGACGTTCGCCGGCATCAAGCTGCCGGGTTTCCGCCGCACCAAGCGCTTGCCCGGCGGGGCGGCACTTGACCGCGGCTCCGGCGCCTGGCGGCTCATCGTTCTTGCCGTGGTGGTGAGCGCCGCGGGCTACGGCATCTGGGTCAGCGGCAAGGATGGCATTTACGGCGAGGCGGTGAAGGGCGTGCGGGGGATGGCCGTGGCCGCAGGCTTTGGCGTGAAACGAATCACGATTGAGGGCCAAGTTCACATCACCGATGCCGAGCTGACCGCGGCGCTTGGCACTGGGCCAGGCTCCATGATCCTCGCTTTCGACACTGATGCCGCCAAGGAACGTTTGGAGCGCGTCCCCTTCGTCAAACGCGCGCAAGTCATGCGGCTTCTCCCTTCGACCCTCCAGGTCGTGATCGAGGAGCGCACCCCCTTCGCCGTGTGGCAGTCCAAGGGGCAGACCTACGTGATCGATGCGGAGGGAGCGGTGCTCGCACCGGTCGTGCGTGAGGCCTATGCCGACCTGCCGCTCGTGGTGGGCGACGGCGCGGGCAAGAACGTCGCCGAATTGTTGCAGACGCTTGAGCCTTTCGACGAGTTGAGGCGGCAGCTCTTCGCCGCCATCAGGGTGGGCGACCGGCGCTGGACCCTGAAACTCGCTTCCGGTCTGGAGGTCATGCTTCCCGACGACGGCGTCACCGATGCACTCCAGACCCTGGTTCGTCTCGATCGCGATCGCGGTCTGCTCAACCAGAACATCGCCGCGGTCGATCTCCGTCTGGCAGACCGCGTCAGCGTGCGACTGGCCGAAAACGCCCCGGCCAAGCCGGAGGTGGTGCCGGGCGTTGCTGCTCCGGAAATGCCGACTGCAAGCACTAAAGGCAATACCTGAGGCAAAGGGTGGGGGGGATGCGGCAAACAAGTCTCAATCGCTCGAAGCGCCAGCGCATCGTCACCGCGCTCGACGTGGGCACGAGCAAGATCTGCTGCCTAATCGCCAAGACCTGGTCGGCGCCGGAGTGGCTTGAGGTCGCGGGCGAAGGCGTGCAATTTGAGATTCTGGGCTTTGGCCATCACCGGGCCGAAGGGCTCAAAAGCGGCATGGTCACTCACCTCGATCGCGCCGAGCATTGCATCCGCTCCGCCGTCGATGCGGCCGAACGCATGGCCGGTGTGATCGTCGAGGAGGCGCATGTCGCCGTCACCTGCGGCAGGCTTCAGAGCGAGACCTTCTCCGCCAGCGTGGCCTTGCCCACCGGCGTAGTGCGTGAAGACGACACCTTGCGGATTCTCGCCGGCGCCCGTCAATACGCCGAGCGCGACAAGCGCAGCGTCCTGCACGCGCTGCCTACCGGCTACCGCCTGGACGACAATGGCGGCATCCGCGATCCGCTTGCCATGTGCGGCGAGCGGCTGGGCATCGACGTTCACGCCGTCACCGCCGACGAGGTCGCCATGCGCAACCTCTCGCTTTGCGTCGAACGGTGCCATTTGGAAGTGACCAGTCTCGTCGCTGCGCCTTACGCCAGCGCGCTCGCTGTGATGACGCCGGACGAAGCAAAGCTCGGGGTCGCCTGTATCGACTTCGGCGCCGGCACGACTACGCTGTCGGTGTTCGCCGACGGCCAATTCATCCACATCGACGCCATCGCGCTTGGCGGCAACGGGCTGACCGCGGACATCGCGCGAGCCCTCTCAGCCCCGCTCGATCACGCCGAGCGCCTGAAGACTCTGCACGGCAGCGCCTTCGCCACGGCGTCGGACGAGCGTGAGATCATCACCTTCCCCTCCGTGGGGGAGAGCGAGCGCGGCAGCATGAATCAGATCAACAAGGCCCAGCTCGCCGTCATTCTGCGCCCGCGCATCGAGGAGATCCTCGACCTGATGCGGCGGCGGCTGGCGGCCTGCGGTCATGCCTCCGACGCGGCCCGGCATCTGGTCCTGACCGGCGGCGGCAGCCAACTGACCGGGCTGACCGAGCTTGCCTCGAATATGTTTGGGCGCCCCGTGCGCCTTGGCCGGCCGCGCAGCCTGAACGGCTTGCCCGACGGCGGCACGGGTCCCGATTTCGCCGGAGCCATCGGCCTGCTGCTGCAATCGGCGCGCGGCGACGACAGACTTTCAGGCCGCGCTGAGCAACGTTTTCTGCGTACCGGCACGGGCTATTTGGCACGAGTCAGCGATTGGATACGCGACAACTTTTAACAAGGCTGAACAACACGAACGCTAAGATCGAGAAACGGAAGGCCGCCATGACTATCAATCTCAAGGTTCCAGATCTCACCGAGCTCAAGCCGCGGATCACCGTGTTCGGTGTAGGCGGAGCCGGCGGGAATGCCGTCAACAACATGATCGCCTCCGGGCTTCACGGCATCGAATTCGTCGTCGCCAATACCGACGCACAGGCTCTGCTGAGCTCGAGCGCGGAGCGCCGCATCCAAATGGGCACCCATGTCACCGAAGGCCTGGGCGCGGGCTCCAAGCCCAATGTTGGGGCGGCTGCGGCCGAAGAGGCCATGGCCGACATCAAGGCGCATCTTGCCGGGTCCCATATGGTGTTCATCACCGCCGGCATGGGCGGGGGCACCGGCACCGGTGCGGCCCCTGTGATCGCGCGGGCCTCGCGCGAGGAAGGCATCCTCACTGTGGGCGTCGTGACTAAGCCCTTCCATTTCGAAGGCCACCGGCGCATGCGCTCGGCCGAGAGCGGCATCATCGAGCTGGAGCGCTATGTCGACACGCTCCTCGTCATTCCGAACCAGAATCTGTTCCGGGTCGCCAACGAGAAGACCACCTTCGCCGATGCCTTCGCCATGGCCGACGACGTGCTGCGGGCCGGCGTTTCCTGCATCACCGACTTGATGGTCAAGGAAGGCTTGATCAATCTCGACTTCGCCGATGTCCGCACCATCATGGCCGGCATGGGCAAGGCGATGATGGGGACCGGCGAGTCGAGCGGCGACCGCCGCGCCATCGAGGCGGCGGAGGCTGCGATTTCGAATCCGCTTCTTGACGATGTTTCGGTCAAGGGTGCGAGCGGACTGCTCGTATCCATCACCGGCGGCAACGACTTGACCCTTTACGAGGTTGACGAGGCAGCCAGCCGCATTCGTGAGGAAGCCGATCCGGAGGCCAATATCATCGTTGGCGCGACCTTCGACGACGAGCTGGACGGCTCGATCCGGGTGTCCGTGGTGGCGACCGGCCTTGGCCAAATGTCGGGCCGTCAGGCCGAGCCCGCGCCCCAGGAGAAAGCCAGCTTGAGTCAACGGCTTGCCGGCCTCTCCAGCATGCCGGTGGCGGTCCCGCACGCCGCGGCGGCGAAACCAAGCCGCCCGGTGGCCGAGGAACCGAAGGAGGCGCCCGTTTGGCGCGCGTCCGGGAACGTGACGATCGAGCGGCGCCCGCCCCAGCTCGCGGCGAGCGCCCTGCCGCAAGGGGTGCAGCCGCAGCGGCAGGTCCCTCCGGCGCCGAACTTCGTACCTGCACCTCCCTCCATGGCGCAGCGGCCCGTTCGGCGTATGCCGAATGTCGAGGAATTTCCCGTCCCCGCCCAGAACGAGCTCAGGGCGCGCCTAGGCGAGGGCCATTCGATGGGTCTGGCGGCGCAGAAAAAGAAGGTTGGCTTTCTCGAGCGCCTGAGCAATGCCGCCCGCGGTCGCAAGGATGAGAACGACACCCCGCCCGCGAAACGCGAGCCTGAATTCGGTCAGCCCCGGACGGGACAAGCCCCGAAGCCCGTAGAGCTTGCGCCGAAGGGCCTAAAGATCGAGCGGCCTCATGCTGAGGGCGCTGTGACGGCGGTGCCAAAACGGATTGAATCGCAGCCCAAGATCGTTTCCATGGATACCCGCGAGTCGATCGACGAATCACTTGAGGATGACGATTTGGAGATCCCTGCGTTTCTGCGGCGGCGCGCCACCTAGGTGCCCGCGAGCGGGCTCAAACGGTGCTGCAAAAATGGTTAAAAGGCGTTGTGTGTCAGTGGGTTAAGTTAAGGGGTAGCCGGTAACACATTGAAAGAAACCGTGATTTGTCGCTCCCAAAGCCGAGGGTTAAGGTTCACCATTGATTGATCCGCGGCGCCAAAAAGGCATGAAATGCCGGGCGCGGTGGATCGAGGGGGGCTCGGGGGATCGTATCTGACCTCGAGCCAGAGGGAACTCGTAAAGACGGCTTGGGGGCCATGAAGGGATTTATTGGGGCACGGCAAACTACGCTTGCCAGCGAAATCTCATTAATCGGCACGGGGGTTCACAGCGGAGCGCCAGTCTCCATCATTCTCTATCCGGCTGATGGCGATAGCGGGCTGCGTTTCCTTCTTTCCAACGGCGATGGCGACACCACCGAGATCCCGGCCGACCAGGGGTCGGTTACGGGCGTGACGTTGTGTACCGTGCTTGGCGATGGCAACGGTGCCTCCGTCTCGACGGTTGAGCATCTGCTTGCGGCTTTGCGCGGACTGGGCGTTGATAACGTCCTGATCGAGATCGACAGCAACGAAGTGCCGATCATGGATGGCAGCTCCGCCCATTTCGTTGAGGCTATCGACGAGGTAGGGCTGGTCGAGCTCGACGCTTCCCGCCGTTATCTGAAAGTTCTGAAGCAAGTCAGCGTGGATGATGCCGGCGCCTATGGCGAGCTCTCCCCGCACAATGGTTTTCATCTGGATGTCGAAATCGATTTCGACTCCTCGCTCATCGGGTCCCAGAGAATCGAGATCGACCTCAATCCCGGCTCCTTCCGCCGGGAACTGTCCAGGGCCCGGACATTTGGCTTCATGAAGGACGTGGAGAAGCTCTGGGCCGCCGGCCTCGCGCTCGGCGCCTCGCTCGAGAATACCGTCGCCATCGGGGACGACAGAATCATCAACCGCGAAGGTCTCCGCTATACCGACGAGTTCGTGCGCCACAAGGCGCTCGATGCGGTTGGCGACCTCGCCCTCGCCGGTGCCCCCATCTTGGGCGCTTTCCGCTCCCGTCGCGGAGGTCACCGGTTGAATAGCCTCGTGCTCAAGGCTCTGTTCGCCGATGCCGAGGCCTGGACCCTGGTCGAAGCTCCGCGCCCTGCGCGCGAAGTTCGCCACGCCGAATTCAGCCACCGCCTAGCCGCGGCGAATTTCGCGGCCGAGCGGAGCTAAAGCGTCAAGCCGAGCCGCTTCACTTCCGGACTGAGGTGCTTTGCCGCGCCACTTGCGTTGCACGCCCGGCCGCTTTCTCCTCCCTGGATGGTCTCCATCTGCCCCATGAGCAAAAAAACACCATAATCGGCGGGTTGGCTGGGCACCGTCTGCGCGAGAATCTGGCAACGCGGCGGCCATTGGGACGGACCGCACAAAACTGAGCAAAACCAAGGGACGACAGGTCGGTTTCGGGTACACCGAGGCGCAAACCGCTTTAGCCTAGGCGCATAGTCATCGGCGCTTCGCGCCGTGCAGAGTTTTGCGCCGGAACATTGGGGGCAGTTTTTTGAGGGGCACCAGGTCCAGTTTGGTTGCGACGCCGCCGGTCCATGGCCCTTGGCGGCTGCCCCTGATCCTGGGGGTCGTGATCCTCGCGGCGAGCCTCACCTCGGGCTGCGGCTCGCTGTTCGGCAAGAAGAAGGACGCCGGCGAAGTCGCCGCTCCGGACGTCATCTATGGCCGGGCCGATACGATGCTCGACAAGCAGAGCTATGAAGAAGCGGCCAGGCAGTACGAAGAAGTCGACATCAATCACCCCTATTCGCGCGAGGCGCGGCGGGCGATCGTGATGGCCTCTTATGCCTATTACAAGGCGGCCAAATACGACGACGCGGTGTCCGCCGCCGATCGCTATCTTACCTTGCACCCCGGAACGCCGGAATCCGATCTGGCGCAGAACATCATTGGCATGAGCTATTACGATCAGGTGCTCGATCCGAAGCGCGATCAGACCAATGCCCGGAAGGCGCTACAAGCCTATTTGACCCTGCTGCAGCGTTATCCCGACTCACGTTATGCTGGCGAAGCGCAAAATCGCGCCCGCATCCTGCGCGATCTGTTGGCGGCGGGCGAGATGCAGGTTGGGCGTTATTATTTGCGCCATAGCAATTATCTCGCGGCCATCAATCGCTTCCGCGTCGTGGTCACGGATTACCAGACGACGGCGCAGATCGAAGAGGCCTTGAGTCGCCTGACCGAGGCCTATATGGCGTTAGGCATCGTGCCCGAGGCGCAAACGGCGGCGGCGGTTCTCGGCTACAACTTCCCGGAAAGTAAGTGGTACAAGAACTCTTACACCCTCCTGCAAAAGAAAGGCCAGAAGCCGCAGGTGCACCCGGGCTCGTGGATCACCAAGACTTGGAAGGGCGAGGCCAACCCCGCCTGATCGGCTCGCCATGCTAGTCGCCTTGTCGATCCGCGACATTGTCCTGATCGACAAGCTCGATCTCGAATTCCGTCAAGGCCTGTGCGTGTTGACCGGCGAAACCGGCGCCGGCAAGTCGATCCTGCTCGATGCCTTCGCGCTCGCGCTGGGCGGCCGCGGCGATGCCGCGCTGGTGCGCCGCGGCGCTCCACAGGGTCAAGTGACGGCCATGTTCGAGCCGTCCCCCGATCACCCAGTCTGGCAGCTGCTAGCCGGCAACGGCTTGGAGGTGGAAGCGACCCTCATCCTCAGGCGCGTCCAGTCGGCTGACGGCCGCACCCGCGCCTTCATCAACGACGTCGCCGTCGGCGTGCAGCTGTTGCGCGAGGTGGGCCGGATGCTGGTCGAGATCCATGGCCAGCATGACGACCGCGCCCTGATCGATCCAAGCGGCCATCGCGATCTTCTCGATGCCTTCGCCGGAGCGACCGGCGAGGTGAGGGGGGTGACCGCTTCGTTCGAGGCCTGGAAGGCCGCCGAAGACGCCCACGCCCGCCATGCCGGCCAGATCGCCGCCATTCGCGCCAACGCCGATTATGTCGGCCATGCCCTCGAAGAACTGGTCGGCCTCGACCCCCAAACCGGGGAGGAGGAGGCGCTCTCCTCCCGCCGCCAGCTGATGATGCATGCGGAGAAGATCGCTTCGGAGCTCAGCGAGGCTTTGGATGCGTTGCAGGGGGAGGGCACGGCCGGTCCGCGGCTTGCGGCGGCGCTCCGCCGCATCGAGCGCCAGACGGGGCTTGGGCAGGCGCTGCTCGGGCCGGTGGCCGAGGCGCTCGAACGCGTGCTCGGTGAGACCAACGCCGCCCGCGCCACCATCGAACAGGCCCTGGCCGGCACGGCCTTCGAGCCGCATGAGCTCGAACGCGCCGAGGAGCGGCTCTTCGCCTTGCGCGCCGCCGCCCGCAAGCACAAGGTTTCCGTCGACGATCTGCCGGCGCTCGTGGCCCGTCTCAAAACCGAACTCGCGGCGCTCGATCAAGGCGAGTCGAGGCTCGAGGCGCTTGGCGCCGCCGCCGAGGTCGCCCGCGAGGCTTATGCGAGCTCGGCCTCCGCCTTGAGCGAAGTCCGCACAGAAGCGGCCGGGCGACTAGATGACGAGGTTGCCGCCGAGCTTGGACCACTCAAGCTGGAAAAGGCGCGCCTGTTCACTCAGGTCGAACCCGGGTCTGTCGACGATGGCGGTCCGTACGGGCTCGACCGCGTCTCGTTCTTGGTCCGCACCAATCCGGGAACCGAGCCCGGACCCTTGATGAAGGTCGCGTCTGGCGGCGAACTTGCGCGCGTGATCTTGGCGCTGAAGGTGGTGCTGGCGGCGCGGGGCTCGGCGCCCACCCTCGTCTTCGACGAGGTCGACTCAGGCGTCGGCGGTGCCACCGCCGCCGCCGTGGGCGAGCGTCTGGCGAGGCTCGGATCGGGGGTTCAGGTTCTCGCGGTGACTCACGCGCCGCAAATCGCGGCGCTTGCCAACGAGCATATGCTGATCGCCAAGGAAGCCGTCCATGGACCGGAAGGCGAGGCCATGGCGACGCGCGTGCTCGTGCTCGATGGCGAGCGCCGGCGCGAGGAGATCGCGCGCATGCTCGCCGGCCAGACCATCACCGATGAGGCTCGCGCCGCGGCCGAGCGGCTGATGAGCAAATCTGCATGAGCAAGGCGAGGGGCAAGCCTCCGGTCAAGGACGCGGCCGGCCGAGAGGCCAAGCCGGTCGACCGATTGAATGCATCGGAGGCGGCGATTGAATTGGAGCGCCTTGCCCGCGAGATCGCCCATCACGACGCGCTTTATTACCGGCAGGACCAGCCTGAGATTTCGGATGCCGACTATGACGCTCTGCGGGAGCGCAATGCGGCCATCGAGGAGCACTTCCCGGATCTGATCCGTGCAGACAGCCCCTCTTCACGCGTTGGCGCGGCTCCGGTCGAGGCCTTTGGCAAAGTCGTCCATCGCGTGCCGATGCTCTCGCTGGGCAATGTTTTCGACGATGGGGGCGTGGGCGACTTTCTCGACCGCATCGGGCGCTTTCTCGGGCTTGACAGTGTCGAAGGCCTTGCCTTTACCGCCGAGCCAAAGATCGATGGACTCTCCATCACCCTCCGCTACGAGAAACGCAAGCTCGTCCAGGGCGGGACCCGCGGCGACGGCTATCAAGGGGAGAACGTCACCGCCAACGTCCGCACCATCGCCGACATTCCGCAAACGATCGGCGCCAAGGACTTTCCTGATCCATTCGAGGTGCGCGGCGAGATTTACATGAGTCGCGCCGCCTTTCAGCGCCTCAACCAGGCGCAGGCGGCAAAGGCCGAGCGCGTCTTCGCCAATCCGCGCAATGCGGCGGCGGGATCTCTGCGTCAGCTCGATCCATCGATCACGGCGTCGCGGCCATTGCAGTTTTTCGCCTATGGCTGGGCCGAGGCGTCGCATCTTCCGGCCGACACCCAATGGGGCGTTTACCGGGCCATGGCGGATTGGGGCTTTCCGCTCAATCCATTGGCCAAGCTGACCAATTCGGTCGAGAAAATGCTTGAAACTTATCGGGAAATCGAAAGCGGACGCGCCGGTCTCGACTACGATATCGATGGCGTCGTCTATAAGCTCGATCGGCTCGATTTGCAGCAGCGCTTGGGCTTCGTGTCGCGCTCGCCCCGCTTTGCCATCGCCCACAAATTCCCGGCCGAAAAGGCGACCACGATCCTCAACGACATCGAGATCCAAGTGGGGCGCACCGGCGCGCTCACGCCCGTGGCCAAGCTCGAGCCGGTCACCGTGGGTGGCGTGGTGGTGCAGAACGCCACGCTGCACAATGAGGATGAGATCGCGCGCAAGGACGTCCGCATCGGCGACACGGTGAGGGTCCAGCGCGCCGGCGACGTGATCCCGCAGATTCTCGGCGTGGTTGAAGCGAAGCGACCTAAACCCTCGAAACGATTCGTCTTTCCCACCCTCTGCCCCGCCTGCGGCAGCCACGCGGTACGCGAGGTCAATCCCATCAGCGGCAAGATCGACGCGGTCCGGCGCTGCACGGGCGGGTTGATCTGCCCGGCGCAGCGGGTCGAGCGGCTGAAGCATTTCGTGTCGCGCAACGCCTTCGACATCGAGGGCCTCGGCGAGAAGCACATCAAGGCATTCTACGACGAGGGCCTGATCCAGTCGCCACCCGATATCTTCACACTCGCCGCGAAGAACCGCGGCTCCCATACGCTGGAGGAGCGGGAAGGGTGGGGCCCAACTTCGGCCGAGAAGCTATTCGCGGCTATCGAAGCCCGCCGCAAGGTCAAGCTCGACCGCTTCATTTACGCCCTCGGTATCCGCCATGTCGGTGAGATTACGGCGCGGTTGCTCGCCAGGAGCTATGGCAGCGCAAGCGCTTTCCGCGATGCCATGGTCGCGGCGGCCGATGATCGGCGGAGCGAGGCCTATGCCGAGCTCGACAATATCGAGGGCATTGGCCCGGCCGTGGCCGAAGCCATCGCCGATTTTTTCGGCGAGCCTCATAATGTGAGGGTCGTCGATGAGCTCCTCGCCGATGTGGCGCCGGAACCGCTCGAGGCGGTGGACATCGCCTCGCCCATCGCTGGCATGACCGTGGTGTTCACCGGTTCGCTCAAGCACATGACCCGCTCCGAGGCGAAGGCGAGGGCGGAGCGCCTCGGCGCCAAGGTCGCTGGCTCGGTCTCGAAGAAGACGGACTATGTCGTCGCCGGCCCGGGCGCGCGCTCCAAGCTGAAAGAGGCGCAGAGCCTAGGGGTCAAACTGCTGAGCGAAGAGGACTGGCTGAAGCTGACCGGGACCGGCTGACGCCGGTCCCGCGACGCGAGGGGAGGTGAGAATGACAGATCATTCAGGTCACGCAATGCCAAGACCGAGCGGAGGCGACGACCGAGCGCTGAAGATCTCCGCCTGGCTCACTGGCGTCTACTTTCTGATCGAGCTCGGCATCGGCCTCTACTCGGGATCGATTGCGGTCATCTCGGATGCCTTCCACACCTTCTCCGCCGTCGGTGGCGTTGTCCTCGCCTTTGTGGCCGCCCGCATCGCGCGCCGCCCGGCCGACCTCGACCGCAGTTTCGGCAACTACCGAGCCGAGATCATCGGGGCGCTCTTGAACGGCGCCTTCCTCGCAATCATGGCGGTGCTGGTATTGGTGATGGGCGCGATGCGGCTGCGGCATCCCGTCGACCTCCCCACGACCCCGATGTTGATCGCGGCAGCGGGCGGGCTCGTCACCGAGCTGATCTCGCTGCGCCTGCTCTACGCCGGCCAGAAGGGCGATCTCAATTTGAGGGGCGCGTTTTGGCACATCATGCAGACCTTCGTCGGCAGCATCCTGATCATCGTCGCCGCGGCGGTGATTTATTTCACCGGCTTTATGGCCATCGACCCGATACTGGGCATGGCCTTCGGCGTTGTCCTGCTGCTTGCTTCATGGGGAATCATCCGCGATTCGCTGTCCATCCTCATGGAGGGCGTGCCAAAGGGTATCGACCTGACCAAGGTCGCTGGCGCGCTGGCGCGACTACCGCGGGTGACCGGCGTCCACCATGTGCACGCTTGGACCCTCACCTCGAACAAATATGTGTTCTCGGCGCATCTGCGCACCGACGCACCGGACCAGGCCGAGACGCTCCTCGCCACGGCCCATGACTTGCTGCGCGAGCAATATGGCTTCTATTTCTCCACTATACAGGTCGAGACCACTTGCCTCGACGAAGACCACGCCAAGGATCTGGACATCTCCGCGCTGCTGCTTCTGCCCAAGCCGGAACGAGCCGGCAAAAGCTGAACCGCAGGGATTGAGGCTTTTGCCGTCGCCTTTAGGCGACGCGTTTCAGCCAGGTGCGCCTGGCGTGAAGTTCGACCCAGGCGGCGGCTTCGCGCACGTCGCAATCGCCACCGCAAGCGGGGCAGGCGAATTTCGGCTTCCGCTTCACCTCACCAAGGGTGGAATGAACCTCGTGCCCGCAAGACGGGCAGCGCGAAGTGGTGGCCACTTGATGCAGGGCCTGGGCAATCATTTTTGCCATGCGCTACCATAAACTGATTCGTTTCAGGCCTTGAACCCTACCCGTAGCGTAGTCTCCCACGATGGCCAGCATCAGCGCCGGCGTGATGGCGTTCGAGACCATGATCGGTTAGTTGCCGAGGAGCGCGCCGAACAGGAGCCACATCGCCCCGCCGCCGGCAAAGGCCACATACATCACGAGCGAGATGGCCTTGGTGTCCTTGTGACGGATGATGTGCAGCGCCTGCGGCACGAAGGCGCCGGTGGTCAGGATCGCCGCGATGGCAGAGACCCCCAGAGCTCCATCGCCGCTCCCGTCAGCCTATGTGCGCCGTGGCGTCGCGCAGCCAGGTTCGGTCTTTGCCCTTGAGCAGGGCCCCGATCTTGCGCCTGACCTCGGCGTGATAGGCATTGAGCCAGGCAAGCTCCTCGCTGGTGAGCAGGGTAATGTCGATGAGCCTCAAGTCGAAGGGCACGAGCGTCAGCGTTTCGAAGCCCATCATCTCGCGGTCGCCGCCTTTGATCGACTTCGGCGGTGTCACCAGCACCAGATTTTCCAGTCTGATGCCGTATTCGCCTTCGCGGTAAAGCCCGGGCTCGTTCGACACGATCATGCCAGGCGCAAACGCGACCGTTCCGTGCCGGGACAGGCGCTGCGGCGGCTCATGCACGCAGAGATAACTGCCGACCCCGTGGCCCGTGCCATGATCGAAATCGAGACCTGCCTCCCACAGCGGCCGGCGGGCGAAGGGATCGAGATCCTGGCCGCGCGTTCCCTTCGGAAAGCGCGCGGTAGCGATACCGATATGGCCCTTCAACACCAGCGTGTAATGGCGGCGCATCTTTGCCGTCGGCGTGCCGATGGCGATGGTCCGCGTGATGTCGGTGGTGCCGTCGGCATATTGACCGCCTGAATCGATCAGATAGAGCGAGCGCGGGCGAAGCTTGAGGTTCGTGGCCCTGCTCGGCCGATAATGGACGATGGCCCCATGCGGACCGGCGGCGGAGATGCTGTCGAAGCTGAGATCCTTCAGTTCGCCCGTCTCGCGCCGGAACTCTTCGAGCTTCATCGCTGCGCTCACCTCGTTGACGCGGCCGGAGGGCGAGTTCGCGTCGAGCCAAGCGAGGAACCGGACCGCGGCGGCGCCGTCGCGCAGATGTGCTTCACGTGCGCCCTCGATCTCGGCCTCGGTCTTGATCGCCTTGGGCAGAATGCACGGGTCCTCGCCGGCAACGACTTCCGCACCTGCCGCCTCAAGCGTTTGGGCGAAGCGAATTGGCGCCGTCTCCGGGTCGAGGCGCACGCGCGCGCGCTTCTCCCCCAGCGCTTTGAGCCGCGCCTCGAGGGCGTCGGGGGCGAGAATCTCAACCGTTCCCTTTAGGTGGCCCCGGACATTGCCGCCAATCTTGACCGGGTCGATGAAGAGCTGCGGCTTGCCCCGCCCCGGCACGACGGCAAAGGCGAGGGCCAAGGGCGAGTGACTGATATCAGCGCCGCGAATGTTGAACAGCCAGGCGATGGAATCGAGCATGGTCAGGAGCACGGCGTCGGTCTTGGATTGCTTCAAGACGTCCTGCACGTCGCCGATTTTCTCGCGCGCGCTCCGGCCTGCAAGCTCGATCGCCTGGGGGATCACAGGGGCAGAAGGCGGCGCGGGCCGGTCCTGCCACAGGAGATCGATCGGGTTGGTTGCTTGCGGCTCGAGCCTGATGCCAAGTTTGCTCAGACTTTCGCTAAGCCGCCCGATCTCCTTGATCGTGTGCAGATTTGGGTCGTAGCCGATCGCGCCACCCTTTGGCAGCCTGTCGAGAAGCCATTTCGACGCCTTGGCTTCCGGCATCTGCAGCACTTCGAAAGGCGACCCGCCGGCCTGTTCGCGGGCCTGGAGAGTGTAGCGGCCGTCCACGAACAGCACCGCGGCATTTTCCAACACGATCGCGGCTCCCGCCGAGCCGGTGAAACCGGTGAGCCAACGCAGGCGCTCGGCGTGAGGGGGCAGAAACTCGTCTTGATGCTCGTCGCTATGAGGCACGAGAAAGCCCTGGAGCTTGCGGGATTTGAGTTCTCGGCGCAGCGCGCTCACGCGTTCGGGCGCGGCGCCAGGCGAACTGATCTCGTCGAAATTTTGAAACATGGTGTGAGCCTTGTAGGACCGCGCCCGGTCGCAATCAATCGGCGACGATCTTCCGCGCGCTGCCACGCCGCAACAGCAGTGTCGTCCATCCATCGAGAAGGATTCGGGAATCGAGCCTGAAGCCAAGCGCACGAAACCGGGCCTCGACCCTTGGCGCTTGGGCGTCGAGCAGGCCGGAAAGCACGCAAAGACCCCCTAGACGCAGCGTGCGAGCGAAACCCGGCGCGAGATCGAGCAGGGGCTTTAGCAGCAGATTGGCAAACAGCAGATCGGCGGAAGCCCGCCGCAGGACGGAATGCGCCAGGCCCGGGGCTTGCACCACCTTCACCTGCCCACCCACCTCGTTCGTCCGCGCATTCTCAGCCGCCGTGGCGGTGGCGACGGGGTCCATGTCGCTCGCCAGCACCCTGACTTTGAGCACCTTCGCCGCGGCGATGGCGAGAATGCCGGTGCCGGTGCCGATATCGAGCACGCGGCGCGGGCGGTGGCGCTTGGCGAGCCGGTCGAGCGCGATGAGGCAGCCGCGGGTGGTGGCGTGGTGCGCCGTACCGAAGGCCAGTCCGGCGTCGATCTCCAGCCGGTAGCGGCCGCCAGCGACCTTGCCGCGATGGTGACGGCCATGGACGAGGAAGGGGCCCGCCCGTATCGGCGCACGCAAGCTCTCGGCCTGCGCGACCCAGTTCGTGGGCGGGAGCCGCGCGATGCGGAGACCGTCGGGGGCAGGGGCGCCGGCCACGCCTTCGATCAGAGCGACCAGATCATCGCGATCTGGCTCGTCGGCGTAATGCGCCGAGACCTCGACCGTACCGGGGCCGTGCTCGAACAGTGTCACTGCCAGGGCGGCGGGGGCCTCGGCCGTTTCGAGCGCTGCTGCGATGCTCTCGGCTGCGCCGGCTGGAGCCTCGATGGTGGCGACATAGATATTCGCTGCGGTCTCCAGCATCGGGGGCAGCTCAGGTGCGCTCGACGAAGCTATCAACCACCTTCTTGCGCCCGGCCTTGTCGAAATCCACGGTCAGCTTGTTGCCGTCGACCTGGGCGATGCGGCCATAGCCGAATTTCTGGTGAAATACGCGCAAGCCCACTTCTAGCCCTGCGCCCTCCACCGTGCTTGCCGCGACGAGGGTGCCGTCAATGGTGATCGGCTCGCGCGCCCGAGGACCTGATGACGCGCCGCCGCGCGGGCGATTCGCTTTCGCCCGCTGCCAGCCGGGCGTCTCATAGAAGCCGCTTGCAAACAAATTCTCCGCGCTATCGAAGCGGCTTTGCCCATAGCTGCCGTGGACGCCGCGATCCTCTGCCACTTCGACATGATCGACGGGCAGCTCGTCGATGAAGCGGGAGGGGATCGCCTGCTGCCACATGCCGTGGGCGCGGCGGTTCTGGGCGAAGGTGATCTTGGCCCGCGCCCGGGCCCGCGTCAGCCCCACATGCGCCAGTCTCCGTTCCTCTTCGAGCCCCGACCGGCCGGATTCATCGAGGCTCCGCTGATGCGGCAACAGACCTTCGTCCCAGCCTGGCAGGAACACGACGTCGAATTCGAGCCCCTTGGCGCTGTGCAAGGTCATCAGGCTGATGCGCTCGATACCTTCCTCGGCTTCTGCATCCATCACCAAGCTCACATGCTCCATGAAGCCAGCGAGGGTGTCGAACTCCTCCATGAAGCGGATCAGCTCTTTCAAATTTTCGAGCTTCGATTGAGCTTGCGGCGATTTCTCCGCCTGCCACATGGCGGTGTAGCCCGACTCATCCAGAATTAGCTCGGCCAGCTCGGTGTGGCGCATGGTGTCGATCAACGAACGCCAGCGGTCAAAGGCTGCGATCAGATCGGACAGCGATTTGCGCGCCCGCGGCTTCAACTCCTCGGTCTCCACGATCAGCCGCGCCGCCTGCATCAGCGGCACGCCATGAGCGCGGGCGAGCTGATGCAGCGATTTGAGGCTCGATTCGCCCAAGCCCCGCCGCGGCGTGTTGACGATGCGCTCGAACTTTAAATCGTTGGCGGGATTGAGCGTCACCTCGATATAGGCGGTCGCTTCCCTGATCTCCTGGCGCTCGTAGAAGCGTGGGCCGCCGATCACGCGATAGGGGAGGCCGAGGGTAATGAAGCGGTCCTCGAAGGCGCGCATCTGAAACGACGCCCTGACCAGGATGGCGATTTCGCTCAAGCCCTGGCCCTGCCGTTGCAGCTGCTCGATGTCCTCGCCGATGATGCGAGCCTCTTCCTCATCATCCCAGCAGCCCTGCACCTCGACCTTGTCGCCGGCGCTGCTGTCGGTCCGCAGCGTCTTGCCCAGCCGGCCCTGATTGTGGGCGATCAGGCCCGATGCCGCGCCGAGAATATGGGCGGTGGAGCGGTAGTTGCGCTCGAGTCTGATGATTTTGGCCCCGGGGAAGTCGGTCTCGAAGCGCAGGATGTTGTCAACCTCGGCGCCGCGCCAGCCATAGATCGATTGATCGTCGTCGCCGACGCAACAAATGTTGCGGCTCCCTTGGGCTAGTAGCCGGAGCCACAGATATTGGGCGACGTTGGTGTCCTGATATTCATCGACCAGCATGAAGTGGAAGCGCTGCTGGTATTGGGCGAGAACGTCGGGATGGTCCTGGAACAGTCGCAAATTTTCCAGCAGGAGATCGCCGAAATCGGCGGCGTTGAGTTCTTTCAGCCGCTTTTGATAGAGCGCGTAGAGATCGCGCCCGTTGCCATTGGCGAAGGCGAAGCTTTCGCCATCCGGCACGCGTTTCGGCTCGAGCCCACGGTTCTTCCAGCCGTCGATCATGGCGGCGAGCAACCGCGCCGGCCAGCGCTTCTCGTCGATATTCTCCGCCTGCAACAGCTGCTTGAGCAACCTGATTTGGTCGTCGGTGTCGAGGACGGTGAAGGAGGGCTTGAGCTCGACCAGCTCGGCGTGGCGCCGCAGAATCTTGACCCCGATGGCATGGAAGGTGCCCAGCCAAGGCATGCCTTCCACCACGCCGCCGATCAGCTGGCCGATTCGGGCCTTCATCTCCCGCGCCGCCTTGTTGGTGAAGGTGACCGCAAGGATCTGGGAGGCGCGCGCACGGCCTTGGCTCAGAATATGAGCGATGCGGGTGGTGAGGACACGCGTCTTGCCGGTGCCGGCGCCGGCCAGCACTAGGAGGGGCCCTTCGAGAGTCTCAACCGCCTCGCGCTGCTCCGGGTTCAGCGCCTCTAGATAGCGCAAGGGCTTGAGCCCCATAGCGCGCATGGAGGTCGGGAGTTGTGCCGCTTCGGAGGATTCTGTTGCCTCGACGACAGTCGCGCGAATCTTTGTCATTGCTTTAAAACTATACATCGGGCTTGAGCGAAAAAGGGCAAGAGCTTGTTCTGACGCCAAGAGGGTCGCTCTCGCGGAATCGCGCGGGCAATTCGCCACAGGCCATGGCGCAATGAGGCGGGTTGCCAGAGCCCTATGAGGCTGGCAAGAAAGGCCATTGCGGGGCAATCGATCTTTCAGGGGGATGGGGCTAATGCTTCGAGCTGCGAAAATTGTTGGACTTGGTTTGATTGCATTTGCGGTTTGGTCGCCTGAGCCTGCCGAAGCCGGCTGTCAGGTGGTCACGGCGACCCATAGCGCGAGTAGCAAAGACGAGGCGCTGCAGATGTCGCGGGCGCTCGCGGCGCAAGGCGCCAACGATGTGAAGCGCTCCAAGGGCTGGCGATATGTCCGTATGAGCGCTTACAAGGTGAAGCCGGACCCGTTCTGGAAGGCCGTGCGTCCCACGGTGCCCAAGGATGTCATCTACGGCAAGTTCGTCACCGCCAAGACCTACACGACCTGCTTCACCGGCGTTGTCGTTCCTTTCGTCTGCACCTCGGGGTCCAAAGTCTGCGGCAACTAGCGGAATTTTCGACTCCACGGTTCGATCAATGTTGAGGTTCTCGGGACGGCTTGGCCAGCCCGAGTGCCTCAAGCCTGCCACATCCCTTGGTAAGCTCCTCTTCAATCTCTATCTGTTTAAATGGGGGAAGAAGGGTTGATCCGGTTATGGGACGTGTAGGGTTTCCGCAATATACGGCGCGCGAGCGCGTCGCCGATGGTTGCATCCACCTCATCAGCGTGGTCGCGAGCCTGGTCGCGCTCGCCGCGCTCCTCATTGTCGCGGTGCAGACCCAGGCCACGCTCTGGATCGTCAGCCTCGCCATCTATGGGCTCGCGCTGGTTGCCACCTTCAGCTGCTCCGCCGGATATAACCTCATTGTGCGGCCGAAGCTGAAGGCGATCTTCCGCCGCCTCGACCACGCTGCGATCTTCCTCATGATCGCGGGCACCTACACGCCCTTCGCCCTGATGAAGATGGACGCGGACTGGGGCCTCACGCTGCTCGCAGTGGTGTGGACCATGGCCGCCATCGGCATCGCCATCAAACTATTCGCGCCGCGCTATCTCGAAGGCGTCTCCACCGCGCTTTATCTGGTCCAAGGCTGGGCCGTGGTTGTGGCCTGGCAGCCGCTGGTCTCCTCGATCCCCGCGCACGTTGCGATACTGCTCGTGGTTGGCGGCGTGCTTTACACCATCGGCGTCGTGTTCCATCTCTGGGAGAGACTGCCATTCCAGAACGCCATCTGGCACGGCTTTGTTCTGATCGCCGCAAGCGTTCACTACGCCGCCGTGCTCGACATTGCCGTTTCTTAGCTCTCCATCGCTACACGCTCGGACTATGAGCGAATCGGAGCGGTGCTAGAGTGCGGTCATGCCCAGCGTCACCTCAAAATTGTTCGAGCGCGGTCCGACGGACGCGAAGCTCGCGCTGTTCGCCAAGCTTGGCGAACGTTTCGGCCAGCGCTTCTCGACCGGCATGGCGCTGCGGCAGCAGCACGCCAATACGCTGACCTGGATCAAGAGCGAGCCCCCCGACGCTGTAGTGTTCGCCGAGTCGGCGCCGGAGGTGGTGGACTTGGTGAGGCTTTGCGCCGAGGCGCGCGTGCCGATCGTTCCCTTCGGCACGGGGACCTCGCTCGAGGGTCACATCAACGCGCCCTTCGGCGGCGTATCGCTCGATCTCTCACGCATGAACCGCATCCTAGCCGTACATCATGAGGATCTCGACTGCGTGGTCGAGCCCGGCGTCACCCGCAAAGCCCTGAACGAGCATTTGCGAGATGCGGGTCTATTCTTCCCCATCGACCCAGGCGCCGATGCAAGCCTTGGCGGCATGGCCGCGACGCGCGCCTCTGGCACCAACGCCGTGCGCTACGGCACCATGCGTGACAATGTGTTGAACCTCACCGCGGTGATGGCCGATGGCAGCGTGCTCAAGACCGGACAGCGCGCCCGGAAATCGTCGAGCGGATACGATCTGACGCGGCTGCTGATCGGCTCCGAGGGCACGCTCGGGATCATCACCGAGCTCACCCTGAAACTCGCCGGCATCCCGGAGACGATCCTCTCTGCGGTCTGTCCCTTCGCCACCATCGAGGGCGCCTGCAATGCGACCATCGTCGCGATGCAGATGGGCTTGCCGCTCGCCCGCATCGAGCTTCTCGACCAAGTGCAGATCAGGGCCTGCAATGCTTATTCGCGCCTCACGCTGGCCGAGCAGCCCACATTGTTTCTCGAGTTTCACGGCACGCAAGCCGCCACGCGCGAGCAGGTCGAAATCTTCGCCGGGATTGCCTCCGGCGAAGGGGGAGGGGCGTTAGCTCAAGCCGAGCGCCTGGAAGAGCGCAACCATCTCTGGCAAGCGCGGCACGATGCCTATTGGGCCGCGCGGGGCTTGCGTCCCGGCGCCGATCTGGTCTCGACCGATGTCTGCGTGCCGCTCTCCGCGCTTGCCGCTTGCGTCGGCGAGACGCAACAAGACATCGAGAACACCGGGCTGCTCGCCCCGATCGTGGGTCATGTTGGCGACGGCAACTTCCACGTCATGCCGCTGTTCGACGTCGACAGCGCGGCGGAACGTGGTGCCGTGCGGGGCTTTCTCGATCGGCTGATCGAGCGCGCCTTGCGCATGGACGGCACCTGTAGCGGCGAGCACGGGGTGGGCCAGGGCAAGATCCGTTATCTCGCCCAAGAGCATGGAACCGGCGTCGAGGTGATGGTTGCCATAAAAAAGGCGCTAGACCCCTTGAATATCCTCAATCCTGGCAAGATTTTCGCGTTACCATGACCAAACTTGCGAGCGGATTTGACCACAGGGTCCCGGGCTTTGCTGTCTCCCCTCGCCAATGCTCGTCTTCGAGCCTAGGGCATAGACTTCCGTGAACTCATTCCTGCTCGGTTTGACGGCAGTACTGATTATGGTGCTTGGCGCGCTCTTCGCGGCACCATTCTTTATTGACTGGAACGACTATCGGCCGCTGTTCGAGACGCAAGCAAGCAAGCTGTTCGGCCGCGAGGTCAAGGTCGGCGGCAAAGTCCATCTGGTGCTGTTGCCCGCGCCCGAGCTTCGTTTTGGCGATGTGCGGGTGGCGGACGCGCAAGGACGCTTCGATGAGCCCCTGCTCGAGGCACGCTCAATTGAGGCCTGGCTCAATATCGGCGCGCTTTTGCGCGGCGCCATCGAGGCGCGCAAAATTACCATTATCGATCCGATTCTGCGCCTGGCGCTCGGCCCCGACGGCACCGGCAATTGGAGAGACGTGGGCCGGACCGGCGCGGGGCTCCCCTTCGCGCCGAGCGAGGTCGCGCTCGACGAAGTGAGCCTCATCGGCGGCCGGATCGAAATGGCGCAGCCAGAGCAGCCTGCGATCGTGCTTGAGCAGGTCGAGGGCAAGGCCAGCGCCGCCTCCCTGTCGGGCCCCTACAAACTCTCCGTCAATTATCATTTCGAAGACCGGCCGCAGGAACTGCGCCTTTCCACCAGCGCCAGCGACGCCGATGGGCAGTTCCGGCTCAAATCGGCACTGCGCGATCCGAACCGCGGCACCACCTATCTTCTCGACGGGGACGTGACCGGTTTGCGCGAGACGCCGTCTTATGCGGGCGCCTTCGTCATGCGCATCGCTCCGAGCCTCCCCACCGAGGAGCAGGCGGCGGCGCAGATACCTGAGCCGCCAGCGTCCGCGCCGCTGATGCCGGAAGATTCGCTCGAGGCCGATGTGGCGACAATTCCCGGAAGCCAGCTCTCGGCCTTCGAGCTGAAGGGCGAGCTCAACGCCATACCGGGCCATGCTGAGCTGCCCAATTTCGAGATCGCCATTCACACCAAGGGCCGCTCGCAGATGATGAAGGGCAAGCTCGCCCTCGATTTCGGCGCGAAAGCCAAAGCCGTGGCCGAGCTTGGCGCGCGCTGGGTCGATGTCGACACGCTGCTTGCCGCGGGCGCGCCGGCGAAGGGCCACGCTCCAACTTCGGCCGTCGGCGTGTTGAGCGCCATGGCCGAGCGGGCGCTGAAACAGGCGGCCTTGGTCGAGGAGGGCTCCCTCGTGGTGAAACTCGAGCAGGCGAGTATCGGCGGCGATCTCGTCGGCGGCGTCGACCTGGCGCTTAGCGCTCGTGACGGCGCGGTCACCATCGACCGGCTCAAGGGCGAACTCCCCGGCGAAAACCGCATCGAGGCCTCCGGTCGGCTGACCCAGACCGAGGGCGGGCCGGTCTTCGCCGGCCCGGTCAAGCTCGAAGGGTCGAAGTTCCGAACGCTTGTGCGCTGGGCCGCCGGTGACCGCGAAATGTCCGGACAGGCAGCGGTCGGCGCCTTCACCCTCGCCGCCACCGCCACGATCGGCGGCGGCGACCTCAAGCTCGACCAGGCGCATGGCGAGCTGAGCGGCACCAAATTCAGCGGCGCCTTGCGCTATCGTGGCGGCGAGCAACGTCTAGTCGATCTCGTCCTCGACAGCGACCGCCTCGATCTGCGCGAGGTCATGGGCGAGAACGCCGCCTGGCGCAGCTGGTTGCCCTCATCCGCCACGAAACAGAAAGACGGGGCGTCCCAGCCCGATCTGCTCACCTCCTTGCGCGACGACGAGCTGCATGTCGCCATGCGCGTCGGCGAGCTCCTGCTTCCTGATGTTCCGCCAGGCCGCCTCGATGCGAAATTCAGCCTGGCGCGGGACACGCTCGATGTGGAAAGCCTCGACTTCGACGCCCAAGGCGCGATCGCGCTCAATGGCAATGGCCGGATCGAGCACCTGAGCGGGGCGCCCGCTGGCAAGGTCGATTTCAGCCTGAGTGCCACCACCCCTGAAGGGCTGCGGGTGGCGAGCGAGCTTCTGGGCCTCAGCGAGGGCGCGGCCAAATCGACGCAATTCGCTGGCCTCGTGCCCCTCACCCTCGATATCGGCCTCGATGCGGCGAGGGAGGGCAACGCCACCGACGCCTCGCTCAAGGTGCAGGGCAAAGCCGGCGGCGCCGACATCTCGCTGCTTGCCAAAGCCAGAGGCGAGCCGGCGAAGCTCACCGAGGCGGAGATCGATCTCGCCGGCACCATTGCGGGCGACCGGGCGCATGCGCTGTTGGGCTTGCTCGCCCCCAGCCTTACGCCTGAGCGCCTTGCCGCGGTCGCTGGAGCCGATCCCGGCAGCTTTGCCATCAAGGCTCATGGCGTGCCGAAATCGGGCGTCACCGGTCGCGTTGAGCTCTCCACCGCGTCCCTACAGGCGTCCTTCGAGGGGGAGGGGTCGCTCCAGCCCGGTGGCGTCACGCTGTCGGGCCAGGCTTCGGCCAAGATCGGCGATGCCTCGCTCGCGCTCCTGCTTCTGGGCCTGGAGCCTTCGCCCAGCGCCGCCGGGGTCCCGCTCGACCTCCGCGCCGGCATCGCCAAGGCAGGCCCAATCGTCGATTTCAGCGATATCTCGGGCCAGGCCGCGGGTGAGGCCGTGGAGGGAAGCGCCCATTTCGACTTGAGCGGAGACAAGTCCCGGTTCACCCTCAGAGCCAGACTGGGCTCGCTTTCCTTGCCCTCGCTGCTCGGATCGCTGGTCGCCTGGCAGCGGACCCCGTCCACCGAGGAGGTGCTGGGCACCATCGCCCACGACGCCTCAGGCGTCTGGCCGCCGCGCGGCTTCGCCCTCGATCCGCTGGTGGCGGCCGAAGGCGAGATCGAGCTTGAGGCGCAGACCCTGACCCTCGGCGCACCGTTCCAGATCGAGCAGGCCGTGCTACTGGCGCGCATCGACCAAGAGGGGCTCTCGATCACCGATCTACAGGGGCGCTTGTTCGGTGGCTCGTTCGCCGCGCGGGGGGTGCTGTCCCCTAAGGGCTCGGGCGCGCAGCTCAAGGCCCACGCCGAACTGGCCACGGGCAAGCTCGATCAGCTGTCGCAGGCGCTCCTTGGCCGCGTCGCCGCCAAGGGCCCCTTCACCATGGCTTTCGACATCTCCGGCGAAGGCTTGAGTCCAACCGGCCTGGTCGCCGGACTGAGCGGCGAGGGCACGCTGTTTCTCGACCCTGGGGTTCTGGTGAGTCTATCGCCAGCCCCGCTCAAGCGCGTCGCCGCCGTTGCCGCGAAAACGCGGAAGATGGACAAGGATCAGATCGCCGCGCAGACGAAGACGCTCCGCGATACCCTCACCCGGGGCGTCTATCCCTATGCCGCGATGGACCTCCCGTTCCAGATCAACAATGGCACGCTTAGGGTCGAGCCGTCGGCGCTGAGCAATAAGAGCGCCGAGACCACCATCAACGGTTACGTCGAGCTTGCGAGCCTGCGGCTGGACAGCGAATGGGTGATGCGGCTGGCCGGCAACAAAAGCGCCGACATGCCGCCTGTGAGCATCGTTTTTGCCGGTCCGCTTAGTGACGCGGGCGCCATCTCGCCGGCCATCGATACGGCTCCGATCGAGACCTATCTCACCGTGCAGCGCATGCAGGAGGACGTGGAGCAGCTGGAGAATCTCGATGTCAGCGGGCGCAATCAGCCGCCAGCGAAGGCCGATCCGGCCGAGGAGAGCGCGTCCGACGCCGAGCTCATGAGCGATGAGGGGGCGCCGGACGAATCCTCTGACGAAGAGCGGCCCGGGGGGGACAACGCTGGTGCGGCAAAGCGCTTGGCTGAGAAGCTCGCGATCGAACGGCGTGCGGCCGACCGGGCCGCAGCCGAGAATGCCGCCGAAGCGAACCGGATCGCCGAAGAGAAGGCCGCAAGCGCAAAGGCTGCTGCGGCAAAGCGCGCCGCCGAGAAAGCCGCCGCGGACAGGGCTGCGGCCGAAAAGGCCGCTGTGGAACAAGCCGTCGCGCAGGCGCGTGCGGCTGAAAAGGCAGCCGAGTTGAAGCGCATCGCCGAGGAGAAGGCCGCTGTGGCAAAGGCCGCTGCGGAGAAACATGCGGCCGAGAAGGAAGCGGCCGAAAAGGCTGCTGCGGAAAAGGCCGCGCTGGCAAAGGCCGCGGCTGAGCAGGCGGCCGCCGAGAAGGCCGCCGAGCGGAAGCGCATCGCCGAGGAGAAGGCCGCTGTGGCCAAGGCCGCGGCGGAGAAACATGCAGCCGAGAAGGAAGCGGCCGAAAAGGCTGCCGCGCTGGCCAAGGCCGCCGCGGAGAAGCGCGCCGCCGAGAAAGCTTCTGCCGACAGAGCCGCCATTGAGAAGGAAGCGGCTGAAAAGGCCAATACGCCACCCGTCGCGGCCGTGCCGCCGTCCGAGCCCGAACCCCGCGCCGCCGTTCTGGAGCCGGCTCGCGGCCCGCAAACCCCTTCACCACCCACGCCCAAGCGGGCGCCAGAGGTGCTGCCTTGGGCCGCAAATCCGGCGAGCGTGGGCCAACCACCATCCCTGCCGCCCCCGGACGCCGCCCCCGAACAAGTGACGCCGGCGGCGGCCGAGGACGCCACGCTTGCCCCGCCCGTGGAGCCGAGGCCCCGACCGAGGCCGAGCCGTCCGCCCCCAGCGCCGGACGACTGGAAGAAGGGCATCGGCATTTTCGGCGGCGGTTAGCGCTTGTCGGCCTGCGTTCGCCCCAACACGTAAAGACGGATGGCTCCCGAGAGGCTTATGGGCCGGGCTGCCGCCTCGGCGTCGGCGCTTCCGCGATTCTGATCGATCTCGCCGACCAAATCGGCCACGGACCGGCCATCGCCTTCCGCCAGCGCGCAGAGAACCTCCCAGAATTCATCCTCGAGCGAGATACTGGTGCGGTGGCGGGCGATTGTGATCGAGCGCTTGTGCAGCGTGGTGGCCATGGCGGCAGAAGTCAGCGCTTGTTGCTGACCATGTCCTCGGGCCTCACCAGCCGGTCGAAATCCGCCTCGCTGATGGCGCCGAGGCGCACCGCCTCCTCGCGCAAAGTAGTTCCATGCTTATGCGCGGCCTTGGCGATTTCCGCCGCCTTGTCGTAGCCGATATGGGGCGCAAGGGCCGTCACCAGCATCAGCGACCGGTTGAGATGCTCCCTGATCCGATCGCGATTGGCTTCGATGCCGACGACGCAGTGATCGGTGAAGCTCATGCTGACATCAGTCAGGAGCCTGATCGACTGGAGCATGGCAAAGGCCATCAGCGGCTTGAACACATTGAGCTCCAGATGTCCTTGGCTGCCGGCGAAGGAAATCGTGGCGTTATTGCCCATGACCTTTGCCGCGACCATGGTCACGGCCTCACATTGTGTCGGGTTCACCTTGCCCGGCATGATCGACGACCCCGGCTCATTTTCGGGCAGCGCCAGCTCACCGAATCCGCTCCGCGGCCCCGAGCCCAACAGGCGGATATCGTTAGCGATCTTGAACAAAGACACGGCGAGCGTATTGAGCGCGCCGTGGGTGAACACATAAGCGTCGTTACTCGCCAGCGCCTCGAATTTGTTCGGCGCGGTGACGAAGGGCAACTTGGTCATCTCGGCGATCTTGGCGGCAAACAGCTCCGCGAAGCGCGGGTCGGAATTGAGACCGGTCCCCACCGCCGTGCCGCCCTGCGCCAGCATATAAAGCCCATACAGCGTCTGCTTGATCCGCTCTATGCCGTGATCGATCTGCGCCGCATAGCCGCCGAATTCCTGGCCGAGGGTCAACGGCGTCGCGTCCTGCAGGTGGGTGCGGCCGATCTTCAGAATGTCCTGGAACGCTTCCGCCTTGCGCTTCAGCGCCTGATAGAGATGGGCAAGCGCCGGGTTCAGATGCCGCGCGATCTCGTCCGCGGCAGCGATATGCATGGCTGTGGGGAAGGTATCGTTGGAGGATTGGCCGAGATTGACGTGATCGTTGGGGTGGACGGGATGTTTGGCACCCACGCCGCCGCCCAGCATCTCGCTCGCGCGGTTGGCGATGACCTCGTTGAGGTTCATGTTGGACTGGGTGCCGGAGCCGGTTTGCCAGACCAGCAGCGGAAAATGGGTATCGAGCTTGCCCTCGATCACCTCTACCGCCGCCTCGGCGATGGCGCGGGCCAAGCGCTCATCGATCAGCCCGAGCTCGAAATTGGTCAAGGCGGCGGCCTTTTTAACCAAGGCCAGGGCCCGGACCAGCGGCCTCGGCATAATCTCCTCGCCGATCCTGAAATTTCGGCGGGAGCGCTCGGTTTGGGCGCCCCAGTACCGGTCGCCTGCCACCTCAATGGGACCAAACGAATCACTCTCCATGCGCGTCGAGGCTGCGGTTGGTTTGATCGGAGTTTTGCCCGAAGCCATGCTTACGTCTCCTTTGGCGGCAATTGAGTCGGTCGGCCCTGTCGCCATGCCGCGGGCGCCTGCATGACCTATCGGCGCGACCTTGGCTAGGCTATAACATTGCAAAAGGGGTGGGAGAACGCGTTCATTGTTGCTCGTTTTGTGGCCTTCTGCCGAGGAGCGCCCAGCTCTACCCGCGGTCAAAATCCCGCGAGGCATTGGGTGAGGAAGGCTCGTGATTGAGGTTCCGGTGAAGATGGCGCTGCCGGCGCCCCGCGCTGTGCGGGTGGCGCTCACGCTGGCCCGCATTTGCGCGGCGATTGTGTGCGTCATCGGCGCGCTCGTCATTGCCGGTTGGCATTTCCCCCTGCCGGCGCTGCACCAGATGCTCCCCGATCTCCGCGGCATGGCGCCGAATGCGGCTGTAGGCGCGATCGCGGCCGGGGCCGGGCTCTTTTGCCTGACCTATCGCGGGTTGCGGCCACTTGCTTGGCTGATCGGCATCGAGCTCGTGCTGCTCGCCACGCTGAGCCTTTCCCAGGACCTCTACGGCTTCGATCTCGGCATCGACCGCGCTTTGATTGGGGGTGTGACCTTGCCTCCCGAGACCGTTGGGGGGATCAATTCAACCCGCATGGGTCCAGGGATCGCGGCTTCTCTCATCCTGTTTGGGATCGCGCTGATCTGCGCCAAGGGGGACTGGCTCGGCTCCGCCCTGAGCCAGGTTCTGGCCATCGCCATGCTGGCGCAGGTGCTGACGGTACTGACCGGACACGCCTATGGCGTCGCCACCTTCTATTACCCGTTCCCCTTTACCTCCATGTCGGCTTACGGCCTGGTGAGCTCTCTCCTGCTGGCCATGGGATTGCTCGCGGCCTCGCCCGAATATGGGGTTGCGGCGGCGATCACCGAAAAGTCGCCGGCGGGCGAGATGCTGCGCCGCCTGCTTCCGGGCATCCTCATCCTGCCGCTGGTAATTGGCTGGTTCGCCCGTCAGGCCGAGCTTGCCACGTATTACGACAGCGCCGCGACGCTCGCCATCTTTGCCGTGTCCAGCATCGTCGTACTTGCGGCCTTTACCTGGACCACGATCGATGCCGTGCGGCGCTCCGATCGCGCCCGCAACGAGGCCTTGATCGAGCTCAGGGGTCAGCGCGAATGGCTCAGCACGACGCTTGCCAGCATCAGCGAGGCCGTGATTGCCACCGACCCCGCGGGCAGCGTGCTGCTCCTCAACAAAGTGGCCGAGCAGTTGACGGGCTGGCCGGTGGCGGCGGCGCGGGGGCGGCCCATCTGGGAGGTATTCCGCGTCATCGACGAGACCACGCGCAAGCCGCTCGACGATCCGGCGCTCCGGGCGCTGCGCGAAGGCGAGACGACGCGGCTCGAATCCGGGACGCTGCTGGTGACGCGGGAGAAGAAGGAGCTTCCGATCGAGGAGTCCGGCGCGCCCATCCTTGGCTTCGACGGCTCTCTCGCCGGCGCCGTTTTGATCTTCCGCGACGTGACCGAGCGCAGGCGCGCCGCGCAGCGCCAAACCATGCTCGTCGGCGAGCTCAATCACCGGGTCAAGAATGTGCTCGCCATAGTGCAGTCGCTGGTCCAGGCAAGCTTGCGCCAGGCCACGAGCAAACCGGCGCAGGCCATGGCCCAGACCCTGTCCGAACGTTTACGCGCGTTGCATCGGGCCCACGATTTGTTGCTCGAGGCGCAATGGTCTGGCGCCAGCCTCAAGGCCATGGTGGAGCGCGAGCTTGAGCCCTATCAGCGCGAAGACGGACCGAAGATCCAGATCAAAGGGCAGGATGTACTCCTGCCGCCGCAATGCACCTCGATCCTCGCCATGACCTTGCATGAGCTTGCCACCAACGCGGTGAAATACGGGGCCTTGTCGGCGAACACCGGCCAACTTGGCGTGAGCTGGAAGACGGCGCGCGGAAATCGGCTTCTGTTCACCTGGGAGGAACGCGGAGCGGGCGTGCCGCTGAAGCGCAGCAGTGGATTCGGCATGCAGCTCATCGACAAGGGCATACGCCACAATCTTGGCGGGGAGACGAAGGTCGATTTCAGGGCCACCGGCCTCTATGTCGAGCTGGACGTGCCGCTGGAGACGACCAAGGACACGCGGCCCAAATCGCTGCCGGCGCCGGCCGAATCCGTCTAATCACTCAAGCGTCCTGATCGCCTCATTGGCGTAGCGCAGGCGCTCGAAGGGGTCCCGCGTGAGGTTGGCCAGGATCGTCCCATGATGTTGGGGTGCACGGCGGACAGCTCCCTCAGCCGCTCGAGCCCGTCCCCACCCGAGGGGGCTGAAGGCTATTTCTTGCGGAAGCGATCGAGCTGAACGACCTCGGCCCCGGGACGCGGTCCGCCGCCCGCGCCCGGCTCAGCGGCTGCCGCCGGCTGCGGCAACGCTTCGGGGTTGGGTTCGGTCGGATGGGCGTGACCTTCGTCGGTATCGCCCACCATATCGGGTAGCGCCGCCGCCAGATGCTGACGCGCGAGATCGTTGGCGGCATCCTGCTTACCGAATTGCAAGCCGAACTGGGCGGACGGATCGTAGAACGACTTCACCGCTTCGAAAGGCACCACGAGCCTTTCCGGCACACTGCCGAAGGAGAGCTTCACCTCGAAGCGGTCGTTCGTCACCTGCAGGTCCCAGAATTGGTACTGCAGGACGATGGTCATCTCCTCGGGATATTGGTCCTTGATGCGCTTCGACACCGAGACCCCTGCGGCCTCCGTATCGAAGGCGATATAGAGGTGGTGCTGTCCAGGGAGACCGCTCCTCTGCACCAGGCTCAGAACCTTCCGGATCACGCCGCGCAACGCGTTCTGCGTGAGGAGGTCGTATCGGATCTCGTCGTCTGCCATGGACCTCGTCGCTTCGCGACCTGAGGTAGGTCCCCCGTAAATAAAGTGGAGGGCTTCTGTTGGCCGGTGCCCTCCGAACCGCGCCTAACCCCTGCGAGGAGGTTAGGACTTAATGTTTAGGTCATCGCGCTGACTACGCAGCGAGACGAGCCTCCGCATAGTTGTCGTTTGCAACTATAGGTTTGGCCCGATAACGGCGGTACCATGCCGAGCGAAAGCACGACCTTTACACCCTCGTCGATCCTGGTTCGCCCCCGCCGGAGTTCAGAAGTCGGTGACCGGTGATCAGACATCGCAAACATGAACCTTATCGCTCTGCGTCTGTCGCCGGACTCTGAACCCTGGTGGAGGCGCCGGGTACTGCCCCCGGGTCCGAATGGCTTATTACGAAGGCTATTTATCGCCATAGTCGGCTTGCACCGACATCCCCTATATACGCTGCCACGGCGGCAAAAAAAAGGTTCAAGGCCGGTGGTCGGCGGCGTGGGGATAAGCCTGTGCTCCCACCTCGGATCAGCGGCGCTTGATCTTGACGATCTCGCCGCTTCTGGCGTCGACCTCGATCTCGATTTTGTGGCCGCCCGCATCCGGGCCCTCCACCTCCCAGACGCCGTCGAGCTCGATCTGCTTGATGGTGGCGACGCCCTTGTCGAAGGCCATGTCGCGGACTCATCCACGGTCAGACGCTTGGCAACGGCGGCAGGGAGTGCTGCCACCAAAAGCCCGAGGAAAACGATCCACAGGAGTCGACGCATGGCGGAACACCTCGTAAACAGAATGAATGATCGTCGGTCGAGTCGAGCTATCTCTGTGGCGAGGATGTGCCTAGACCGACCTGTTCAGCGTGACCGATAAGGACCTGATTTTGCGCCAATATCTCGACCTTTTGGCTTTGATCGGCGAAACCGGAATCGACAAACCGGACCGAACCGGAACGGGGACACGGAGTGTCTTCGGCCATCAGCTGCGCTTCGATCTTGCGGACGGATTTCCGCTTCTCACCACCAAGAAGCTGCACGTCAAATCGGTGATCCACGAATTGCTGTGGTTCCTGCAAGGCTCGACCAATGTGCGTTATCTGAACGAGCATGGCGTGAGCATCTGGGACGAGTGGGCGGACGAAAACGGCGAGCTGGGACCAGTCTATGGTCGTCAATGGCGCTCATGGCCCACGCCCGATGGCGGGCATATCGACCAGATCGCGCGGCTGGTGGAAGGGCTGAAGCGCGATCCCAATTCGAGGCGTCACGTGGTCTGCGCCTGGAATGTGGGTGAGCTCGATCGCATGGCGCTGCCGCCGTGCCATTGCCTGTTCCAGTTCAACGTGGCCGCGGAGAGGCTGTCCTGTCAGCTCTATCAGCGCTCGGCCGACGTGTTTCTGGGCGTTCCCTTCAACATCGCCTCTTACGCGCTCCTGACCTTGATGCTGGCGCAAGTGACGGGTCTCGCCCCCGGCGAGTTCATTCACAGCTTTGGCGACGTGCACCTCTACCTCAACCATCTCGATCAGGCCGACGAACAATTGCGCCGCAAGCCAAGGGCGTTGCCCCGCATGGAGCTCAACCCGGAGGTGAGCTCGCTGTTCGATTTCGTCTATGACGACTTCAAGCTTGTGGGCTACGAGCCCTATCCTGCCATTCATGCCAAGGTGGCGGTATAAGGGTGGTAGCCAAAGCCGAGATGGATGCGCCGACTATTGCCCTGGTCGTGGCCAGAGCCGAGAACGGCGCCATCGGCAGGCGCGGGGATCTTCCCTGGCGGCTTTCGACCGATCTCAAGCAGTTCCGCAAGCTCACCCTCGGCAAGCCCGTGCTCATGGGGCGCCGCACCTTCAACTCGCTTCCGCGCGTCCTCGACCAACGGGTCAATGTCGTTCTCTCCCGCGATCCC